>NZ_BAEE01000046.1 GCF_000241265.1 Gordonia araii NBRC 100433
AGGGTCCCGGCAGGTGACGGTCGGACTGCGCGCCACGGGCTTGGGGTGGGCCGTGTGGGCGACCGTTCCCCGCTCGGTTTCGTCGCCGACCGGACTCTATCTCGTGATGGTGGTCGGCCCGAAAGGCCTCCTGACCCTGACCGCACCGGCGCGGAACGTCGACGAGGCGAGACGAATCGCGAACAGAACCCTCGCCGGGATCGTCTTGCGCCCCTAGCCGTCCTGCCTGCCCACTCGGCGTGGGTGGGGTGCCCACTCGGCGGGAAACTGGGCACGGTCGGCGGGAATGTGGGCACGGTCGGCGGGAATGTGGGCACGGTCGGCGGGAATGTGGGCACGGTCGGCGGGAATGTGGGCACGGTCGGCGGGAATGTGGGCACGGTCGGCGGGAATGTGGGCACGGTCGGCGGGAATGTGGGCACGGTCGGCGGTGGGGGCGCCTGGCGCCTAACCCTCCTCGTCGACGATGTGAATCGCGGCTTCCTCGGCGGACGCGCCGGCACCGTCCACCCCGGCGTCGGTGGCGATCATCTGCGAATCGACGTCGGGCATGGTGCCCTCGTCAGGCGCGATGAGGCGGCCGGATCGTCTGTCGCCGACCTCGTCCGACGAGGGGAAGTCGGCGTCGCGCTCCTCGGCGTCCGGGTCGGCGCCGACGTCCGGCTCCTCTTCGGACAACCGTTCGTCGAGGGACTCGTGCTCGTAGTCGCCCTTCTCGTAATCGTGGGGCGGGTAGTCCGGCGGCGAGTAGCCCCGGTCGAGGACGTCGTCCAACTCCTCGTCGGCCAGCGTGTCCTCGGGCTGCAACTGGTCGCCTGCGTAGTCGCCGTCGACATCGGAGTCATCGCTCATACATCGAGGGTATCGACGTCGCGGCACTGTACAGGGGCGTTCCTACCGATAGGTTGGACGCGTGTTGCACGCGAGTCGGCCCTTGATCCCCGCAGCGGTGGTCTTCGCGATCACCTGGCTGTGGGTGGCGTTCACCGCTCCCGACCGCGTGCCGATGCATTGGGGCGCCGACGGCACCGTCGACCGGTGGGGTTCTCGCACCGAATTCTTGACCGTGATGCTGGTGACCGCCCTCGCGACCTCCCTGCTCATCGTCGGCTTCGCGGCGTTCGCGCCGCGCATGCCCGAGTCGTTGATCAACACCCCGCACCGCGAGTACTGGCTGAGCCCCGAGCATCGTCGCGCCTTCGACGCGCTGACGCGCTCTATGCTGCTGAACATCGCGGCACTTACCGTGCTGTTGTTCGCGGCCATCAACGCATTCGTCGCGCTCGACGTCGGAGCCGCACCGGCGATCGCCGTGATCGTCTGCTATCTCGTCGTGCTCGCGATCGTCATCGGCATTCCACTGCGACGGTTGTACCGCGAGCCGCGCTGATCGGCGGTGCCGCGCTTAAGGATTCATCTCGTACGCGCCGTTGTAAGCCTGGACGCGTTGCCACACCCGGTCGAACCTGTCGGCGTCGGGGGTCGGTGCCGCGATGGCGCCGCGTGCCCAATCCTGTTGCGCCGCTGTTGCCGACGGCTTGCCGAGCAGGTCGACGGCGTACGACGAGAAGTCGCGGATGAGCGTGTCGAAGACCTGCGCGACGGTGTCGTCGTCGAGTGCGGTGAGTTCGGCCTGCTCCAGGATCAGCTGGCCGTAGACGACGAGGGAGAACAGCTGGCCGACGGTGAGCAGGAAATCGAGGTCCTTCTGCTGCGCGGCGTCGGGGGCCGCGGTGGCCAGGAATTCGGCGAACTTGCCCGCCTGCCCGTAGAAGGTCGCGACGTTCGCGATGTGAGAGTGCTTCTCGTAGACCGGTTTCCAGTCGGCGAACTGCACGCGGCCGGCGCCGCGGGTCGGTCCCTGGTTGAAGAAGAACTCGTCGTCGGCGGCGTCGAGCCGGGTCCCGATCTCCGGGTACTCCTTCGGGTTGAAGATGTAGTTGGGCATGAACTTGAGGACCAGGCCGACGTTGACGTGCACCGTGCCCTCCAGGCGCGGGTAGGCGCCGATGATGTTGGCGAAGTGCCGGAACATCGTGTCCTTCTCGTAGCCCTTGGCGGCGATGACGTCGTGCAGCAACCGCAGGACCGTCTCGCCCTCCATCGTGACCTTGGCCTTGGTCAGCGGATTGAACAGCAGGTAGCGGCGGTCGTCGAGGCTGGCGCTGCGGAAGTAGTCGACGCTGCGCTGGCTGAAGAGTTTCATCGCGACGATGCGGGCGTAGGCCTCGACGAAGTTGGCGCGAACATGCGAGAAGTCCGTCACCCTGTTGCCGTAGAGAATGCGGTTGTCGGCGTGGGTGATGGCTTCGTAGAACGCGTGCTCGGACATGCCGATCGAGCCGCTGCACAGATTGAACTTGCCGACGTTGACGGTGTTCAGCGCCGCGGCGAACGCTTCGACACCCCGGTGCAGGACGTCTTCGTCGCGGACCGGGTAGTCGTTGAGGCGGAAGGTCGAGACGTAAGACTGCATGTGCACGACGTTGTCGATGAGTTCGTACTCGGGGCGACGACTGTCGGCGACGAAGAAGGTGTACCGGTCGCCGGCGTCCGCAGCGTCGTCGGCCTGCTCGCCGAAGCGGCCGAACACCGACACCATGCTGGCGACGTTGCCGTTGCCGATGTAGTACTTCTCGCCGTTCGCGCGGTAGCGGATGCCGTTGGCCTGGTCGGCTTCGCTCGCCGGCGTGAGCACCATGTCGGTCTGGTACACGTCGGCGCCGTGCTCGCGCTCGGAGAGACCGAAGGCCATCAGCTGACCCTCGTCGAGATCGGCGGCCGCCCGTAGTTTGGCTTTCTCGTTGTCGCTCTGCCAGATCGGTCCGAGGCCGAGGATGGTGACCTGTTCGGTGTACCAGTAGGCCATGCCGTAGAAGCCGAGGATCTCCGACAGCGCGTGGTTGCGGGCGCCGTCCCACCGCTTGGCAGGGTCGCCGCCGCCGTATTCCGCCGGTGTCAGGAAGGTCGCGAACAGCTTCTCCCGTTTCACGAAGTCGACGAAGTCGCCCGGCCAGGCAGCCGACAGCTCCTCGGCGACGATCTTGCCTTTGCCCTGGCCCTCGAACCAGTCGATGGTCGCGCGCAGCAGCCGGCGGGTGGGTTCGTCGAAATGCTGGGGGTCGTAGGTGTGCGGGTTGAACAGCAGTGGCTCGGCGTCGGTCATGGTCGCCAACCTACCCGGCAGCGGTCGCTCCTACGCGCCGCCGCGGGAATCGACGGGCTACCGTTGCGCGATGAGCAACATCGACTACGACGTCCGCGACGAGGTCGCCCATGTGCGGCTGAACCGTCCCGATAAGCACAACGCGCTGACCCTCGACATGATCGACGACCTGGCGAGCGCGGCCGACCGCGCGGCGAAGGACCGTTCGCTGCGGGCGGTGATCCTCTCCGGCGAGGGCCCGTCGTTCTGTTCCGGTCTCGACTTCGCGTCGGCGGGAAAGCAGCGCGGCCGGATCATGCGCAACCTCGTCCCCAAGCGTTCGACGGCCGCGAACAACTTCCAGGCCGCCGGCTGGGCGTGGCGCAGCGTTCCGGTCCCGGTGATCGCCGTCGTGCACGGCCACTGCTACGGCGGCGGTCTGCAGATCGCGCTCGGCGCGGACTTCCGGTTCAGCGCGCGCGACGCGGACTACTCGATCCTCGAAGCGAAGTGGGGCCTCATCCCGGATATGTCGCTCTCGGCCAGCATCGCCCAGCTGACCGGTATCGACGTCGCCAAGCGGTTGACCATGACCGGTGAGATGTTCGACGCCGAGCAGGCGCTGGGCTGGGGACTGGTGAGTTCCGTCGACGACGACCCGCTGGCCGCCGCGACGGAGCTGGTCGACGCCGTCAAGGAGCGCTCGCCCGACGCGGTCGCGGCGTCGAAGGCGTTGTTCGAGAACACCTGGTACAGCGGATCGCGCCTGTCCTTCCCGGTCGAGCAGACGCTGCAGGTGCGACTGCTTCGCGGCAAGAACGCGGCGATCGCGCGCAAGGCCGGTGCGGAGCGGACGAAGCCGGACTTCGTCGAGCGCCAGCTCTGACCCGGAACTCTGCGTCGGGTGGGCTCAACTTTTTTGCCGAACCGGGAATGAACCGCACCTCGGCCGGGTTGGACCCATCGAGAAACTTGAGTGTGAAAGACTCAACAAGAGTTGACCGACGACCGATCGGCGACTAGAACTTGAGTCGGAAGCGCTGAGGTTTCGCGAGAACCAAGACTTAGACCCTGGCGGGTCGATCCACGGATCGCCGCCATATCAACAGGAGGAACACTCATATGTCCCGTGCTGTCGGAATCGACCTCGGAACCACGAACTCGGTGGTGTCTGTACTGGAGGGCGGCGAGCCCGTCGTCATCGCGAACGCCGAAGGTTCGCGCACCACGCCGTCGGTCGTCGCGTTCGCGCGCAACGGCGAAGTCCTCGTCGGCCAGCCGGCGAAGAACCAGGCGGTCACCAACGTCGACCGCACCATCCGCTCGGTCAAGCGCCACATGGGCGAGAACGACTGGTCGGTGGAGATCGACGACAAGAAGTACACCCCGCAGGAGATCAGCGCCCGCACGCTGATGAAGCTCAAGCGCGACGCCGAGGCCTACCTCGGCGAGGACGTCTCCGACGCGGTCATCACCGTGCCGGCCTACTTCAACGACGCCCAGCGCCAGGCCACCAAGGAAGCCGGCCAGATCGCCGGCCTGAACGTGCTGCGCATCGTCAACGAGCCGACCGCGGCCGCCCTGGCCTACGGCCTGGACAAGGGTGAGAAGGAGCAGACCATCCTGGTCTTCGACCTCGGCGGCGGTACCTTCGACGTCTCGCTGCTGGAGATCGGCGACGGTGTCGTCGAGGTCCGGGCGACCTCCGGCGACAACCACCTCGGCGGTGACGACTGGGATCAGCGCGTCGTCGACTGGCTCGTCGACAAATTCAAGGCCCAGCACGGCATCGACCTGACCAAGGACAAGATGGCCATGCAGCGCCTCCGCGAGGCGGCCGAGAAGGCGAAGATCGAACTCTCCGCATCGCAGAGCACGTCGATCAACCTGCCCTACATCACCGTCGACGCCGAGAAGAACCCGCTGTTCCTCGACGAGCAGCTCTCGCGCAGCGAGTTCCAGAAGATCACCAACGATCTGCTGGAGCGCACCCGCGCACCGTTCCAGGCGGTCATCAAGGACGCCGGCATCTCGGTCAAGGACATCGACCACGTGGTGCTCGTCGGCGGATCGACGCGCATGCCCGCGGTCACCGAACTCGTCAAGGAGCTGACCGGCGGCCAGGAGCCCAACAAGGGCGTCAACCCCGACGAGGTCGTCGCGGTCGGTGCTGCCCTGCAGGCCGGTGTGCTGCGCGGCGAGGTCAAGGACGTGCTGCTGCTCGACGTGACCCCGCTGAGCCTGGGTATCGAGACCAAGGGCGGCGTGATGCACAAGCTGATCGAGCGCAACACCACGATCCCGACCAAGCGGAGCGAGACCTACACGACCGCCGAGGACAACCAGCCTTCGGTGCAGATCCAGGTCTACCAGGGTGAGCGCGAGATCGCGTCGCACAACAAGCTGCTCGGCAGCTTCGAGCTGGGCGGTATCGCCCCTGCGCCGCAGGGTGTCCCGCAGATCGAGGTGACCTTCGACATCGACGCCAACGGCATCGTGCACGTCACCGCGAAGGACAAGGGCACCGGCAAGGAGAACAGCATCCGCATCCAGGACGGTTCGGGCCTCTCCAAGGAGGAGATTGACCGGATGGTCAAGGACGCCGAGGCGCACGCCGAGGAAGACCGCAAGCGCCGCGAGGAGGCCGAGACTCGCAACCAGGCGGAGTCGCTGGTCAACCAGACCCAGAAGTTCCTCGCCGAGAACGACGACAAGGTCCCGGCCGACGTCAAGTCGAAGGTGGAAGGTGCGATCGACGAGGCCAAGAAGGCTCTCGAGGGCAACGACACCGCGACCATCAAGACGGCGATCGAGAACCTCTCCTCGGTCTCGCAGGAGCTCGGCCAGGCGATCTACGCGGCCGGCGCCGCCGAGTCGGCCGGTTCGGCCGGCGAGTCGGCGACCGCTTCCGACGACGATGTCGTCGACGCGGAGGTCGTGGACGAGGGCGAGGGTGAGAACAAGTGACCGAGCCATTCGACGCCACCAACGGCCAGGGTGAGCCCGGACCGGACGTGACTGAGACCGCGGCGGCGGCGGGGGCGCAGGCCCCCGCCGGCGCGGGTCGGGACGAAGCGCCCGAGGCGGCCCAGGCCGACTCGCAGCCGAGCGCTCCGACCGGCGAGGTCGCCGAACTCACCGCCGCGCTGCAGCGCGAACGCGCCCAGTTCACCAATTACAAACGGCGCTCCGACGAGGAGATGGCCGCCCGGGTGTCGCTGGGCAAGCAGCTCGTCATCGAGCAGTTGCTGCCGATCCTCGACGATCTCGACCGTGCGCGTGAGCACGGCGATCTGGAGTCGGGCCCGCTGCGCGCGGTCGCCGACAAACTGATCGCGACCCTCACCGCGCAGGGGCTGGCGGCCTTCGGTGAGCCGGGCGACCCGTTCGACCCCGAGCTCCACGAGGCCGTCCAGAACGACGGTTCCGGCGACAACCCGGTGATCGGCGCGGTCTACCGCGTCGGCTACCGCGTGGGCGACCGTGTCATCCGCCACGCCATGGTCACCGTGACCGACGGCGAGGCGGCCGGGACGCCCGATTCCGCTCCCGCCGGGGAGTGAGCCGGAGCGAGATCAGCACGCAGATGAACGAAACGACAAAGGAGGTGACGTCACATGGCCCCTCAGCGTGAATGGCTGGAGAAGGATTTCTACAAGGAGCTCGGCGTCGCCTCCGACGCGTCGGCCAACGACATACGCAAGGCGTATCGCAAGCTGGCCAACGAGCTTCACCCGGATAAGAACCCGGGCGACACCGCTGCCGAGGAGCGCTTCAAGCGCGTCTCGGAGGCGAACAGCGTTCTCTCCGACCCGGAGAAGAAGAAGGAATACGACGAGACGCGGGCGATGTTCGCCGGCGGCCGTTTCCGCGGCGGCAACGGGTTTCCCGGCGGCTTCAGCGGCTCGGGTGGCGGAACCACCTATACGACGACCGGCGGCGACTTCAACCTCGACGATCTCTTCGGGAGCGGCGGCGGTGACGGCGGTCTCGGCGACATCCTCGGCGGAATGTTCGGCGGGGGCGGCGGCGGAGCAGGGCGCACCTCCACGCGCGGCACCACCGGGACGCGCCCGCGTCGCGGCCAGGACCTCGAGGCCGAGACGACGCTCTCGTTCCGCGACGCGGCACAGGGCACGACGGTCAGCATGCGGGTCACCAGCCCGTCGCCGTGCACCACGTGCCACGGCAGCGGCGCGAAGCCCGGCACCGCGCCGCGGGTCTGCGCCCGCTGCAACGGGTCGGGGTTCGTCAGCCGCAACCAGGGCGCGTTCGGGTTCAGCGAGCCGTGCCGCGACTGTCAGGGGACGGGCTCGATCATCGAGTCGCCGTGTCCGGACTGTTCCGGGAACGGCGTTCAGGTCCGTCCGCGCAACATCAACGTGCGGATCCCCGTCGGCGTCGAGGACGGGCAGCGGATCCGGCTGGCCGGCCAAGGCGAGGCGGGGATGCGCGGAGCGCCGTCGGGCGATCTGTACGTCACGGTTCACGTCACCGGCGACAAGCTGTTCACCCGCAGCGGGAACGACCTGAAAGTCGAACTGCCGGTGAGCTTCTCCGAGCTGGTCCTCGGAGCGACGGTGTCGGTGCCGACCCTCGACGGTTCGGTCGGGGTCAAGATTCCGCCGAACACCGCCGACGGGCGCACGCTGCGGGTGCGCGGCCGCGGAGTTCCCAAGCGGGCCGGCGGTTCCGGCGATCTGCTCGTCACGGTCAAGGTGTCGGTGCCGACCTCGCTCGACGAGAAGGCGACCGAGGCGCTCAAGGCGTACGCGGAGGCCGAGAAGGCCACCGGCTACGACCCGCGGTCCGGTTGGGGGCGATGAGTCATGGCGTCAGCGAGCCAGGCCGGCCGGCCGAACGAGATGGGGCAGGCCGACGATCGTGCGACCTACGTCATCTCGGTGGCCGCCGAGCTGGCCGGAATGCACGCGCAGACGCTGCGCACCTATGACCGGCTGGGGTTGGTGACGCCCGCTCGCACCAGTGGCGGCGGGCGTCGCTACAGCCGCAGCGACGTCGAACTGCTGCGCGAGATTCAGCGCCTCTCCCAAGAAGAAGGGGTCAATCTCGCCGGCATCAAGCGGATCATCGAGCTGACCCGCGAGGTCGACGATCTGCGCGCCCGCCTCGACGCGGTGGGCCGCCGCGGGGGAGAGGTCGTTCCGGCCCCGCGCACCACCGCCCTGGTGGTGTGGCAGCCCCGCCGTGGCCGTCGCACCTCCTGATAGCCTCGTAGGCTGAGCAACCGAGAGGGTGGGTCATGGGGCACGTCATGGGTATCGCCGTCGTCGACCGCCAGATAGCCTCGGTGGTCCGCGACGACAACGATGCTGTCGTCGCCACCAACACCGTCGACGTCGCCGACGAGACGGTGGCCACCGTCACCGCAACCGTGAACGACCTGGTCGGTTCGGCGCCCTTCGAGGTGACGCAGATCGGGCTGGTCGCCGCGGATCCCGCGCTCGTCGACGAGCTGCGGCGTGCCTTCGAGCCCTTTCCTTCCCGTCCCGCCTGGTACTCCAGCCTTACCGTCGACGCCCTGGACTCGGCCATGGTCGAGCTGGCCCGCACCGACCCGGCGCTGCGGACCGCGGGCGGCCAGGTCGCCCTGGTCAACCTCGACGACTACACGGCGCCCACCGCCGGGATACCGATTATCGCCGTCGACCCCCATTCCGGCGTGATCACCGGTCGCACCGAGTGGCACCCGGATTTCAATCAGCCGACGGCGGTGATCGATCCGAGCGGCGCCGCGAACGTGGCCGGCGCGATCTCGTCGATGCCGGGCAGCGAGACGATCACCCACGTCGTCTTCACCGGAACCGGGGCCGACGTGCCCGGGGTCCACGCGGCCTTCGAAGGCGCCCTGGGGCGACCCGTCGTCGTCGCCGCGCAGCCACGGTACGCCATCGCCGGCGCCGCCGCCAGCCTGGCCCGGGGCGGAGCGGTCGCACCGGTCGGCGCGCCCGCGGCCTTCGCCGCCTCACCGTCGGCGCCGTACGGCGGGTCGGACGAGTACACCACCGCGGTCGTCAATCCGGCGGCCCACGATTCGCCGACCGTCGTCGCGACCGCCGACCGCGCGAACCGTCGGCGATGGTGGCTGATCGGCGGTACCGCCGCGGCCGGTTTCCTCATTCTGGCCGGGGCGATCGCCGCCGTTCTCTTCTCCACCGGGACGGCGCAGCGCGTCGTCGGCGTCACCACCGTCTCGGTGAGCACCGAGACGCGCACCGCGACGGTGACCAGGACCGAGACCCGGTCGGACACCACCGTCCGGACCACGACCGTGACGCCGCCGACGCGGACCGTCACCAAGACCACCACGCGCCCGCCGTCGACGATCACGGAGACGGAAACGGAGACGGTGACCGAGGCGCCGGGAAGCGAAGAGGACGAGGGCTTCTGACGCCGGCAGGGCGCCGACCGCGTTCTCACACCACGTCGTGGTGGATGCGGCTCGCGGGCGCCCCGTCGATGATGAGCCGCCGCCTGGTGAGTTCGATCATCGTCGGTGAGCCCGCGATGAGGACGTCGCGGTCCTCCCAGTAGCCCGGCGTCTGCGCCGCATCATGGGACACGGCGTCGGCGAGTGTCCCGATGAGGTGGGGGAAGCCGAGTTCGGCGGGGGTGGCGAAGGAGTTCAGCCACCAGGGATCGTCCTGCGTCTCGGTCACCGCGGTGACCTTCAGCCACGGGTTCATCGGCATCATCCGCTGCAGCGACGGGAGTTCGTACAGCTCCCCGGGATGGCGCGCGCCGTAGTAGAGATCCACCGGCGGGTTGCTGACGTTGGCGCACAACGACAACAGGATCGACCGCATCGGCGCCAGGCCGGTTCCACCGGCGATCATCGTGGTCGGTGTGGTGGGTTCGACGTGCAGCGTGCCGTGGTGCTGGGCGATCGACCACACGTCGCCCACCTGCGATTCGCCGACGATCGACCGGCTGACGGTCCCGCCGGGGATGGCGCGGACGTGGAACTCGACCTGGCCGGCCTCGTTGGGCGGCCCGGCGGGGGAGAGCATCCGCCACTCGCGCGGCCACTGCGGGATCCGGACCTCGACGAATTGGCCCGCCAGAAACGGCACCGGGGTCTCGGCGATGAGTCGCACGACGGCGAGTTCGCGGCTGATCTGGAACTTCTCCACGATCCTCGCGGAGGTGACCGCCGGCCCGACGGCCTGCTCGGCCGCGCCGCTCATCACGCCCGTGACCAATCGGGCCGTCTGGTCGACGGCGGCGGCGACGTCGCGGGTCCACGCCGGCCCCAGCACCGCCGCGAACTCGGTGACCAGAGCCCGGTGAGCCAGCTCGTAGTGATAGGGCCCCAAACCGTACTTGCGGTGGTCGCGGCCAAGCTGGGCGAGGAGTTCGATCAGCTCTTCGTGCCCCGACTGGGCCGGGACGGCTTCCAAAACCAGGTCGACGACGCGGTGGAACGCGCCGCGCACATGGGTCAGCGAGGCGGGGAACATCTCGCGCACCGTCGGGTCGAGGGCGAACAGCCGGCCGAAGTAGGAGCGGGTGAAGCGATCCGGATCGGCATTGATGAGTTCGCGCAGACGCGCCAACGCGAGGCGGGTCTCGTCGGCCACGATTGCGCCTCCTCTCCTTGCAACGCCCACTGCCGCGGCGCATAACCACCAAGGGTCCACGCCGACACCGGCCGTCGAATCTTACGCCGATCGTGATCAGATTCCGACCGACCCGGCCGTCCGGGAAATCCGCTGACCGCAAATCAACCTGCGTCGACCTCAACCCGATGTCAAGTCGCAGTGCTACTATCACGATATCAATTCGATAGTGGGAGGTCCGATGCTGAGAAAGGCGTTTCGCATCAACGGGTTCGCGGCCCTGGCCGTGATCGTCGTCGCGGTGCTCGCGTTCGGGGCGGCGGCGCTCGCCGCGCTGGTCGCCTACAGCGACTCGCGGAGTCTTGTCTGGCTCTTGTTGGCCGGTCTTGCCGCGTTGGCGCTGATAGCGGCGATTCTCGCCCTGACCGGGCTTACCGTCGTCGACCCGAACGAAGCACGGGTCGTCCAGTTCTTCGGTCGCTACGTCGGTTCGGTGAGCGAACCCGGCTTCCATTTCGTGGTTCCGCTTTCGGTGCGTCGCGCGATCACCTTGCGCGTCCGCAACTTCGAGACGCAGCGCCTCAAGGTCAACGACGCCGACGGCAATCCCGTGGAGATCGCCGCCGTCGTCGTCTACCGGGTGGTTGACAGCTACCAGGCGGCGTTCGCCGTCGACGACTACGAGGAGTACGTCGAGACGCAATCCGAAGCCGCCGTCCGCCACCTCGCGACCACCCACCCTTACGACGCGCACGATGCCGATCGAACCTCGCTGCGCGACGGTGCGCTGGTCTCGGAGGAACTCACCGAAGAGCTGACGGAACGCACGGAAACGGCGGGCGTCGAAGTCATCGAGGCCCGGATCACCCACCTCGCCTACGCCCCCGAGATCGCCCAGGCGATGCTGGTCCGGCAGCAGGCGGCGCAGGTCGTCGCGGCGCGGCAACGCATCGTCGAAGGCGCGGTGGGCATGGTCGGCCTTGCGCTGGACGGGCTCTCGGAGCAGGGCATCGTCGAACTCGACGGAGAGCGTCGCGCCACCATGGTCTCCAACCTCTTGACCGTGCTGTGCGCCGACCGTGCGACGCAACCGGTCGTCAACGTGGGCTCGCTCTACTCCTGATGGCCGGCTCGGCATCCACTCCCAACCCGGCCGATCGGCGGGGGCCCGAGAGGCGCGAGCCGAAGAAGGTGCTGCTGCGCGTCGACCCGGCGGTCCACGCCGCGATCGCCAAGTGGGCCGCCGACGACTTGCGCAGCGTGAACGCCCAGATGGAATTCGCGCTGCGCACGGCGCTGAAACAGGCGGGGCGCCTGCCGTGACCCGCTAGTGCCGCAGGACCGTCGGGCCGAGGAACTCGCAGACCTGCAACGCGAGCGCGATGTCGAGGCGGTCGTGGATCCGCGGACCGGCGAGTGCCTTGTCGACGCGGTACTTCACCGTGTTGCGGTGCAGGTTGAGCTGTTCGGCGGTGCGCAGGTGGCTCTCGCCCGTCGCGAAGAAGGTGCGCAGCGTCTGCCGGAGCACCGCGGCGTTCTCCGTGTCGTCGGCCAGTCTGCCCAGCACTTCGCCCACCCACGCCCGGGTCGAGTCGAGGTTGCCCGCCAGCAGCGAGGTGAGTGCGATGCCCCGGTCGCCGAATCCGACGATGGCCGAGGTCGGCGAATGCTGCATCGTGGCGACCTCGTACGCGGCGATCGCCTGCTCGTGGCTGCGCTGGAAACCGTGCGCGCCTTCGGCCGGGAGACCCAGGCTGATTCGCAGATCGGCCGGCAGGGACAGTGATTCGCGCAAGGACGCGGTGTCCAGGCGAGGCGGATGCTGACCGAGGGGGATCCACGCCCACAACGTCTCCTGGTCGACGGCGGTGGAGAGGGGCGGGCCGGTCGGCCCCACCGCGCGGGCGAGGCCAGTCGCGACGGAGTCCAGCGCCGCCGGGGTGCTCGCCTTCTCGGCGTCGGTCCAGACGACGGCGCCGAGGTGGTGCTGGTCGAGCCGGTACCCCGTCTGGGTCTCGAAGGCGTCGGCGCCCCCGCGGGGGTCGCGCAGCACACTGTGGATCAGCGCCGACCGGATGTTGCCCGCGGTGCCCAGCCAGAGATTGCGCTCACGCTCGTAGACGTCGAAGACGTACTGGGAGATCCAGTCGATGTACTCGTACACCAGGGCGCTGGCGTACCGC
This sequence comes from Gordonia araii NBRC 100433, assembly GCF_000241265.1. Taxonomy (GTDB): domain Bacteria; phylum Actinomycetota; class Actinomycetes; order Mycobacteriales; family Mycobacteriaceae; genus Gordonia; species Gordonia araii. The sequence goes on from NZ_BAEE01000046.1 coordinate 12,909, forward strand.
AGCACCTCGATGGTCAGTTCGTGGGACAGCTCGATCTCCTCGACGATCGAGTAGAACAGGTTGATCATGTCGTTCTGGCCCATGTGATAGGCGCGGACCAGTGAGTTCGGCGGTATCCCGCGCTGGGCCAGCCGGCGCGCGTACTCCACCGCGGCCGACGGGGGCTGCAGGTGGCTGATCGGCACGCTCGCGGAGAGTCCGTAGAGGATCGTCGTGACATTCGATTCGACGCTCTCCCACAGCATGTCGCGCAGCACCGGATCGGTGGCCAGCAGATCGGCGATCTCGCGTGCCATGGTTGCCGACATGGCATCGACGATCTCGGTCTTCTGCGCCTGCAGTTGCGTGCCCATCCGCGCGACGACCGCCACGACCTCGGGGGAGGCCGGTGGCGGCTGTCGGGGGCTGATCGGCACTTATCGATCCAGTTGTCCGGGTATGCCGAGGTGCTTGAGTCCCCGCTGAGCGGCGTTGTAGCCGCACATTCCGTGGATGCCCGCGCCCGGCGGCGTGGACTGCGAACACAGGTACACCCCGGGTATCCCGGTGGCGTACGGGTCGACGGCGAGGCGCGGCCGCAACACCATCTGCAGTCCGTTGTTCGCACCGCCGATGATGTCGCCGGCCACGTAGTTGGCGTTGTACTCGTGCAGTGCCGACGCGTTCGCCGACTGCGCGTGGACGATCACGTCCCGGAAACCGGGTGCGAAGCGCTCGATCTGCCCGATGACCAGCTCGGTCGCGTCACCGTCGAAGCCCGGTGGGACGTGGGCGTAGGACCAGAGCGGATTGAGGTTGCCGCTGGACCGGCTGCGGTCGGCCAGGTACTGCTGTCCGACGAGGACGAACGGGCGGTCGACGAGCGTGCCGCCGATCCGTGCGCGCTCGGTGGCCGCGATCTCCTCGAACGTGCCGCCGAGGTGGACCGTGCCGGCACGACGGCAATCGGGATTAGTCCACGGCACGTCGCCCTCGATGGCGAAGTCGACCTTGAACGCTGACGATCCGACGCGGAAGCGCCGGTAGGCGCGTGCGACCCGGCCGGGCAGCAGATCGCCGTAGAGCGACAGCACCTGTCCGGGGTTCAGGTCGAGCATGACCAGGTCGGAGTCGGGGATGTCGGTGTGCGCGCGCACGAACGTGTCGGTCGCGATGGTGACGTCGTAGTCGCCCAGGGCGTCGACCAGCGCCGTCGTGATGGCCCCGGAACCGCCCTCGGCGACGGCCCAACCGTAGCGGTGCCCGCCGGCCAGGACCATCAGTCCCAGTGAAGCGGTCAGCGGCCGGTCGAACCGGGTGAACGCGTGAGCCGCAGCGCCGCCGTACAGCGCCCGGGCGGTGTCGGTGCGCAGGTAGCGCGCCAGCACCGAGGCCGGCAGGACGGCGCGCGGCCCGAATGCGGCCAGCCGGAACGGATGGCTCGGGATTCCGATCACGGGCCCCAACAGGTCCTCGCCCAGATCGTCGAAATGGGCGGCGAGGTCGCCGACCAGGCGTTTCCACCGTTTGCCGTCGGACCCCATGCCGTCGGCGGTCTGGTCCACCGACTGGTACAGCACGCCCGCCCGGCCGTCGTCGAGCGGATGGGCGCAGTCGACCTCGGGCCAGCGCCAGGTGAGGCCGTAGCGCTCGAGGTCGACGGTCTTCCAGAACGGCGAGCCGACGCCGAGCGGGTGGACCGCCGAGCAGTAGTCGTTGATCAACCCCGGGTAGCCCGCCTCGCCGGATCGGGCACCCCCGCCGACGGTCGACTTGGCCTCCAGGACGGTGACCGACACACCCTGCCGGGCCAGGTGCAGGGCGGCGGCGAGCCCGTTGGGCCCGCCGCCGACCACTGTCGCGGTTGTCACCGAGTCGCCTCCACGGTGGCGTCGCGGCGCCAGGTGACATTGCGCGGAACCAAGCCGTCGGGCAGCCACGGCTGCGAGTCGGCCGAATCCTTCACCTGCCACGTGCCGCGCTCGATGACTCCGAGTGCCGCGTCGATCAACTTGTACTCCTGGTAGTTCTTGTGGATTGGCTGGGATTCTACCCAGGCCACCAGGAACTCTCCGGGCTCGAAGTTGCACCGACGCTGCAGCGCGCGGATCAGATCCTCGTTGTGGAAGTGACCGTCACCGAAGTTGAACGCGATGATGGAGTTGCAGGCGAACTCCGCCTCGCGGAACCGGTAGTCCCGCTCGTTCTCGCCGATCTCGTTCAACAGGACCGACATGAGGCCCGGACCCTGACTGTGCATCGAGCGCCAGCCGGTGGTCAGCGACAGCACGACCTCGGCGACGTCTTCCGGATACCCGGCCTTCTGCAGTTGGGTGATGATGTTCGGCGACGGACGCACCACGTGCTGCTCGAGCTTCTTCTCCGCCTCCGGTTTGATCGCCCACTGGGCCGAGGCCCAGTTGCCGGCGTATTGGCGCATCGACGGCAGGAAGGACACGAGGTCGGGGCGCAGGTTGCCGAGGATCGGGAAGAACAGCAGACCCGCGACGATGAGGATGATCGCCGGCACGTGCTGGGCGTCGAAGACCGAGAATCCCTCGTTGTTGCCGAATCCCAGGAACAGGAAGACCGTGCCGTAGGCGAACAGCGCGTTCCACTCCAGCGGCACGGCCAGCGGGAACGTCGACAGGATGAACAGGTGGAAGGCGACCATCACGAGGACGCCGATCAATGCGATCGTCGGGCTCGTGGTGAACAGCAGTACGAGGGGGATGACGATCTCGACGAACGTGCCCAGGCCGTGCGCCATGAAGTGGGCGAGACCCGACGGCTGCAGATCCTCCGGGAAGCTCCGGTAGTGGGCGCGCTTGAGCGCCTTGCTCGGCATCCACGGGGCGTTGGAGATCATCGGCGGGATGACCTTGCCGAAGTGCTTGCCGATCTTGGAGATGCCGGCACCGAGCCACACGATGACGATGAGCAGCTTCAGGGCGATGATCAGGTCGACCAGACCCAGCTGGGGCGCGATCGCGAAGAAGACCATCGCGGGCATGTACTGCTCGGGCCGGGTGGCGACGAATCCGACCTTGTCGCGCAGACCGTAGACGACGAGCAGGACCAGCAGCGGCCAGAACAGCACCGGGTTGACGAGCGCGACGGGGTTGTCGGGGCCGTGGCCGACGACGGTGTTGAAGTTCTCCAGTTCGACCTTCGGCCAGAACAGCGTCAGCGCCGTGGTCACGAGCACGCCGGCGTAGACGAGGACGTCGAACACGGTGCGGCGGTCGCCCTCGGTGAACGGAACATGGTCCGGCCATGGTGGGAGCCGGATCGTCTCCGGTCGCAACCAGCACTTGAATCCGCTCGTCATGGGGGCGAAGTGGCCGGCGAGCGGACCCCACGACCCGGCCAGGCCCAGTGCTTCCAGGAGCACCGTCCACATGATGAGTTTCTGGTACACGATCGGCTGGTTCCACCAGGAGCCGATGTCGAAGACGCCGAACCCGCTGGTCAGGGTTGCGATCGTGACGCCGATACCGATGTGGAGAACGAGCACTTTGACGATGTAGATGAGTGGCAGCATCTTGGGGGTGCCGAAGCCGTTCTCGGCCCAGAATCGCGACGTCGTCTTGATGCGGTCGAGATACGGCCGATCCATGAAGGTGGCCGGGTCGACTTCGGGCAATACGCCCTCTTTGAATCCCATGGCGGTGACTCCTTATCCGGGAATGGGGGACTGACCGCGCGAGCAGGCGCCCGCGACGGGTGGATGGGGGTGGGGATGCGAGACGGTCAGAGTGGTGCGCGGGCCTGCACTCGCAGCGATGGTTTGTCGATCTTGCCCACGGGGTTGCGGGGCAGGGCTTCGACAACGGTGACCGACACGGGCAGCTTGACCCGGGTCAGTCGGCTCGACAGGTGGTCGAGTAGTTCTTCGCCGGAGACTTCGGCGTCGGGGTAGGCCACGACGTAGGCCACCGGGACCTCGCCGTAGATGTCGTCGGGGCGCCCGACGACGGCGGCCTCGAGGACGGCCGGGTGTTCGGCGAGCGCGTTCTCGATCTCTTTCGGGTAGATGTTCTCGCCGCCCCGGATGATCATGTCTTTCACCCGGTCGACCAGGGTCAGGTAGCCGTCGTCGTCGAGCTTTCCGACGTCGCCGGTGTAGAGCCATCCGTCGCGGATGGTTTTCGCGGTCGCGTCGGGCAGATTGAGATAGCCGCGCATGACGCTGGGGCCGGAGATGATGACCTCGCCGGCTTCGCCGGGCGGCAGGTGGTTGCCGTCGCCGTCGGCGATGGCGATCGTCTGGCCGGGCAGCGCCGGCCCGACGGTGCCGGGCTTGCGCACCCCGTGCAGCGGGTTACACGCCGACGCGCAGGTGCCCTCGGTGAGGCCATAGCCCTCCATGATGGGGATCCCCAGCGTCGACTCGGCATGGGCCAGCAGCTCACGGGAGATCGGTGCCGCCCCGCAGATCGCGAAGCGCAGCGACGAGAGGTCGGCGTCGGCCGGCATCTTCGACACCAGCATCGCGTAGATCGTGGGAACCGCCGAGAAGTAGGTCGGCCGGAGACGGGCGACGTCGTCGAAGAAGCCCGAAACCGAGAACTGGCCGGTGATCGATAGCTGTCCACCGGCGAGGATCGGGGAGAGGAAGCTCACCGCGATCGCGTTGACGTGGAAGAGCGGCAGGATGAGCAACGCGTGGTCGTTCGCCGAGAGATCGCTGTTGTGGCCGATGGCGGTCCCCATGTACTGGAGATTCGCGTGGGCGAGTTCGACGCCCTTCGGAACGCCGGTCGAGCCCGAGGTGTAGATGAGGAGAGCCACGTCGTCGGGACCGGGCTGGGCGGGCGGACGCCAGGCCGGCTCGAGGTCGGTGGCCAGGTCGTCGACGAGCAGGGTCGGACGGCCGATCTCCGGTTCGTCCCTCTCCGCGACGACGAGGACGGCGTCGCAGTCGTCGATCTGGCGCTTCGCCTCCGGGACGAGGAACTGGGGGTTGACCGGGGTGGCCGTCGCGCCGAGGCGCCACGCGGCCATCATCGCGATGAGAAGTTCGACGCGGTTGGGGAGCCAGATCGCGACGACCGTGCCGCGGGTGACGCCGAGCCGGGCGAACTGCGCCGCGGCGGCGTCGGCGCGTTGGGCGAACTGCGCGTAGCTCAGCTCGGTGCTGTCGTCCCGAACGCAGGGTGCTTCACCGCGATCGGTGAGGTTCCAGGCGAAGTAGCCGATGTCCGACATGCGCTGCATCACTTCCTGTAGGGGGTGTGATGGAAAACACTATGGCGGCACAATGCACCAAGCTACGGCCTGTGAAAATAAACTTCTCGGTAGATCTTGTGCTCAGAGCACAATCGTCGGCTATATGGCATGCGTTGACCGGTGTTGACACTTCGAAAAAGGGCGGTGCGTACGCAGCATCGTGCTGCGCGCGCACCGCCCGGGTGTCGGGTCGGTCAGTGTTCGTCGTAGTGGCCCGCGTGTGCGGCGTGACGATGCCCGTCGTGGATGTAGTCGACGTGGTCGCCGTGGGGGACGGCGACGTGGCCGCAGCCCTCGCCGTGGACGTGGTCGTGGTTGGCGTGCTCGGCGTGCTCGGCGCTCTCACACTCGTCGTAGTGGCCGTCGTGCGCGCGGTGGAGGTGTCCGTCGTGGGCGTAGTCGACGTGGTCGCCGTGGGGGACGGCGACGTGGCCGCAGCCTTCGCCGTGGACGTGGTCGTGGTTGGCGTGTTCGGTGTGGGTGCTCATCGGCAACTCCCTTGTTGGTCGTGAGATGCGGCATGGTCGCAGCGCCGCGCGTACACATGCATCATTCCATATATATGAAGTGACGCATAGATTACCGCGGTGAAAGTGAGGTGAGACACTGACCCGGTGACGACCTATCCGCAGCTGCGGCTGCACCTGCCGCGACTCGAGTCGAACCTGGATGTGATGGCCCGGTGGTGCGCCGATTCGGGGGTGCTGCTGTGGCCCCACATCAAGACGACGATGTGCCGGCCGGTGGTCGAGCGTCAACTCGCGGCCGGTGCCGACGGCGTGACCGTCGCGACGCCCGCACAGGCGGCGATCGCGGCATCTTGGGGGTGCCGGCGGATCCTGATCGCCAATGAGGTCGTGAATCCCGTTGGGTTGCAGCAGATCTGCGGCTTGGCCGGTGAAGCCGACCTCACGGTGCTGGTCGATTCGGTAGCGGGCATTGCCGGACTCGACGAGGCGGCGCGCACGTCCGGCGTGGTGGTCGACGTGCTGATCGACGTCGGAACCGCGGGAGGACGCAGCGGCGTTCGGGCCGAGCCGGCGGCCATCGAGTTGGCGTTGCGCGTGCGTTCGGCGCGCGGCCTCCGGCTGATCGGCGTGTCGGCGTACGAGGGGGTGGTGCCGGCGGTCCGAGACGCGGAGACGTTGCGACTCGTCGATGAACATTGCCGGTTCGCCGCCGCGGTGTTCGTCGAGCTCGTGTCCTTCTTCGGGACGGCCAACCCGGTGTTCACCGCGGGGGGTTCGGCCTTCCCGGATCGGGTCGTCGCCGCGGCGGGCCCGGTGCGTGCGGTGCCCGGGGCGGTGGTCGTCGTGCGATCGGGCTGCTACGCGGTACACGACCACGGGATGTACGACCGCGTGTCGCCGATCGCCGGGCTGGAACCCGCGGTCACCGTTCGGGGAGAAGTGATTTCCGCCCCCGAACCCGGGCTGGTCGTCGTCGGGCTGGGCAAGCGGGATGTGCCGCACGATGCCGACCTCCCGACGGTGCTCGGCGCCTGGGACGCGAAGGGCCGGCGCGGCAAGCGCGGTGCGGGCACGGTGACGGCCCTCTATGACCACCACGCGGTCGTCCGTGTGACGGATTCGGATCTCGCCATCGGCGATCTGGTCGACTTCGGGATCTCGCATCCGTGCGGGGCGTTCGATCGCTGGCCGGTGGTCACGGTCATCGACGACGACGGGCGGGTCGTCGACGAGTGGGCCACGCAGTTCCTGCGACGGCCCTGATTTCCCGCGCTGTTCAGGCGGCGATGCCGAAGAACTGGCGTTGCTGGTCGGCCCACGGGTGGCTGGGGCGCTGACCGGTGTAGATCTGCCAGCGGTAATTGCTGCAGATGATGGTGCGTCCGTGCTTGTCGGTGACCTTGCGCCCGATCTCGGCACCCGTGCATGGCTGGCCCACTTCGGGGCGGGCGGCCGCCGATGCGTTGACCGCCGGCAGCATCGCGGTGGCCGCGACAGCGAGCGCCGCCGCGCTGAGGCGCGGAAGACACGGACGGAGGCGTCGCATGGTTCGACGGTAACCGGCGACGGCCGTCGGGCGGAACCCGTCGCACCTGGGAAGTTCCCAAGAATGGGGAGCGAAAGGGCGTATAACGATATGTGGACCATGGTCCGGTGGCAGCCGGGTGGTGACCGGACCGCGCAGAACGAAGGAGAGCGCTGTGAACGTCTTCCTCTGGATCGTCGCGAGTGTGCTCGCCGCGGTCTTTCTCTTCGCCGGATCGGCGAAGCTGGCTCAGCCCAAGGACAAGCTGGTCGCCTCCGGGATGGGGTGGGCCGACGACGTCGACCCGAACGTCATCAAGGGGATCGGGCTCGTCGAAGTCCTCGGCGCGATCGGCCTGATCGTGCCGGCGTTGACCGACATTCTGCCCGGCCTCGTGCCCTGGGCCGCCACAGGTCTGGCGATCGTGATGCTCGGCGCGATCGGGGTTCACGCCCGCCGCAAGGAATGGCCGCTGATCGGCGTAAACATCGTCATACTCGCGCTGGCGCTGATCGTCATGTGGGGCCGCTTCTCCGAGCTGCCGTTCTAGGCAGCGGCTTCTAGGAGGGCCCTGCCAGCCTCCTGTGAGGGGCCTTCGAAAGGGTTCAAATGCCTGTCGGAGGCTCGTAGACTCCGGGGCGTCACTAACTCAGCCGCCTTGCCAGGAGGACAGCATGACTGGAAGCAAGACACGCACCAAGGTCGCCGCGACCGCCCTGGCGGTCGCCACCACTGCCGCGGGGGCCGCCGTCGCCGGCGCCGGTACCGCGAACGCCGCTCGCGTGTACCCGTTGACGAGTTGCACCGCGCTCAGCCCGAACATCGTCGACCTGCCGTACAACCCCACACGGGTGATCGTGTCGGAGTACGCGGGCACGACCTACCTCACCACCGAGTTCAGCAGCCTGTGGGTCGGCATCGGCTACACGTCGCGGATGCGGCTGGACTACCACAACCTGCGCACCCACCAGCGCGGCACGCGGTTCTCCACCCGTCACGTCTCGCCGCCGTACACCGGCACGCACCAGATCCCGATCCGCACGTCGCATCTCGGCCGCGGCCCGGTTCGCGTGGTGCTGAACGCGGTGAACAGCAACGCGGCATGGTCGATTCCCGCCCCGAGGTGCACTGCTGTGATCCACGTCAGGTAGCGAGAATCTCGGAGGTTGAGCGGAATAGGCTCAACTATCTCTCGGTTGGACTAGTCGACGGACAAAATTGAGTCCGAAAGACTAAACTTTCCTGCGGTGACACCCGCAGGCCAAAACGAGAGGTAGTGACGAGTGGACAGCTTCAACCCGACCACCAAGGCCCAGGCCGCGTTGCAGGCCGCCGTGCAGAACGCGGCGGCAGCGGGAAACCCCGACGTGCGGCCGGCTCATATCTTGGTGGCCCTCCTTGATCAAACCGACGGAATCGTGTCGCCGCTGCTCAAGGCGGTCGGCACCGACCCGTCGCTGATTCGCCGTCAGGCGCAGGATCTGGTCGATCGCGCGCCGACCGTGTCGAGCGCCAGCGCGCCGCCGCAGCTGTCTCGCGAGTCGGTCGCGGCTATTTCGGCGGCACAGAAGCTCGCCACCGAACTCGGCGACGAGTACGTCTCCACCGAGCATCTTGTCGTGGGACTCGCCGAAGGCGACACCGACGCCGCCAAGCTGCTGGTCAACAACGGCGCCACGCCGGACGCGCTGCGCGACGCGTTCGTGAACGTGCGCGGCACCGCGCGCGTCACCAGCCCCGACCCCGAGTCGACCTATCAGGCGCTGGAGAAGTACTCCACCGACCTGACCGCCGCCGCGCGGGAGGGCAAGCTCGACCCGGTGATCGGGCGCGACTCGGAGATCCGGCGCGTCGTGCAGGTGCTGAGCCGCCGCACCAAGAACAACCCGGTGCTGATCGGCGAGCCCGGCGTCGGCAAGACCGCCGTCGTCGAAGGGCTCGCCCAGCGCATCGTCGAAGGCGACGTGCCCGAGTCGCTGCGCGACAAGACGCTGGTCAGCCTCGACCTCGGTGCGATGGTCGCCGGCGCCAAGTACCGCGGTGAGTTCGAGGAACGCCTCAAGGCTGTTCTCGACGAGATCAAGGGCTCCGCCGGACAGATCATCACGTTCATCGACGAGCTGCACACCATCGTCGGCGCCGGTGCGACCGGCGATTCGGCGATGGACGCCGGCAACATGATCAAGCCGATGCTCGCCCGCGGCGAGCTGCGTCTGGTCGGTGCGACGACCCTGGAGGAGTACCGCCAGTACATCGAGAAGGATGCCGCGCTGGAGCGCCGCTTCCAGCAGGTGTTCGTCGGCGAGCCGTCGGTGGAGGACACCATCGGCATCCTGCGCGGTCTCAAGGATCGTTACGAGGTGCACCACGGTGTGCGCATCACCGACTCCGCGCTCGTCGCCGCCGCGACCCTGAGCGACCGCTACATCACGTCGCGGTTCCTGCCGGACAAGGCGATCGACCTCGTCGACGAGGCCGCGTCGCGCCTGCGCATGGAGATCGACTCGCGCCCCGTCGAGATCGACGAGGTCGAGCGGACCGTGCGGCGCCTCGAAGTGGAGGAGGTCGCACTCCAGAAGGAGACCGATGCCGCGTCGAAGGAGCGGCTGGCCAAGCTGCGCGCCGAACTGGCCGACCAGAAGGAGAAGCTCAACGAACTCTCCGCGCGCTGGCAGAGCGAGAAGTCGGCCATCGACGCCGTCCGTGACACCAAGGAGCAACTGGAGCACCTGCGCGGCGAAGCCGACCGCGCCGAGCGCGACGGCGACCTCGGACGTGCGGCCGAGCTGCGGTACGGCCAGATCCCGGCGCTGGAGAAGGAACTCGAAGCGGCGCTGGAGAAGACCGGCACCGACCCCGAAGAAGACGTGATGCTGCAGGAGGAGGTCGGTCCCAACGACGTCGCCGAGGTGGTGTCGGCGTGGACCGGTGTTCCGGCCGGACGCATGCTGGAGGGCGAGACCGCCAAGCTGCTGCGCATGGAGGACGAACTCGGCAAACGGGTCGTCGGGCAGGCCGAAGCGGTGCAGGCCGTCTCCGACGCGGTGCGCCGCGCACGCGCCGGCGTCGCCGACCCGAACCGTCCGCTTGGGTCCTTCCTGTTCCTCGGTCCGACGGGTGTCGGCAAGACCGAGCTGGCCAAGGCACTCGCCGAATTCCTCTTCGACGACGAGCGGGCGATGGTCCGCATCGACATGAGCGAGTACGGCGAGAAGCACAGCGTCGCAAGGCTTGTCGGCGCGCCTCCCGGGTACGTCGGCTACGAGTCCGGCGGTCAGCTGACCGAGGCCGTTCGGCGGCGGCCCTACTCCGTCATCCTCTTCGACGAGGTGGAGAAGGCCCATCCGGACGTCTTCGACGTGCTGCTGCAGGTCCTCGACGAGGGCCGGTTGACCGACGGCCAGGGCCGCACGGTCGACTTCCGCAACACCATCCTCATCCTGACGTCGAACCTCGGCGCAGGCGGTGACAAGGATCAGGTGATGGCCGCGGTCCGTTCGGCGTTCAAGCCGGAGTTCATCAACCGCCTCGACGCGGTGCTGATCTTCGACGCGCTGAGCTCCGAGGAGCTGGTGACGATCGTCGACATCGCGCTGCGGAGCCTGAACAAGCGGCTCGAAGCGCGGCGCCTGACGCTCGACGTCACGCCGAAGGCCAAGGAATGGCTGGCCGAGCGGGGCTTCGACCCGCTCTACGGTGCCCGTCCGCTGCGCCGCCTGGTGCAGCAGGCCATCGGCGACCGGCTCGCCAAAGCGCTGCTGGCCGGTGACATTCGCGACGGCGACACGGTCGTGGTCGACGTGGCCGGTGACGGCGAGTCGCTGACGGTGGAGGCCGCCGTCGACGCCGAGGTCGTCTGAGCTTCGTCGTCTAGGCCGCGTCAAGACTGCGGGCCCGTCCGTATGAATCGCGTTAAGGCGCTGGCCGTCGCCTGACCGCCGGGCCGATCGTCGACGTAGCGCACCGAGTGCGTGCGGAGACGAGCGGAGGCCTGATGGCGGATCTGGTGATGGTGGGCATCGTCGTTGGCGCGGTGCTGCTGTGCGCGTGGGCGGTCCACGCGCTCGACCGATCGGCCCGGCGATGAGTGGCGACGGCGTGGTGATCGTCGCGCTGCTCGTCGTCGCGGCCGCTGTCGCCGGCTACCTGCTGCTCGCTCTCGTCGACCCCGAGAGGTTCTGAGCGTGTCCGACACGGCAAGCGGGCTGCTGCAGGTCGCGGTGATCGTGGTGGCCCTGGCCGCCTTGTACATCCCCCTCGGCGACTACATGGCGTCGGTGTACCGCGGCACGCGCGACCTCGCCGTGGAACGACTCGTCTACCGAGCGGCGCGCGTCGACTCGGGTGCCGGGCAGAGCTGGCGCGCCTATGCGATCAGCGTGCTGAGCTTCTCGGCCGTCTCGATCCTCGTCGTGTACGCCCTACAGCGGTTCCAGGGGCTTCTTCCCTGGGCGGATGGAAAGCCCGGCGTCTCGCCGGCCATGGCGTTCAACACGGCGATCTCCTTCGTGACGAACACCAACTGGCAGTCGTATTCACCGGAACTCGTCATGAGCAATCTCGTGCAGATGCTCGGGCTCGCCGTGCAGAACTTCGTGTCCGCGGCGGTCGGCATGGCCGTGGCGATCGCGCTCGTCCGCGGGATCGCCAGCCGTGCAGGCACCGGCGATCTGGGGAACTTCTGGGTCGACCTGGTCCGCGGCACGGTGCGCATCCTGCTGCCGATCGCGTTGATCGTCGCCGTCGTCTTCCTCGCCGCGGGCGCCGTTCAGTCGTGGCGGACCGGGGTCGACTACACGCTGCTCGACGGCCGGCACGCCCGCAGCCCGGTCGGGCCGTTCGCGTCGCAAGAGGCGATCAAACTGCTCGGGACCAACGGCGGTGGAACGCTGGCGGCGAACTCGGCGCACCCGTTCGCCAACCCGACCCCGCTCACCAATGTGGTCCAGGTGCTCGCGATCCTGGTGATCCCGGTGTGCCTCACCCGCACCTACGGAACTCTCGTCGGCGACCGGCGCCAAGGTCTCACCCTGCTCGCCGTCATGGCCGCGCTCTGGTCGGGGATGCTCGCACTCGCCTGGTACCTGCAGACGCGCCAGTCCGGGCTGGAGGGCATCGAGACGCGGTTCGGCGTGCCCGGCAGCATCCTGTTCGGGGTGTCGACGACGGGCACGTCGACGGGAGCGGTGAACGCCGCGCATGACAGTCTGGCCCCGGGGTCGGGCGGGGTGCTGCTGTGGAACATGCTGCTGGGCGAGATCGCCCCCGGCGGAGTCGGTTCGGGCCTGTACGGAATCCTCGTCCTGGCGATCACGACCGTGTTCGTCGGCGGTCTCATGGTCGGGCGCACCCCGGAGTTCGGGGGGAAGAAGGTCGGCCGGCGTGAAATGACCCTGGTCGCGCTCTACCTCCTGACGATGCCGGCGATCGTTCTGAGCGGCGCCGCGATCACACTGGTCGGCCGGTCCACGCCCGACTTCCTGCTGAACTCCGGGCCGCACGGCAGCGCCGGTGCCGCCCACGGGTTCACCGAGGTCCTTTACGCATATGCCTCGGCGGCGAACAACAACGGCAGCGCCTTCGGCGGGTTCACCGTCACCACCGACTGGTTCCAGATCTCCCTGGGCCTCGCGATGTTCTTCGGCCGGCTCCTCCCGATACTGCTCGTCCTCGCCCTCGCCGGTCTCCTCGCCGAGCAGATTCCCAGGGCGGCGGTGTCCGCCGATGCCGCGCCCGACGCGACCCCCGACGCCGCCCGGCTGTCGGCCGCCGTGCCCGACAGCGGACTGCTCCCCACCCACGGCGTGCTGTTCGGCGTCCTGCTCGTCGGCACGGTCGTACTGGTCGCCGGCCTGACCTTCCTCCCGGCGATGGCGCTGGGACCGATCGCGGAGGCCCTGCTATGAGTCCCCATCCCGAGCACGACGCGATCGTCGGGCGTGGCGCATTCGACGCCCGCCAGCTGGTCGACGCGGTCCCGCAAGCTCTGGCCAAGCTGAATCCGAAGGATCAGGCCCGCAACCCGGTGATGTTCGTCGTCTACGTCGGCGCCGTCATCTGCGCCGCTCTCGCCGTCTGGCGCCCGTCGATGTTCGCGTGGGCCGTCGTCGCCTGGCTGTGGTTCACCGTGCTGTTCGCCAATCTGGCCGAGGCCGTCGCCGAAGGCCGCGGCCGCGCCCAGGCGGACAGCTTGCGAAAGGTGAAGCGGGACACGATCGCGCGCCGCCTCGACGATGACGATCGGATTACCGAGGTGCCCGGCGCCCAATTGGCCGTCGGCGACCTGATCGTCGTCGAGGCGGGCGAAGTCATCGCGGGCGACGGCGAGATCGTCGAGGGGATCGCCACCGTCGACGAATCCGCGATCACCGGCGAGTCGGCCCCGGTGGTGCGCGAATCCGGCGGCGACCGCAGCGCGGTAACGGGCGGCACCGTGGTGCTGTCGGACCGGATCGTCGTGCGGATCACGACCGAGCCGGGCCAGACGTTCGTCGACCGCATGATCGCCCTGGTGGAGGGATCGTCGCGGAAGAAGACGCCGAACGAGATCGCGCTGAACATCCTGCTCACCGCGCTCACCCTGATCTTCCTCATGGTGGTGCTATCCACCGGCGCGTTCCAGCACTACATCGGCGACGTGCCCGACCCGGTCAAGCTGATCGCGCTGCTCGTCTGCCTGATCCCGACCACCATCGGCGCGCTCCTGTCGTCGATCGGCATCGCGGGGATGGACCGGCTGGTGCAGCGCAACGTGCTCGCGATGAGCGGTCGGGCCGTCGAGGCCGCCGGCGACGTCGACACCCTGCTGATGGACAAGACCGGCACGATCACCTACGGCAACCGTCGGGCCACCGCACTGCACGCGGCCCCCGGGGTCACCCGCGACGACCTCGCGTCGGCGGTTTACCGGTGCAGCCTCGGCGACGATACTCCGGAGGGACGCAGCATCATCGACCTGTGCGTCGGCGAATTCGGCGTGGCGCCGCTGCCGGAACCGGAACTCGCGTTGGCGCGCAGCGGCAGCGATCCGCGGTTCGAAGTGGTCGCGTTCACCGCCAACACCCGGATGAGCGGGATGGATCTCGACGACGCGACCGGGCGCCATCGCCTTCGCAAAGGCGCGGCCGACGCGGTCACCGGCTGGGTGGAGTCGACCGGCGGGTCCGTGGCCGCCGACGTCAGGACGACGGTCGACGAGATCGCCCGCAACGGCGGGACACCGTTGGTCGTCGCGACGGAGCATGACGGGCCGGCACGCGTCCTCGGCGTCGTCGAACTGTCCGACGTCGTCAAGCAGGGCATGCGGGACCGCTTCGCCCAGCTGCGGGCGATGGGCATCCGGACCGTGATGGTGACCGGCGACAACCCACTCACAGCGCGGGCGATCGCCGACGAGGCGGGCGTTGACGACTTCATCGCCGAGGCGACGCCGGAAGACAAGCTCGCCCTGATCCGGCACGAACAGGCCGACGGGCGACTGGTCGCCATGACCGGCGACGGGACGAACGACGCTCCCGCCCTCGCCCAGGCCGACGTGGGCGTCGCGATGAACACCGGGACCGCGGCGGCCAAAGAGGCCGGGAACATGGTCGACCTCGACTCCGATCCGACGAAGCTCATCGAGGTGGTCGCGATCGGCAAACAGTTGCTGATCACCCGCGGCGCGCTGACGACCTTCTCGCTGGCGAACGACCTCGCGAAGTACTTCGCGATCCTGCCCGCCCTGTTCATCGCGACCTACCCGCAGCTGGAGTCGCTGAACATCATGCCGCTGCACTCGGCCCAGTCGGCGATCGTCTCGGCCGTCGTGTTCAACGCGCTGATCATCGTCGCGCTGATCCCGCTGTCGCTGCGCGGCGTGAAGTACCGGGCCGACTCCGCTTCCCGGCTGCTCGGCCGCAATCTGTTGATCTACGGGCTCGGCGGTGTGATCACGCCGTTCGCCGGCATCGCGCTGATCGACCTCGTCGTCCGCCTGCTACCCGGAATGGGGTGAGACTTGTGAAGAAGCTCCTGGCCGGAATGTTGCGCCAGCTTGTGGTCGGCGCCGTCGTGCTCGCCGCCGCGACGGTGCTGCTCGGACTGGCGTACCCGACCGTCACGTGGGGGATCTCCCGCCTCGGCGCGTCGAAGGCCGAAGGATCGGTGCTCACCGATGCGCGCGGTTGCCCCGCCGGCTCCGAACTCGTCGGAGTGGATCTGAAGGTGCCGCCCGGGGCTCCCGACCCGTATCTGCACTCACGGGTCGCCGGGACCGGCGACGATCCGCTCGCATCGGGCGATCCCAGTGCCTCGGCTGCGTCGAACCTCGGCCCCAACAACCCCGAGTTGCACCGCTTGATCGCGGCCCGCCGCGCGCACATCGCGGCGCGGGAGGGCGTGCCGCCCGCACAGGTACCCGCCGATGCCGTGACCGGATCGGCGTCGGGCCTGGATCCGCACATCTCGCCGGAATATGCCGCGATCCAGGTGCCGCGCATCGCCCGCGCGACCGGGTCCAGTCAGGCGCGGGTCCGCGAAGTCATCGCCCGACACACGCAGGGCAGGCAGTGGGGTTTCCTCGGCGAGCCCCGCGTCAACGTGCTGCGGGTCAACCTCGCCCTCGGTCACACGGTCGGTACATGCCGGCACGCCGGAGATCAGCCGCGGCGGTAGCCGCCGGTCGGGTGTCTAGGATTCGGTTATGAACTCGGCCGCCGCGGCGAGGGGACAACTCGAGGTGTTCCTGGGGTGTGCGCCGGGCGTCGGCAAGACCTTCGAGATGCTCGATCGCGCCCAGCACCTGCGGGCCGACGGCGTCGACGTCGTGATCGGGTTCGTCGAGACACACGGACGCGCCGCCACCGCCGCGATGGCGGAGGGCCTCGAAGTCGTGCCGCGCCGACGCGTCGAGTATCGGGGAACGGTGCTGGAGGAGATGGATCTCGACGCGGTGCTGGCGCGCAAGCCGAGGGTCGTGCTGGTCGACGAGCTCGCGCACAGCAACGCGCCCGGATCGCGGCATCCCAAGCGCTGGAATGACATCGACGACATCCTCGACGCCGGCATCGATGTCCTCTCGACGGTGAACATCCAGCACCTGGAGAGCCTGAACGACGTCGTCGCCGGGATCACCGGCGTGATCCAGCGCGAGACCGTTCCGGATGACGCGGTGCGTCGCGCCGACCAGATCGAGCTGGTCGACATCGAGCCGCAGGCACTGCGCCGCAGGCTGGCCGACGGAAAGGTGTACGGCCCGGAACGCGCGGAGGGGGCGCTGGCCAACTTCTTCCGCCAGGGGAACCTCACCGCACTTCGCGAGCTCGCCCTGCTCTGGCTCGCCGACCGCGTCGACGAGAAGCTGGCCGACTACCGCGCCGCCAACGCCATTACCGACACCTGGGAGGCGCGTGAGCGGGTGGTCGTCGCCATCACCGGCGGCCTGGAATCGGCGGCGTTGATCCGCCGGGCCCGCCGCATCGCATCGCGGTCGAGCGCCGAACTCTTGGTCGTCCGTGTCGTGCGCGGCGACGGGCTCGTCAACACCGCCGTCGACATGGAGGCACTGCGGTCGCTCGCGGCCGGATTCGGCGCGTCGATCAGCACGATCGTCGGAGACGACGTGCCCGAAACCCTCCTCGAGTACGCCCGCGGCGTCAATGCGACGCAGTTGGTCCTGGGAACGTCGCGCCGGCCGCGTTGGCGCAGGCTGTTCGACGAAGGTGTGGGCGCGGCGGTCGTCCGCGACAGCGGCAAGATCGACGTGCACATGGTCACCCACGATCAGGCGTCGGCACGGCGCAACCCGCTCGACATCCGGGCGACCCGCTTCCACCGCCCGTTGACCTGGGTCTTGGCCGTCGTAATTCCGGTGTTCGTCGGGGCCGTCCTGGTCCCGCTCGACCAGCATCTCGGACTGGCCAGCGAGTCCGCGGTGTTCACCATCGGGATCCTCGCCGTCGCCCTGCTCGGCGGTGTCGGGGCCGCGGTGCTCTCGGCACTGGTGTCGGGCCTGTTGCTCAACTTCCTGTTCGCCCACCCGCGACGCACCTTCACGATCAGCGAGCCGGACAGCATCATCACCATCGCGGTCATGCTGATCACCGCGATAGCCGTTGCCGCGCTGGTGGATTCGGCGAATAGGCGCCGCCGGGAGGCGAGGCAGGCGAGTCGTGATGCCGAACTGGTCTCGGTGTTCTCCAGCGCCGTGCTCAACGACGCGGCGGTGCCCGATCTGCTGGGGCGCGTGCAGGAGACCTATCAGCAGGACGCGGTCGCGCTCATTCGGCGCGGCGACCGGGAGACCGATGTGCGGGCGTTCGTGGGACCGGATCCGCCCGTCACGGCCGATGCCGCGTCCACGGTGTGCGAGGCGTCGGGCGGCCAGTACGCGTTGCTGCTGCGCGGCCCGGAGGTCGACGTGCGCGATCGCCGCGTGCTCTCCGCCGTCGCCGACCAGGTCGCGGCAGCGGTCGAACGGGACCGGCTGGCCGGGCAGGCGGCCGAGGCGGACGAGATCGCGCGGACCGACGAACTCCGGCGCGCCCTGCTCGCCGCGGTCAGCCACGACCTGCGGACGCCGCTCGCCGCGGCCAAGGCAGCGGTGTCCAGCCTGCGCAGCCCGAACTGGACGCTCGACGACGAGGACACGGCCGAACTGCTGGCCACGATCGAGGAGTCGCTGGACCAGCTGACGGCACTGGTGGGCAATCTGCTCGATTCCTCGAGACTCGCCGCCGGTGTCGTTTCTCCCGTGGTGAACCGCATCTATCTGCCGGAGGTGATCCATCGGGTGCTCGCTTCCGGTAACCGTTCCGCGGAGGTCCGCGTGGGCTGCTCCTGGGCGTACGCCGACGCGGGTCTGCTGGAGCGGGCGCTGGCCAACCTCATCGACAACGCGCTCCTGCACGGCAGCGGCACGGTCGAGGTCGAGACGGCCGTCGACGTGTCGGACGCGGGGGAGGAGCGTTGTCTGGTGCGCGTGGTGGACCACGGTGCGGGGATTCCGCCCGAGGAGCGCGAGCGCGCTTTCCGGCCGTTCCAGCAGTACGGCGACCACGGCCGCGCCGGCTCCGGGGTGGGTCTGGGTCTGTCCGTCGCCCACGGCTTCGTCGCCGCGATGGGCGGGCGGCTGACGGCCGGGGATACGCCGGGCGGCGGAACGACCATGGTCGTCGACCTGCCGTTGACGCGCGACGGCTCGACGCCGGAGACCGGCGATGGCTAGCGCGGTCGACCGGGGACGGGTGCTCGTCGTCGACGACGAGCCGCAGTTGCTGCGCGCGTTGCGGATCAATCTGAAGGCCCGCGGATTCGAGGTGGTGACCGCTGCGACCGGAACCGCGGCTCTCGCGGCCGTCGCGAAGTCGATTCCCGACGTCGTCGTGCTCGACCTCGGTCTGCCCGATATCGGCGGCCTGGAGGTCCTCGCCGGTCTGCGCGGGTGGACGAATGTGCCGGTGATCGTCCTCTCGTCGCGCACCGATTCGTCGGACAAGGTGTCCGCGCTCGATGCCGGGGCCGACGACTACGTGACCAAACCGTTCGGGATGGAGGAACTCGTCGCCCGGCTGCGGGCCGCGATTCGTCGTGGCGCGGCAGCGGCGCCGACGCTGGACGACCCGGTCGTCCGGGTGGGTGCGGTCCAGATCGATCTCGCGGGCAAGCGGGTCACCAGGGATGGCGAGGCGATCCGTTTGACGCCCACCGAGTGGGGGATCTTGGACCTGCTGGTCCGCAACCAGGGCAATCTGGTCTCGCAACGGGAGATCCTCAGCGCGGTGTGGGGTCCGAGCTACGTGGAGCAGACCAACTATCTGCGGGTCTACCTCGCCACCCTGCGACGAAAGCTCGAGGTCGATCCGTCGCGCCCGCGCATGCTCGTCACCGAATCCGGTATGGGGTACCGCTTCGTCGCCGACGCGCCCGACGCATAGCGAGCGTCCTCAGCGGAGCAAGCGGTGTGCGATGAGGGCGTAGAGCTTCGCCGCCGTCAGCAGGTCGTCCACGGCGACCGACTCGTCGACCTGGTGGGCCTGGGAGTTGATGTCACCGGGACCGAGGACGATCGACTCGATGCCGAGGTCGCGGTGCAGGAACCCGGCGTCGCAGGCGGCACTCCACACGCGCGGGACGGAATCGAGTCCGAGCGATCCCAGCGCGGACACGACCCCGGTGGTCAGCGGATGGTCGAGCGGGGTGGCGAACGCCGGGGTCTCCGAATCGACGGTCACCGTCACGGACGCCTCGTCGGGCAGCCCGAGGGCGGCGAACCGGGCGCGCAGATCGTCGGCGACGACGTCGATCTGCTCGTCGGGCAGCAACCGGCGGTCGACGCCGAGCCGGCAATCGGCCGCGACCACGTTGATGCCCTGCCCGCCCGCGATGGTGCCGACGTTCCACGTCGCCGGGCCGAGTTCGGGGTGCGGATGCTCGGTCAGGCGCCGCCCGTCGTCGGCGATCGCCGTGAGCACCTGCCCGGCGACGGTGATCGCGCTGCATCCGTCGCCTGGTCGCCCGGCGTGCGCCGCCTTGCCGGTGACGGTGATGTCCAGATTGGCGGTGCCGCGTCCGGCGCGCACGGCCCGCAGGTCGGTCGGTTCGGCGACGATGCAGCCGAGGACGCCGGAGGCGCTGTCGCGGTCGGCGACATACGAACGGGCGCCGAGCCCGCCCGCCTCTTCGTCGACGGTGCAGACGAACTCGACCTGTCCTCGAAGTTCAGTTCCGGCCAGGGCGCCCATGGCGGCCACGATCGCGGCGAGCCCGCCCTTCATATCGGTGGCGCCGCGCCCGATCAGCCGACCGCCGGATACCCGGGCGCCGAATGGATCGCCGGACCAGCCGGAGCCGGCCGGCACCACGTCGGAATGACCGAGAAACATCAGCGTCGGCGCCGTCGGGGAGGGGGCGCCGGGCAGCGTCGCGACGACGTTGGGACGCCCGGGGGCGACCTCGGTCACCGTCACCTCGAGGCCGGTCAGTCGGCAGGCATCGGCGAGCGCCGCAGCCGTCGATGCCTCGGTTCCCCCGGGATTCTCGCTGCGCTCCGCGATCAACGCCGATGCCAGATCGACGATCGGGCCGGCCGAGAGGGCTCCCAGCAATGACTCCTCGTCGACCGTCAGCGAGGTCGTCATGCCGCTGCTCTCCTCACTGGGTCATTCGTCAACGATGCGGGTCACATCCCCACCGATAGTAAGGTGGCAGGCGATGACCAGCACCGTGTACTTCCTCATCGCAGTGATCGCCCTGGCCGGCGCCGGGGTTTTGCTGTGGCTCGACCACCAGCGCTCGTCGGTGACCAGGCGCCACCGCGAGGTGTGGGGCGAGACGCACGACTTCACCTACCGCGAGTCCGACACGAAGCTGCGCCGCGTCTTCCGCCGCGCGGCGATGGATGTTCCCGACCACGTCGAGGTGCGCGACGTCGCGTTCGGTGATTACGACGGTGCCGAGGCGGTGGTCTTCGATCTCACCGAGACCGGGACGATCGTCGCCGTGCGGCGGCAGGCGTCGTCGCAGGTCATTCTCGACCTGCGCCACGAAGACGTCCTGGCACCCGCCGAAACCGACGTCGAGCTGCTGGGCGCGATGGGCCCGCGCGTGATGTTCTCCAACAACCTCGAAGTCGCGCGGCGGGTGTGCGATCGCCGGATGATCGCGCTGGCCAACGCCGCACCGGCCTACATTGAGGTGCTGTGGACCGAGGGCAAATGGGTGCTCGGCTCGATGCCGCTGACGAACGATCAGAAGCGCCTCGACGCAGCGCTCGACGTCGTTCGCCGCTTCGCCGACCTGCTCCGCGTCTTGCCGCCGTCGGTGGACCCCCAGGATGCCCCCGACCCGCGCGACCCGCACGGCCCGACCAACGCCGAACTCGCCGACGAGAAGACCGAGAACATGCGGGACAAGCGTCGCCGGGAAGCCGTCGAGCGCGAGGCGGCCGACAATGCCGACGCGCAGACGGTCGTGACTCCGGTCCCGACCCGTCCGCCCGGTCCGGACCCGGCACCGTCCCTCGGCGGCGCGTGGGCCCCGTTCGCCGAGGACGAGCAGCCGCCCCAGCCCGGGCAGCGACCGCCCGGGCCCAACGCCGGGCCGCGCACTCCGCAGCCGGGCGGGGTTCCGCCCGGGCAGCAGCGCCTGCGGCCGAACCGATCGCCGCTTCGCCCCGGCGACGACCGGTGAGCGGGGATCGGGAGCGCCTGGCCGCGCTCGTGAGCAAGCTGGCCGTCGTCCACGGCCGGGTGACGTTGTCGTCGGGCAAAGAAGCCGACTACTACGTCGACCTGCGACGGGCCACCCTGCACCATGAGGCCGGCCCCCTCATCGGGGCGCTCATGCGCGAGCTGACCGCCGACTGGGACTATGAATCCGTCGGGGGGCTGACCCTGGGGGCCGACCCGGTTGCGACGTCGATCATGCACGCCCCGGGTCGCCCGATCGACGCCTTCGTCGTGCGCAAGACCGCCAAGACCCACGGGATGCAGCGGCGGATCGAAGGTCCGGACATCGCCGGCCGCCGCGTGCTGGTCGTCGAGGACACCTCGACCACCGGGGCGTCGCCGAGCGAGGCGGTGAACGCGGCACGGGAGGCCGGGGCGACCGTTGTCGGCGTCGCGACCGTCGTCGACCGGGCCACCGGAGCCGACGAGGTCATCGGTGCGCTCGGGGTCCCCTATCGATCGCTGCTCGGACTGGCCGACCTCGGCCTTGCCTGAGCGCCGTCGCGAGTCCACCGTGCCGGCCCCGCCGTCCGATGATCCCGAGTCCGCCGAGGGCGGACCGGGCCCGACCGAGTGGCAGTCGCGCGGCGCCGCGTCCGTCGGGGTCGGGCCGTGGCCGGGAGAGCTTCCCGACGACCCGCGCTACGATCCGGAGCTGCTGGTGCAGGGCGATACCCGCAATGTGGTCGACTCGTACCGGTATTGGCGCCGCGAAGCGATCGTCGCCGACATCGACCGGCGGCGGCACCCGTTCCACGTGGCCATCGAGAACTTCAATCACGACGCGAACATCGGAACCGTGGTGCGCACGGCCAACGCGTTCGCCGCGGCAGCGGTGCACATCGTCGGCCGACGACGGTGGAATCGGCGCGGCGCCATGGTCACCGACCGCTACCAGCATCTCGAACACCACGAGTCGGTCGCCGATCTGATCGCCTGGGCGCGCGAGCGCGGGCTGGCGGTCGTGGCCGTGGACAACACGCCCGGCGCCCAGCGGCTGGAGCGGGCCTCCCTGCCGCGCGACTGCGTCCTCCTGTTCGGCCAGGAAGGCCCGGGGGTCAGCGACGATGCTCAGACGCAGGCAGATCTGACCGTCTCGATCGCCCAGTTCGGTTCCACGAGGTCGATCAACGCGGGAGTCGCCGCCGGCATAGCGATGCACGCCTGGATCAGTCAGCACGCCGATCTCGACGACGCGTGGTGATCGTTCCTCCCGCACCGATTCGCACATCCCGACGCGATCGCGTCGGGATGTGCGAATTCCGTCGGGAGGAAGGCGCTACGACGCTGCTGCGTCGTCGAGTTCCGCGGCCGCGGCCTTGCCCGCGCGGCGGCGGCGGTACCACTCGATGAACATCGGCGAGATCGACAACAGGACGATGACGATGAAGATCGGCTCCAGGAGCTTCTGGATGATGTCGAAGCGGCCCAGCCACGCGCCGAGAAGGATCAGGCCCGAGCCCCAGATGATGGCACCCAAGATGTTGAAAAGTGCGAAGGCCGGAAAGCGCATGCGAGCCGCGCCGGCGACGATCGGGGCGATGGTGCGCACGATCGGGACGAAGCGGGCGATCACGATGGCGAAGGGGCCGCGCTGCTCGAAGAAGGTGTGCGCCTCGTCGAGGTACTTCTGCTTGAGGAAGCGGGCGTCCGGTTTGAACATGGATGTCCCGAGGAACCGGCCGATGCCGTATCCGACGAATCCACCGAGCAGTCCCGCGATCGGCACGAGCAGGACCAGCTGCCACAGCTCGAAGTTGGCGCTCGCCGCGCCCTTGTCCGCGGCGGCGGCAGCGCTGGCGGTGGAGAGCATGCCCGCGACGAACAGCAGCGAGTCGCCGGGGAGCACGGGGAACAGCACGCCGGATTCGACGAAGATCACGACGAGCAAGCCGATCAGCGCCCACGTGCCGAACGAGTTGATCAGGTGGATCGGATCCAAAAAATCGGGCATCAACGCGACGTTGGTGGTGGTCTGCGTAAGGGCCAAGTAGTTCACAGGCCATCAGGGTACCGGCGCGGGGCTGAGAACCCGCTGAGGGTGTCCGATTCGCGGGGGGCGGCGAACGGCTCGGGGCGACTTGCCATACTGGTAGCTGACTTGAAGAGACCCGCGCCGCGCGGGTGCCCGATCATCGGTTGGAGGACCGTTCCATGCCCATCGCCACTCCGCAGAAGTACGCCGAGATGCTGCAGAAGGCCAAGGACGGCGGGTACGCCTTCCCAGCCATCAACTGCACGTCGTCGGAGACGATCAACGCCGCGATCAAAGGATTCGCCGACGCCGGTTCCGACGGCATCATCCAGTTCTCCACCGGCGGCGCCGAGTTCGGCTCCGGACTCGCGGTCAAGGACATGGTCACCGGGTCGGTCGCGTTGGCCGAGTTCGCGCACGTCGTCGCCGAGAAGTACGACGTGACCATCGCGCTGCACACCGACCACTGTCCGAAGGACAAGCTAGACGGCTTCGTCCGGCCGCTGATCGAGATCTCCCGCGAGCGCGTGGAGGCCGGGCAGAATCCGCTGTTCCAGTCGCACATGTGGGACGGCTCGGCCATCCCGATCGACGAGAACCTGGAAATCGCCCAGGAACTGCTGGCGGCCACCAAGGCGGCCAACATCATCCTCGAGGTCGAGATCGGTGTCGTGGGCGGCGAGGAAGACGGCGTCGAGAACGAGATCAACGAGAAGCTGTACACCTCGGTCGAGGACTTCGAGAAGACGGTCGACGCGCTGGGCGTCGGGGAGAAGGGCAAGTACCTGCTCGCGGCGACCTTCGGCAACGTCCACGGCGTGTACAAGCCGGGCAACGTCAAGCTCAAGCCCTCCGTCCTCAACGACGGTCAGCAGGCCGCGATCGCCAAGCTCGGCCTCGACGCCGGCAGCAAGCCCTTCGATTTCGTCTTCCACGGCGGATCCGGCTCGCTCAAGAGCGAGATCGAGGAGGCGCTGAGCTATGGCGTGGTGAAGATGAACGTCGACACCGACACGCAGTACGCGTTCACCCGGCCGATCGCGGCGCACATGTTCACCAACTACGACGGCGTGCTGAAGGTCGACGGCGAGGTCGGGAACAAGAAGACCTACGATCCGCGCAGCTACCTCAAGAAGGCGGAGACCTCGATGGCCGAGCGGGTCGTCGAAGCGTGCAACGACCTCAAGTCCGCGGGCAAGTCGATCAGCGCGAACGGCTGATCGGGCCGTACCGGCCGATACGAGAACACCCCGCCTGTTGCAGGCGGGGTGTTCTCGTCTTGGTTGTGGCTCGGATGGCGCAGCCGGGTGACTACTCTGGGCTGCAGACCTTCCACTCGCCGTCGACCTTCATCAGGTTGATCGATGACGGCACGATCTCGTGCGGCGTCGCGGTTCGGAACGAGTCGACCTCCACGACGGCCTGATCGTCGCTGACGACCTTGGCCGCGCGGACACCGTTGATGTTCACC
>NZ_BAEE01000045.1 GCF_000241265.1 Gordonia araii NBRC 100433
CCTGAAACCCACTACTGACGGTGCCCGCGTTCACCGGGATCCGACTGGCCCCGGTGATCGACACACTGCCCCGCAACGTCAGGAAACCCTCGCGGGTCCACGGGCTCTGATCCAACGGGGGAACACTACGCACCCGCTCCCGCTTCTTCGACAGTTTGATCCGCCACCCGTCCTCAGTCACCCGCACAATCGAGCGATCAGCAAACGAGTTCGCGGCCTCGGCATGGCTCGGCACCGAGACTCCCAGCCCAGCGGCAGCGACGACACCTATCAACACGGCGGCGCGCAATCTCCCCCTCATGAACACACTTCTCCCCTGCGATAACAAGCATTGGTCGTATCGAATCCTGTCATACCGTTCACCATCTCGCATCTTGGGGGAGGTTCTCGAATACGGTTGTCGCGACGTTTGCCTAGCTCAGGGATAGTGTCAGCGGGATCAGAACAGCAAGATTGACCGGGATTGGCGATCCCATCGCATTCGAAACAGCAAATACCGTCAAGAGCGGCCATCTGGCCCGATCCGACCCTCTCTCCGTTGGCCACACGTCGCGGCCTCGCCGCCGTGGCGCTGTGAAGTTAGGGTGGCCTTATGAATCTGCGCCGCGACTACCGCCCTACTCCCTCGTCAATCAGCGCGATCGCCGGAGCTATCGCCTCGGCCTCATTCGCCGTCGGCGACGTTCTACTGCTCGGCAAACGCGCGACGCCCGACGATCGCCGGTTGCTGCGCGAGCAAGAAGATGTACATCCCTCGGCCGCCACGCTGATGGCGGTCGGCCCACAACGTTCCCGAGCGGGAGCATTGTTCGGCGTGATAGCCGCTCCGCTGCACGTCGTGTCGGCCTGGAGCATCTACGACGCGCTCAGCCCCGGAGGAACCCGCCGCGCGGCGCGGGTCGCGGGAACCTACGCCGCCGCGATGGCCTGGGTCGGATATATCCACGGAACGTTCTACCCGTGGGCGGCGGCCTTCAACGCCGCGGACCGGGCAGAACCCGGGTCGACGCAGCGTGCCGAGGCACTCGCCGAGGCGAGCCGAATCGAACGATCCATCGAGATTCCGTACACCGCCTTCGCCCTCATCGGCGGGGCGGCTGCGCTCGAGACCACGGCACTGGTCGCGCTGGGGAAATCCCGGTTCCCGCGCTGGGCCGCACCGCTGGTGACCCCGTTGGCCCCGACGGCCGCGGTCATCGCCGCGACGCGCGTGTTGCCCGCGAAGCCGGGGCATGTCGTCAGCGGCGCGAGCCTCAGCCTGGGAATGCTGGCGGCGAACGCCGCGGCGGCGTGGATCAGACGGCGCCCCGAGAGTGCGGCTGAGTGAGCGAGCATCGCAGGTCACCGTGGTCTCGATACGAATCCTCGCCTTGCGGCTCGGATTCACTCGACCACCCATAGACCCTGCGGCTCGCAACTTGCCCGACCACCCATGAAGCCCGACGGCTCGCGACTTGCTCGACCACCCATAAACCCTGCGGCCCGAACTTGCCCGACCACCCATAGCGTCGGGCCGAGGCCCCGCGCGGACCTACCAACCCGATCAGACTCCAGCGTAGGAGTGCAATCCCGAGACCACCAGGTTGATGGCGAAGAGGTTGAACAGCACCGACGCGAAGCCGATGACGTTGATGACGGCGGCGTTGTTGCGCCAGCCTGCCGTCGCGCGGGCGTGCAGATAGGCCGCGTAGATGACCCAGCTGATGAACGAAACGGTCTCTTTGGGGTCCCAGCCCCAGAACCGGCCCCACGCGGCCTCGGCCCAGATCGCACCGCAGATCACGCCAAGACTGAACAGCGGGAAGGCGAAGATGACGCAGCGGTAGGCGATGCGGTCGAGACGGTCGACGGCATCCTCACCGAAAATGCCGAACCGCTGAGCGAGCAGGTAGAGGATGCTCGCGACGCCGGAGACCAGCAAGACTCCCGAGGCGATCGAGATGATCGAAACGTGGATGATCAGCCAATACGACTTCAGCGCGGGAACGACCGGCGCCGCGTCGGTGTAGAGGAATCTGAGGCCGATGAAGAGCAGCACAACGACCACCAGCGACACGAACCCCAGGTATTTGCGATTCGCCGGCTCACGCAGCGCCACAACCCCGCCGATCATGCACGCGAGGCTGGTGAGCGAGATGAACTCGAACATATTGCCCCACGGCATGCGGTCGGTCGCGATGCCGCGGGTGACGAGCGAGGCGAAGTGGGCGATGATGCCGACAACCGCGACGGCATAGCCCATGTTGGCGAAGACCTGACTGCGCGGACGCCGCTGTTCCTCCACGACGCGACCGGGGGTGTTGTCGCCGGCGGCTACCACCGGAGCCCCTGCCCCGACCAGCTCGCGCGCCGCCGAGACCCGCTGGCCGGCGAAGCGGTCCAGCGTCGCGGCATATGCCGCGATCAGCAGCAGAGTAGCCAGCGCGTACACCCCGACCGCGGTGCCGTAGAGCACCTGGGAGTATCCGGCAACGGTCTCATCGATGTGGACCGTCACTTCCCCGGTATTCGCCAACATCTGGTTCACGCCAGTCACCTCTTACCGTCCGCGCCCTTCACCAGGTCGCGCGCCTGCTCAGCGAAGCCGTCGCCCCAGCCCGCGGAGTCGGTGCGGGCCAGACCGGCCACCTCTACTACCGTACGTCGTTGCCCGTCCGGACCGTCATCGACCACCCGAATTCGGGCCCACACACGACGACGCTTGACCAGCAACGAGACCAGCAGGCCGGCAACCATCACGATCGACGACACGAGGACCCACACCTGCGCCGGATCGTGGGACACCTGCAGCGAAACCCAGCGCTGATAGCCGTCGAAGCGCACCGTCGTGCCGTCGTCGAGACGAAGCACACCGCCGGGTTTGAGATTGGCCTGTCCGACGCGGCGCAACTGGCCGCTGTGCATGAGCGACGTGTCGAGCGCGTACGTGTTCTGCGGGCGGCCCGAGTCCAATCCGGTGTCGCCGCGGTAGACGCGGATCGCGACGTAGGGGTCCTTCGGGATCGGCGACGACGACGAGAGCAGGGTCCCGTCGAACTTCGCCGACGGCGCGAAGATCCCTTCGACGCCGATCTGGTTCTGGCGGCGCGCCTTCTCGGCGGGGAACATTCCAGCGGGCGGGTCGACGCGCATCGCCCCCGACGACAGCATCGTCGACATCTCGTCCGGTGCGAACGGAACCGTCTGGGTGCGCTGCTGTCCGTCGGGGAAGGTCACCGTCATCGTCGGCGCGAAACCGTTGCCGAGTACGTACACGCGGCTGCCCGCCAACCGCAGCGGTTCGTTGACACGAACCCTCGTCAGCGGCCAGGTGTCCGGGTCGGACGTCGCCGCGCCGGGCGTGTACCGCATCTGCGCCGTGTACATGTCGGGCTGCCCGTTGGGCAGGAACGTCGCGGTGAACTCGTCGACGCGGATGCAGAACGGCTCGAGGTCGGTGCCGTCGATGAGGCGGCCGGCGCGGAACGAATCGTAGACGGCCGTCGAGGTGTTGCACATGGCCTGCTCGCCGTCGGCGACGAGACCGCGCGTGCCCTCGTAGCCGTACATCTTTCCCACGGCGACGGCGATCAGCAGGCTCAGCAACGCGAAGTGGAAGACGAGGTTGCCGAATTCGCGCAGATAGCCTTTCTCGGCCGAGACCTCGTAGGTGCCCGCTTTACTCTGCTCCGGCCGGTAGATCGTGCTCCGCCAGCCACGCAGGTTGGTCTGGATCCGTTGCGCCAACTCGTCGGGGCCGACATCGCCGTCGACCTCGACCTCCTCGTGTCGCGGCATCCGAGCGAGATTCCGCGGCACCGGCACCGGACGGGCGCGCAGGCTGGCCATGTGCTCGGCCAGCCGCGGCAGCAAACAGCCCACCAGCGATATGAAGAGCAGCACGTAGATGGCGGTGAACCAGCTGCTCGCGAAGACGTCGAACAGCTGGAGCCGGTCCATCCACCGCCCGAGCGCGCCGTGCGTGTCGATGTACTCCTGGGTCTTCGACTCGTTGAGCGGCCGCTGCGGGAGAAGCGCGCCGGGAATTGCCGCGGCCGCGAGCAGGAAGAGCAGCGCGAGCGCGGTCCGCATCGATGTCAGCGACCGCCAGCCGTTGCGCAGCGGCGCGACGACGTAGCGCTGCAGCACCGACGGCGAGGCGGGCCGTACGGGCTTGTCGTCGGCGGCGGGCGGGGTGGTCGTGATGCTCACAGCAGCAGCCCCGCATCCGGGGCGAACCGCGTCTGCAGCCAGACGACGAAATGCTCCCACGCCCCGGTCAGGAGCGCGAAGCCGACGATGATGAGTGCGATCCCGCCGATGATCTGAATGGTGCGGGTGTGGCGGCGCAGCCACCCCCAGCTGCGCACCGCCCACGTCGAGGACAATGCGAGCACGACGAAGGGGATGCCGAGTCCGGCACAGTAGGCGATCATCATCGAAACGCCCTTGGTCGCGGTCGCCCCCTCGGTGCCGGTGACCATGGCGGTGATGGCCACCAGCGTCGGTCCGAGGCAGGGCGTCCAGCCGAGCGCGAACACCGCGCCCAGCAACGGCGCGGCGAACACTCCGAGACGCCGGCCGGTGACCCGCTCGGTCGACACGCGCCGCGTCGTCTGCAGCGCCGGCACCAGACCGATGAACACCAGGCCCATCAGGATGGTCACGAACCCGCCCACGATCTGCAGCGGACGTCCCCCGGTGCCGTGAAAGCGGTCGGTGATGCCGAACACGGTGGCCATCGCCAGTACGAACACCACCGTGAAACCCAGCACGAACAGCATGGCGGCCAGCACGACGCGACGGCGTCCCTCGCGCGCCTCGGCTTGCGACTCGGCGACGGTGACCGCCGGCGACTGCGCGCCCACCAGCCCGGCGAGGAAGGACAGATAGCCGGGAACGAGGGGCACGACGCACGGCGACGCGAACGAGAGGAAGCCGGCGACCACGCAGGCTAGGAGCGCCAGCAGCAGCGGACCGGAGGTCGCTGCATCGGAGAGAACATTGGCGCTGGTCACTTCTCGGCGAGCACCTTCTCGACCGCTTCTTTGAGCTCGATCGCTTCGACCGCCCGCAGGTACACCACAGCGGGGCGGTGGTCGCGATCGAGGATCACGGTCGTCGGCACGACCGACGTCGGCGTGGTCAGCGCGGCCAGATGCGCGCCGGAGAAGTCGTAGATCGACGGGTAGTCGATGCCGCGGTCGGCGACGAAGTCCCGCGCGGTCGGCCGATGGTCGCGCAGATTGATGCCGAGGAAGGCCACTCCCCTGTCGCGGGTCTGGTGGAACGTACGCAGCAGCAGGTCCGCTTCACCGCGGCAGGGCCCGCACCACGACCCCCACACGTTGACGACCACGACCTTCCCGGCGAAGTCCGTCAGCGCCACCGGCTTGTCGGTGACCAGCTCGGGGCCCGAAAGCGGGGCGACCGGCTTGCGCTGCGACGGCTCGTAGGTGATGACGGTCTGCCCGCCGGGCGAGACGAACTGCCACGTGTCGCCCTGGCGCACGGCATCCTTGCCCGTCCCGCACCCGGCCACGACCGCCACCCCCACCACTCCGGCGAGGATCGCGGCGAGGCGCCCGCGGCGCCGGGTACGAACGGCCATCGTCAGGCCCCCGTGATCAGCGGATCCGACGCGCCGGCCGGCTCGGAGTAGACGATGTCGATCAGGGCGTCGCCGTCGTAGATCAGGCTGGTCACCGAGGCCAGCGAGCACTGGCGACGACGAGGGTCGTGCCACAGTCGCTGGCCCTCCAAGAACCGCCGCAGCGTGTAGACCGGCAACTGGTGGCTCACGCACACGACCTCGTGTCCGCGCGCGGCGTCGCGCGCGGTCGTGGCCGCGCCCAGCATGCGGTGCGCGAGCTGGATGTAGGGCTCGCCCCACGATGGCGTGAACGGGTCGCGCAGCTTCGGCCAGTGCCGCGGCTTGGACAGTGCGCCGTCGCCGACGGAGACCTTGAGCCCCTCGAAGACATTGTCGGACTCGATGAGGTCCTCGTTGGTGACGATCTCCAGTCCGTGCGCCGCCGCGATGGGCGTCGCGGTCTCCTGGGCGCGCTGCAGCGGCGAGGCGAAGACGGCGGCGACGTCGTGGTCGGCCAACGAGTCGGCGACCGTCTGGGCCTGCACCCGCCCAGTCTCCGACAACCGGAATCCGGGCAGGCGTCCGTACAGGATCCCGTCGGGGTTGTGCACCTCGCCGTGCCGCATCATGTGCACGACCGTGTGTTGCCCGGTGCGCACACCACTGCTCCGAATGGCCTTATCGCTCATCAGGTTCGGGTCCTACTCCCCGCCGGTGGCGGATGCGGCCGCGGCGGCAGCACCAGGCAGCGCAGCGGCAATGGTTTCGAAGGCATCGTCGTCGAGGGCGGTCGACACGAACCAGGCCTCGAATGCGCTCGGCGGCGCGTAGACGCCCGCGTCGAGCAGCGCGTGGAAGAACGGCGCGAAGCGGAACGTCTCGGTGGCGCGCACCTGTTCGTAGTCGGTGATCGGCATCGACGAATCGGTGAAGAAGACGCTCAGCAGGTTGCCGGCGAACTGCACGCGATGCGCGACCCCCGCGGCGGTGAGCGCGTCGCTCAGCAGACCGCCCAGCCGCTGCGCGTTGGCGTCCAGCACGGCGTACGCGGCGGCGTCGGCGGTGCGCAGCGTGGCCAGCCCGGCGGCGACGGCCACCGGGTTCCCCGACAGTGTGCCCGCCTGGTACACCGGACCGGCCGGAGCCAGGTGGCCCATGACGTCGTCGCGACCGCCGAAGGCGGCGGCGGGCAGGCCGCCGCTCATCACCTTGCCGAAGGTGTAGAGGTCGCCGCCGATGCCCTCCAGACCGAACCACCCGGCCGGGCTGACGCGGAAGCCGGTCATCACCTCGTCGATGATCAGCAGCGTGCCGTTGTCGTCGCAGAGTTTGCGCAGGCCGGCGTTGAACTCGGGCAGCGGGGCGACGGCACCCATGTTCCCCGCGGCGGCTTCGGTGATGACCGCGGCGATCTGGCCGTCGTGCTCGGCGAAGGCCGCGGCCACGGCGGCGAGGTCGTTGTAGGGCAGGACGATGGTGTCGTGCGCGCTGGCACCGGTGACGCCGGGCGAGGTCGGCAGCCCCAGCGTCGCGACGCCCGAGCCCGCTTCGGCGAGCAACGCGTCGACGTGGCCGTGGTAGCAGCCGGCGAACTTGACGATCTTGGCGCGGCCGGTGAAGCCGCGGGCCAGGCGCACGGCCGACATGGTCGCCTCGGTGCCGGAGTTGACCAGCCGCACCTTCTCGACGGGGTCGACGCGGGAGACGATCTCCTCAGCCAACTCGACCTCGGCCAGCGTCGGAGCGCCGAAGGAGAGGCCGCCCGTCGCCGCCGAGCGCACGGCGTCGACGATCGCCGGGTGGGCGTGCCCCAGGATCATCGGGCCCCACGAGCACACCAGGTCGATGTAGACGTTGTCGTCAACGTCGGTCAGTCGACAGCCGCGGGCGGACGAGATGAACCTTGGGGTGCCTCCGACGGCGGAGAAAGCGCGCACCGGAGAGTTGACGCCTCCGGGGATCACCCGTTCCGCGCGGGTGAACAGCCCGGCCGATGCGGTGGCGCCAGGCGCACGGCGATCGGGGCTCACAGTCACGACCTCCAGTGTGGCAAACGTGCTCGCCAAACCCCAATTCGCCTTAGGCGCATGTAAGGTTCGCCACTGGCCTCAGCCGAGGGCCGCCAGCACCGCGCCGGCCATCGCCCGCTGCCCGGCGGCGTTGGGATGCACGGTCGTCCGGATGCGGGATCCGCGCAGTGGTTCGATCCAGCGCTGATCGGGTGCCGCACACGCGTCGTGCCCGGCCGAGGCGCGCCACAGGTCGACGAAGGTCGCGCCGTGGGCACGGGCGGCGCCGGCGATCGCCCGGTTGAGCGACTCCTGCAGTTCGTTCAGGTAGGCGACGTCACCGGTCGCCAGCGGCATCGTCGGGTAGCAGCCGGTCCGCCGGGGCAGAAGTCGCGGATAGCCGACGACGAGGATCCGCGCCCCGGGTGCACGGCGGACGAGGAGTCCGATCGCCTCGCGCAGCGCGGGCCCGGTGGTCTCGTCGACCTCGTCGTCGAACTGGGCGCCGTAGCCGCGCCGGCACGGATCGCCCGCGAGGTCTTGCTGGGCGATCTCCACGCATCCGGCCACGGCATCGGCGAACAGCTTGCCGTCGTTGCCGCCGATCATGATGGTCACCAGTTCGGTCGCCGGGCCGAGCGCCTCGACCTGGGGCGGCACTCCCTGGTACTGCTCGACGGTCAGATTCGCCGTCGTCGCACCGCCGCACGAGACGTCGGCGAAGTCGGCAGGGGCGATGCCGCGTCGTTGTGCGACGAGCCGGCCGAAATTGCGCTGCGACCGCAGGCACATGGCCGGCGAATCCTCGACGATCGGGTCGATCCCAGAGCCGGCCGCGAAACTGTCGCCGAGGTGCGCGTATCGCACGCCGTCGGCCGACGGCGCCGACGAGGGGGACGACTCGGCCGCACCCTCGCGGCCGCCACAGCCGACCGCGCCGGCCAGGAAGCACAGCACTCCCATCGCCGCCACCGCACGTCGCCACGTCACGTGTTCGAGATTAGGTCGTCCGACGCAGGGTTAGGCCACCCCAACTCGCGTTAGCGCATACGGTAGAGCCCATGGCTGCCGAAACGGACACGACGACACCCGACCAGACCACCGACGATACCGTCGACCAGACCACCGTCGACGGCGTGCGCGCCGCGCTGGACGGCCCCTGGAAGGCCACCCGCGACGAATTGCGCGAAGCGCTTGCGCGCACCGACCTGCTGCCCGACCCGTCGCTCGATCTCGGACCGTCGCGCGCCAAGATCCTCGCCGAGATGAAGGAACTCGCCGCCAACAACTTCGCCGCGGCCGGTTTCCGCACCGAGCACGGAGGCACCGGCGACGTCGGCCAGGCGATCGTCGGCATCGAGATGCTGGGCTACGCCGATCTGTCGCTGATGGTGAAGGCGGGCGTGCAGTGGGGTCTGTTCGGCGGCGCGGTCGAGAACCTCGGCACCCAGCGCCACCACGACCGCTACGTCAAGGACCTGATCAATCTGGACCTGCTCGGCTCCTTCGGCATGACCGAAACCGGTCACGGCTCCAACGTGCAGGCCCTGGAGACGGTCGCCACCTATGACCCGGAGACCCAGGAGTTCGTGATCAACTCCACGACCGAACTGGCCCGCAAGGACTACATCGGCGGGGCGGCCGAGCACGCAACGGTGTCGGCGGTCTTCGCTCAACTCGTCACCGGCGGACCCGGCGAGGAGCCGCACAGCCGTGGTGTGCACTGCTTCTTCGTGCCGTTGCGCGACGAGAAGGGCAACGACCTGCCCGGCGTGACCACGTCGGACTGTGGCTACAAGGGCGGTCTGCGCGGCGTGGACAACGGCCGCATCATCTTCGACAACGTTCGGATCCCGGCAGAGAACCTGCTGAACCGCTACGCCGACGTCGCCCCCGACGGCACGTACTCGTCGCCGATCGAAAGCGACAACCGGCGCTTCTTCACGATGCTCGGCACGCTGATCCGCGGTCGCGTCTCGGTCGGGGCGACGGCCGGCGCCGCTGCCCGCAAGGCGCTGACGCTCGCGATCCGCTACGGGCTGATCCGCCGCCAGTTCGAGGCACCCGACGGCACCCACGAGATCGCGATCCTCGACTACCGCGCCCACCAGCGGAAGCTGCTCCCGTTGCTGGCGAAGTCCTATGCGCTTGCCTTCGCGCAGAACGAGCTGACCGCCGAACTGCACGACGTTCAGTCGCAGGACCCCGACGGGGTCGACCCGCACCGTCAGCGCCTCCTGGAGAGCTGGGCCGCGGGACTCAAGTCCTACGGCAGCGGGCACGCGAGTCACACGATCAACGTGTGCCGCGAAGCGTGCGGCGGTGCCGGTTACATGGATGAGAACCAGCTGCCGATCCTGCGCGGCGACATCGATGTATTCACCACCTTCGAGGGCGACAACACCGTGCTGACGCAACTCGTCGGCAAGGAACTGCTCGGTGTGTACAGCGAGGAGATGCGCGGCCTCAACGCCGCGGGCTGGGTGAAGTTCGTCGCCGGCATGGTGGGCGATGTCGTGGCGGAGAAGACGGCGGTCCGCCAGGTCGTGCAGACGCTGCTCGACTCCTCCGACGAGAACCCCGACAGCTCCGAACTCACTGAGCGCTCCACGCAGATCCGCCTGTTCCGCAACCGCGAGGAGCACCTGCGGCGCACCTGCGCACAGCGCCTGCGCAAGGCGGCCGACGCCGACGACCCGTTCACCGTGTTCAACGACGCACAAGACCACTTGCTCAAAGCGGCGACGGCCCACATCGAGCGCCAGGTCCTGGAGTCGTTCATCCAGGCGATCGAAGACACCGACTCGCGCTCGGCAGCCGAACTGCTCGGCAAGGTGTGCGACCTGTTCGTCTACTCCGCGCTAGAGGCGGACCTGTCGTGGTTCCTCATGCACCGCCACGTCTCGGTGGAGCGGGCCAAGGCGATCCGCCGCGGCGTCAACGAACTGTGCGAGGATCTGCGCCCCCACGCGCGCACCCTCGTCGACGCCTTCGGCATCCCCGAGGAACTCCTGACGGCGCCGATGCTCGTGCACGGGTAAGAGTCTGCGCGAGAGTGCCGAGCCGATGTGTCGCTATACGGTCCGAGCGCTCGGCACTTCGGACCGACTGCACGACGTTCAGGGTTGGGAGGGGATCCGGGCCAAGGAGAAGCAGCTCGTCTGGGTCTACGTCTTCTTCGGCGTGATCGCTGTGGCGGCGCTCGTCGTCGGAGTCGACGCGGCGGTGCACACGCGCTACCTTGCGGCGGCCTGCTTCGTCGCGGCGGCGGGTGCGGCAGTGGCGCTGCTGGCCATGACTTCGATCGTGCTGGTCTTCCGGCGCCGGACGAGCCCGCGACTCGAACGCGATACCTCCGGCTCCTTCTTGGTGGATTCCGGCCGCAGCCACGTTGGCGCTTGGGCGTTCTTCTACCTGCTGTCGGCGATCGCGGCCGGCCTTGCCGCCGTAGGTATCGCCACCGGCCGCATCGACTATGACTCCGCGTCGGCGATGAGCCGCGTCGTCGCCTGGTCGACACCGGTGCTGGCGGTTCTCGCTACGACGACGGTGGTGTATTACTTCCTCGGATTCATCCGTTTCCCCCGGGTCGAGGCCACCGCCAAAACGCTATCGATCGGCGGCTACCGGGCGCGCGAAACGGCGGCGTGGACCGATATCGCGGCCATCGACGCGATGCTCCACAAGAACAACGCCGGGATCGCCTTGCGGCTCGTCGACGATGCCCGGGCCGACGTCGACGTCTTCTTCCCGGGGCCGTTCGCCCCGACGCCCGATCGATCGATGACGGTACCCCTCGATGTCTATGCCACCGGCACGCTGCCGCTGCTGACCCTGCTGCGCTTCTACCTCGATCACCCCGAGGCTAGAAGCGAACTAGAGGACGGCAGCGCCCACAGACGACTCCGCGACGGCGAGATCTAGCCCAGATACGCGAGAGTGCCGAGCGGATGTGTCGCTATACGGTCCGAACGCTCGGCACTTCGGCCGACAGGCCGGCTAGAGGCCCAACTGGACCGCTAGGTGGGCCTCGGTGAGTTCGGTGCGCAACCGATCCACGTCGCGGGCCCAGGCCTGGGCGAGTTTGCCGTTGGTCGTCTTGATCCCGATCCCTTTGCGGCCGCGCGGTACGCCGGGAAGCTCGCCGAGAGCGGGAGCCTTCTCCCACTCCTTCGTCTCGGTGCCTTCGTTCGACGGGTAGATGGTGTCGATGTCGGCGAGGTGGAGTCGGCGTTCCCCGCACCGCAGGGTCTTCTCGGTCAGCTCGACGCTCACGTGGCGGCGTGCCGCGGTGATCCACAGGTACATGAAGCCGGTGATGATGACGAAGAAGATGCCCATGACGACCCAGTGCACCTGCCCCGGCCCCATGGCCTCCATGATCAGGATCGATCCGATGAGGACGGGGCCGATAGCCATCGGCCACCACGCCGCCCCCGGCTCGGCGTAGAGCACCTCGCCGACGTCCTCGGGTATCGGCGTCAGGCCGTCGTCGGCCGCATCCTCGTCCTGCTCTGCCTCCGACGACGACTCGTCGTCGAAAGCGTCCTCGTCGAACGATTCGTCCTCGGGCCGGCCGTCGGCGCCGCTTACTGCCTCACTCACGACTGCCTCCCGGCGTCTCGGGTGGCTGCGCCCCACTGGGCGGCGTTGTTCCGGGCTGCGGCGACCCTGGTTGCGACGGCCCTGTCTGAGGCGCCTCCGGCTGCGCGGGACCGTATTGAGGCGTCCCGTACTGCGGTGGCTGCCACGGCTGCTGCCACGTGCCGGCAGTCGGTAGCGCCGGCGCCTTGGCGGCTGTCCGGAATTCGGCCATCTCCCGGCAGTAGGTGTCCGCGTCGCGCCGCATCAGGCACAGCAGCG
The DNA here is from genome assembly GCF_000241265.1 of Gordonia araii NBRC 100433. Classification (GTDB taxonomy): domain Bacteria; phylum Actinomycetota; class Actinomycetes; order Mycobacteriales; family Mycobacteriaceae; genus Gordonia; species Gordonia araii. Next base: position 12,445 of record NZ_BAEE01000045.1, read on the forward strand.
CCCCGGCGGCACAACCACCCGCGATGATCTGCGGTGCCTGCGTCCACGACGAGGCGCCGCCGAACGCCATGATCGCTCCGACGACGACGTAGGCGCTCAACCCGGCCAGGATCAGGCGGCCCCAGTTGTATCCGGAGCGGGCGAAGTACATCGCGGCGAGGGCGATCGTCGCCCCGATCAGCACGGTCACGATCGATATCGCGACGATCACGCCGGTGTTGGTCATCAACTCCGCCGACCTGCGCACCGATTCGCTCGCGTCTTTGGGCAGCGTGTTCCGGCGCTCGATCATCGCGTCACGGACCACCGGATAGCTCCCGAGCTGGGCGACGGCCATCGCCGCGATCACCACCAGCCACAACTCGGTCGCGATGGCGATGGAACTGGCCAGCGTCGGCCGCTTGGGCGGCTCGGGCCACGATCCGCCGGCGACGGGTTGGGGAACGCTCATTCCTCCAGGCTACTGATCTCCGTCGGCGGTGGAAGCCCTTGGGTCCTACACGTGGCTGCTGCCGAACGCGTCGGCGTAGCGACGCTCCAGAGCGTGCACTTCCGACGCCGGGGGCATGCCGACCGGTTCGGCGTCTAGGGCGGCGGCCAGTCGGTCGAGGCAGACGTGGTAGCCGGCGGCCGGGTCCTCGACCCCGGACACGTCGGGGGCCGCACCGAGCCAGACGGTGAAGACCAGCACGGTGCCGTCACCGTCGGGGGTGAGCACGTAGTGAAGCCGTTCGGTGTCCCACCGGAATTCGAGCTCGTGCGGAGGATTCCACGTCACCAGCTCGCCGTGGAGCACCGGTGGCAGCCCCGTCATCCCCATTTCATCGGTCGCGTATTCGACGGTTTCTGGCCAGAACGTGAAAGTCAGGTCCGCACCGGGGCGGCCGAAACCCGCGATGTCGGTGGGAAACCACTGCCGGAGGCTGTCGGATTCGGTCAGCGCGCGCCACACCTTGGCCACCGGATGCCGCAGCACGCGCTCGTACCGGATCCCGACGAGATCGCCGTCCCGCTGGATCTGCCCGAGGTGTTCTCGTGCCGTATTCGTCATCGCTCACTCCATTTCGTCGAGGTGTTCGGCCAAGGCGTCGAGACGGTCCGCCCAGATCTCACGGAAGGGCGCGAGCCAGGTTTCGACTTCGCGCAGCGCTCCCGGGGCGACGGAGTAGTGCCGCCGCGTCCCGTCGACGCGGACCGCGACCAGCCCCGCGTCATCCAGCACCCGCAAATGCTTGGAGACACTCGGCTGCGCGACCTCCAGTTCGCCGACCAACTCGCCGACAGAGCGTTCGCGGCCCCGGAGTGAATCGAGAATCCGGCGACGGGTCTCGTCGGCGATCACGGTGAACACGTCTCGCTCGGCCATGCAGTCAAGTATTCCCCGCCAGGAATATGCCTGTCAAGGAATATAGCTCGCGATCTCCGCTCAGCGGAGCCAGCCGGCGGCTTCGGCCGCCCAATACGTCAGGACGATCGTCGCCCCGGCCCGGCGGATGGACGTGATCGACTCGAGCACCGCAGCACGTCGGTCGATCCACCCACGCTCGGCGGCGGCGCTGATCATCGAGTACTCGCCGCTGACCTGATACGCGGCGACCGGGACGGTGGTGTGGTCGGCGACGTCGGAGAGCACGTCGAGATAGCCCATCGCCGGCTTGACCATCACCATGTCGGCGCCTTCGGCGAGATCGAGTTCCAGCTCGCGCAGCGCCTCGGTACGGTTCGCCGAATCCTGCTGATACGTACGGCGGTCACCGTCGAGCGAGGAGTCGACCGCGTCGCGGAAAGGCCCGTAGAACGCTGACGCGTACTTCGCGGTGTAGGCGAGCAACGCCGTGTCGGTGAACCCCGCGTTGTCGAGCGCACCGCGGATCGCCGCGATCTGGCCGTCCATCATGCCGCTGGGCCCCAGCACGTGCGCCCCGGCCCGTGCCTGTGCGACCGCCATCGCCGCGTACCGCTCCAGCGTGGCGTCGTTGTCGACGCGGCTGTCGTCGTCGAGCACGCCGCAGTGGCCGTGGTCGGTGAACTCGTCGAGACACGTATCGGCCATCAGGACGGTGGCGTCGCCGAGGTCGGCCCGCACCGCCTCCAGCGCACGGTTGAGGATCCCGTCGACACGGTCGGCACCGGAACCGACGGCATCCTTGTCGGCCGCGCGGGGCACGCCGAACAGCATCAGTCCGCCGACACCGGCGGCGACGGCCTCCTCGGCCGCGGCGCGCAGCGAGTCGATCGTGTGCTGCACGACGCCGGGCATCGAGGCAATCGGCTTGGGCTCGGCGAGCCCGTCGGCGACGAACATCGGCAACACCAACTGCCGCGGCGCCACCTCGGTCTCGGCGACGAGCCGGCGCATGGCGGCGCTCGACCGCAGGCGGCGGGGGCGGATGGTCGGCTTGTCGGTCACGTCGTCGAGTCTAGAAACCTAGGACCGCGAGCGGCGCGACTTCTTGCGCGGCGGAGGCAACGCGCCTTCGGCGCGCAACCGTGCGGCGTGCGCGGCAAGCGCCTCGACCAGGTCCGGGATGGACGCGGTCTCGGGCCGCACGTCGACGCGCAGACCGAACTCGGCCGCGGTCTCGGCGGTCTTCGGCCCGATGCAGGCGACAATCGTCCGAGCGTGCGGCTTACCCGCGATTCCGACCAGGTTGCGGACCGTCGAACTCGACGTGAAGCACACCGCGTCGAACCCGCCGGTCTTGATCATCTCGCGCGTCTCGGCGGGCGGCGGCGCGGCGCGCACCGTCCGGTAGGCGGTGACGTCGTCGATCTCCCAGCCGCGCTCGCGCAATCCTTCGGCGAGGGTTTCGGTCGCGATGTCGGCGCGCGGCAGCAGGACGCGGTTGACCGGGTCGAACACCTCGTCGTAGGGCGGGAAGTCCTCCAGCAGGCCCAGCGACGACTGCTCGCCGGAGGGCACCAGCTCGGGTTCGATGCCGAATGCGCGCACGCGATCGGCGGTGGCCTCGCCGACGCAGGCGATCTTGACGCCGGAGAACGCACGGGCGTCCAGGCCGAACTCGGCGAACTTCTCCCACACGGCGCGCACCGAGTTCGTCGAGGTGAACACCACCCACTGGTAGCGGCCGTCGACGAGCCCCTTGACGGCGCGTTCCATCTGCGCCGGGGACCGCGGCGGCTCCACCGCGATCGTCGGAACCTCCTTGGGGATCGCACCGTGGCTGACGAGGCGCTCGCTCATGTCGGCGGCCTGTTCCTTGGTGCGCGGCACCAGCACGGTCCAGCCGTACAGCGCGCGCGACTCCCACCAGGAGAGCTTGCCGCGCTGGTTGACGACCTTGCCGACGGTGAGCAGCAGCGGTCCGGTCAACTCTCCGCCGCGCTCGGCGGCGGTTTCCAGGGTCGCCTCGATGGTCCGCTGGGCGCACGTGGTGCCGTTGACGGTGATGGCCACGGGCGTCGACGCCGAGAGCCCGTGCTCGATCAGCGCACCGGCCGCCTCAGCCAGGTGGCTCGCCGTGCCGTGCAGGACCAGCGGCGCTGGGGCCGCGGCCAGGCCGGCCCAGTCGACGTCACCCCGCACGTCGGCGACGGTGTAGCCGGATCCCAGCGGCATCCCCGCGTAGCTCGGCACCACCGCGGCGGCGGGCAGCCCGGGCAGCACCTCGAATTGAACGACGGTGCGCGCCACGGCGGTCACCTCGGCCAGGACCGCGTTGGAGGTCAGGGGGTCGCCGGCAACGACGCGAACGACGTCGATGCCCGTCTTGGCGGTGGTGACGAGCGTCTTGGCGACATCGGCGGGATCGCCGAGGGCCGGATGAACGCTGACCGGATCTTCAACGGCGTCCTCGGCGGCTTCGCCCTCGTCGCCGGCCTCGACCGGATCGGGCTGGCTCGCCTTGGTGCGGCGTGTCGTGGGGGCGACCTCGGGCCGGTGCACCGATCCGATCAGATCGACGACGCCCGGCGGGACGTCGGGATCGATAAAGGCGGTCGTCGCGTTGGTCAGCACGCTGCGTGCGCGCACCGTCAACAGGTCCGGGTCGCCGGGACCGGCGCCCACGAACAGAATCCGCCCCGGGGTGACCTTCTTCGTCGTCCGGCTCATCAGTCGCACTCTCCTACCCCTCGCGGGGTGGTAGTTCGTCTGCTAGGCCAGAAGCGATGCGGCTCCTGACTCCAGCATTTCCGCTGCGAGCGCGCGCCCCACGTCCACCGCCTGCTCGATCGGTCCGACCGCCGAACTGCGGATCACATCGGATCCGTCTACGGCCGCGACCGCCGCGCGCAGCGACAGTTCGAGGAAGATCCGACCGTCGTCGTCGAGTGACTCGACGACCTCGGCGTAGGCCCCGACCGGTGCGGTGCAGCCGGCCTCCAGGGCCGCCAGCAGCGCGCGCTCGGCATCGACCGCGGCACGAGAGGACGGATCGTCCAACGTGGCGAGCGTGCTCACCAGTTGGGCATCGTCAGCGCGGCATTCGACGGCCAGTGCGCCCTGGGCCGGTGCCGGTAACAGCACCACCGGGTCGAACGCTTCGGCGATGACCTCTGTCCTGCCGATGCGAGCCAACCCGGCCCGGGCGACCACGACTGCGTCGAGTTCACCGTTGGCGACTTTGCCCAACCGAGAATCTAGGTTGCCTCTTAGGGGGCGGATTTCCAAACCGAGACCCGATGCTCTAAGCTGTGCCACCCTTCGCGGGGCAGACGTCCCGACCGTCGACCCCGGCGGCAGCTCCCCCAACACCCGGTTTCCGGCGCTGACCAGCGCATCTCGCGCATCTTCACGGGGCGGAACGGCCGCGATGACCAGGTCGGATTCCGGTGCTGTCGGCAAATCTTTGTACGAGTGCACGGCGACGTCGATTTCGTCGTTGCGCAGTGCGATGCGCAGCGCTGTGGTGAACACCCCGACGCCGATCTCGGCCACCGGGGCGGCCGACAGGTCGCCCTCGGTCTTGATGATCACCAGCTCCGCGGCGTGGCCGGCGTCGGTCAACGCCTGCGCAACGTGCCCGGCCTGCGTGGTGGCCAGCAATGATCCGCGGGTTCCGATGCGCAGCACCGGTGATGTCATGGGTGTCCGTCCTGCTTCAGCACAAGCGCCTCGACCTCCGGGGCCGACACCGACTCGGCCGCACCGGGACGCAGTTCGAACAGCTCGCGCAGCGCTTCGGCGTACTGGTCGCCGCCGGCCGTTGCCGCGAGCTGCTTGACCCGCACCGTCGGCGCGTGCAGCAGTTTGTCGACGACGCGGCGCACGGTCTTGGCGACCTCGTCGCGCTCCTCCTCCGACATCTCCGGCAAGCGCGACTCCAGTCGCAGGATCTCCGCTTCGACGACCTCGCTGGCACGCTGGCGCAACGCGGTCACCGTCGGCGTGACCTCGGCGCGGCGCTGGGCGGCCAGGTAGTCGGCCAGTTCGGCGGCGACGATGGCTCGGGCACCGCGGATGTCGTCCTCGGCAGCCTGGGTCTCCGAGTCGCCGCGCAGCCCCTCGATGTCGATGAGTTCGACGCCGGGCAGGCGGCCGGCGGCCGGGTCGACGTTGCGCGGCAGCCCGAGGTCGCAGATCACCAGCGGGGTCGCAGCGGTGCGCGCGGCCAGCGCGTGGTGAACTTCGGCGACGCTCACCACCGAGCCCACCGAGCCCGAGCAGGTCATCATCACGTCGGCGCCGGCCATGGCGTGGGTCAGCCCGTCGATGCCGACCCCGAACGCGGTAATGCCCGGATGGTTGGCCGCGACGTTGTCGGCCAGCCGCTGAGCCTTGTCGATGCTGCGGTTGACGATCGTGATCTCCTGGACCCCTTCGCGTGCCAGGTGCACCGCGGACAGCCCGCCCATCGCGCCGGCGCCGAGAACCACGCCGCGGCGCAGCTCGCCGCCGCTGGCGGTCAGCACGCTGCGGGCGCGGTGCAGGGCCACCGACACCACGGAGGCGCCGGCCCGGTCGATCCCGGTCTCGGAGTGCACCCGCTTGCCGACGCGCAGCGCCTGCTGGGCCAGCTCGTGCAGCACGCGCCCGGCCGTGCGGTGCGCGTCGGCGCTGGCGTAGGCGCCGCGGATCTGGCCCAGGATCTGCTGTTCCCCGACGACGAGCGAGTCCAGCCCGGCAGCCACGGTGAACAGATGCTCGGCCGCCGCCTCCGAATACCGCACATACGCGTGCGCGGTCATCTCGTTGATGGTGAGCCCGGAATGCTCACCGAGCACCTGGCCGACTGCCTCCAGGGCGGGGTGGAAGGCATCGACGACGGCGTAGATCTCGATGCGGTTGCAGGTGGAGACGACCATCGCCTCCGACATCGTTGGCGCGACCAGCAACCGATCCACGATCTTGGGCCGATCGTGCTCGGAAATGGCCAATCGCTCCAGCACCCCGACGGGGGCGCTGCGATGCGATACGCCGAACAACAGCACACTCACAACGAGCTCACCTTTTTCCGGCCGCTGCGAACGACAGCAGCTGTAGTTCCAAGGCTAGGTCAATCTGCCGGATGGACACACCATCTTGCGGACTTAGCGACACTGGCGTGACATTGAGGATCTGCTGCACACCGGCCTGCGCGAAGGCGTCGCAGACCGCTTGCGCGTCCTCGTCGGCGGTCGCGATCACGCCGATGTCGAAGGGTTCGCCGTCGGCCCCGGTGGCGCCGATCTCGTGCAGCGGCGCGATGACCGGCCCGTCCGGGTCGAGCCGGGTTCCGATCAGCGCGGGATCGTCGTCGAAGAGCGCCCCGAGGGAGAACCGCGGGTCGCCGGAGGTGTGGGAGATCAGTGCGCGTCCGAGCGAGCCGACACCGGCCAGCGCGACGACCTGGGCGCTGTCGCTGTGCAGCGCCATGGCGACGGTCGCGATCAGCTTGTTCACGTGGTAGCCGACACCGCGCACGCCGTGCCCGCCGACGTAGGAGAGATCCTTGCGCAGGATCAGCGCGTTTACGCCCGCCGCCTTCGCGAGTTCGGCGCTGGAGATGACGGTGTCGCCGCTGGCTGCTCGGTTACGCAGCGCGGTCAGGTAGGTCGCCAAACGGGCGACCGACGGGCCTGGAATCTTGGCCGTCGGTCTGCTGGGAGACAGCGACGTCATTGCTCCAGGGTATCTGGCACGATTCCGGGCACCGGATGCAGGTGCGGCAGCGGCTATTTCAGGAGATCGGCGCGCAGGCGCGGCTCGTCGACAGTCCAGTAACTGTGCTCGGCACCGTCGAGCAGGATGACGGGCAGGCGATCGCCGTATTCGGCCCGTAGTTCGCGGTCGCCGGCGCCGGCCCGCTCGTCGACGTCGACCTCGTCGAACCCGTGCCCCAATTCGCCGCATATCCGCTCCAGGTCGGAGCGCGCGGCCGCACAGGCACTGCAGCCGGCCCGAGTCAGCAACACGATTCTCATGTCACGCTCCTCACCCCCACCAGTCTGCCATTGCGGCTAATCTTGACTTGCCAGCCGCAGCGACCACCGGAGTGAGCGACGTGAGTGACGAGCCCAAGGGGCCGCAGGGCGATTTCCCCATTCGGGACCGTGACCTCGATCCCGAACCCGACCCCAACTACGACCCGGGCACGGACCCCGAGTACGAGCCGGATTCCGGCGACGCCGACGACGAGTCTGGCCGCCTGGGCGACGACGTGGTCGAGAACGCGGTCGTCGAAGTCATCGAGGAGCCCGACGGCGATACCGACGTCGAGTTCGACCGTCGCGTGCGCGAGTGGGTGTCCTCGGCAAGCGGCCGGTTCCGCCAAACGGCGGCGGAGTTGCGGCAGAACCTCGCGGGCGAGGCCGCGGCGAAGGCCGCGCTGGAATCGCTCGCCGCCCGCTCGACACCACCGCCCGACGGAGCGGATCTGACCGCCGCAGCGTTCTTCGACGTGGACAACACCCTCGTGCAGGGTGCCTCGATCGTGCATTTCGCCCGCGGCCTCGCCGCGCACAAGTACTTCTCCTACAGCGACGTGGCCAGTGCGCTGTGGGCGCAGATCAAGTTCCGGATCACGGGCAAGGAGAACGCCGACGACGTCGCCGAGGGACGAGACAAGGCACTGTCGTTCATCGCCGGACGCCCGACCGCCGAACTCGTCGAACTCGGCGAGCAGATCTTCGACGAGTACATCGCGGACAAGATCTGGCCGGGCACCCGCGCGCTGACCCAGCGCCACCTCGACGCCGGGCAGCAGGTGTGGCTGGTGACGGCCACCCCGGTCGAGCTGGCCCAGACGATCGCCAAGCGCCTGGGCCTGACCGGCGCCCTCGGCACCGTCGCGGAGAGCGAGGACGGGATCTTCACCGGGCGCCTCGTCGGCGACGTGCTGCACGGGCTCGGCAAGGCCCACGCGGTGCGCTCCCTGGCCATCCGCGAGGGCCTGAACCTGCAGCGCTGCACCGCGTACTCCGATTCCCACAACGACGTGCCCATGCTGTCGCTGGTGGGCACGGCCGTCGCCATCAATCCGGACTCGGATCTTCGCGAGGTCGCGAAGGTGCGCGGCTGGGAGAGCTACGACTTCCGCACCGCCCGCAAAGCCGCGAAGTACGGGGTGCCCACCGCGATCGCGGTGGGTGCGGTGACCGGCGGTGCGGCCGCGGTGCTCCGGCGGGGCCGGAAGGGCTGAGTCGACGGTAAAGTCCGGGAATGGCGAAGGACACCCCTCGCCTGGTCCTGGACGGCAACGCCGACGAGGTACGGCCTCAGGGGCTCTTCGTCCGCGTGGTCTGCTACTTCTTCGGCGCGCTAGCTATCGCCGGCGGCCCGGGACTCGTCATCGTGCTGGCCGTGGTCGGCGAACTCGGGTGGCCGGGGATTCTGGGCGGCGTGGCGCTCACGGCGACGATCGGCGTCAGCGGTGTCCTCGAAATCATGTCCGTCGCACGCAATCACCGCCGCAGCCTGCGGATCGCGAGAACGGGCCGCCCGGCGATCGCGCGCGTCACCGCCTCACGACCGCGCTCGCTCGGCGAGGAGGACGGTGTGGAACTCACTCTCGCGATCGAGGGCGACGACGTACCCGCCTTTGCGGCGACGCACCGCGAATTGGCCCGAAAGGCGCACGCGGTGGGCGAGGAGTTCCCGGTTCTCGTCGATCCGTCCGACGGCTTGTTTCGCGTCGTCTGACCTGGTGCGCCGGTGCGGCGATCAGCCGAGGTAGACGCCGCCGCGGCGGCTGAGCATCCGGAACAGCGTCTGCTGGATCTCCTCGCGGACGTGGTCGGTGAGATCGAAGACGACCAGCGGATCGTCGGCGGCCGACTCCTCGTAGCCGTCGGTGGCGATCGGCTTGCCGAAGTGGATGTGCCACTTGGAGGGCAGCGGGATCACCCCGAGCGGGCCCAGCAACGGGAACAGCGGCGTCACCGGGAAGTACGGCAGGCCGAGCAGTTTGGCGAGCGGCTTGATGTCGCCGATCATCGGGTAGATCTCCTCGGACCCGACGATGGACACCGGAACGATCGGCGCGCCCGTGCGAATCGCGGTCGTCACGAAGCCGCCGCGGCCGAAGCGCTGCAGTTTGTAGCGGTCCTTGTACGGCTTGCCGATGCCCTTGTAGCCCTCCGGCCACACCGCGGTCAGCTCGCCGGCCCGCAGCAATCGCTCGGCGTCGCTGTTGCACGCCAGCGTCGCACCGATCCGCCTGGCCAGTTCGCCGATGACCGGCGAGTCGAAGGCCATGTCGGCGGCCAGAACTCGCAGATGCCGGCCCGTCGGGTGGTTGTCGTGCACCGCCAACGACGTCATGACCGCGTCGATCGGAATCGCGCCGGCGTGGTTGGCGACGAGCAGCGCGCCGCCCTCGACCGGAAGATTCTCCACGCCGGAGACCTCCACGCGGAACCACTTGTCGTAGATCGGCCGGATCGTCGGGAACCACACCGAGTCGGTGAAGTGCTGATCGAAACCGAAGTCGTCGACGTCGTACTCGCCGGCGAGGCGTTCGCGCAGATACCCGGCGCTACTGGTGATCGCGTCGGCGACCTGCTCGCGCAACCCGCCGAGACTCAGCAGCGGGCTCGGCCGGGCCGGGCCGACGTGCTCGACTCCCAGCGTCTCGTTGTGGATTCGAGCGTCGTCGCTGATCGGAGTGACGTCGGCAGGCTTCTTCCCGAAGCCGTCGGTGTTCGGATGACCGGGTTGGTCCGCCTGTGACGGGTGGCGCTGTTTGCCCGCCTGGCGGCGCGCGGCCACATCGGGGGCCGGCTCCCCGCCCGGCGTCGAGTACAGCTGGATGACTTTGGCCGTGCGCGGATCGGAGGCGCGATGACCGGACATAGGATTCACCCCCAATGGCGCGATAGGTCGGTTGGATTCGGCGCGAAACGCCTGGGGTTCAGCTTACGGGCTCTGGGCGCCGCGCGTGAATGATGGAGATCACCATCGGCGCAATACCGACGCAGATCACAGCAGCTGGTGCGCGGTGGCGACGATGCGCTGCTCCAGATCGTGCCAGCGCTGCGGTCGGATCACCATGTCGGAGGCCCCGCGCTCGATGAAGTCGTCGACCGTCTCGCCGGTGGTGAACCGGGGTTCGAAGCCGAGTTCGGTACGCATTCTGGTGTTGTCCAAGACTCGACCGTAGGTCAAGAAATCCATCTGCGTTGACCGCAACCGCGCCGACCGCACGTCGGCGAACACGCCGGTGATCGGCGTGACCAGGCCCGACGGGACCGGCAGTTCTATCCGACCGGCTCGACGGATCGCCTGGGTCAGCGTGATCACGCCGTCGGCGGCGATGTTGAACGTGCCCGGACGCCCGGAGAGCGTGAGGTGTTCCAGCGCACCGAGCGCGTCTTCCTCGTGCAGGAATTGCAGCCTGGGCTGGTATCCGATCACGCTCGGCACGATGGGGGCGGACAGGTACGCACCCATGCGCGTCTGGATCCGGGGCCCCAGGATGGCCTGGTAGCGAGCGATGGTGACGTCGATATCGGGCCGGCGACGGGCCAAGCCGCGCGCGTAGCCCTCGATGTCGAGGAGGTCGCGACCGTAGCCGCTGGACGGCTCGCGCACCGCGCGGTCGCCCTCGCTGAAGAAGGCGGGATCCTTGCTGCTCGCCCCGTAGACCATGGCCGTGGAGCGCAGCACGAGTCGCTTCACCGACGGGCTGCGCTGACATGCCGCGCAGACCTGCATCGCAGCGACGACGTTGAATTCCTTGATGGCGGCCGAGTGCGCCGCCAGGTCCATGATCGACGTGGCGGCGTGGACGACGGTGTCGACCTCGTGGGCGGCGATCGTCTTGGCGATCGTCGGCCGGCGGATGTCGAGCCGAAGGAACTCGGCCCGCCCCATGCGGCGCAGCAGCGCCTTGCTCGGCACACGGGAGTCGACGGCGAGAACCTTCTCGACGTCGGGGTTGGCGGCCAGCCGTGCGACGAGGTGGCCGCCGAGGAACGTCGACGCGCCGGTGACGAGGACGACGCGCGGGGCGGCGGTCTTCTTACCGGTTTCCTCGGCCATGGCGGCTCCCCCTACGCGGACGTGCTCGGTGTCGGCAGCAGCTTACTTGCCGGACTTCTTACTTGCCGAGTTTGCGACGCTGCACCCGGGTGCGGCGAAGCAGCTTGCGGTGCTTCTTCTTCGACATGCGCTTGCGGCGCTTCTTGATGACAGAACCCATGAGGGAGCTTCCTAACGTTTTGGATATTCATCCGGGCCGACGAACGGCCGCGGCGGGAATGAGGTCACTTTACCGGGCGACGACGCGGGGGCACTAATCGCGTCGGCGGTGACGACATCCGGCGAATCACACGACGAGACCCCGGCCGAACCGATCGGCCGGGGATCCGACGTATGACGAACTAAGTGCTGGTGAGCGTCAGCCGACGTCGAAGTACGACGTCTCCAAGTAGTCGTGGACCGCCTTGGCGTGCACGCGGAACGAGCGTCCGACGCGAACGGCCGGCAGCTCACCGTTGTGAACCAGGCGGTAGACGGTCATCTTGGAAACGCGCATCAGCGCAGCGACCTCGGCGACGGTGAGGAACTGCGAACCAGCCGCATTGCCTCCGCTGCGGTCACCAGACATGTCTGCAGGTGCCATTGATACTCATACCTCTCACAGCACGAGTCGTGGCCGTTGGCTTCCCCTCCGACGGACATCTGACACGCACGTGCTGAAGGCAGCTTAGCGTGGCTGATGTGAAAATAGCGACGGGAGTTGCGGACAAGTACTGATTTGTTGCCTGAGCGTGCTCAAAACCGGCGAGTCACCTGGGACTTTGTCGCGACCGCTGCTATAAGGTCACTTTCTTCCGTCTCCACCGTTACCGGACGAACCCTCAAGTTCTGATCGACGGCTGAGCTGGGCGCTCCTGGCCGCGGCCGCCGCGGTCGCCTCGTACATCGCCGATCGCAGTCCCCCGCGCTCCAGCTCGCTGATCGCGGCGGCTGTAGTTCCGCCCGGCGACGTCACCGCGGCACGCAGGTCCGTCGAGGTCATCCCGGATTCGGTGAGCATCGCGCCGGCGCCGCGAATGGTCTGCTTGGCCATCTCGGCGGCCTGTGCGCGCGTCAAGCCCAGCGCGACGCCGGCGTCGATCATCGACTCGGCCAGCAGGAACACGTACGCCGGCCCGGAACCGGAGATCGCGGTGACCGCGTCCATCAGGTGCTCGGGCACGACCATCACCTTGCCGACCGCGGCGAGGAGGTCGCTGACCACCTTCACCTGTTCCTCGGTGGCGTAGCGCCCCGGCGACAGCGCGCTCATCGCCTCGTTGACCAGCAGCGGCATGTTGGGCATCACCCGGATGACCGGCGATCCGGCGGGGAGCGCGTTCTCGTACTTGGCGGCGGGCAGCCCGGCGACCAGGGTCACGGTGACCCGCTCGACGTCGTTGTTGTCCTCGACCTTGCCGAGCTCGGCCAGCACGCTGTCGACCGCATCGGGTTTCACCGCGATGACCACGACCTGCGCGTGCTCGGTCGCCGTGGGGATGTCGCTGACTAGCACCTTGTACTCGTCGGCCAGTTCGGCGGCGCGCTCGGCCGAGCGTTCCACGATCGCCAGATCCCGCGCCGGCTTGCCGGAGGAGAGCAGTCCGGCGAGCAGTGCCTCGCCGATTTTTCCTCCGCCGATGATCGCTACGCGCTCAGACATGCGGTTCTCCGTTCTTCGACAGAATCGTGATGGTTTCAGGTCACCCGGGTGGGTCCGTCGACGGTCTTGGCCGGGATGAGCGCGAGCTGACGCGACTGCCCGACGACCACGCCGGTCGAGTCAATCACAGTGTGGTCGGACTCGAACATTCCCTGACCGACCTCGATGCTGGAGTTCTCGAACCGCAGCCACGGCGCCGGGCCGTCCGCCGGCCCGGCCGCCGGGATCCGCCGCAGGTAGGTCGACAGCGTCACGGTGGGCGCCCATCCGAAGATTCCCAGGTTCATCACCACCGGCGGCGAGATGTCGCAGACCATGGTCACGAAAGGCAGATGCGCCGCACCCGCCTTCGGGCGCACCCAGCCGCGAATGACCGGTTCGCCTCCCGAACCCGGTTCCGCGGGTTGCGCGGGCGCGAACGTCGTCGGGTCGATCGCGAAGTCGAGGACCGGATGCATGTGTATCACCTCGGTCATCGGCGAACCGTCGAGGAAGAACGCGTCGGCGGGCGGGTCCGGCGGCAGGTCGCGCAGCGGAGTGTGGACCGATCGGTGTGGCTGGCCGTGGTCGAGCATGCCGAAGACCGCCGTCGTAGTGATCATGGTGCGCCCGTCCTGCACGACGTCGACGTCGACCACCGAGACCGTCCGGCCGCGCTTGACCAGCCGCGCGCGCAGTTCGATCTCGTCGGGCTTGGGGGCGCTCAGATAGGTGCTGGTCAGCGCGACCGGTACCGGCGCGGTTCCGGTCGCGCGGGCCAGCGGGGGCGCTGCCGAGTCGGTCCACTCGCAGAAGGCGGCGTGCGCCGCGTTGGCGACCAGCATCTGCGCGGTGCCCCCGTGCACCTTGGGGCCGATTGTGTAGACCGGGTCGATCGTCGACGTGTAGGTCACCGTCGAATCGTCACGGTCGATGACGGTGAGCGCGAGCGCGTCGTCCAGGGCCGTCACGGACGCCCCTCCCTGGTGGCGTGATCGAATCCGCCGGCATGGTCCGGCCGCCGCAGGTGCGTGCGCGCGAAGTCCAGCGAACGGGCCAGCATCGCCGCCCGCTCGGTCTTGCTGCGCGCGGCGCTCGTGGTGACCTCGAGAACCACCGCTCCGTCGAATTCGCTGGCGGCGATGCGGCGGCAGATCTCCCCGCACGGCTGGCTGCCGTCACCGGGGATCAGATGCTCGTCGTGGGCGGCCCCCGCGCCGTCGGTCAGGTGCAGGTGCCGCATCCCCGACGCCATGCGTTCGAACATCGCGAGTGCGTCCATGCCCGCGGTCGACGTGTGCGACAGGTCGAGCGTGTAGTTCGCATAGCCGTCGTCGGTCGGGTCGATCGACTTTCCGAACGCCGAAGCCGACAGGCCGGGATTGCCTCCGCGCGCTTCGAGCCGGCGCGCCGAGCGATCACCGGCTCCGAAGAATCGGTCGGCGCGCAGCGGGAACATGTTCTCCACGGCGACGGCGATCCCGCTGTCGGATTCGAGCTCGCCGACCAGATCCTCGAAGGCCGCCACGTAGCGGCGCTGCCACCGGAACGGCGGATGCACAACGACGGTCGATGCGCCCAGGGCGTCGGCCGCTTCCACCGAACGGGCCAGCTTCACGATCGGGTCGCGCCCCCAAACCCGCTGCGAGATGACCAGGCACGGCGCGTGGATGGACAGGATGGGCATCTGATAGGTGTGCGACAGCGCCTCGATGCGCCCGACGTCCTGACTGACCGGATCGCCCCACACCATGACCTCGACGCCGTCGTAGCCCAGATCGGCCGCATAGCGGAAAGCCGCTTCGATGTTCTGCGGGTAGACCGACGCCGTGGACAGTCCGACCGGGACCTCCTCCAGGATCACGAGGTGGCCAGCAGGATGAGGGGTCCGAGGGTGATGATCAGCCCGACGCCGAGCGCCAGCAGCGTGGTGCTCAGGTCATGGCGGCGGCGGACCAGATGCACGAGGGTGACGATGCCGAAGATGACCACGGCCGACAGCACCAGCGCGAAATAGACGTTCCAGCGCCAGAGCTGAACGAAGCCCCAGAATCCGGCGGCGCCGACGAGTAGGCCGGCCAGCGCCTGGCCGATCACGATCACCCACTGCATCGTCGGCGAGTGCCTGGAGGCCAGTGGCTCCTCGTCGACGATCGCGGTGTCGGACTCCTGCTGTCTGTCCTGCCTATGCTGTCTGGTCTGCTTGCGGGGCTTCGGCGTCTCCTCCTGCGTGACGTCCTCCGAGCGGTGGGTGCGCCGCGTGACCGACGGAACGATGGCCGGACCGTCGTCGTCCTTCTCGGCCTCGCGGGTCGAATGCGCGGAACGGGAAGCGCCACCGTTCTGCGGCGCGACGAATCGCCCGGTGAACGGGTCGACGAGGGGCTGGCTGACCACCGGAATCTCGTCCTCGTAGAGATCGTCGGCGGCGACGGGCGCCAGCATCTCGGTCTCCCCGGCCAGTGCCGTCGGCCCCGACGGGACACCGGTCTCGACCACCTCGACGACCTCGGTGTCGTATTCCTGCGCGGACGCCGCGCGGACCGCGCGAGTGTCGACCTCCTCGACGGCCGGTTCCGGGGCACGCGCAGCGGTCGTCGCGCCACTCTCGGTCGCGCTTTCCCGTCGCTGCGCCCTGGCGCGGTCGCCCTTGCCGTGCGCGGTCGCGTCGCGCTTACCCTTGTCGCGCTTGCGGCCGAACAGGCCGCGTTTGCGCTCCTGCGGCTCTTCTTCGACGATGTCGTCGAAGTTGCGGTAGGACTCGAAGTCGACGTCGTCGTCGGAACGCAGGAACGAGCCGGTGGCCGGGTCCGACTGCTCGGGTTGAGGGGCCGGTTCGGCCGAAGCCGATTTCGCGACCGCGGGTTCGACCGTCGGGATGACACCGGTGACCCGGTTCGCCTCGTCGTCGACCTGGGGCTGCGCGGGCGATGCCGCCGGCTGCACCGGGGTGTACGCGGGCATGCCGCTAGCCGTCCGCGATATGCTCGCGGCGGCGGTATCGGCTTGGGGCCGGGCGGCCCGCTGAGGCACCGGGTTGGCCGAGCGCGGGAAGGCTACCCGCGGAATTTCACCGGTCTCTTCCGTTGCAGCGGCCTCCTCGCGCCTGCGCGCCAGCAACTCGGACACGGGGATCGGCCGCGACTCCGGATCATCCTTAGCCATGCGCTACGTCCTCACTGGTCGTTGTCTGGGCTGGTCGTTCCCAGGATAGGGAGTTCGTCGTCGAAAGCGTCGGAGTCCAGGCGGCGCAGGATGACGCCTTCCCGCAACGCCCACGGACAGATATCGAGTGTATCGAGATTGAGCGCGCGCATTGCGGCCTCGGCGACCAGCGCGCCGGCGACCAGTTGACCGGCGCGCTCGGCGTTGACGCCTTCCAGGTCGGCACGGTCGGCGCGGGTCATCCGGGAGATGAACGCGATCAACTGGCGCAGGCCGCTCGCGGTGAGCTGTCGCTTGACTCGCGGCCCAGCGCTCGACGGCGCAGCGCCGGTGAGTCTGGCCAGACTGCGGAACGTCTTCGACGAGCCGACGGCGAGGTCGGCCTTCCCCGGTGCGCTCAGCTGCGCCGCCACCGGTTTCAGTTCGGCGTCGAGCCAATCGCGCAGCACGCCGATACGGCGACGGTCCGGCGGGTCGCCGGGCAGCCAGTCGCGGGTGAGCCGCCCCGCACCGAGAGGGACCGACAGCGCAACATCCGGCTCCTCGTCGACGCCGTTCGACATCTCCAGCGAGCCGCCGCCGATGTCGAGGGCGACGATCCGGCCGGCGCTCCAGCCGTACCAGCGCCGGACGGCCAGCGACGTCAGGCGGGCCTCGTCGCGCCCGCTGAGCACGCCGATGGCCACGCCGGTCTTCTCGTGCACGTCGGCGAGGACGTCGTCGCTGTTGGTGGCGTCGCGGACCGCGGAGGTGGCGAAGGCCATCACCTGCTCGCAGCCCGACGTGCGGGCAATGCGCGTGAAATCGTCGACCGCCTCGATCAAGTCCTTGGCGGCGTCGTCGGCCAGCCGGCCGTCGCTGTCGATCCGCTCGGCCAGGCGCAGCAACGATTTCGTCGAACTCATCGGCGTCGGGTGCCCGCCGCGGTGGGCGTCGACCACCAACAGGTGCACCGTATTGCTGCCGATGTCGAGTACTCCAAGTCGCACGTCTAACAACGGTAGTGCGTCAAGGCCCAGCATTCCGAGTTGCCTCGCGCGTGTCCGCGTCGCGGCGGTGATCGGAACGGAGGATTAGGTTGGACGCTGTGCAGCCCGAAGTAGACCTGGATTTCCCGCGCGAGTGGTATGAATTCGCCGATCCGGACAATCCCGAGCACTGGATCAGAGCCGATCTGACCTGGCTGTGCTCGCATTGGACCTGCGTATTCGGCACCCCCGCGTGCGCCGGGATCATCGAGGGGCGGCCGAACGACGGATGCTGCACCCACGGTGCTTACCTGTCCGACGCCGACGACCGGGAACGGCTGGAGCACGGAGTCGCGCTACTCGAGGCCGGCGACTGGCAGTTCGCCGACATCGGAGGCGGCGGAACCGACCCCCTCGGGCCCGACGGTTACCTGGTGGAAGTCGATTCCGACGACGAGGAACCCGCGCTCAAGACCCGCGTGCACGACGGCGCGTGCGTATTCCTCAACCGCCCCGGCTTCGACCGCGGGCCGGGGTGCGCGCTGCACGCGATGGCGCTGCGCAAGGGAATCGAACCCCTGGAGGTCAAACCCGACGTGTGCTGGCAGCTGCCGGTGCGCCGCACCCAAGAGTGGGAGGAACGCCCCGACGGGACGCAGATCCTCGTCGACACCATCACCGAGTACGACCGGCGCGGCTGGGGCGAGGGCGGCCACGATCTCGCCTGGTACTGCTCGGGTTCCCCCGACGCCCACGTCGGCGCCAAGCAGGTCTGGGAGTCCTACGCCCCGGAGTTGACCGAGCTGATCGGCGCATCCGCGTACGCCGAACTCGCCGCGGTGTGCCGCCAGCGCGCCGGGCTCGGTCTACTGGCCATACACCCCGCGACCGCCGCAGCGGTGTCGCGGCGCGACACCGACATCAAGTACGAAATCCTCTGACCTGGACGAATCGGCTCACGTGGCAGGTGCGCGCGGTCTACGATCCGACCAATGCGGCGGCGAGGAGGGGGCTGACCGAACTCGCCGGATTGGTACCAGACGTATCCGCCAGTACACGCGAGAGTGGATCTCGCACGTCGGATCCGGGGGAAGGACGTTGGTGGTGGGTGGTTTGTTGCGACGAGCGGCGACGTTGGCGATATGCACGCTGATCGCGGGGTCGGCGGTGCTGTTCGGGGGGATCGCCGATGCGCGGGCCCAGGGCCGCCTGACCGAGATCACCATCCCGGCCCTCCCCGGGCAGATTCCCCGACAATGGCTGGGTTCGGTACTCAACGCCAAGCACGCACCGCCCTACCCGGGACCGCCGCGGGCCAAGGTGCTGCTGCCCAGCGGATACATGCCTTCGAAGAAGTATCCGCTGCTGATCTTGCTGGCCGGCGCCAGCAGCGACTACCGGACGTGGTCCAAATCCGAACTGGGCCGGATCAGGACCACCGCGGCCGGGTTTCCCGGCATCATCGTGATGCCGGAAGGCGGTACCGGCTTCTACACCGACTGGTGGAACGGCGGCAGACGAAACACGCCCTCGTGGGAGAGCTACTACCTCGACGTGGTCATCCCGACGATCCTCAAGCGCTACCCGATCCGCGAAGAGCGACGGTGGCATGCGATTGCCGGAGTCTCGATGGGCGGCCTCGGTGCGGCCTACCTGGGTGGCCGCCTACCGGAGTTCTTCGGATCGATCGCGACGATCTCCGGCGTCACCGACCTCGACGTGTTCCCGGGGTTCTCGAATGCGGCCGGATTGGTCTCCCAGGTCAACGCCCGGCAACCGTTCGATCTGACGGCGGTCTACGGCCCGTTCGGCGGCTACTACGCACACGGCCACAATCCAGTGCGTCTCGCCAGGAATCTGCAGCACACGCGCGTCTACACGGCCACCGGCGACGGCACGCCGACTGGCGACGGGGAGCCCAATGACAACAACGTCGTCAGCGACTTCTCGGCGGAAGTCGCCCTTGTGCGTCCCGCCTTCGAGTCCTACCGCGCCGCGCTGCGCAAGGCAGGAGTCAGGGTGACCAGCCGGGCCCATGCCGGGATTCACGACTTTCCCAACTTCCGGCGCCAGCTTCGCGACGCCATCGCTTGGAATCTATTCGCCCCGGTGCCCCAAGCCCCGGCGACGTGGACGAATGACACCGTCGCGAAGCGTGGCCAGCTGTGGGGATTCCGCTATCGTTTCGACGCTCATCCGAACCGGGTCGTCCGATTCCACCGGAGCGGCAACACGCTTCATGTCTCCGCCGCCGGCACTCCGGTGACTATCACCGACGCCCAGGGCTGCCGTCTCCGGTCCTCGACACCAGCTGCGATCGACACGAGGCGGATCGCCTGTCGATGAGGTACCGCGTCCACATGAGAACCGTCCTCAAGAACCTGAGCTTGGGAATCGTATTCGCGCTCGGTGTCCTCGCTCCATCCGCCGTCGCCGACGGCGAGCCCGCCGACCGCACCGGCACCATCGCACGCGGTGGAGACGGCGACGCGCCGGGCCGACATCAATACCTCGTATACACACCGCGTTCGGTCTCCCAGGCCTCACGCGGGACTGTCCCGCTCGTCGTCGTGGTCCACGGCTGCCAGACGACCGCCCGCCAACAGATGGCCGCCACGCGCTACAACGACATCGCCGACCGCGAGGGTTTCGTCGTCCTCTACCCGGATGTCGATCAGTCGAGCAGGGCACTGCCCGGACCGCTGCACAACTGCTGGCGATTCTTCGACTCGGACAGCTGGCACCGAGGACGGGGTGAGGCCGGTGCCATCGCACGCATGACCCGCGAGGTGCTGCGACGACCGGGCATCGACCCTCGACGGGTCTACCTCGCCGGGATGTCCGCGGGAGGATTCATGACGTCGGCCCTGGCCGCGACGGATCCTGATCTCTACGCCGCGGTCGCGATCGCGTCGGCCGGGGCCTATGCCGATCCCGGATGCCTATCGGTGAATCCGGCGACCAGGCCGGTCGACGAACTCGCCCGCCTCGCGTACATCGAGATGGGCCACCGTGCACGAATCGTCCCCAGACTGGTGATCGGCGGCGATCGCGACGACGGGATACCGTCCCGCTGCCACGAGAAAGCACTCCGGCAGGGCTTGCTGACCAACGACCTGGTCGCGCGCCGTTTCGGTTCGCCGCCCATGCCGACGGTTGCCTCTGCCGTCCGGCACCACCGCGCACCTCACGGATATCGATCCACGGTACGCGACTACCGATACGGCGATTGTCTCGTCGCCCAGCGATGGACCGTTCACGGAATGGGGCACTACTGGTCGGGCGGATCTCCCGATCCCCGATGGTCGCGCTGGACCGATCCGAAGGGGCCCGATGCCGCCGAGATCTCGTGGCAGTTCTTCAACACGCGGACGAGGACTTGCCGCACACGATGATCGGTTCCGCGCAGGATCGCCGGTTCAGCGCAGGGCACCGACGACGAGGCCGGCCACCTCGCCGATGAGGGGCCGGAACCCCTCGGCGTCGGGGTCGTCGGCGGCGGAGCGGATCATCACCGCGAGCAGTATTCGCCCACCGCCGGGCGAGTACGCGATGCCGACGTCGTTGGTACTGCCGTAGTCTCCCGCACCGGTCTTGTCCGCGCTGGTCCATCCGTCGGGCAGTCCGGCGCGCATCGACGAGGTCTGATTGCCCCGCATCCAGTCGTCGAGCCTTTCGCGGCTCGCCGGACTGAGTGCATCGCCGGCCAGCAGTGCGCGATAGCCGCCGGCCAGCGCGGATGGCGTCGACGTGTCGCGAGGGTCGCCGGGAACAGCGGCGTTCAGCGCGGTTTCCCACCGGTCGAGCCTGGTGCGGCCGTCACCGATGCTGCGCGCGAATGCCGTGACCCCCTGCGGCCCGTCGATCGCCCGCAGCAATAGGTTGCCCGCGGTGTTGTCGCTCTGCTGCAGCGCCGCCTCGCACAACTGCGACACGGTCATCGTCGACGACGCGTGGCGCTGCGTCACCGGTGAGTTCTCGACGATCTCGGCCGCGTCGACGAAGACCCCGGTGTCCAGGGACAACGTGCCCCGCTCGACCAGCTGCAGCACTCGCGCGGCCGCGTACGTCTTGAACGTCGAACACATCGCGAACGACTCGTCGGCGCGGTGCGCCACCGTCCGCTCCGAGCCCAGATCAGCGGCGAAGACCCCGATCCGCGCGTTGTGCCGCCGCTCAAGAGCGGCGATGCGTCCGGTCGTGGATTCACCACGGAGAGCCAGCGGCACGGTGATTCCCGCGGCGACGGCGAGAGCGCCGACCAGTACCGCGCGACGATTCAGCTCCGGCACGAAAGCTCGCTACGCCTCAAGCTTGTAGCCGAGACCGCGCACGGTGAGCAGATAGGTCGGCGACGACGGGTCCGGTTCGATCTTCGACCGCAGCCGCTTGACGTGGACGTCGAGGGTCTTCGTGTCGCCGACGTAGTCGGCCCCCCACACGCGGTCGATCAGCTGGCCGCGGGTCAGCACGCGCCCGGCGTTGCGCATGAGGAACTCCAGCAGATCGAACTCCTTGAGCGGCAACGTGATCGACTCGCCGTTGACGGTCACGGTGTGCCGGTCGACGTCCATCCGTACCGGACCCGCTTCCAGCACGCCGTCGATGAGTTCGTCGTCGACGCCGGTGTCCACACCGCGACGCAGCACCGCGCGGATGCGCGCGATGAGCTCACGCGCCGAATACGGCTTCGTCACGTAGTCGTCCGCACCGAGTTCCAGTCCGACGACCTTGTCGATCTCGCTGTCGCGGGCGGTCACCATGATGACCGGTACCGACGACTTGGCGCGCAGCGCCTTGCACACCTCGGTGCCCGACATGCCGGGCAACATCAGGTCGAGCAGGACGATGTCGGGGTGGACGCGGTCGAAGGCGGTGAGGGCCGAAGCGCCGTCGTTGATGACGCTGGCCTCGAAGCCCTCCTTGCGCAGCAGGAACGCCAGCGGGTCGGCGAGCGATTCTTCGTCTTCGACGATGAGAACGTGGGTCACGAGACTTCCTCTTCTGTCCGATGAAATTCTGGGCTGGTGTGTCGGGACGCGGCCCGGTCGGCATCCGCGTCGTGGGTGTGCATGTCGTCGTCGGGCACGTCCATTCCCTGCGGAATCGCCAGGGTGAACGTGGAGCCGGTGCCCGGGCGACTCCACACGGAGATCGATCCGGAGTGGTTGGCGGCGACGTGTTTAACGATCGCCAGCCCCAGGCCGGTGCCACCGGTGAGGCGCGAGCGCGCCTTGTCGACCCGGAAGAAGCGTTCGAACACGCGCTCCTGGTCGGCCGGGGCGATGCCGATGCCACGGTCGGTCACCGCCACCGCCACCATCGGGCGTCCGTCCTCGTCCTCGGGGTCGATTACCCGGCGGCTGACCGAGACCACGGTCCCCGCCGGCGAATAGGCGATCGCGTTCGACAGCAGGTTGTTGAGCGCGGTCAGCAGCAGCGGCCGGTCCCCGTCGACGTAGAGACCGGACGGTTCGTCGCTGGTCAGGGTGATGTGGGCGGCCTCGGCCGGGATCTGGGCAACGGTCAGCGCCTCGTCGATCAACGCGTCGACGTCCACGGGTTCGAGGTCGGCGGTCTCGCCGCCCTGCAGCCGGGACAGCGCGATCAACTCGGTGACGAGATTGCCCATCCGCTTGCTCTCCGAGACGACTCGCGATCCGAAATGGCGCACCGACTCGGGGTCGTCGACCGATTCCAGCATCGCCTCGGCGAGGAGCCCGATAGCGCCGACGGGGGTCTTGAGTTCGTGGCTGACGTTGGCGACGAAGTCGCGCCGCGTCGCCTCGACGCGCACGTTCTCCGTGTCGTCGTCGCCGTAGATGAGCACGAACCGCAAACCGTTGCGCTCGACGTAGCGCGCCAGGCAGCGGACCGAGAGAACCGGGTGAACGGCGCTGGCCCTCGCCGTCGCGAGGAATCCCGCCGTCGTGAGCGGCGGGACGAACTCGAAACGCTGATCCTCGCCGGTGGCCAGCACCTGCTCGGCGTGCTCGGCGATCTCGGGGCGGAGCGCGTTGTCGGCGACCAGTCCGAGCTTCACGGCAGCCTCGTTGAACAACGACGGATCGCCGCTCTCCTCGACGACGATCACGCCGTGCTCCGAACTGCGGACGATCATGCGGAGGATGTCGCTGCGGTCCTGCGGGGTGAGACCGTCAGGCTGCGGAGGAGCCGACGGCAGGACGGACAGCGGCGTGATCGGTTCGTCGAACCGGAAGACCGGCTGACCGAAGATGAGCCGACCGATGGCGACGCCGCAAACGAGCGCAGAGGCGATCGCCGCGACGATCAAAGCAACGGTCACACCACAAGCCTACGACGCACGGGTGAGGAAAACCCAGCCCGACCGGTGATATTCGGCCCCCGTTTACTCAGCGTTCAGGAGCGTTCACGCACGAGGTCGGCGTACTCCGGATGCTTGGCGAGGTAGCTCTGGACGTAGCTGCACACCGGCACGATCTTCTTGCCGTTGGCCCGGGCGTCGTCGAGCACCGCCTTGGCCAACTGGCCGGCGAAGCCCCGTCCGGCGAACTGCTCGTGCACCACCGTGTGAGTGAGCACGAGGGTGTCGGGCTCGGTCATGTAGTCGATATAGCCGACCGACTTCTCTGTGCCCTCGTCATCCAAGAACGCCTCATAGCGCTCCCGGGCCGGTCGGTGGTCGACGCGAAGCTCAGCCATGCCGCCAGCCTAGCGCGAGCGCGTCCCGCCCCGCCAGGCTTACTTCTGGCCCTGCGCGGCCACGGCCGCGGCACCTGCGGCGGCCGCCTCGGGGTCG
This sequence comes from Gordonia araii NBRC 100433, assembly GCF_000241265.1. Taxonomy (GTDB): domain Bacteria; phylum Actinomycetota; class Actinomycetes; order Mycobacteriales; family Mycobacteriaceae; genus Gordonia; species Gordonia araii. Next base: position 36,402 of record NZ_BAEE01000045.1, read on the forward strand.
AGGTAGACACCCTTGCCGGTGACGTTTCCGGCCTCGTCGAAGTCGTAGCGCAGCGGGTTGCCGGTAGGAATGTTGAGCTCGGCGATATCGGCGTCGGAGATCTGCTCGAGGTGCTTCACCAGGGCGCGCAGCGAATTTCCGTGTGCGGCGATCAGCACCGTCTTGCCCGCGCGCAACTCCGCGACGATGGTCTCCTCGTAGTACGGGATCAACCGGGTCACGACGTCTTTCAGGCACTCGGTCAGCGGCACCTGGTCGAGGTCGGCGTAGCGCGGATCGCCGGTCTGGCTGTATTCCGAATCCGGGTCGATCGGCGGCGGCGGGGTGTCGTAGCTGCGGCGCCACAGCATGAACTGCTCGTCGCCGTACTTCGCCTTGGTCTCCGCCTTGTTCAGACCCTGCAGCGCGCCGTAGTGGCGCTCGTTGAGACGCCAGTCGCGCACGACCGGAATCCAGTGGCGGTCGGCGGTGTCCAGCGCGATCTGCGCGGTGATGATCGCGCGGCGCAGCAGCGACGTGTACAGCACGTCGGGCAGCAGGTCGTGCTCCACGAGAAGCTCGCCCGCGCGGACCGCCTCGGCCTGCCCCTTGTCGGTGAGGGCGACGTCGACCCAGCCGGTGAACTGGTTGGAGGCGTTCCATTCGCTCTCGCCGTGGCGCATCAGGATCAGGGTGCCGTTGCTCATGGGAGCAAGTTTCTCACAGCCCGATCAGGCGGGCGGATCGGGCGGTTCCCCTTGCCCCGGTGCTGTGGCCTCGTCGACGCGACGCGCGGGCCGGTACTGCTCGGGCAGCGGTTCGCCCGGCTCCGGCAGCGACTCCTTGTCGATGAGGTGCTCGAAGGCGAGCAGATTGTGCAGGGGCTCGCGTCGTGACACGCGCCAGGCCCATTCGCGCCGGATCGATGTCGCGAAACCGAGTTCGAGCAGCACGTTGAAGTCGCCGTCGGCGGCCTCCAGGATCTGGCCGAGCACCCGGTCCAGCTCGTCGGGGGTCAACGCGTCGGCGCTGATCTGGCCGACCAGGTAGACGTCGCCGATGTTGTCGACGGTGTAGGAGACGCCGTACAGGCGGCGATTGCGCTGCAGCAGGTACTTGTAGACGCCCTCGTGGTTCTCGTCGGCGTGACGGCAGACGAACGCCTCGACGCGGGCGCCATGACCGGTCGCGGTGAGCAGCACCGTGGTCTTGAGCTTCTTCTCGCCGGGAAGTTCCAGGATCACGTGCTCGCCGTCGGGGCCGCCCGACGATTTGCGGGTGTAGTCGATGTCGCGCTCGGTCAGCGCTTTCTCCAGCGACGCGAGGTTCGACGCGGCATTGCTCACAACGTCGCCTCCTGCCGACCGCGGCGGCGCCAGCGTTTCGGCCGGCGGCTCTCGTGTCCGGTGCCGCGGCCCCGGCGCTTCGACTCCAGCGCCCGCGCGTACGAGGCCAGCAGGCCATCGGCGGCACGGTCCCAGGAGAACTGTTCGGCGTGTTCGCGAGCAGCATGGCCCATCGCCCGCAGCCGGTCGCGATCGGCGAGCAGCTTCTCCAGCGAGTTGCTCCAGTCCGACACGCGATGCCCGTCGACGAGAACGCCGGTGCGGCCATCGGCGACGGCGACGCTCAGGCCGCCGACATCGGCGGCCAGCACCGGTGTGCCGCAGGCCTGTGCCTCGATGGCGACCAGCCCGAAGCTCTCCGAATAGCTGGGTACCGCGACCACATCGGCCGCCCGGTAGACGTCGGCGAGACGCTGCGCGGGCTGCGGCGGAAAGAAGGTGACGTTCTCGGCGATGCCGAGTTCGGCGGCGAGGTCGGCCAGCGCGGTCGGGTGCTCGCGCCCGGTCCCCGACGGTCCGCCGACGACGAGGACGCGCACCGGCGTCCTGCCTTCGCCGCGGGCGGCTTCGATCAGCGGCTGCGCTGCGCGCAGCAGGACGTCGGGGGCCTTGAGCGGCTGGATGCGGCCGATGAAGGCGATGATCGTCTCGTCGGGATCCAGCCCCAGCTCCGACCGTGCCGCGGCACGCGAGCCCGGGGTGAAGCAGTCCAGATCCGCGCCGGGGGCGACGATGTCGATCTTGGCGGGATCGGCGCCGTACATCGATTCGAGTTCACCGGCCTCGGTCGCGGTATTCGCGACGAGCCGGTCGGCGACGTCGACGACCTGCTGCTCGCCGATGATCCGCAGTCTGGGCTCCTCGGTGTCACCATCGGCCAGCGAGGCGTTCTTCACGGCGGCCAGCGTGTGTGCGGTGTGAACGAGCGGGACTCCCCATCGGTTGGCGGCCAGCCACCCCACCTGCCCGGAAAGCCAGTAGTGCGAGTGCACGAGGTCATAGTAGCCGCTGGCGTGACCCGCCTCGACGCTGAGCACGCCGGCGGAGAAGCCGCACAGCTGCGCGGGCAGGTCGTCCTTGTCGAGCCCCTCGAACGGTCCAGCCTGAACGTGCCGCACCAAGACCCCGGGCGCGGCGGCGACCACGGGCTCGTCGGAGGAGGATGTCGCCCGGGTGAAGATCTCGACCTGGACTCCTCGGCGGGCGAGGCGCAGCGCGGTCTGCCACACGTACACGTTCAGACCGCCCGCATCACCGGTGCCGGGTTGCGCGAGCGGGGAGGTGTGCACCGAGATCACCGCAATGCGACGGGGCAGCGCTGAAGGCATGACTCCACCATAGCCCCGCCGACCGTGCCCACATTCCCGCCGACCGTGCCCAGAATCCCGCCGACCGTGCCCAGATTCCCGCCGACCGTGCCCAGAATCTCGCCGACCGTGCCTAGGGTTTCGTCTCGACCAGGCCGCCCGCGCGCAGAATCCGGTCCCGCATGCTGGCCCATCGAAGCGTGGCCACCACACTGACCGCGAAGATCGTGAGATTGACCGCCGTCCCGAGCAGGGCCACCCAAGGACGGTCCGAATGCCAGAACAGGCGGTAGCTGCCGAACCGCCACACGAGTCGCCCTCCGTACGTTTCCTGGACCTGCCAGGCCCAGGTCGCGGTGACCAGCGCCGCGGGGGCGATCCACCAGAGCCAGGTCACGGGCCTTTCCCGATCCGCCGAGCGTGCGGCGTGCACCAGCGCGATCAGTATCAGGGGGACGAACCAGACCCAATGATGGCCCCAGCTGAACGGCGAGACCGCGCACGACGCCATGCCGGCGATCGTGATGGACAGCATCGTCGCGCCAGCGCGGTGCGCTCGCCGTACGGTGTACAGCGCCACGACCGCCACCGCGGCGGCGACCACGAGCCACAGCCAGGACGGCGCCCGCCACAGGCCCACCGCGTCGAGTCGGGCGAGCAATCCGGCGACCGACTGGTTCTGCGGAGCGGCGGCCGGCCCGATTCGCTCCTGGTCGTCGGCGAAGTGAACCCAGTACTCGACCGCCTGTCGCCGCAGTACGAGCAGCCCGACGGCGACGGTCGCGAGAAACACGGCGACGGCGGTGCGCGCCGCGCGCCACTGCCCGGTGACGATCAAGTAGGCGATGAAGAAGACCGGGGTCAGTTTGATCCCCGCGGCCAGCCCGATCCCCACGCCGCGCCATCGGCCGGTCGGCAGGGTGAGGCATCCGACGATCAGCACGGCCAGGACCAGGTTGACCTGTCCGTTCCCGATGGTGGTGCGCGCCGGTTCGATGCCGAGGAATGCGACGGTGGCGGCCGTCGCGGTGAGCCAGAATCGTCGATCCGACCGGAATCCCAGGGCGCGCAACGTGAGGCAGACCAGCACGAACAGGAGAACGATGTTCACCGCCGACATCAGACGGGCGCCCTGAAACTGGCTGACCAGGCCCAGCGGCGCCAACACGAGCACCGCGAACGGCGGGTAGGTGAAGTACCACCTGCCGCGGTAGACCGGATCGTCGTAGACCGCGCGGCCTTCGACCAGCGCGCGGACCGCGCTGCGATAGACCTTGGCGTCGACGCCGTTGGAGAACAACCCGTAGCCCTCGGGCACGACCCACACGATCCAGGCCAGCGTCGCCACGGCCGCCGCGCACACGACCGCGACCACGGCCGCCGGAATCGTCGGCTTGGCTCGACCATGAGTCGGCTGCCCACCCACGCGGCGAGGGTACACCCGGAACCAGGCGGTTCAGCCGGAGCGACGCGTGATTGACACTCTGTTCAAAGTGTCTTATTTTCAGAACATGTCAGCAGTTCTGTCACAGAGTGTTCCGCAGTACGAGTTGCGGTCGGGAGACACGTGGCGCGACCCGTTCGGCATGTACGACGAACTGCGCACCCACGATCCGGTCCACCGTGTGACCACCGGCGGCGCGGGCACCGACCCCGGCGAGTACTGGGTGCTGACGCGACATGCCGATGTGTGGGCGGCCGCCAACGACGCGACAACGTTCTCCTCGGCACAGGGACTCACCGTGACCTACGGCGAGCTCGAAGCGATCGGGATGGCTGACAACCCGCCATTGGTCATGCAGGATCCGCCCGTCCACACGCAGTTCCGCAAACTCGTGGCACGCGGATTCACCCCGAAACAGGTCATCGACGTCGAACCCCGCGTTCGCGCCTTCGTCGCCGAGCGCCTCGACGAGATCGAGGAGGCCGACGCGCCGGTCGACATCGTCGGCAAGTTGTTCAAACCGCTGCCGTCGATGGTCGTCGCCCACTATCTCGGTGTGCCGGAAAGCGATTGGCCCAGATTCGACGGATGGACGCAGGCGATCGTCGGCGCACTGGTCGATCAAACGGGCGCGGAGACCGGCGCCGGTGCGGCGACGGCCGAGATGCTGGGCTATTTCAGCGACCTGATCGACCACCGCAGGCGCCACCCGGGCGACGACACGGTGTCGGCGCTCGTCGACGCCGGCCGCGCCGACGACCCCCAGGGGCTCCTGGCGGTCCTGGCCTTCACGTTCACCATGGTCGCCGGCGGCAACGACACGACGACCGGATTGCTCGGCGGCAGTGTCGAGCTGCTCGCCGCTCACCCCGATCAGCGCCAGTCGCTGATCGACGACCCGGGGAAGATCGCGCCGGCGGTCGAGGAACTGCTCCGGCTGACCTCCCCGGTGCAGGGCTTGGCGCGCACCACGACCCGCGACGTCGAGTTTCCGGACACCCCGCGCGGCGCCCGCACGATCCCAGCGGGACGCAAGGTGCTGCTCTGCTACGGCGCGGCCAATCGCGATCCCGCGAGGTTCGGCCCCGACGCCGCGCACCTCGACGTGGCGCGGCAGCCACGATCGATTCTCACCTTCAGTCACGGCAACCATCACTGCCTCGGCGCGGCCGCCGCCAGAATGCAGGCACGCGTCGCGCTCACCGAACTGCTGGCGCGCTTCCCGCGGTTCGACGTCGACTCGGCGGGCATCCGCTGGGCGCCGGGGAACTACGTCCGCCGACCCGAGTACGTGCCGTTCCACGCCGGGCGGCGACGATGACGGCCACCGCTTCCGACTGGCAGACCGAGCGCACCGACGCGGCCGCGCAGCGCATCCTCGACGTCGCCGAGAAGCTGTACGCCACCGACGGCGTCGACGGTGTCACGATGCGCGCGCTGGCCACCGCGGTGGGCTGCTCGCGCGCGACGCTCTACCGCTACTACCCCAGTCGTGAAGCCGTGCAGGCCGCCTTCGTCGAGCGCTCGGCCGGGCGCATCGCCAAGCAGGTGGCCACCACCGCCCGCGTCGGCAATCCGGGCGAGCAGCTCATCGCGGCGGTGACGACCGTGCTGAGGCTGGTTCGCGAGAACCGCGCGTTCGCGAACTGGTTCCACCCCGATGGCGTGGCGACCGCCGCGCAGCTCGCCGTCGTCTCCCCCGCGATCGAGAGGGTCGCTCGCGAGTTCCTGTCGTCGCTGCATCCCGGTTCCGACACCGATCCCACCGACCGGGCGCGCTGGCTGGTGCGCATCATGCTGTCGCTGCTCAGCACGCCCGGCGCGTCGCCCGACGACGAGGCGCGCATGCTCGCCTCGTTCGTCGTCCCGGTCGTCGTCGGCTGAGGTCCGACGGCCACGACGAACCCGGACTTGCACTCAGTACATGTCTACGCGCTATGCTTTCGGAAACCATTTTCATTAGTGGCCGGCCAGTCACGCTCGCCGGTCCACCGAAACGAGGTAACCGTGCGCCATCCCCGCCGTGTCGTCGCCGCCACCGCGGCCTCCGGGCTCGCTCTCGTCGCTGTCCTCTCGGGTTGCTCGGGTTCCGGCGATTCGACCGTGACGAGGCCATACGTCGTCACCTCGACCAACGTTTGGGGCTCGGTCGCCGAGGCGGTCGTCGGCGACCATGGAACGGTCAAGTCCCTCTACACCTCGCCCGACGGTGACCCGCACGAGTTCACGCCGTCCGCCGCCGATTCCGCATCGGTCGCCGACGCCGACATCGTGCTGATCAACGGCGGTCACTACGACGAGTACCTGTCGAAGGCGAAGAAGTCCGACTCCGCCACCGTGATCGACGCGTCGGAACTCCTCGGCATCAAAGACGACGACCACGCCGGCCACGCCCACGGGGACGAAGGCCACGAGGACGGAGACCATGAAGGCGGAGATCACGGTCACGAGGCCCACGGCGACGACCACGGCCACGAAGGGCACGCGCATGACGACGGTTCGCCGAACGAGCACGTCTTCTACAACCTGACGGCCGTGCGAAAGTCGGCCGACGCGCTCGCCAACGCGCTGGCCAAGCGCGCCCCGGACCACGCGGCGGACTACCGTCGCAACGCCACCGACTTCGGCAAGCAGCTCGACGGCCTCCAGGGCAAGCTCAACGCCATCTCCGCCAAGCACAAGGGCACCAAGGTCGCGCAGACCGAGCCGCTGGCCGGCTACCTGATCGAGGCCGCGGGCCTGGTCGACGCCTCGCCGCGCGCGTTCATCATGGCGGTGGAGAACGGCCAGTCGCCGTCGGCCGCCGACCGCGCCAAGCTCGACGATCTGCTGACGTCGCGCATCGCGAAAGCGCTCATCTACAACACCCAGTCCGCCGACGCGGTCACCGCGGCGGTGCGCACCACCGCCGAGCGCTCGGGCGTCCCTTTGGTCACCCTCACCGAGTCGCTGCCCGCCGGTGTCACGACCTACGTTCAGTGGCAGGGCGCCCAGATCGACGCCCTTGCCGCCGCGCTCGACAAGTGACAGCCGAAGGGACGGTCGCCGAGCTGACCGGGGTCGGGCTCACGCTGGGCGACCGCGTCCTCTGGCGCGATCTGACGCTCTCGATTCATCGCGGCGAGTTCATCGCCGTGCTCGGCCCCAATGGTTCAGGCAAGACCTCGCTGTTGCGGCTGCTGCTGCGACAGTTGCCCGCGACTGCGGGCACCGTCGACGTCACGGGGGTCGTCGGCTATGTGCCGCAGCAACACTCCGACGATGCCGATCCGCTGGCGGTCCGCGGCCGGGATCTCGTGGGATTCGGCGTCGACGGCACAGCATGGGGCGTCGGCTGGCGCGGACGGCGGCACCGGCGGCAGCTCGTCGACGCCGCGTTGACACAGGTGGATGCGGCGGGGTTCGCCGACCGGCCGTTCGGCCTGCTGTCCGGCGGTGAACAGCAACGGCTCCGGGTCGCGCAGGCTCTCACTCGCGACCCAGCCCTGCTGCTCTGCGACGAACCGCTCACCAGCCTCGATCCCGGCAGCGGTCAGCGCATCCTGGAACTGCTCGACCAGCGGCGGCGTTCCGCGGGCACGGCGCTGATGTTCGTCACCCACGAGATCAATCCGGTGCTGCCCTACGTCGACCGGGTGCTCTATCTGGCCGGCGGCCGCTTCGCGATCGGCACTCCGGGCGAAGTGATGACCACCGAGGTGCTGTCAGCCCTGTACGGAAGTCGCGTCGACGTCGTGCGGGTCGGCGACCGCCTCATCGTTCTCGGCGCCGAGGACGGCCACCACTGCGAAGACGAGACGGTGCGCGGTGGGTGACTTCTTCGATCTGGCGCTGACGTGGGATCTTCTCAACCGCGACTTCGTCCAGCACGCCGTCATCGCTTTGGCGCTGCTCGGGCTCCTCGGCGGACTGCTTTCGCCGCTGATCGTCGCGCGGCAGATGTCGTTTGCCGTCCACGGTGTCAGCGAGCTGTCGGTGACGGGAGCGGCCGCCGCGCTGCTCGCCGGTGTCAGCGTGAACGTGGGCGGCGTCGTCGGCGCCGTCGTGGCCGCGCTGACCTTCGGTGTCCTCGGAAACCGCGCGCGCGAACGCGACTCGGTGATCGGTGTCGTCGTGGCGTTCGGCCTGGGCTTGGGCGTGTTGTTCCTCGCGCTGTACAAGGACACGTCCAAAGGCTTCGCGATGCTCACCGGCCAGGTCGTGAGCGTCGGGGTCGGCGGACTCACCGCCATCGCTGTGACGACGGTGGTCGTGATCGCGGTTCTCGCGGTGATCTACCGCCCGCTGCTGTTCTCCTCGGTCGATCCCCGCGTCGCGCTTGCTGGCGGCGTGCCTACCCGCACGTTGTCGGTCGTGTTCGCCGTTCTCATGGGACTCGCCTGCGCGCAGGGCGTGCAGATCATCGGCGCCCTGCTGGTGATGTCGCTGCTCATCACGCCCGGCGCCGCCGCGATGCGTCTGTCGTCGAACCCGACCGTCGTCACCGGTCTGGCCATCCTCTTCGCCCAGATCGCCGCCATCGGCGGCCTGGTGCTCTCACTCGCGCCCGGGCTACCGGTTTCGGTGTTCGTCACGACGATCTCGTTCGTGATCTACCTGATTTGCCGGTTCGTCGCAAACAGCCGCGACCGCACCCGCGCCTAGCCAGCCGGACCCGTCCAACGCGGATCCCGCCCGGTGAACGCGATCAGCACGTCGGTCGCGGTGGCATCGCTCGGTGCCTGCACCGCCGGTCCGAAGACACCCGGCCGACGCGCGACCTCGTCCGGGATGTATTGGAACATGCCGTTGATAAAGGCGATCACGCCGTCGGGAATCGTCACCGGCCGGCCGGTCGCCGTTCCCAGATCCCAGCCGTGCAGGTACAGGTCGGCCGCGGGAAAGGCCAAGCCGTCCCGGATCGTGCGCCGGCCCATCGGGCTCTCCACCTCGAGATCGAGGTCGACGCCTTCCGCCAGGGTCTCCCGCGCCGACGTCGCCTGTTGGACCCACCAGAACGCCGGATCGCCGTCGACCGCTTTCGACGGCGGATCGAAGTTGTCCGGCCCGACGGCCTCTCCTCGCAAGATGCGCGCACCGAGCCGAGTCGTCTCCCCGACGTGCCCGAGCACGTCGAGAGCGGTCCACCCGTCGCACGGCGCCGGGCGCTCCCACGCCCCGCCCGGGACCGCCTGAACGATCTCCTCGAAGAAATCCAGGCCATCCTTGTAGATGTCGAGCACGGTGTCTGTCATGACTCTCCCTCCGTCCGAACCCAGTATGTCCGCGAGGTCCGACATCCCGACGACTCTTCAGGTGATCTCGATACACTCGCGTCGCTGCGCTCCTCGATACACTCGCTCACCCAAGTAGAGCCGTCGCCTATTCCACTCTTTGGGTGGTCGAGTGTCGGCGAGCCGCTGGGCGAGCCGGCGTAACGAGACTATGGCGAACCGCTCTCGCTCCCTACTCCTCGGGCGCACCCGGATTGCAGCGCGTCGCGATCATCTGGTCGTCGGTGACGACCGGCCTGCGCGGTTCGAGGTTCCACGACGGTTTGTCGGGCTGCACGGCCCGCGCCCAGATCCAGTGGCAGTCGAACTGGGCTCGCATGCCCTTCGACCGTGCCGAGAAGCCGTCGTAGCGCGTCGATTTCCTGACCACCTCGGCCCACGCCTTACCCTGCGCGTCGGGGGTGGTGACCCGCCGCCCGGCGGCCGTCGGGTACACCTGCAGACTCGGCCCGACCATCGTCTCGACCCAGACGGTGCGCGCGATGTACGGCGGTGGCAGGTAGACGACGGGCTCGCTCGGTGTCGCGTCACCGTCGTCGGAGTCAGCGGCGGTCGGCGACTCCTCGACGGATGGCACGGTCGCGACCGGCGTCGCGTCGGAGCCCCGGTCGCCGTCCGTTCCGCAGCCGACCGTGCCGAGCGTCGTCAGCGCCACCATCGCGACGAGCGCCGCGCGCCACCTGCGCAATCCCATCAAGCCAGCACTGTGCCGTGCGCCCGCATCCACGCCTCGCGGCGATGCGGGTACGGGTCGCGCACCATCCGCGAATGGACGTCGAAGACCATCAGGTCCCGGTTCTCGCTCGTGTACGGCGACCACTGCAGCTCGGGCGAGCCGGTACGGGCGAACGTCGTCCAGTGCCCCTGGATGACGCGCGTCAGCTTCCCCGTCGCCCGCCAATCGCCGACGGTCAGCCCGGCTCCGATGGCGGTCCGGAACGCACCGAAGACGGCGAACAGCTCGGTGGCGTGCGTCGCACCGAAACCGCTGGCGCGCAACACCTTCGTCGAGAAGTCGTAGCGGTACACGTAGGTCGGATTACCCGCGGCGGCATGTCCTTCGACGAACGGCACGGCCGGACCCCAGAAGATGGAGTCGCCGAGCATTCGCACCTGGTCACCGCGACGGCCGTCGCTGTACGCCTCGACCAGGGCCGCGCGCGCCGCGGCGTCGGCGACGCTGACGAAGATCTGCTCCGGCTCTGGCAGGAGGCCTTCCATCTTGTTGCGCTCCTTGCCGGGGAGCAGACTCATGCCGCGGGTGAAGAGCAGCGCTTCGTCGCGGTTGGTCCCGATGATGAGCGGCACCGCGTGGGTATTGCCGTCGCGCGCGGCGGCGTTGGGATGCTGCGGGAGGTAATCCGTACCGAAGACCGGCCCGAACGGGAGGAGTTCCCCGTTGCCGGAATGCGGGGCATACGCGGTCAAACGCTTGCCCGCCTTGTGCAGTTGCTGCGGGCTCGCGTTCTCAAGCAGTTCGCGCGCGCGAGCCGGATCGATCTCGGCACCGCCGCTGCCCATCCGGTAATCCGGGTCCGCCAACTGCTTGACGACCTCCTGCGCGAAGTGGTTCGCCACCTCGCGCGAGAAGTTGAGTTCGTTGGCCGGGCTCTGCGCGATCGCGCGCGTGAAGAGCCCTTTCGCCGCCGGGGTGGCCAGCAGCGCCGTGACCGACGACCCGCCGGCGCTCTCGCCGAAGACGGTGACGTTGTCCGGGTCGCCGCCGAACGCGGCGATGTTGCGCTGCACCCATTCCAGGCTCGCGACCTGGTCGCGCAGGCCGAGGTTGTCCTCGAAGGTCCGGCTGTCGTCGGAGTACTGCGAGAAGTCGAGGTACCCGAACGGGCCGAACCGGTACTGCACGGTCACGACCACCACGTCGCCGGCCTTGGCGAGCAGCGCCCCGTCGTAGAGCGGAGTGGCGGTGGTGCCGAGCAGGTAGGCGCCGCCATGGATGAACACCATGACGGGGCGGGGCGTGGCCGAAATGCGGTCCGGCGAGAAGACATTGAGCGTCAGGCAGTCCTCGCCGGTCGGCTGATACCGGCCAGGTCCGACCGCCGTGTACACCTTGTCCTGGATCTCGGCGGTGCCGTAGGCCTTCGCGTCGAGCTTGCCCTTCCACGGGGTCAGCGGCTGTGGCGCGCGGAAGCGCAACTCCCCGACGGGCGGCGCGGCGAACGGGATGCCCTTCCAGCTGATCGTTCCGGCACGACCGCGCTTGCCGCGCACACCGAGAACCAAGCCTTCGGCGGTGGCGATCAAGTCATTCATCGATGTCATGATTGCCAGCCTAAACCTCCGAGCCGGCCGATGGTTGCCGCGGCAAGCCCGCGACGGGGATTTCCCGACGGCAACTACCATCGATAACGTGGCAAGGACCATCGATCTCAACGCCGACCTCGGAGAGGGAGTCGGCGACGACGACGCCATGCTGACCGTTGTGACCAGCGCAAACGTCGCGTGCGGCTTCCATGCCGGCTCTCCGACGATCCTGGCGCAAACGTGTCGGGCGGCACAGGAGCGCGGCGTCGCGATCGGGGCGCAGGTGTCCTACCCCGACCGCGAGGGCTTCGGCCGGCGGTACATGGCGATGAATCCCGACGACCTCCGCTCCGACATCGTCTATCAGATCGGCGCCCTCGCCGCGCTGGCGTCGTCGACCGGCGCACGAGTCACCTACGTCAAACCGCACGGCGCCCTCTACAACACCGTGGTCGGCGACGAGGAGCAGGCGGCCGCGATCGTCGAAGCCGTCCGCTCGGTCAACCCGGAACTCGCGATCATGGGCCTGCCCGGCGCGGTGGTCCTCGAGCTGGCCCGCGACGCCGGGCTGCCGATCATCACCGAGGCCTTCGCCGACCGCGGATACCGCGCCGACGGGACGCTGGTTCCCCGCAGCGAGGCTGGCGCACTGCTCACCGATTCGGCCGAAATCGCCAGGCGCGTCGTCGAACTCGTCACGACCGGCACCATCGCGGCCGTGGACGGTTCGACCATCACCGTCGACGCGGAGTCGATCTGCCTGCACGGCGACACCCCGGGCGCGGTCGAGCACGCGCGCGCGACACGCGACGCGCTCATCACGGCCGGCGTCGACCTGGCCCCGATCACCCGCTGACCGGTCCAGCAACGTTTCGCCGAACCCTCACCGATCGAGGCGGGAACAGCGAAACGACGCTGGATCAGGGTCAGGATTGGCGACGCTGGCGGGCGAACTCGGCTAGCACCACGCCCGCGGCGACCGAGGCGTTGAGACTTTCGACGTCGCCGGCCATCGGGATCGAGAGCACCGAGTCGCACGTCTCACGGACCAGCCGGGACAAGCCCTTGCCCTCGGAGCCGACGACGATCACCGTCGGGCCGGTGCCGTCGTACTCGTCGAGGCTGACCGCCCCTTCGGTATCGAGTCCGACGATCTGCGCGCCCGCCTTGGCCCAATCCTTCAAGGTGCGGGTCAGGTTCGGCGCCTGTGCGACCGGCAGTCGCGCGGCCGCTCCGGCACTCGTCCGCCATGCCACCGCCGTCACGCTGGCGCTGCGTCGCTGCGGGATCAGCACGCCGTGCCCGCCGAAGGCGGCGACCGACCGGATGACGGCACCGAGATTTCGCGGATCGGTGATGTTGTCGAGCGCCACGAGCAACGGCGGTTGCCCCGACGCGAGTGCGTCGGCCATGACGTCGTCCGGATGGGCGTACACGTACGGCGGGACCTGCAGGCCGATCCCCTGATGCAGCCCGTTCGACGACATGCGGTCCAGTTCGTTGCGGGTCACCTCCAGGATCGAGATGCCCTTGGCGCCGGCCATCTGCACGGCCTCGGTGACCCGCTCGTCGGCCTCGACACCGGTGACCAGGTACAACGCCGTTGCCGGGACGCCTGCACGCAGGCATTCGACGACGGGATTGCGGCCGAGCACGTACTCGGGCCCGTCGTCGTCCTTGCGCGAGCGCCGCTGCGCGGTCTGCTTCTTCGCCGCGGCCTTTGCCCGCTTGTGGGCCGGGTGGTACACCCGGTCCTCGGCCTTGGGCGTGGCGCCGCGCGCTTCGAGACCACGACGGCGCTGACCGCCCGATCCGACCGTTTGCCCCTTCTTCGTCCCCGACTTGCGAACCGCGCCGCGTCGTTTGGAGTTACCGGCCATCACGCACCTGCCTCACGCAGCGACCACTGCGCACCGTCGGGGGTGTCGGTCACCTCGACACCCGCTTTCGCCAGCCGGTCGCGCACCTCGTCGGCGACCGCCCAGTCCTTGTCCGCCCGCGCCTGGGCGCGACGGTCAAGATCGGCCCGGACCAGCACATCGAGGGCGTCCATCGCGGCCGAATCATCTGCCGCGTCAACCCAATTCGGAGCCATCGGATCGACGCCGAGTATGTCCATCATCGCCCGTACCTGCGCGGCGATCTCGACGGCGGCGTCCCCGTCGCCGTTCTCCAGCGCGGTGTTTCCGGCCCGGACGGCGTTGTGGATCACCGCGAGACCGGCCGGCACGCCGAGATCGTCGTCGAGGGCGGCGGCGAACTCCGCGCTCACCCGGCCCACCGGCACCGGTGCGACACGCGAATCCACCCGGCGCACAAAGGCTTCCACGCGCTTGTACGCGGTAGCCGCCTCCTGCAGCGCACCGTCGGAGTATTCCAGCATCGACCGGTAGTGGGCGCTGCCGAGGTAGTACCGCATTTCGACCGGGCGCACCTTGCGCAGCATCTCCGGGATCGCGACGACGTTGCCGAGCGACTTGCTCATCTTCTCGCCGCTCATCGTCACCCAGCCGTTGTGCAGCCAGTACTGGGCGAACCCGTCGCCGGCGCCGTGGCTCTGCGCGATCTCGTTCTCATGATGCGGGAAGACCAGATCCATTCCGCCGCAATGGATGTCGAACTCCGGACCGAGAAGGCTGGTCGCCATCGCCGAGCATTCCAGGTGCCAGCCGGGGCGCCCGGGGCCCCACGGCGTATCCCACGAGGGCTCGCCCTCCTTGGCCGCTTTCCACAGCGTGAAGTCGCGCGGATCGCGCTTTCCGGTGCCCGCGCTCTCCCCCTGGTGCACGTCGTCGAGTTTGTGCCCCGACAGCGCGCCGTAGGTCGGGAGGCTCTGCACGTCGAAGTAGACGTTGCCGTCGGCGACGTAGGCGTGGCCGCGGTCGATCAGCCGTTGCATGTAGCCGATCATCTGCGGGATGAAGCCGGTGGCGCGCGGCTCGGCCGAGGGCGGCAGCACCCCGAGAGCGCGGTAGGCGTCGTCGAAGGCGCGTTCGTGGGTCGCCGCCCACTCCCACCAGGGCCGCCCGGCCTCGTCGGCCTTGCGCAGGATCTTGTCGTCGATGTCGGTGACGTTGCGAACGAAGAGCACGTCGTTGCCCTCATGCGCCAGCCAGCGCCGCAGGACGTCGAAGGCGATGCCGCTGCGGACGTGGCCGATGTGCGGAACACCCTGGACCGTCGCGCCGCACAGGTACACCGTCACCCGGCCGTCGGTCAACGGGCGGAACTCGCGGATGTCGCGGGTCGCGGTGTCATACAGGCGTAGGGTCACGACCTGCGATCCTACCGGTCGAGTCCGGGGTCGGTGCCGCCGCTGGACCCCACCGGTTCGCCGCCGCTCCCCGCGCCGGTGACGAGTGCGGTGGCCACGGCCGCGATACCCTCTCCGCGGCCGGTCAGCCCGAGACCGTCCGTGGTGGTCGCCGAGACCGAGACCGGTGCGCCGAGCGCCGCGGAGAGCACCGCCGACGCTTCCTCGCGCCGCGGGCCGATCCGCGGGCGATTGCCGACGACCTGCACCGCTCCATTCAGCACGACGAGCCCGGTCGCGGCCACCAGCTTCGCCACGTGGGCGAGCATCTCCGCGCCGGTCACCCCGTCCCATTCGGGTCGGCCGGCGCCGAACACGGAGCCGAGGTCGCCGAGCCCGGCGGCCGAGAGCACCGCGTCGCAGAGTGCGTGGGCGCCGACGTCACCGTCGGAATGCCCCTCGCACCCGTCGTCGTCGGGGAAGTGCAGGCCAACCATCCAGCACGGAACGCCAGGAGCGATCCGGTGCACGTCCGTGCCGATTCCCACTCGCATGGTCAATCCCAGCCTTTCGCGATGGCCCGCGCCAGCCGCAGGTCCCACGGGGTCGTGATCTTGAAGGCGTCCGGATCGCCCGCGACGACATGAACTCCGAAACCGGCTCGTTCGGCGAGCCCGGCGTCGTCGGTGGCGACTCCCCCGTCGGCGGCCAGGTACGCCTTCGCCAGCGCGTCGGCGTGGAAGCCCTGCGGTGTTTGCACTGCGCGCAGGACGGCACGGTCGACGGTTTCGATCACCGTGTCGTCGTCGACGCGCTTGAGCGTGTCGACGACGGGCAGCCCGGGTACGACGGCCGGGAACCCGGCGCGCAGGGCTTCGACCACCCTGTGGAACACGGCGGCCGGAGTGAACGGCCGGGCCGCGTCGTGGACGAGGACGAAATCACCGGCGACGTGGTTCAAACCGGCGCGAACCGAATCGGTGCGTTCGTCGCCGCCGGCGGTGACCACGATCGTCGCGGAGTCGATGCCGGCCAGGTCGGAGCGAACCGCGTCGATCAACTCGCCCGGCACCACGACGACGATCCGGTCGAGGTCCAGACCGTCCGCGGCGAGCACCGACGAAACCGTCCGGGCCAAGATCGTGGCCCCGCCGAGGTCGACGAACGCCTTCGGGCGGTCTTCACCGAGCCTTACCCCCGACCCCGCGGCCGGGATGATGACCGATGTCGACAAGTGCGGCTGCGCTGGATGGAAGTGAGCGCGCTCAGGAAGCGGCGGCCAGCACCTCGTCGAGAATGCTCGAGGCCTTCTCGTCGTCGGTGTTCTGAGCCAGCGACAGCTCGTCGACCAGGACGCGGCGCGCACGCGTCAGCATGCGCTTCTCGCCGGCCGACAGACCGCGGTCCTGCTCGCGCCGCCACAGGTCGCGCACGATCTCGGCGACCTTGATGATGTCGCCGGAGATCAGCTTCTCCTGGTTCGCCTTGAAGCGGCGCGCCCAGTTGGTGGGTTCCTCGGTGTGCGGCGCACGCAATACCTGGAAGACCTGGTCGAGACCTTCCGCGCCGACCACGTCGCGAACCCCGACGTACTCCAACTTCGAAGAGGGGATCTGGACGGTCATGTCACCGTCGGTGACCTTCAATACGAGGTATTCGACCTGCTCACCCTTGATGGTGCGGGTAACGATGTCCTCGACCCTCGCGGCACCATGGTGGGGGTACACAACGGTGTCGCCAACTTTGAAATTCATGAACTTAGCGCCCCTTTCAACTGAGGTAAGTCTAACACGCGGCCCGGACAGCCTTTGCACAACGGTGCAGGTCAAGCGGCTGTTGAGCCACCTTTCCGCTGGCCAGGGCGACTATCGCCACCTACTACCGACTGTGGTACAGCCCACCTGGGCCTCACGATGTGGCGCGGCGAGCCCGACCGCGGGAGAAGGAATTTTCGACGAATCTCGCTACCCCGGCGGACGGGACGCGGGCACGCCCACTACGCTGCGTAGTGAGGTTCCGGGTGGCTGACCACCCGCGGGAACCGTTGAGACCACCAGCTGGAGGATTACGGTGTCACTGCTCTCCCAGTCCGCGTTCGTCAAGCCGGTCGGCCGGCACCGCAAACTGCGCGGCGCGCTCGCCGTCGCCGTCGGCGCAGCCCTGGTCTTCGCCGGAACCGCATGCAGCGCGGGCCAGGTCTCCCAGACCGCGACCCAGGCGCCGGCGATCAACGGCGCGAACATGGACCTCGGCAAACTGGCCCTGCGCGACGTGCTCATCGTCTACCCGGATGCCGACGACCCGGCCAAGGTCTTCGCCGCGGGCGGCCCCTTCCAGCTCGCGTTCGTCGTCGCCAACGACGACCCGGTCAACGCCAGCAAGCTCGTCTCCATCAAGGCCCCGACCGGAACCGTCACGCTCTCGGGCAACACCACGGTTCCCGCCGGATTGGCACTGCGCGCCGGCACGCCGGACGGGATGACGGCCGCGCCGGGTCAGGAACTCCTGCAGGCGACCTTCACCAATGCGGGCAAGACCGTGGCCCCGGGCCTCGCTGTTCCGCTGGTCTTCACCTTCTCCACCCAGGGCAAGACCGAGACCGTCACCGTCGAGACCCCGGTCGACGCCGGTGCGACGCTGGAACGCAAAGACAAGGTCGAAGACCCCGGACACGGCGGCGGTCGCCACTGAGCGCACCGACTTTCCGATAGCCCCCTGAAGCGCCGTCGAGGGATCGCGTCCCCTCGGTGCCCTGCAGGACCATGTTTCATATTTCGTCCGCGACGCCATGTCGCGATAACCACCCGCGCCGCCTAGGCGGCACCCTAAGCTTGATTCTGAAACATCGGTGTTTCAGAATCTAGTGACGCTGCTCTCAATCCGACAGCGTCACACCACCACGGCCACCCGTCCTGAAAGCAGTGTCATGTCCTCTCCCACCCCACAGCCGCGCCTGCAACGATCTCGGGTCGCCCGCCTCGTCATCGCCGTCCTGGTCATGGTTCCCCTGGTGTTGTCCGCCGTCTACATGTGGGTCCTCTGGGATCCGACCAAGACCGTGAAGCACATGCCAGTCGCCATCGTCAACCAGGACGACGGGTTCACCGACGACGGCGGAACGACCAACGCCGGGCAACGCGTGACCGACAACCTCATCAAGTCGGGCTCGCTGGACTTCAAGCGGACCGACGTGAAGACCGCGTACGAGGGCTTGAGTTCCGACAAGTACTACTTCGTCATCGACATCCCCCGCGACTTCAGCAAGAACCTGAAGACGATCACGACTCCGGGTGCTGCCGCGTCGATGATCACGGTGACCTTCAACGACTACAACACGCTCAAGGCCTCCCAGATCGGCGGCTCGGCGATGGAGAAGATTCACCAGAGCGTCCTCAAGGGCATCGCGTCCACCACCGTCGGCGGTCTCGTCGACGGAGTCCAGAAACTCGGCGACGGTCTGCGGGCGGCTGCCGACGGCTCCGCCCAGATCGGCGACGGCACCCAGACCCTGAACAGCAGTGTCGCCAACGACCTGGTCCCCGGCGTCAAGAAGGCACGGGACGGTTCGGCGCAGCTCAGCGAGGGCGCGACCACCCTGGCCGAGGGACTGGTCACGCTGCAGAACGGCACCGACAAGCTAGGCAACGGCGCCACCCAGGTGGCCGACGGAATCGAACGCCTCACCTCGACCGCCAAGCTGGCCGAGCTGCAGGAGGCCATCAAGCAGGCCCAGGCCCTGTCGCCCGGCAACCCGCAGATCGCGAAGCTCGCCGAACTCATCGACGGTCTCTCCCGCCTGAAAGCGGGCAGTCGCGAGGTCGCCAACCAGCTGACCAGTCCGACCGCGCAGTACCGTAGCGGTGTCAACAAGCTGGTCGACGGCGGTGCCCGGCTGCAGGACGGAGCCTCGCGGCTGAGCACCGGCATGGTCGCCATCGACCAGGGCGTCGGCCGACTCGCCGACGGGACGCAGCGTCTGCAGGACGGGGCGGCCCGCCTCAACCAAGGCCTCTCCAACGGTGCCCAACAGGCCCCCGATTTCGGCGACGAGCAGGCGCGGGCGACACTCGCTCAGCTGATGGCCACGCCGGTCACCAAGGAGACCAACCACGTCGCCAAGGCCCAGTTCAGCGGACCCGGCGGCGCGCCGACGATTCTGCTGATCGCCTCGATGCTCGTGCCGATCATGGTGATCCTGACGTTCCGCGGGCACCGTTTCGTCACCGACAACGAGACCCCGCGCTCGCTGCGTAAGGTCGGCCGCCGCGCCCTCGCCGTGAGCGGCATCAGTCTCGGGGTGATGGTCCTGGTCGGCATCCTCGCCTTCGTCACGCGCGACCCGATGCCCGATCCGGCCAACATGGCTCAAGTCGTGGCGATAACGGCGGCCGCGACATTGATGAACGCCGCACTGGTCTCCGTGCTGTACACCTTGTTCGGCTACGTGGTCGGCACCCTGGCATCGCTGTCCTGGCTCATGCTGCAGTTGTTCTCCTACGGAGGCATCTGGATGGTCGAGACCGTTCCCAAGCCGTTCCAGTGGCTGCACCCGATCTCACCGCTGACCTATGTGCGCGACGGCTACATCGCCGCCTTCAACGGTGTGCCCGGATTCTGGTCCGCCCTGTTCACGTTGATCGTGATCGGGTTGATCGGACTCGCGCTCATGGTCGGCGCCACCAAGGTCCAGCGCACCCGCTACGAACGCGCACAGGGACTCGTGGCGACGCCCGCGCCAGCGATCTGACGGTCAGGGCGGCGTCCACCGACGCGCGGCCTCCCCGGCCGGCACGAGGCCGGGGAGTTGTCCGATGGTCCGTTTAGGCTGGCTTGGTGGCAGTTAAGACTCGAGCCGTCTACCGGTGCAGCGCCTGCGGGCACCAGCCGGCGAAGTGGGTTGGCCGCTGCCCGGAGTGCGGCGAGTGGGGCACCGTCGACGAAGCCGCCGTCGCGTCGACGAAGAGCCGCTCCGCCGCCAGCGTCGCACCCAGCAGCCCGGCGAAGCGCCTGACCGAGGTCGGTTCCGAAGCCGCCAGGGTCATCCCCACCGGCATCGGCGAATTCGACCGCGTCCTGGGCCGCGGCGTCGTGCCCGGGTCGGTGATCCTGCTGGCAGGCGAGCCCGGCGTCGGCAAGTCGACGCTGCTGCTGGAGGCCGCCAAACACTGGGCGCGCGGCGGGCGAAGGGCGCTCTACATCACCGGCGAGGAGTCGGCCGGGCAGGTCAGGCTGCGTGCCGAGCGGACCGACGCGGTCGACGAGAACGTCTACCTGGCCGCCGAATCCGACCTGGCAACGGTGCTCGGCCACGTCGCCGAAGTGGACCCGTCGCTGCTGATCGTCGACTCGGTGCAGACGATGGTGGCCACCGAGTCGGACGGAGTGCACGGCGGCGTCACGCAGATCCGCGCCGTCACCACGGCCTTGGTGTCGCTGGCGAAGAACAGCGGCGTCGCGGTCATCCTCGTCGGCCATGTCACCAAGGACGGCGCCGTAGCCGGACCGCGGTCGCTGGAACACCTCGTCGACGTCGTGCTGAGCTTCGAAGGCGACCGCCATTCTCCGTTGCGGATGGTGCGCGGGATCAAGAACCGCTTCGGCGCCGCCGACGAGGTGGGCTGTTTCGAGCAGCGCGACAACGGAATCCACCAGGTCACCGATCCGTCGGGGATCTTCTGGCACCAGCGTCAGGGCGACGTCACCGGTTCGGCCGTCCTGGTCACGATGGACGGCAAACGCGCCCTCGTCGGCGAGGTGCAGGCGCTGGCGAACGGCACCGACATGGCCAACCCCCGTCGCGCCGTCTCCGGTTTGGACAGCGCGCGCGTCGCGATGGTGCTGGCGGTGCTGCAAGCCCGCCTCGGCCTGGACAAGATCGGCAAGTCCGAGGTCTACGCGTCGACCGTCGGCGGCATGAAGGTCACCGAACCCGCCTCCGACCTGGCGATCGCCATGGCCGTAGCGTCGGTGGTCAAGGGTCGTACGATCCCGTTCACCACCGTGGCCATCGGCGAAGTGGGCCTCGCCGGGGAGGTACGGCCGGTCAGCGCGCTCACCCGGCGGCTGGCCGAGGCCAAACGGCTCGGCTTCCGTCACGCGGTCATTCCCGCCGCCGGTGCCGACCGCGAAGACCTGCCGCAGGGCATCCGCATCACCCGCGTCGCGAATCTCGCCGAGGCGGTCGACGCGTGCATGCCCGACGGCCGGCCGTCGGTCGACTTCTGACCGCTACGGACTCGAGTACTTGGCCCACCGCTGATGTTCGTCGGGCCGCTGCGAGTTCGCCACGTGCTCGGAGAAATGCTGGCGCGGGTCGATGCCGATGAAAAGGGCCTGGCTGGTGGCGACCGGCTTCGCCTCGCCCGCACCGTCGGGGCCGTCGATATACGCCGCGGAACTCGTGTAGACCTTGCGGCGCTGCTTGCCGAGGATCGTGGCGGTGAACCGCAACGACGATTCGATCGGGATCGGCTGGGCGAAGTCGATCTCCAGGTGACCGGTGACCACCGGCACCCCGATGAGCAGCGCGGTCGTGCCCATCACCTCGTCAAACGCCGCGGAGAGGATCCCGCCGTGAATCACGCCGGGGCCGCCCTCCATCCAGGATGCGACGTTCATCGTCGCCGTCGATCCGAGCCCCTCGCCGGCGGTCACCGTGACGTGCAAACCGTTGACGGCATCGTCGCCGCAGCCGTAGCAGAGCGCGTGGTGGAACCGGATGGGCTGTCCCGGCGGCGTCGCCTTGGGATGGCGGCTCAAGGGCTCAAGGTCGTCGGGTACTGCGAAACTGCCTCTCACAGACCGATAGTCTAGTTTCGCCACGCCTACCCGCTGGAGCGCACCCATGACCGCACCGATGTCCGACCTCACCCGGGAGACGCTTGCCCGCGTCGCACCGGGCACCCGCCTGCGCGACGGACTCGAGCGAATCTTGCGCGGCGGGACCGGCGCTCTCATCGTCCTCGGCCACGACAAGAACGTCGAGCGGATCTGCGACGGCGGGTTCCATCTCGACGTCGAATTCGCCCCGACCCGCCTCCGGGAGCTGGCGAAGATGGACGGCGCCCTGGTGCTCTCGACCGACGGCTCCCGGATCGTTCGGGCGAATGTGCAGCTCATGCCGGATCCGTCGCTGCCGACCGAGGAGTCGGGCACACGGCACCGCGCGGCCGAGCGCACCGCGATCCAGACCGGGTTTCCGGTGATCTCGGTCAGCGCGTCGATGTCGATCGTGAGCGTCTACGTCGACGGCACCCGGAAGGTCGTCGAGAGCCCCGATCCGATCCTGTCGCGCGCCAACGTCGCGCTGGCCACGCTGGAGCGCTACCGCTCCCGGCTCGACGAGGTGCTGGGCCAATTGTCGCGCTCGGAGATCGAGGACGACGTCACGCTTCGCGATGTCATGAGCGTCGCGCAGCGGATGGAAATGGTCCGACGGGTCTCCGACGAGATCGATCTCTACCTGCTGGAACTGGGCACCAACGGCCGACAGGTCCGCTTGCAGCGCGAAGAGCTCATCAGCGACAACGCCATCATGCGCGAACTGCTGGTCCGCGACTACTACGCGTCGCCGGAGCCTCCGACCATCAAGGAGCTGGAGCAGGCGCTGACGTCGATCGAGGCGCTCTCCGACGCCGACCTGCTCGACCTGTCGCTCATCGGCCGCTCCTTCGGCTACCCGACGACGGTCGAGGCGCTGGACATGGCGATGACTCCCCGCGGATACCGGTTGCTGGCGCGCATCTCCCGATTGCAGTTCGCCCACATCGACCGGCTCGTCGCCAATTTCGGGTCGTTGCAGGCGCTCCTGGCGAGTAGCGCGGCCGACCTGCAGGGTGTGGAAGGCATCGGCAGCATCTGGGCCAGGCACATCCGCGAGGGACTCTCCCGCCTCGCCGAGGTGAGCCTCGACCGGTTCTGACGTCGTTCACGCGCCGCGATTACGGTCGCGCGACACCGGCCGAGGGCGCGGGAACGGAACGGTGGAGCGAGATCAGGGCTGCTGGGCCGGTGCGACGACGTTGAAGGTGATCGGCGCGGACTCCCGCTCGCCGATCTTGCCGATCGCGCGGTAGGCGCCGGGCGGAATCGGCTCGCGCGGGGTCTTGCAGCCGGGAGTGCTCGTCGTCCCCGACCACGTCACCGTGTCGCGCTCCTGCTGACCGGGCTGGAAGGCCACGTTGCGCACCGTGCGCAGCGGCGAGCAGTCCCGCGCCGTCCACAGCGTGCGCGTGCCGTCCAGCGACCGCACGACGACGTTCTGGGCTGCCTTGCCGATGTCGCGGGTGCACTCGGTGAGCCCGCCATTGGTCACGGCGATGGTGAATACCGGCTGGTCACCGACCTTGTAGGTCGACTTGTCGGTGTACAGCACCACCGAAAGGCTCTGATCGGTGCACAGATTCTGCGCCGGAACTCCCGCCGCGGCGTCGGTCGGCTGAACCGGGCCCTGCGGAGCGGGCGCAGCCTCGCCGGGCTGCTGTTGCTGGGGTGCCGGGTCACCGCCCTGCGGCGCCGCCTGATTGTTGTCGGGGTTGTTCTGCTGCTGTCCGCCGGCCTGATTGTTCTCGCCCGGCTGCGCGGGCGGCTCCTTCGGCTCCGGGGCGGGAGCGGAACTCGTGGCGGCGACCTGCTGATCGTCGGGGGATGACGGCAGCGCCGAGATGATGAGCGCGACGACCAGTCCCACGAACGCCAGAGCACCGACACCGGCGACGATGCGCCGACGCCAGTAGATCTCTGGCGGCAAAGGGCCCTGTGGTTCGATCACACTCCCACGCTAACGGCCCCCGACTACCTGACCGATGAGGCTATCCGGCGTGTCGCAATACTGCCGCTGATCACAGCGAACGCGGCTGCGGGCCGCTACACCTCGTCGGGCTCGGCCGGCTGGTCGTCGACGTCACCGAGAACGTCGCGCAGCGCGACGCGACCGTCGGCCAGATGGTAGGTCAACCCGAGGATCGCGACCTCGCCGCTGTCGACGCGCTGACGGATCAACTGGCTGCGCTGCATCAGCAGACGCCCCGTCTCGACGACGTGCTCGGCCTCGAACTCGTCCAGACGCGTCTTGCCTTTGGCCCGCGCCGAGAGGATCGACGGTCCGACGCGTTCGATGATGTCGCGGATGTAGCCGCCGGGGATGGTCAGATCGTTGAGCGACGCGACGGTCGAACCCACGGCGCCACAGGAGTCATGGCCGAGAATGGCGATGAGCGGAACGTGCAGGAGTTCGGTCGCGAACTCCAGCGAACCGAGCACCGACGAGTCGATGATGTGGCCGGCGGTACGCACGACGAACATGTCGCCCAGCCCCTGATCGAAGATCATCTCGGCGGCGACCCGCGAGTCGGAGCAGCCGAACAGGACCACGTTGGGCGCCTGCCCTGCGGCGAGGACCGCGCGGTGGTCGATACCCTGGTTGGGATGCTCCGGTTTACCAGCCACGAATCGTTCATTCCCGGCCTTGAGGTTCGCCCAGGCCTGGGCTGGCGTCAATCGTTGTGAGGCTGCGGACATGGGATTGAGTATGCCACCGGGGCCGATCCTGGCCTGGTTCGACGTCCACGAACGGGACCTGCCGTGGCGCCGCGACGAGGCGACCGCCTGGCACATCCTGATCAGCGAGTTCATGCTGCAGCAGACACCCGTCTCGCGCGTGCTCGGGCCGTGGCGAGAATGGGTGACCCGCTGGCCGACTCCCGCGGATATGGCCGCCGCCAGCGGCGCCGACGTGCTTCGGGCGTGGGGCAAGCTCGGCTATCCGCGACGGGCGCAACGGCTGCACACCTGCGCGAAATCGATTGCGGCACAACACGACAACGTCGTGCCCGACGACGTGGACGCGTTGCTCGCACTGCCCGGCGTCGGCGAGTACACCGCGCGGGCGGTGGCCTGCTTCGCCTACGGCCGCGCCGTTCCCGTCGTCGACACGAATGTGCGCCGCGTCATCGCGCGCGCCTGTCACGGCCGGGCCGACGCTTCCACGGCGCGGCGGTCCGATCTCGACGACGCTTCGGCGATCGCGCCGCGCAGCGCCGACGGCGAACCGGCACCGACGGCGCCTCGCTTCTCGGCGGCGCTGATGGAATTGGGCGCCCTGGTCTGCACGGCCCGCAACCCGCGCTGCGACGCCTGCCCGATCGTCGGGTCCTGCGCGTGGGTGGCCGCCGGACGACCCGCCTCGACCGAACCGCGCAAACGCGTGCAGCGCTACGAGGGCACCGACCGACAGGCGCGCGGACGACTGCTCGACGTGCTGCGCGACCGGACCGGCCCGGTCGAGCGGGACCGGCTCGACGCCGCGTGGCCGGCCGACCCCGGCCAGCGGGCCCGCGCGCTGGATTCGCTGCTCGTCGACGGATTGGTCGAGATCACCGACGACGGCCTGTTCCGGCTCGGCGGCTGATCACTCCTCCCGCACGAATCGTCAGTTCCCGACGCGATCTCATCGGGAAGTGCGGATCGGTGCGGGAGGAAGGGCCGAGAGGAAGGCTTCGACCGCGCCCCGGAAGAACTCCGGCGCGTCGTCGTGAATCAGGTGGCCGGCGCCGGGCGCGACGACGTGCTGAGCGTTGACGTTGCGCAGCGCCATCGCCGCCATCTGGCCGGGCGGGGTGACGGTGAAGCCGGCTTCGAGGACCAGTGCCGGCACCTCCACCCGCTCCCACGCCGACCAGTAGTCGCGGCGCCCCCATTCGTCGGCGATGGAGATGAACACGTCCAGGTCGCCGTGCAGGCGCCCATCGTCGAAAGCTTCGTAGAAGTAGCGGCCCGCGACCTCGCCGAAGAGTTCCTGCGCGTGTTCGACGGAGGTGAACCGGTCGGGCCACGTCTCGAACCACGGCGTCCAGTTGCGCGTCGTCTGACCGCGAAAGTCGGGCGCCATGTCTTCGACGACGATGCCGCGCACCAGGTCGGGATGCTTCGCGGCGGTACACCACGCGTGCAATCCGCCCATCGAGTGGCCGATCAGGACCGCGGGGTCGTCGCGACCGGTGAGCCGCCCGATGCGCGCCAGGACGTCGGCGATGTCGTCGACGAAACGCTCGGTGGCCATCTCGTCGGGCTCGACCTTCGTCGACGGCGGTATCGGACCGGTGTGCCACGCCGCGTCGACGGTGAAGACGCGTCCGTAGCGCCGCAGCCAACCGACCTGTCGCGACCAGGTGCGCCCGCGGCCCATCAATCCGTGCAGCAGCAAGATGGGCGGGCCGTCGCCCCCGTGATCGGTCAGCGAGTCGGAGTCGGTCACGGTTGAGACTGTAGCCCGGCCCGCGCGTCATGATTTCGGTCATCCAGCGTCGATCGGCGCAGCACGGGCGAAACGATGCTGGAGGCGATGGTCCCTGTCGAGTGAGCGTCGGCGCAGCTAGGGTGGGGTCATGGCAGTAGTCAAGATCAACGCGATCAGCATCCCCGAAGGCGCGGGCCCCGAGTTGGAGAAGCGCTTCGCCAACCGCGCGCACACCGTCGACGGGTCGCCGGGCTTCCTGGGCTTCCAGTTGCTGCGCCCCACGAGCGGCGAGGACCGGTACTTCGTCTACACGCAGTGGGAGTCCGAGGAGGACTACCAGAACTGGGCCAACGGCGACGCACGGGCCGCGCATGCCGGCGAGCGCAAGGGCAACACCGTCGCGTCGGGCGCGAACCTCCTCGAGTTCGAGGTGGTCATCGACGCGAAGCCGGCGTCGGCGCAATAACGCACTCCTCGTGACGCAGCCGGTCCGCGATGCCTACGCATCGCGGGTAGCCGAATACATCCAGGTCTGCGGGACCATCGAGACGGCCGACCCGCGCGACCGCGACCTCGTCGCCTCATGGGCGCGCGACATCGACGGTCCTATCGTCGACGTCGGGTGCGGCCCTGGCCAGTGGACCGCGTTCCTTCACGACGACGGCGCGAGCGTTGTCGGGGTCGATCCGGTTCCCGAGTTCATCGACGAAGCACGCCGGCGCTATCCCGACGCGCATTATGCGGTCGGTCGCGCCGGGGCACTCGACTTCCCGCCGGGGTCGAAGGCCGGGATCCTCGCCTGGTTCTCGTTGATTCACGTCGATCCCGCCGCCCTCGACCCCGTGCTCGACGATGTGGCGCGCGTGCTGAAGCCGGGCGGGCGGCTGCTGGTCGGCTTCTTCGAAGGCCCGGAACTCGTCCGGTTCGAGCACAAGGTCTACCCGGCCTGGTACTGGCCAACGGCCGACCTGACCCGACGGCTCGACGCCGCCGGCTTCTCGGTGGTCGAGACCCGCACTCGAATGGACCCCGCCTCGACCCGCAGCGGGGGTTCGATCAGCGCCGTGCTGCGGGCGCGCGACGACGCGACGCACCCGCGGCGACGATCTGATCCTCCGTCACCCCTGGTCGATAAGTAGAACGTGTTCTAGTATCGGAGGTGAACCAGATCACCTACCTTGGAGCACACGCATGACCGAGACCGCTACCGCAGCCGACACCCTCGTCGGAAGCGGTGACCAGCCCAATCTGTTCATCGGCGGCAAGTGGGTCGCTCCGCACTCCGCCAAGCGAATCGACGTGATTTCGCCGTCGACCGGCGAGAAGGTCGGATCGGTTCCCGACGGCGACACCGCTGACGTCGACGCCGCCGTCAAGGTCGCGCGCGAGTCCTTCGACGCCGGCATCTGGCGGTCCAAGACTCCCGCTGAGCGCGCGGCGGTGTTGCGCCGTGCCGCCGAACTCATCAACGAGCGCTCCGCCGACATCACCGGCCTCATCTCCGCCGAGATGGGTGCCTCGGCCAGCGATGTCGCGACACTGCAGCAGCTCCCCGGCACCGGCGTCCTGAACGCCTACGCCGACGCCGCCGAGGCGTACCAGTGGGAGGAGAAGCGCACCGGGCTGTTCGGCGAGAGCCTCGTCGTCCGCGAGCCCGTCGGCGTCGTCGGGGCGATCATCGCGTGGAACGTCCCGCTGTTCCTCATCTGCAACAAGCTGGGGCCGGCTCTCGCCGCGGGTTGTTCGATCGTGCTGAAGCCCGCACCCGAGACCCCGCTCGACTCGAACCTGCTCGCCGAGATCTTCACCGAGGCCGGCGTCCCCGAGGGTGTGCTCTCGGTGGTCACCGGCGGCCTCGAAGCCGGCCAGGCCCTCGTCGAGCACCCCGACGTCGACAAGATCACCTTCACCGGCTCCACCGCTGCCGGCCGCATCATCGCGTCACGCTGCGGCGAACTGCTCAAGCGCTGTTCGCTGGAAATGGGCGGCAAGTCGGCGGCCATCGTCCTCGACGACGTCGACCTGCCGTCGAGCATCCACATGCTGGTCTTCTCCGGGCTGCTCAACAACGGCCAGGCCTGCGTCGCGCAGACCCGTGTGCTGGTGCCGCGCTCCCGCCACGACGAGATCGTCGATGCGATGGTCGAAACCGCCAAGACCTTCACGCCGGGTGTTCCCAGCGATCCGGAGGCCAAGCTCGGGCCGATCATTACCGAGAAGCAGCGCACCAAGGTCGAGGGCTACATCGAGAAGGGCAAGTCCGAGGGAGCCACCGCGGTGCTCGACGGCGGGCGCCCCGAGGGTCTCGACTCGGGCCACTTCGTCGCACCGACGATTTTCACCGGCGTCACCAATGACATGACGATCGCCCGCGAGGAGATCTTCGGCCCGGTCATCTCGGTGATCGCCTACGACACCGTCGACGAGGCCATCGCGATCGCCAACGATTCCGACTACGGCCTCGCCGGTTCGGTCTGGACCTCCGACATCGCGCGCGGCGTCGAGATCGCCAAGCAGGTGCGCACCGGCACCTACGGCATCAACTGGTACGCCATCGATCCGGCGTCGCCCTTCGGCGGCTACAAGAACTCCGGCATCGGCCGGGAGAACGGTCGGGAGGGATTGGAGTCCTACCTCGAGCACAAGTCGATCCTGATGCCGATGGGCTACTCGTCGCAGAGCTGATCCCTTTCGATTCGCCGGCTGCGCCCGCCTGGGCACAGTCGGCGAATTCTTTGGTCCACTCGGCAAAGGTCAGGTGCCCACTCGGCGTGGGTGAGGTGCCCACTCGGCGGGGGTGAGGTGCCCAGTCGGCGGGTCAGCGCGGGGCGGGTTCGCCGGAAGGAGCCGGCGCTCGGTCGCCGCCTTGCTTCTCGACGATCTTGCGCAGCGAGTCGTCGGTGAAGATCTCGATGGAGTTGATCTTCCAGTCGCCGCCCTGGCGGACCATCGTGAACTGTACGCGGCTCGGGTCGATGCGGACCTTCGGCTCCGCCTTGCTGGTGACCGACTGATTCAGGAACAGGAGCACCGTCGAGGTCGTGCGCGTGTTGGTCACCACCCCGGCGTCGGCGACGTCGAGCTTCGAGATGATCCGGTTGCTCTTGACGTTGTGGGCCATCTTGAGCTGGGTGACCTGCTCGTCGAACTCCTTGCGCGCACCCTCGATGACGAATCCCTGCGCCCGCGCGATCTTCTCGTCGACGTTCTCGGGCTCATAGCTGAACATCGTCTGCGCGTAGGACTTCGCCGCCGTCAGCGACGAGTCGCGCGCCGACTCCACCCCGGCCAGCCGGTAGTAGCGGAATCCGAGGAACCCGGTCAGCACCACCAATGCCGCGACCAGGACCGCGACGGCAAACCACGCCGTGGGCAGGCGTTCGGCCGACTCCCCTGTTTCGGATTTCTTGCGCTTCGCCTCGGCCACGGTCAGTACACCCAATCGAACTTGGTCAGCTTCAGCTGGTCGTTGATGCGACGCATCTCCACCCGCCATCGGAACACCTGGGATTCGACCTCCGACGCGGCATTGCCCTCGCGCTGGCTCCACCCCAGCACCATCAGCACCTGACCGAAATCCGGTTCCGCCTTCGTGACGGCGCTCGACAGCACCTGGCCCTGGGTCTGGATTCCGTGCTGCTCGATCTGCGTGATGATCTGCTGGGTCACCATCTGAAGGTTCTCCGCAGCCGTCCCGCTCGTCTTCTCCAGCAGCGTCTTGCGGATCCCGTCGACGTTGGATTTGTTCAGCGACGTCAGATTGACCGTGACCTGCTGGGCGAAGGAGTCGTACTCGGCCCGCAGATCCTCCCGCTGCTGGGCCCGGTAGCCGCCGATGGCCAGCAGCACCGACGCGACGACCAGGGCCACCACGAGCAGGCCGACCCCGATCCCGATGGCCGCGGTGGCCGGATCCGTGCGGTCGACCGTCACGAACGACGATCCGGATTTCACTGTCGGCGTGCGCTTCGGCGTCGGCTCTTCCCCGGCGTCGCCGGCCGGCACGGCGGGCTTCGCCTTCGCTTTGGCGCGACGGCGAAGCGGTGCGACCCGGACCGGACGTGCCGACGGCGACGCTGGGGCCTTCGCCGAGTCCTCCGCCTTCGTCACCTCCGGTGAGGATGAATCTCCTTGCGCGTCAGCCGAATCCGTCGATACCTCGGTCATCGGGTCGTCGGATTGATCATCTGTTGCCATGTTGTCGTTTTCCCTCGCGAGTCCCTTCCGAGACCGGCGTTGTAGGTCTTGCCATCGGGCCCGACGTAGTCCCCGGTCTTGGGGTCGTAGGTCGTCGAGTACACCGCGGGCTGGTTGCCGTCTTTCCGGAACTGAGACGGCGTCGCAGGTACCACGCTACCGGTCGCACCGGCCCCCTGGTGACGGGCCGGAGCCACCCCAGGTCCGCGTCCGGGCCCCTGCCATTTGAGTCCGAACGGCAACCCGTTCGGGAACGGCACGTTCTGGTTCGCGTTGGGCTTGTAGCCGGTGCGGCATTCCTCCGGCGTCGGTGCGCGACGGCCCGGGAATTCCACACACGGGAAGTTGCGGCTGCCGCGCACGGCGAGGTTCTGATCCTGCGGCACCCGGCACAGCAGACCGGGCGGCAGCTCGCGAGCGGTCGTCGCCGACCCGGGACGCCATTGGTCGAACGGCAGGAAGCCGACCGTACAGGTGCCCGGGTCCTGGAATCCCAGCGCGAAATCGGCGTTCGCGCCGTAGCGCTCGACGTCGCCGGTGTTCACCGCGGTGATGAGGATGTCGAGCAGACGCGGGTACAGCACGAGGATCTGACGCATGTTCGGGTGGTAGACCGCCATGGTCTTCGCCGACGTGCCGAGGTTGTCGACCAGCAGCGGCAGCGAGATCTGCATCGATTCGAAGAGGCGGCCGGTGTCCGACGTGACGCCGGGGCCCTTGGCCAGGATGCCGGTGATCTCCGGCTTGTTGGCCCGCAGCTGATCGGTCACCCTGGTCATGCTCGACGTCCACGAGCGGACGGCGTCGGAGGTGCGGCGCTGGGTGGAGAGCACGTCGCCCGCCTCGCGCACCAGCGCGATCATCGCGTCGGAGTTCTGATAGGCGTCGTCGGTCAGCAGCGTCATCGAATCGAGGAGTCGCTGCAGCTGTTCCCCGGTCCCGTTGAACGCCTTGAAGGCCTCATCCATCACCGCGCGCAGCTTGGAATCGCCCACGTTCGTCAGCAGACGGTCGGCCTGGTCGAGCATCGTGGAGATCTCCACCGGCACGTCGTCGGTCACCACCGTCGCGTTGTTGCCCAGCGACGAGGAGTCCGGCTTCTCCGGCGGGAGGAACTCGACGAACTGCTCGCCCACCGCCGACACGGACCGGATGGACGCCTGCGAGTTCTCCGGGATCTTCGCGTTGGAATCGATGGTGAGCCGGGCGCGCACCCCCTTGTCGGTGAGGGTGACCGAGTCGACCTTGCCGACGTTCACGCCGCGGAAGCTGACGTTGGCGTTCTGGTAGAGCCCGCCGGTCGTCGGCAGGTCGAGGTTCACCCGGTAGACGCCGACGCCGAACATCTGCGGGATGCGGATGTAGATGATGGCCATCGCCAGCATCGCGACCACGGTCACGACCGCGAAGATGATCAGCTGGGATCGGACGAAGTTGGTGATCTTCATCGTTGCCCCCGTTGTTCGTTCCGCGGTGAGCGCGGCTTGGGGTTGGCCTGCCGTTTGGGTTGTGCGGGACGCTGCCCGGGACGGCGCGGGCCGGAGCGCCGCTCCGACGGTTGCATCGGCGACTGGAACGGGTTGAGCCCGCGCCGGGCGGCACCGGCCGGACGGCCCGCGAGCGCCTCCGGACCGAGGATGCGGCTGCCGAGCACCGACGGGAACAGGCCGCCGCCCAGCCTGGTGAACGTCAGATCCAGGTTGAGGTCGGTGTTCACGTAATCACCCCTGACCACGTTGTCGATCGCCGACTCCGGGAACGGGAAGGTCAACAGCACGCCGAGCGACTGCGTCAGCGACGGACCGGTGGACTGGAGTTGGTCGAGGGTGGGCTTGAGCGCCCGCACGGCCTGGCGGATGTCGTCGCTGTTGGCCTTGAGGATGTCGTCGGCGGTCGACGAGAGCCGGCCGATCGCGCCGAGCGCATCGACGAGCTGCTGACGCTGGTCGACGAGGAGCTGCAGGATCCGCGGGCCGTCGGCCAGCGCCCGCTCGATCGTCGGGCGCTGTTCGTTCATCGTCGCCGTGAGACGGTCCAGACCGGCGATCGCGCGGATGATGTCACCGCGCTGGGAGTTGAGCGACCCGACGAGCTTGTTGAGCCGCGGCACCAGTTTCGCGATGGTCTCCTGGCGCCCGTTGAACGTCTTGTTCACCTCGGTGACGATGTCGCCGAACTGGGACAACCCGCCGCCGTTGAGCACCACCGACAGCGAGCTGAGCACCTGCTCGGTCGTCGGGAAGGTGCACACCGAGATCTGTTGGGCGACACTGACATCGGGGATCGTCTGACCTTGCGCAGCGGTCGGCGCCAGGTTCTCCTGCTCCGGACATTTGGCGAGCGGAATGGTGTCGCCCGCTCGCATCATCGGCCCGCTCGGGTTGTCCGGCTGGACGATCTGCAGATGCGACGAGCCGAGCACGCTGGTCATCCCGACCATCACATGCGATCCGGCGGGCACCTGGGCGCCCTTGTTGAGCCGCATCTCGACCCGGGCGTTCCAATCGTCGACGGTGATGCTGCCGATGGAACCGATGGTCGCGTCCTCCAGCATGATCGGCGCATTGGTGACGAGACCGGCGGCCGTGGGGATGATCGCGCTGATCCGGTAGGCGCCCTCCCCGGTACCGGCCGCGCCCGGCACGGGCAGCTTGTTGGCGCCGAATCCACACCCGACCAAGGCCGTCGCCAGCGCCGTCGCCAATGCGACGGCTGCCGCTGTGCGCCGCTTCGTATCCGCCGTTGCCGTCCTGGTCATCATCGCTCCGCTCCGTACGGCACGAGCATGCTGCCCAGCGGGTTCGGCAGGTTGTTGGCCCGGCGCGTCTGCGCGTCGAGGTCGCGAATGCCCTGCTGGGCGCGCGCCTTCACGTCGGCGTTCTGGTACTTGATCTGATGCGGCAGCGCGACTTGGCCCTGCACCGGGTTGATCAGGAACGGCGGATAGTTGATCACCATGGACTTCAGCACCGGCGCCAGTACGTCGACGCACTTGTCGACTTCGGCCTGGCTCTGCCCGGGGCGGTTGTTGGCCTCCATCGTGCCGCACAGCAGGGTGATGAGGTTCGATCCCATGCCGAGGCCGAAGATGCCTCCGAGCGAGCCCGTCATCGGGTTGTAGATGTTGTAGAAGTTCGACAGCTGCGTCGGGGCCGAGTGCAGCAGGCCGCGCAGTTGCTTGTCCTTCTCGCGCAACAGGTTCGTCGCCGTGGCGACCTGCTGCATGGACTTGGTCATCGCCTGGCCGTTGCTGTCGAGGAACTTCTTGATGTCGACCATCGCCGAATCCAGCCCGCTCAGCGCATCGCTGAGTGCACCGGTGTCGTCGCCGAGAATGCCGGCGACCGTGGCGATCCTCCCGTTGAACTGCATCAACTGCTCGTGGCTCGACGAGAGCGATTCGGTGAGCTGCTGCAGGCTGCGGATCGTCGAGAAGAGGTCGTCGCGTCCCGAGGACAGGGTTCCCAGCACTTTCGACATCTGCACGATCGACCGGTTGATCGCCGTCCCGTTGCCCTGCAGGTTGGAGTCGGCGACACCCAGCGCGCGGGTGGCGGCGCTGCTGCCGGTCCCGTCCGGCCCGACCGCTTCGGTGAAGCGGGTGAGCTGCTTCTTCAGGTCGTCCCACTCCATCGGGATCGCGGTGCGCTCCATCGGGATGTCGTCGCCGCCGGAAAGTTTGGGGCCTTCGGTGTAGACCGGCGCCAGTTGCACGAAGCGGCCCGACACCAGCGATTGCGCGACGATCAGGGCTTTCGCGTCGGCCGGCACGTCGACCGACTTGTGCAGCCGCATCCGGACCTTGACCGAATCCGATTGCGGCTCGACCGAGACGACGCGGCCGACGTTGACGCCGAGCACGCGCACCGGGTCGCCGGGGAACAGGCCAGTGACCGACCGGAAGTACGCGGATACGGTATCGGTCGTCGCCTTCTGGAAACCGAAGTAGCCGACGATGACCAGTAGTACCGCCGTGAGGGCGGCGACCAGGGAGAGCCACACTTTCTTGCCGTATGCCATGGCTACCTCCCTCCCCGCGGTCCCGACGGGTATTCGACCTTCGGCGCGCGCGGCCGCGGCTTGTTCGGGTCGAATCCCGGCGCGATGCTGTAGCGGGTCGGGTCGAAGTTTCCGCCGGTGTACCAGAACGCCTGGAAGATCTCCGGGTACTTGCGCTGCAGCGCCTTCATGAACACCGCCGTGTAGTCGCCGAACGTCGGCACGCCGATGAGCGAGGAGAAGTAGGGACCGGATGAGACCGCTTCACCGAGCAGGTTCGAGTACGGGCCGAGACGGTCGATGGCGTTCTTGAGGTCGCTTCGCTTGTCGATGAGAATCTGCATGACCCCGTCGAGCTTGTCGAGGACCGGCGCGAGCTGCGCGTTGTTCTCGGCGATGAAGCCGCGGATCTGCGCGGTGACGTCACGCGTGCCGGTGATGATCTGGTCGAGTGCGTCCGAACGGTTCTGCAGCTCGCCGAGCAGCGCGTTGGCGCTCAGCAGCAGCCGATTGACCTGTTCGTTGCGGTCGCCGACGATCGCGCTGACCCGATTCGCCCTGCCGAGCAGTTCGCGCAGCGACTTGTCCCGGTCGGCGATCGCCTGCGAGAGCCGCGCGACCCCGTCGACCGCGCCGCGCACCGATGCCGGAGTCGCCGAGAACGTGTCCGACAGGGTGTTGATCGCGGTCCGCAGCTGATCGGTGTCGGTCTCCTCGAGCGCACCGGTCGCGTTGTCGAGCGCGTCGGTCAGCGAGTACGGCGCCACCGTGTTCTCGTTGGCGATCTCGCCGCCGGGACGGATCCGCCCCGGCCCGTGCGGGATCAGGGTCAGGTTGCGCCGGCCCAGAACCGTTTCGGTCTTGATCGCGGCCTGGGTGTCGACGCCGAGCGACACCGAATCCTGCAGCCGGAACCGGACGGCCGCCTTGGTGCCGTCCGGCGTCGACGCCAGGCTGATGCCCTCGACCTTGCCGACGTTGACGCCGGCGACCGAGACGACGTCGCCGGGCACCAGCCCGCCGGCGTCGTCGAAGTAAGCGCGGTAGGTGCTGACCGGCGAAAGGAACGGCAGATTGTCCATCTGCAAGGCGGTGAGCACGACCAGACCGGTCACCAGGAACCCGATGATGCCGGTGGCGGCGCGGCTGCGCTGACCGCGGGCGGTGTCTCGTTCGACGTCGGCGGCGTTCGATCCGCTGCGCGAGGCGCTGAAGGGCAGATTCACTATTGACACCTCCCGCCGGCCTTCTGGGTGTTGCCCAGCATGTCGATGGTCGGGATCACCAGCTGCGGAGTACCCGGTGCGCCGAAGATGAGCCGCTGACGGCAGATCCAGATCTGCAGCCAGGCGCCGTAGCTGCCGAGGTTGGAGAGCTTCTTGAAGTCGCCGGGCAACCGCGACAGCAGCGGTCTGATGTAGGCCTCGCCGCGCAGAATCTCCTCGCTGGTGCGTCCCAGGTTGCGCAACGTGCCCTGCAGGTCGGGCCTGGTGTCGCCGAGTAGCCGCGCCATGTTGTTGGCCACCGACGCGGTCGAGCTCAGCGACGCACCGATCGTCGACCGCTGTCCGGCCAGCCCGCTCATCAGGACCTCCAACCGGTCGATGCTGTCGATGAGACCGGTCCGATCGGCGTCGAGCGTGGCCAGCGTCGAGTTCAGGTTGTCGATGACCGAGCCGATCAGCTGGTCGCGGTCGGCGAGGGCCTCGGTGAGTTCTGCGGTCGTGCGCAGCAGGTGGTTCAGCGCCGGGCCCATGTTCTGGTCCTGGAACACGTGGATCAGGCTGCTGGACAGCTCGTTGACCTGACGGCCGTCGAGCGTGCGAAACAGCGGTTTGAAGCCGCCCAGCAACTTGTCGAGGTCCAGCGCCGGCTCGGTCTGCGCCGTCGGCAGGGTCGATCCCGGCGCGAGCGTCTGTCCCGGGTCGCCCGAACCGCGGCGCAGTTCCAGATAGCGGTCGCCGGTCAGGTTCTCGTAGCGGATGAGGGCCTGCACGGACTTCGGCAGCACGTGCTGGCGGTCGACGGAGAACGCCAGTTTGGCGATGTTGTCGTCGTTGAGGCCGACCTCGCGGACGGCACCGACGTCGACACCGGCGATCTTGACCTTCGCTCCCGGCTTGATGGCCGAGGCGCTCGTGAACAGGGCCGAGTACGTGTTGGTACGGACACCCTGGAAGCTGCTGAACACCGCAACCAGGCCGACGAACACCAGCAGCATCGCGGTGGTGAAGGCGCCGAGCTTGATCACGGTGGCGCGGAACTTGCGTGCGCGACTATCCACGGGGCGGCGCTCCGAATAACAGTTGGAAGACTTTGGTGGTACTCACCTTGGGCTGGGTGCGGGGCTGGTAGGGGCGGGGGGCGTTGTCGATGACCAGGAAGTTCGCCTTCGTCTTGGTCCTCGGGTTGGAGAGGCCGTTCTCACAGGTCGGCGGGGCGGCGCCGCGGACCCACGGGAGGTCCCGCGGGTACTGGTACGGGTCCTTGCCCGGCAGCAGACCGGCGTTGAGCTTGAGCAAACCGTCGTGCAGGCCGAAGATCGGTGCGCCGATCTTGCCGCCGACCGCCGCCGTGCGGATGAAGCAGGCGATACCCGGCGCGTTGTAGCCGAGCAGGGCCATGGTCGGGTTCGAGTCGTTGAGCATCGCGATGATCTGTGCCTTCTTCGGTTCGATCACCCCGCTGATCGTGCCCGCCATGCCGGTCGCGTTCACCAGCAGCGCGTCGAGGTTGGCGGTGTTCTGCACCAGCGTGTTGCCCAGGAACACCGCGTTGTCGACGGTGCGCATCAGGTTCGGCATCGCGTCGGCGTAGAGATTCATCGTCGCCGAGGTCTCGTTGATCAGTTCGGTGAGCTCGTCCAGGTGCGGGTTGGTCTTGCCCAGCAATTTCGACAGGCTGTCGATGCCGCGCCCGATCGCGTCGCCGTTGCCGTCGAGCGCCGTGGTGATCGCCCCGACGGCGGCGTTCAGCTTGTCCGGCTGCAACTGCGCCAGCACGTTGACCAGCCGCTGGTAGACGGTGTTCAGCTCCACCGTGACGTTCTCGCCGTCGATCTGGGCCCCGGCCTGCAGCCTCCCGGCCGGCCCCTCGCTCGGGGCGACCAGCGTGACGGCTTTCGCGCCGAAGATCGTGTTGGACTTGATGTCGGCGGTGACATTGCCGGGGATCCCCGAAACCTGGTCGGCGCTGATCGCCAGCCGCAGCACGGCCCGGCCGTTCTCCTCGCTGATCGACTCCACCCGGCCGACCTCGACGCCGCGCAGCTTCACCTTGGCGTCGGGATTCATCACCAGGCCGGCGCGGGGGGCGACGACGGTGACCGGAACCGTGGACTTGAACCAGCCGAGGAACTGCCCGGACGCACCCGCGATGAGCAGCGTCAGGGCGCCGACCATCACGACCGCGGCGGTCCGGCGGACCGCAACACTGCGTTCTTCTCGTCGCACCATTGCCCCTAGCCCGCCAGGTTGAACTTGCCGTCGGCGCCGTAGATGGCGAGGGAGGTGAGCAGCGTGATTACGACGACGACGACCAGCGAGGTCCGGACCGCGTTGCCGACGGCCACGCCGACGCCGACCGGCCCACCCGACGCGGTGTAGCCGTAGTAGGTGTGGATCATCATCACGGCCATGGCCATGCAGATCGCCTGCGCGAAGGACCAGAGGATGTCCGACGGGATGAGGAAGGTGTTGAAGTAGTGGTCGTAGACGCCCGGTGACTGCCCGTAGAGGAACACCGTCGCCATCCGGCTGGCCAGGAACGACGCCAGGGACGCCAGCGCGTAGAGCGGGATGATCGCGACCAGGCCGGCGACGATGCGCGTGGACACCAGATACGGGATCGAGTGGATCGCCATCGTCTCCAGCGCGTCGATCTCCTCGCTGACCCGCATCGCGCCCAGCTGTGCCGTCGCACCCGCGCCGATCGTCGCGGCCAGCGCGATGCCGGCGATCACGGGCACCGCGATGCGCACGTTGATGAAGGCGGAGAAGAAGCCGGTCAGCGCTTCCACGCCGATGTTGGCCAGCGAGTTGTAGCCCTGCACGGCGATCGTGCCGCCGGTGAACAACGTCAGGAACCCGACGACCACGACGGTGCCGCCGATCATCGCCAGCGCACCGGTGCCCATCGAGATCTCCGCGATGAGGCGCAGCGTCTCCTTCTTGTAGTGCCGCAGGGCGCGCGGGATGGACACGACGCTGTCCCAGTAGAACAACGCCTGATCGCCCAGGCGGGCCCAGGAACTGCCGGAGCGCTTCAGCGCGACTCGGGTGCGGCGGAAGGTCGTCGTTTCGGGCAGGACCATCGCTCAGCCCCCCGTCGCCGTCAGGCCGACCGCCGTCACCACGATGTTGACGACGAACAGTGCCATGAAGGAGTACACGACCGTCTCGTTGACGGCGTCGCCGACGCCCTTCGCGCCGCCGGAGACGTTGAGGCCCTGATAGCAGGCGACCAGGCCGGCGAAAAGACCGAACAGCGCTGCTTTGACCATCGAGATCATCAATTCGCCCAGTCCGGTCAGCAGCGTGAGGTTGGCCAGGAAGGCGCCCGCATTCACGTCCTGCAG
Organism: Gordonia araii NBRC 100433; assembly: GCF_000241265.1. Taxonomy (GTDB): domain Bacteria; phylum Actinomycetota; class Actinomycetes; order Mycobacteriales; family Mycobacteriaceae; genus Gordonia; species Gordonia araii. Next base: position 75,277 of record NZ_BAEE01000045.1, read on the forward strand.
GTACACCGAGAACACGAACCCGCCGCCGATGCCGATCGTGCACACGAGGCTGTTGAGCAGCAGGGCGACGCCGGTCGACGCGATGACGCGCGGCACGACGAGGCGGTGGATGGGGTTGATGCCCAGCACCTTCATCGCGTCGATCTCTTCGCGGATGGTGCGGGCGCCGAGGTCGGCGCAGATCGCGGTGGCGCCGGCACCGGCGACGATCAGCACCGTGACGATCGGGCCGATCTGGGTGATCGTGCCCAGTGCCGCGCCGGCTCCGGACAGGTCCTGCGCCCCGATCTCGCGCAGCAGGATGTTGAGGGTGAAGCTGACCAGCACGGTGAACGGAATGGCCACCAGCAGGGTCGGGACCATGGAGACGCGGGCGATCGCCCACGAACACTCAATGGTCTCGCGCCACTGGAACGGTCGGCGGAACAACTCGCGGGACACCTCGGTCGTGAGTGCGAAGAAGTCGCCGAAGGCAGCGAACGGCGTCGAGAGCCTGGTGAGCACCGTCACTCCTTCCCCCATGACTTTGGCGAAACTACCATGCGCAGTACTTGATCGTTGTCAGTTCATCAAGGCGGTTGCCGAGAAGCTGATCTTCGGGTCGCGGCCACCGAAGTAGCTGGTCAGTGTCTTTTCCAGCTCTTCGTCGGACCAGTCGTCGCCTCCGGCGCGGAAGACCTCGGCGATCTCCGGAGCGGCCATCAAGGTGACCTGAGGACCATAGACGACGAAGAGTTGGCCGCTGACTCCCGATGCCGACTGGCCGGCCAGATAGTTGACCAGCTTCACGACGTGCTCGGGCGAGAGCGGGTCGACGCCGTCCGCGGGCGCATCGCCGAATACGTCGGCCGTCATCGCGGTGCGAGCGCGCGGGCAGATCGCGTTCGCGGTGACGCCGTAGCGGCCGAGCGCGCGTGACGCCGACAGGGTCAACGCGGTGATTCCGGCCTTGGCGGCCGCGTAGTTCGCCTGGCCGGGCGGGCCGAACAGCGCCGCCTCCGACGAGGTGTTGATCAGCCGGCCGTAGGTGGTGCCGTCGCCGCTCTTGGCCGCTGCCCGCCAGTACGCGGCGGCATTGCGGTTCAGCAGGAAGTGGCCGCGCAGATGGACCCGCTGAACAAGGTCCCAATCGTCGTCGGTCATGTTGAACAGCATGGTGTCGCGGACCACGCCAGCGTTGTTCACGACGATGTGCAGACCGCCGAGATCCTCGGTGGCGGTGCGCATGATCTCCGTCGCGGTTTCCGACGAGGAGATGTCGCCCGCCACCGAGACGCCGCGCGAGCCGGCCGCGGCGATCTCGTCGAGCACGTCACTGGAAGACAGGGCTGACGCGAGGTCGTTGACGATCACCGTCGCACCGGCCCGCGCCAGGCCGATGGCCTCGGCCCGGCCTAGGCCGGCACCGGCTCCGGTCACGACGGCTACGCGGCCGTCCAACGATTCACTCACGCTTGTCCTCCGACGAACTTTGACCCGGCCCGCTCGCTTCGCTCCCGGCACCGGAACTAGAACCTGTTCCAACGCACCATACAGGTTCGCTGTGGGATGTGGGCTGACACCCCGAAAAAGTCGATGAGTCTATTCGTGCAGGGTCAGGGCGGACTTGGGACAGCTGGCCACGACCTGGCGCATCTCCTCCGCACGGTCCTCCGGCAGATCTTCCTGCAGGATAACCAAGTAATCGTCATCATCGAGCTCGAACACGTCCGGCGCCATTCCGACGCAGATGGCATTGGACTCGCACAAGTCGAAGTCACAAGTAATACGCATCGCGCAACTCCTCTCCTCGGGGCCCGCCACGGTTGACGAGCCGGCCGTTTCAGGTTAGAACGTGTTTCAGAAACAAGCGAGCAAACCCCCTGAACGAAAGCTGGATCCAATGCGCATCGCCTACTCCGATTCGCAGGAAGCGCTGCGCCGGGAACTGCGCGCCTACTTCGAAAAACTGATGACCCCCGAGCGCCGGGCGGCCCTCCAATCCGCCGACGGCGAGATGGGCGAGGGCGACGCCTACCGCGACGTGGTCCGCCAGATGGGCGCCGACGGATGGCTGGCGCTGGGCTGGCCCGAGGAGTTCGGCGGCGCCAACCGGTCGATGATGGATCAGCTGATCTTCACCGACGAGGCCGCGATCGCCGGTGCTCCGGTGCCGTTCCTGACGATCAACTCCGTCGCGCCGACGATCATGCACTTCGGCACCGACGAGCAGAAGAAGTTCTTCCTGCCCAAGATCGCCGCGGGTGAGCTGCACTTCTCCATCGGCTACTCCGAACCGGGCGCCGGGACGGACCTCGCGTCGCTGCGCACCACGGCGGTAGAAGACGGCGACGATTTCGTCATCAACGGCCAGAAGATGTGGACCAGCCTGATCCCCTACGCCGACTACGTGTGGCTGGCCGTGCGCACCGACCCGGAGGCCAAGAAGCACAAGGGCATCTCGATGCTCATCGTGCCGACCACCGCCGAGGGCTTCTCCTACACCACGGTCCACACCATGGGCGGCGTCGACACCTCGGCCACCTACTACCAGGACGTACGGGTGCCGAAGTCCGCGCTGGTCGGCGAGCTCGGCGGCGGCTGGGCGCTGGTGACCAACCAGCTGAACAACGAGCGCGTCGCACTGTGCAGCGCGGCCCCCATCCAGTCCGCGCTGCGCGAGACGACCCGATGGGCGCAGCAGACCAAGACCCCGGCCGGCGACCGCGTGATCGACACGCCGTGGGTGCGATCGAACCTGGCACGGGTGCACGCCGGTGTCGAGTTCCTCAAGCTCATCAACTGGAAGATCGCCTCGCAGGCGGGTTCCGGCGAGGCGCCGAGCCCGGCCGACGCGTCGGCGACGAAGGTCTACGGCACCGAGTTCGCCACCGAGGCTTACCGGCTGCTCATGCAGGTGATCGGGCCGGCCGCGACGCTGCGACAGGGCTCGGCGGGCGCCCACCTGCTCGGCCGGCTGGAGCGGTTCCAGCGCTCGTCGCTGATCCTCACTTTCGGCGGCGGCACCAACGAGATCCAGCGCGACATGATCGCCATGCTCGCCCTCGGCCAGCCGTACCGGCGATAGGAGAGAGGACCATGGACTTCACCACCGAAGAGACGACCGGCGAACTGACCGGGCTGGCCCGCGACATCGCCACCAAGATCTCCACGCCCGAGCGCGTCGCCGAACTGGAAGCGCAGGCCGCACCACTGGATGCCGCACTGTGGCAGGAACTGGGGGCGGCGGGCCTCATCGGCCTCGAACTCCCCGAGGACCTGGCCGGCGTTGGCGGCGGCCAAAGCACCGTCGACACGGTCGCGGTCGCGACCGAGGTCGGCCGCGCACTCGGCGTCGTCCCCTACGCGTCGACGGCGATCGGCGTGCTGCCGACGCTGGCCGGCTGGACGTCGGGCTCGCGCGACGAGTGGCTGGCCCGCGTCGCCGCGGGCGAGGCCGTCATCGCCGCGGCCGTCGACGAAGACACCGTCTACGACCCGTACGCCCCGGCCGCGACGACGCTGAGCGGCGCGGGTAGCGACGGTGTCCTGCGCGGCACCAAGGTGAACGTGGCGTTCGCGGCGGGGTCGGACGCGTTGCTGGTGACGGCTGAAGGCGACGACGGGCCGGTCATCGTGCTCGTCGAAACCACGAGCGAGGGCGTCTCGGTCACCCCGACGCCGTCGACCGGCTTGCTGCCGACCGCCCAGGTCGACTTCAGCGACGTGGCGGTCGGCGCCGACGACGTCGTCGCCGCCGGGGCCGAAGCCGTCGCGGCATTGGTGGATCGGCTGAATCTTGCCGCGTGCGCCGAACAGTCCGGCATCCTCGACGAGGCGTTGCGCCGCACTGCCTCCTACGCCGCCGAACGTGAGCAGTTCGACCGCAAGATCGGTTCCTTCCAGGCGGTCGCCCAGCGCCTCGCCGACGGCTACATCGACGTGCAGGGCCTGATCCTGACCACGACGCAGGCCGCGTGGCAGCTGTCCGAGGGTCTCGATGCCGCATCGGCGATCGACACCGCGAAGTTCTGGGCCGGGCAGGCCGGGCACCGGGTGGCGCACACCGCCATCCACGTGCACGGCGGCGTCGGGCTGGACACTTCGCACCCCACGCACCGCTACTTCCTGCGCGCCAAGCAGAACGAGTACGCGCTCGCCGGTGAACCCGCCGTGCTGGCCCGGCTCGGCGACCGTCTCGCCGCCGACCCCGCCTGACGACGCCGACCGTGCCCAATATCCCGCCGACCGTGCCCAATATCCCGCCGACCGTGCCCAAGAACTCGCCGACCGTGCCTTCGGTGGGCGACGCGCGGACGGTCAGCGAGCTGCTGGACGGCCTGCGCGGTGTCACCGACCGCGGACTGCGCTGCGGGGACGAATACGTGGCGTGGCGCGACCACTTGCGCGAGGCCGCCCGATGGGGTGCGGCAGCGCGGCAACTGCTCGACGAGGACCGGCCGCCGCACATCGGCGTCGCGCTGCCCAACTCGATCGACTATTGCACGCTGTTGAGCGCTGCGGTGATCGAGGGATTCGTCATCGTCGGCATCAACACCACCCGTCGCGGGGCGGCGCTGGCCCGCGACGCCCGCACCGCCGATTGCCAGGCGATCCTCGTCGACGACACGACCGCCGGCCTGTTCGACGACGTCGACCTGCCAATCCCCGTCATCAACGTCGCAGATCCGGCGTGGACGAATCTGATTGCCGCGCAACCGCTTCCAGAAGGGCCGGTCATCGCGGACCGCGACCCCGACGACCTGCTCATGTTGATCTTCACCTCCGGCACGACCAGTGATCCGAAGGCGGTCCGGTGCAGTCACCGCAAGTTCGCCGCGCCCGGAGTGATGCTCGCGGACCGTTTCGGCATCGGCCGCGACGACGTCGTCTACCTCTCGATGCCGCTGTTCCACTCCAACGCGACGGTCGCCGGCTGGGCGGTCGCATTGGCCGCGGGCGCGTCGATCGCATTGCGCCCGGCATTCTCCGCGCGGGGCTTCGTCGAGGACGTCCACCGCTACGGCGTGACCTACGCGAACTACGTCGGCAAGCCGCTGCACTACATCCTCGCCGTGCCACCCGCGCCGGGCGACGCCGACTCCACGCTCCGCGTCGTGTACGGCAACGAGGCCAGCGCCTCCGACCGCGCCGAGTTTGCCCGCCGCTTCGGATGCACGGTCGTGGACGGCTTTGGTTCCACCGAGGGCGGCGTCTCGATCTCGCGTACGCCCGATACCCCCGCCGACGCACTGGGGCCGCTGTGCCCGCCCGTCGCCGTCGTCGATCCGACGACGCTGTCCCCGATGCCGACCGGCGAAGTCGGCGAGATCGTCAACCTCTCCGGGCCCGGATTGTTCGACGGCTATTACAACGACGACGAGGCGACGAGCGAGCGGCTCCGCGGAGGCGTGTACCGGACCGGCGACCTGGGGTGGGTCGGCGACGACGGCTATCTCCGCTTCGCCGGCCGGCTCGGCGATTGGGTGCGCGTCGACGGCGAGAACCTCGGCACCGCGCCAATCGAAACGATCCTCCTCCGCCATCCCCGGATCGCCCAGGCCGCCGTGTACGGCGTCCGCGCGGAGATCGGCGACGAGCTGTGGGCAGCGCTCGTCGCGCCCGACCTGACGCCCGTGGAGTTCTCGGAGTTCCTCGCCGCCCAACCCGACCTCGGCCCGAAGCAGTGGCCGAGCCGAGTCCGGATCGTCGACGAACTTCCGCAGACCGCGACCTTCAAGACGCTCAAACGCACGCTGGCGGGCGAATCGGCCGACGCCGACTGGAGCAGGCGTCCCAGCGGCCGCTATTCGGCCGCCGAGTAGCGCGACCGCTTATCACGGCCCGCCGCCCAACCTTTGCAGCCTCGAAAATCCACGTTGCGATTGCGTATCGGTGAATATCCATGTATACATGTCCCCAACTTGTTGTTCGGTTGAGGAGAATGAATTGGTGCGGGGGGCGCGGGGGGTCATTTTGGCCGTCGCTATGTCAATTGGAATGTCCATGGTCGGAGGCGGTGCCCAGGCATCGGCGGACACGATCAAGTTGCCGTCCCACATGCGGACGTGGACAACTGACGACGGCTGGCGGGCGACCGTCGCAGCCGACCGGCAGAAGGTTTTTCGCGTGCAGCCGCTGACCGCATCCGGGTTCTCCCGCGAGGCCTACGTGACGCTGCGGTCCTGGGCAGGACTTTCTCGAGTACGGCCCGCGAAGCGGGGCGCCAAGATCACCGCCACGCTGGAGTCGGGATACCAGATCGGTTGCATGGCCACGCTGAACGAGGTGACGCCGAGCCTCGGCGGCAGCTTCGGACTGGGCGGCAACGGCGGTGTGCAGACCGGCCCGGTCTTTCTGATCAGCCCGCAAGCGCTCATTCAGCCGGGTATCTCCGTGTCGCTCTCGCCGGGCAGGTCGGTCATCGTCACCTTCGGCAAGAAGCCGCTGGAGTCGGCCAAGTCGAGTCAGACCGTCCGCAATGGCCACATCACCGTGGACGGCTGCATCGGGACGGCGAACATTCGCAGCTTCTCGGTCCTCACGATCCGGACCAACGAGATCGATGACCAGAACGCCATTCACGGACGAGTGACACCGCTGTGACCCGTCGCGCGCCCAGACCCCCGAGGCACGCCCTCGCGGACACGAACGCAGCAGCGTTCGTGAAACCACTCAGTGGAAGGAAAACATCGCCATGAAGATGTGGGAGATCGAAGATCAGCTCAACGGTGGCGCCATGCCCACGGCGGCCGGCACCGGCCCGCTGGTCAGCGCGGTTCCGCAACGTACCGCGATGATGTCGAGCATGGCGCAGTCGGCGGACGTGATGTCGTCGCTGGCCACCGTCGCTGCTTCCGCCGCGAGCATCTACGCGCTCAGCAACACCGGGCAACGCCCCATCAACAACTGAATGGGCGCTGGTCCTCAACACGCAGGACACCGGCCCGACGCCAGCTACACGACGTCACGCCTGCTCGCAGGCGTGGCTCGTGTCGTCGATGGCGTCGCCGGTGTCAGGTCCCGCGACGGCTATCGGCGGTCCGGACTGCTCGCCGGCCGGTTCGCCGACAGCCATCCGCGGTTCGCTCAGCGCTGGCCGCGGGTAGCCGAGGCGGTCGACGCGCCGGCGACCGCGATCACTGCAGACACTCTCAAGATCGTCCTCGGTGTGGCCATGTGCGCAACCCGGAATCCGAGGCACCAGGGCCTACTCGCGGCGGGCGACCTCGCGCTCAGCCGTCTCTCGACCGCGCGCACCAATCTCGGCAGGGAGGGTGCCGACGACATGATGGACGCGTTGTCGGTCATGGCGCTCCTCACCGCCGCGGAGGGCGACGCCGCCCCCCGTCGCTACCTGGCGGCGGTGAACGTCCAGCTCGGCCTGTCCTACGTGATGGCCGGTGTCGCGAAGCTGGCCTCCTACGAGTGGAACAGCGGCGAGGCGGTGCGCATGATCATGAGCACCGAGTCGTTCGGCGACCCGGCCCTGCACCGCTGGTTCAGCGATCACCGACGCGCAGGACAGGCCATCACCTGGACCGTGGCCGTCGGCGAAGTGTGTTATCCCCTCCTCTACCTCGTTCCCAACCCGCGCGCCGCACGGGCACTCGCCGCAGCCGGGATGGGTTTTCACCTAGTCGTCGCCGCCAAGATGTCGCTGCCGCAGTTCGTCTACGCCTTCGGCGCCGCCTACCCGGCCGTGTTCTGGGCGATCGGACAACGGCACAGCGCAAGGCTCGCGCCCGCCCCATGACCACTGCCGGGAGGGCCCGCGGGGCCGCACGCCACTACCTGCTCGCACCGGAGGTGCCGCCGGCTGCCGACACGGTCGTCGTGCTGGAATCCGAGATCGGGCAGCCGCCCGACTACTGGCATTGGCTCGTCGCCGAGTTGGCCGCACGGCGAATCCCCTGCCTCGTGCGGGTTCGTCCCGGGTACGTGTGGACACCGCTTCGCCAGGCCGTGCCGCTCGCCGCAGCCGACCTCGAGCACATGGCGGAGAACTCCCCGA
>NZ_BAEE01000044.1 GCF_000241265.1 Gordonia araii NBRC 100433
AACGGGACCCCCATCATCCCCGTCCCCGGCTACCGCGCCCCTGGACTGCCGGGGCAACGTCCTCCCGCGCCGCCGCAGCAGACTGGGCAGCGACCGGCTCCGCCGAACACCGGGCAACCCGCACCGCCGGCACAGACTGGCCGACCTGCACCACCGCGCACGCCGGCCCCCCCGGTTCAACACCCGACGCCACCGGCGCCGGTGACGGTGCCGGTGCCGGGCCCGGTGTTGTCGCCGGCGGCACCGGCGACGGAGTCGGGTTCGATCCCAATCGCGGTATGGCTACTTGTCGGGGCGGCAGCATTGGTGGCCGGTGGTCGCAGTACCGGGTTGTCGCGTGGTGGTTCGACGCGCGGTCAGGTGGGGCCGTCGCGGATGGTGTTGATTCATGACCGCACTAGCCCGAACACGTACCGGTTTGGCATGGATGTCCCGCAGGGAGGTCGTACGCGCGTTCATCCTGACGGTTCGGCGACGATCTACGATGCGCGTGGCAAGGCGATTCGTCAGGTGGCGCGGCCGTGGGCGTTCGATTCGGCCGGACGTCCGCAGAAGACGTGGTACACCGTCGATGGGGACGGCGATCTCATTCAACATGTCGAGCCTGCCGATGATGCGTTGTATCCGATTCTTGCCGATCCGTATGTGTGGAACGGCGAGGAGTGGGTGTGGGTCGATCCGGAGACGGCCAAGCTTATGCCAGCGATCACGCAGAATCCTGACTTGACGAGCAACGCCCCTAAGGGAAGTCCGCCGGCGGGGCCACCGGTACGGCCGAGCGTGACGCCCCAAGACCTCCCCTCGGTTCTGGGTGATCCTCCGACGCCTGGAAATCCGACCACGACTCCGTCAGGTAACACGTGGAGTACCGATTACAACGTCGGTGAGGACGGTGAGATCACGCGGAGCACCACGGTCACGCCCAAGTACGGTGAGCCGATCACGGCGACCGGCCCACTGTCGGAGCAGGAGCGCGAGTTCTATCGTTCTATTCTTCCCGGTTCGTTGATCACAACCGGACCCGATGGTTCGACCGTGATCCGGCCACCGGCTGACACCGAGGGGCTTTCGACCCAGGACATCTTGATGCTTCCGACTCTCTACCCGGGGCCAGGTCGGAGCGCGACGTTGCCTAGCGGTGCGACTATTCAGAACCGGGCGACGATCGGCGAGGATGGCAAAGTCTACGACAACATCACGATCCACACCAAAGATGGTCAAGTGATCGAGTCGACCACCATGAACAAGGCGCTCTCGGTCAAGGCGGTCGAAGAGCGAGTTGACTCGAAAGGCAATTCGGTCACCCGGGTCACGATGGAAGACGGCACCTCAACCGAGACCAGTACTGAGGAGATCGAGTTTGGCTCCTTCACCCGTGAGGTGCATCACCACAAGATCTTCGACGAACACGGCAAATTGATCCTTGACCGTCGATCTTTCCAGTACCGTCCCGGAGAACCCGATACCGTCGTCTACTACGACGGTGACGGCAAACCTATCTACCCCGACAGTGAACAACAAGCAGCGATCGACGCCACGATCGACTACCGAACAACAGCGTACAAGAGTGGGACGAAGGCACTCGACATTATTGGCAATGCTGGTGAAGGGCTGGAGCGAGGGATCGACAAGCAGGAGAAGTACCTTCGCGACCACCCTCATGCGAAGCGCACGCCGGGCCAAGACTTTTCGAAGAGCAAGAGCGGTCAACTCCTCAAAGCTGGGAAATATGCAGGGCGAATAGGCTATGTGGGTACCGCGATCGGAGTCGTCGATGATATTCAGAAGGGCACGCCTGTGCCTGAGACCGCCGGTAAGGCTGGTGGGGCGATGGCTGGCGCCTACTATGGCGCGAAAGGCGGAGCTACGGCCGGTTTCTGGGTCGGCGGCGGCTGGGGGGCCGCCGCCGGTGGCGTCATCGGCGGTATCGGTGGTGGCATTGGCGGCTCCTTCATCGGCGAAGCGATTGGAAAACTATTTTGACGCACAACCTTTTTGACGAGGTCGCCACCAAAGCTGCGCAGTTGTTGCCGGACGCCAGATTCGAAACTATCGAAGATGTCGCGTCAGTGCCGGCGCACTTGCCCACCCAGCCGCTCGATGGATGGCACGACTGGCCGACACCAAGCGACTTCGGTGCCCTCAGAGTCCTCTACCAGCCTCCCGCCGAAGCGGCAGGATTTGCGCCGAATATCACGTTCACAGCACTACATGTAGAAACACAGAATATCGACGTAGCCGATTTGATTGCTATTGTCGACCTATCATTCAGCCTCACCGGGGCAATAACAGTAACAAATCGCCATACGCGCGTAGTAGGATCCGCAACTAGAATCAACACCCTAGCAAGCTCAGCCTTAGGTCGCACACCCCTGAGGATAATATCCTGCCACTACGCCAGCACTTCGGGTTCGGGAGGTCAGATCTACGGTTCGACGGCGACTGTTCCGAAGGGTCACCCGCTGGACTCTCTGCCGCTTATATTGAAGCCTATCGAATAGTCTCCACCACCGTGGCGACGAGGTTAAGACGCAGGACGACCTATTCACTAATAGTAGGTGGGGCTGTTCAGTCCAGTGTGATCTAAGGACGAATAATCGGCCCCTGGAATTGCCGAGACGAGAACGGAATGTTTGATCCGATCTTGCTTAATTACAAGGGTGAGATAGTCAGATGATATATACGGCAGTGGCCATTGTTCTGGTCCATATCGGTATAATACAGCTCTTCGAGACTATCGATCGCAGGCATGGGTACCGATGGAAAGAGGACAAGCTTCTCTATGAACTGTCCTGGCCTGTAGTAGTCGTGGTCGTACTTCTTGTGATCTTCATAGCCGCCGATGAAAGCAACCATCGTTACTATTCTCTGACTGTCTTGGCTGTGGCTCCAATGATGTACCTGTGGGACTTGTCATTGCGCAACCGTAAAGAGCGGACACCTCTTCGCGATCGGCAGTGGCGCTATTTCCGCAGGGAGGAATAAATAGCCGCCTAGCCTATTTCCGTCGGCTGCTACAAAGAAGGTGACGCGCGCGGGTCTGATGGTCGCGCATCGGTACGTTGACTTCCAGACCGAGACTCTGATTCAAGTGCTTTACTGCACGCGGTCGACCCAATAGGTGACATGTCTACGTAGGCCAGTGAGCTGGTCACGGACCTGATTTGTTGTCTGAAAGCTGAATAGCCTTCCAGCGCACTGCGACGCTGGATTGCGCGGATAGCGCGGGCGCATTGGTCCTCCGTTCCAGATACCGGCATTCTCCCCTCTGGTCGAGCTCTTACTCGAATCGGTTACCATCGTAGGTCACCCGCACGATCTTGCGATCAGCGAACGACGCCGGCGCCGCCACAGCTCCGGACATCGCGTTCTCGAGGACGCAGCTGGCAGCACTCGCAGACCCCCAACGCTGGATCATCGGCGCTTCACCCCCACGGAGCACCGCACCTCGCTACGGTTGAGCCCCATGAGCACTCCACGCATCCAACCGGGTGGCCTGCGCGAACTCGGCCTGTTCAACTGGGCCTTCTCGCGCGTCGCCTCCAAGGCACAAGGCGTCGACGACGCCCACATCTTCTCCACCCTCGGCCAGTCGAAGGGATTGTTCCGCGGCTGGCTCTACTACTCGTCGCGAATGATGCCGTTCGGCAAGCTGTCCCGCAAGGACACTGAGATGATCATCATCCGGGTCGCGCACCTGGGCTCCTGCGACTACGAGATGGATCACCACCGCAAGCTCGGCAAGCGAGCCGGGATCGACGAGGCGACGCTGGGCCGCATCATCGAGGGCCCCGACGCCGGGTGGGGAGACCGGGAGCGGTCCCTGCTGCTCGCCGTCGACGAGATGGTGGGCTCGCGCGACATCTCCGACGAGACGTGGGCCGCTCTCTCCCGCCATCTCGACGAGCCGCGGCAGATCTCCTTCGTCCTGCTCGTGTCCCAGTACGACTCGCTCGCAACGACACTCGGCGTGTTGCGCGTCCAGCGCGACGTCTGACGAGTCGCGCCTTCGACGATGCCGACACTCGCACAGCGCCTGATGGGCAATCCGCTGGTCTCCGCCGTCTACGAGTCCGCGTGGCGCCCGGTGTTCACCCGGATGTTCAGCCTCGGCGGATCGGCGACGGCCATGTACGACCGGGCTTTCACGGCCTACCTCGCACGCAGCGGGGAGCGGCAGATCCTCGACGTCGCGTGCGGCCCCGGTCTTTACACCCGGCGGCTGGCCAGGAACCTGACCGGCGACGGCCGGTGCGTCGGGATCGACTACTCGGAGACGATGCTCTCGCGGGCCGTGGCGAAACCGCATCCGCGCACCGTCTTCATCCGGGGAGACGCCCATCGCCTGCCGTTCCCGGACGACGCCTTCGACACCGTCGCGTGCTTCGCGGCGCTCTATCTGATCCCCGACCCGCTACCGGTCGTCGACGAACTGGTTCGGGTCACCCGGCCCGGCGGCGAGATCGCGATCTTCACCTCGGTGCGGACGCCGCTGTCCCGGCTCCCCGGGGTGAAAACCATCGGCAACCTCGGCGGATACCACTTCTTCGAGCGCCATGAGATCCCCGACCGGCTGCGCGCGGCCGGTGTCACCCACATCGAACAGACCGTCGTCGACCAAGGGCAATTCGTCCTCGCCCGCAAGGACCTAGGTTAAGTCAGGCTAGCCAAATTAGGGTTACTTAATTTAACGTAGGCTCATCCTCTAAATGAAGGAGATGAGCCACATGGCCACCACCGACCTGCCGTACGCCAACCGTCCGGAAGAAGACATGCCGGGGCACTGGCTGCTCGCGAAGCTCGGCAAACGCGTCCTGCGGCCCGGCGGCCGCGAGCTGACCGAGCAGCTCCTCGCCGACGCCGAGCTTTCCGGTACCGACGTCCTGGAGATCGCCCCCGGCCTCGGCCGCACCGCCACCGAGATCCTCGCCCGCTCCCCGCGCAGCTATCGCGGCGTCGAATCCGACGAGGCCGCGGCCAAGCTCGCCGGCGACGTCGTCGGCGACCGCGGAACCGTCACCACCGGCGAGGCACAGGCCACCGGTCTCGACGACGACAGCGTCGACGTCGCCATCGGCGAGGCCATGCTGACCATGCAGTCGGACAAGGTGAAATCGCAGATCGTCGACGAGGCCAACCGCGTCCTGCGCCCCGGCGGCCGGTACGCGATCCACGAACTCGCCCTGCACCCCGACACCCTCACCGACGAGCAGAAGACCGAGATCCGCCAGTCCTTGGCGCGCTCCATCAAGGTCAACGCGCGGCCGCTGACCGAGGCCGAGTGGCGCAAGCTCCTCACCGACGCTGGGTTCACCGTCGAACGCGTCCGCTTCGCCCCGATGGCGCTGCTGCAACCGCGGCGGATCATCGCCGACGAGGGGCTCGGCGGCGCACTGAAGTTCGCCGGCAACGTGATCCGCAACGGCGATGCCCGTCGTCGCGTGCTCGGGATGCGCAAGACCTTCCGGAAGTACCGCGACAATCTGGCGGCCATCGAAGTCATCGCCGTCCGCAACTGACCCCTTCGCCAACAGCCCCGCACCGCGCAGCGGTGTGTTGGAAGGAGAACCCATGTCCACCACCCGATCCGAGACCGTCATCGGCGGTCTCGCCGACACCGCGCTGAGCCAACCGGATGCTTCCGGTCCCGACATCAAGGCGCTCGCTCACCTCAACGGGGCGACCGTCGTCCGGCTCAGCTTCCGGGCCGGGCAGTCCATGCCCAGCCACACCGCCCGCTGGCCGATCCTGGTGCTCGGCCAGGCCGGGCGGGTGGAGTTCACGGTCGACGACACGATGACGGTCCTGACTCCCGGCACCGCCATCCATGTCGACGCCGAGGTCACCCACGCACTCACGGCGACCGAGGACTCCGCGCTTTCTCTGATTGTCCTCACCCCCCATCACCAGGATCACCCGAAAGGAACACCATGAAAATCGCACGCTCCGCTCTCGTCGCACTCCTCGCCACGGTTACCGCGCTGCTCGGCGCCACCGTCGTCGCCTCCCCGGCGTCGGCTCTGCCGGCGAACTTCAAAGTGACGACGAAGAATCCTTCGGTCGCCGACCTCGGCAATATCGTGAAGTTCCTCGTCGAGACACCCGCGTCCGACGAGGCGAAAGCCGCCAACGTCGAAGGTGGCATGAACGCCGTCGTCGTGCCCCGCACGGTCTACAACCTGGGCCTGTTCCGCGCCCCGCGCGGCTGGAACAAGGTGAGCGGACCGTTGGCGCGCAAGAGCCCGACCCGCGTGCAGGTCCACCTGACCAGCGCATCGGTGGGTCGCCCGACGATCAATATGCCCATCGATTTCGTCTACCAGGGCAACTGGAAGCTGGCCGCCAGCTCGATGTGCCAGGGCGTCAAGACCGTCGGGCTGCCCATCTACTGCAACCGCTGACCGCGTGCTGCGCATCGAGGGCCTGACCAAGCGGTACGGCCGGGGAACCGTTCTGGATGCCATCTCGACCCAGGTGGCTCCGGGTTCGCTGACCTATCTGCTAGGGCTCAACGGTGCGGGCAAGTCCACGTTGCTGCGCTGCGTGAGCGGCGTGACCGCGGCCGACCGGGGATCCGTCGAGATCAACGGTCGGCCGCGCTCGCACTCGCCGCGCCTGCGCGAGCTCGGCGTCCATCTCGATCATGACGCCTTCCTCCCCCGGCACACCGCCCGCCGCCATCTTCGGTGGCTGGGACGCTCGGCCGGGATCGGTGACCGGGGCGTCGACGAGGTCCTCGATCTCGTCGGTCTGTCCGCGGTGGCCGGCCGCCCCATCGGCGACTATTCGCTGGGGATGCGGCAACGCGTCGGGATCGCCGGCGCCCTGCTGGGCGACCCGCCGGTCCTGCTGTTCGACGAACCGCTCAACGGGCTGGACATCGCCGGCATCATCTGGCTGCGCACACTGCTGCGCGATCTCGCCGACGACGGCCGCGCGATTCTCGTCGCCTCCCATCTGCTCGACGAGGTGCGGCGCAACGCCGACCGCATCCTCGTCCTGCGCGGCGGGCGGCTGGTCGCCGACGAGGATCTCGACGACTTCCTCGGCGACTCCCCCGACCTCGAGCACGCCTACCTGCGCACGGTGGGCGATCCGGACGACTCCGAGTACTCGGCATGACCGCCCTGACCGCGGCGATCGCCGCCGAAGCGACGCGGGCGTCGGGCCGCCGCAGCCCGTGGTGGTTCATCGCCGTACCGTTGGCCATCGCTCTCCCCCTGCTGATCACGTATGCCGTCGCCGCCGTGGCCGAACGTTTCGCCACCATGACGACGACGTCGATCACCGTTACGGCCGTCGAGTCCAACAACTCGGTCTACTGGGTGATCAATCTGGGCGTGCTGATCCTCGCCGTCGGTGCCGCCCACGCCCAGGCCTCGGCCGCCGGCGGGCCGACCGCCGACACCGAGCGCTACCTGTTCGGTTCTCCGTCGACGGCCGTCGTCGCCCGTTCCCTCTTCTACGGCCCGGTCGCGGCCGCGGTGGCACTCGGGCTAGTCGTACTGCTGATGTCGACGCTGCCCCGGCTCTTCCCAGTCGTCTACGGCGGCGTCGACCTCGGGTCGGGGGCCGGGCTCCGATTCTGTTGGGCCGTTCCGGTTTTCGCGTTCTTCGCGTCGGCTCTCGGTGTCGGCCTCGCGGCGCTGACCGGATCGGGACTGACCGCCATCGCCCTCATGCTGCTGTGGGCCGGGGTCGTCGAGGACGCGATCGCGCTCATCCCCAACGGGATGACGGTGCAGCAGTACATGCCCTTCCTCAACGGCATCTACGGCACCGGGCAGTGGCTGGCGCTGACTCCGCCGTGGGGACCGAACGGCGCACTGGTCTACTTCGCGGTCGTCGCCGCGGTCTTCGTCGCCGCCGGCATCGCCGCTACCGCCGTCCGACGGCGGAGGAACTAGGATCGACCCCATGAGGATCCGGGCACGACAGCGCGACCACGTGCTGGCCACGGTCGAGGCCGCAGCGGAGCCGGTGGACGCCTCCTATGTCGCCGACACGCTCGACGTGCACGTGAGCACGGCCCGCTTCCACCTCAACAAGCTCATCGACGAGGGTCTGGTCGAGGCCGTCGCCCTGCCCGCGACGACGGTCGGGCGCCCGCGCACCGGCTACTCGTCGACGGTCGCCAAGCCCGACGTCCGGCTCGTCGCGCTGCTCGTCGAAACCTTGGGGGACGACGAGGAATCGCGTCGGCGGGCCGCCGTCGAGATCGGCCGACGCTGGGCTGACCCGATCACCGAGGAGCCCGGCGACGAGATCCCCGACCCGGTGACGACCGCCGAGGCCGCGCTGGCCAAGCTCGGTTTCGTCGTCCGCAGTGCGGCCAGCGTCTTCGGGGAGCACGAACTGTCGATCTGCTCCTGTCCGCTGCGCGACATCACCCGGGCGGATCCGGCGGTCTCGCAGGCCATCGTCGAAGGCGCCCTGCGGCAAGCGCTGGCCGCGAGTCCGGCCCTCGACGATCAGTACGACGTCGGTGTGGCCCCCGACCCGGCGGGTACCGACTGCACGATCGTCCTGCGGTTGACACCGGCGCGCCGGTGATCGCGGAGGGCTCAACCAGTACGGACCCACGGCTCGGTGAGTTCTTCTGACCGTCGCCAGACCGCCTCCCGGAGGTCGGTGGAACGACGTGACAACGTCGCGGGCAGCGCCGCCATGCCGGGCGTCGACGTGAAGAATTCTCCTGTCGTCCCGGCGAGGGCCTCGTCGAGGACGAGCCGCACCCCAATCTCGCCGCTTGATCGGGCCGCGCCACCAGCGGGGTGCGAGACGCGGTGCTCGTCACCGCGCTGAGCAGCCGGCTGGAGCCGGTCAGCCCGGTCGCGGCGATCCCCGGGCAGAAGCAGTTCGCGGTCACGCCATCGTCGGCCAGCCGACGCGCGAGTTCCCGGGTGAACAGAATGTTGAGGAGCTTGGACTGCCCGTACGCGGCCATCGAGCCGACCGGGCCGTACTCGCGAGGCTCGCCGAAGGAACCCGGATGCAGGTTGAAACCGAAGCGGTGGGCCTCGGACGCGGTGGTGACGATGCGCGCGGGCCCGGCGCCGATCAACGATTCGGTGAGCAGCCGCGTCAGCAAGAACGGCCCCAAGTGGTTGGTGGACATCATCAGATCGAAGCCGTCCGCACTGGTGCCGGAGGTCATCGCATGCATCCCGGCGTTGTTGACCAGCACATCGATGGTGGGCCACCGGTCAACGATCTCGCCGGCCGCTGCCCGCACCGAGGACAGATCGGACAGATCGCCCACGACGACCGCCGGCCGGGTCACCGCCACCTTCGCCAGCTCCGTGACGACCCCGGCCGCCTTCGCCTCGTCGCGTGCTAGCAGGACGACCTGCGCTCCCGCGCGGCCAATTCCCGCGCCATCTCGAGTCCGATCCCGTTGGTGCCCGCCGGTGACGACGACCGTCGCCCCGGCGACATCGCGTTCGACGTACTCCGTCATCGGTGACCGCCGGATACGTCGGCGAGCTTTCGCACCCGCAGATGGTTCGGAAATCCCCACAACAGCGTGGAGCGGGCCCACGAGTGGGCCTGATCCGGGTGGCCGCGCCGACGAACCCGCCCAGAGATCAGGGCGGCTTCGGCGACATGCGTCGCCAACGTGGCACCCAACAAGCCACGGACGACCTGCTGGCCGCGGTCGCCGAGTCGTTCGGCTGCGCCGTCCCCGAAGGACACCGCGGCCCAAGCGATGTAGAGCGGTAGCGCCAGCCACAGCGGCAGCGGACGTACCTCGGATGCGGACCTTCTTCTCATTGTTCCTCCTCGATCGTGTGTTTCCGGCTACGACTGTCTGCGGTTCAGCGACGTCGGCGGCGCTCGGCTTCGGCGACGAAGGCGCGTTGCAGCGCGGTCGCGAAATCTCGTTGCACCGACTCCATCCGCCGTTCCAGGATTCGCGGCAGGCGGATCTTCACGTCGGCACTCACCTCGACCCGCATGAGGGAGGTCCCGGCCGCGGTCTCCTCGATCGCATACGTGCTCTGGCTGCTTCGCAGCACGCGACTCGATCGCAAGGTCGTCGTGACCCCGTCGGGCGTCCACCGGTAGGCGGTGAGCGTCTCGTCGCTGATCCCCAGGGCACTGGTCTTCGCCGCGACGAGAAGCGGGTCGCCGTCGTCGGTGCGCTCGACCACCCAGGTGCTGGCGGTGATCTTCGGCCAGCGGGGCAGATGCGGCCGCAGCCAGGCGTCCATCCCTTCGACGTCCTTGAGTATCGCGAGCGCGACCTCGGGTGCCGCCGGTACTGCCAGTTGGTATTTCTCGTGGATCACCGCGTCCTCATTTCTTCGACGGCCACCAGCTGCGGTTGCCGACCAGGGCCACCACGGCCGGAACCGTGATCGTCCGCACGATGAAGGTGTCGATCAGAATCCCGATGCCGATGATGAAGCCCATCTGCACCATGGTCGACACCGATCCGGCGAGCATCCCGAACATCGCGGCGGCGAAAATGAGCCCCGCCGAGGTGATCACCGATCCGGTGCCCACCACCGCTGGCACGATCGCATCCTTGGCCTCCGCACAGGGCTGTTCCCGCAACCGGGCCATGAACAGCATGTTGTAGTCGGCACCGACCGCGACGACCAAGGTGAACGCCATGGCCGGAACGGCCCAGTAGATCTCCTGGCCGCCGATGACGCCAAACACGAGGACGCCTGCACCGATGGCCGCGCCGTACGTCAGCAGCACCGACGCGAGCAGATAGAGCGGTGCCAGCACGGCGCGCAACAGCAGGCACATCACCGCGAGGATCACCAGGAGCGTGACGATGACGATCTCGGTGAAGTCGCGGCGGAACATCTCCTGCAGATCGGCGTTGATCGACGGGAAGCCGCCGATGCTGACCTGGGCCGTGGACAGGCTGGTGTTGGGCAGCGCGGCTTCGCCGACCGTGCGCATCTCCCGCGACAGCGTCATCGCATCCTCGGAGAACGGATTGATCGTGGACTGGATGAGATAGCGCGCGGTCTTGCCGTCGGCGGAGATGAACGCCTTGCTGAGCAACCCGAAATCCGGGTTGTCGAGCAGGCCGGACGGCAGGTAGAAGCCGGACGCCGAATCGCCCGACGCGGCCTTGCCGACGGTCTGCAGATAGGCGGCGAGCGCGGTCATCCCGGCCATCGCCTCGCGCGCCCCGTCGGCCATCTTCCTGGCCTGGCGCACCATCGCATCGGTGTCGGAGAGGTCGATTCCGGCGGCCGACATCGCGGCCATCACCTCGGACACGCGGTCGAGCTGACGCTCCGCGGCGGGTACCTGGGCCAGCATCTGGCGCGCCTGCTCGTACTGCTCGACCAGCGAGTGAATCGCGTTCTTGGCGGTGCCCCGGCCCGCCGGGGTCGCCAGCGACCGGGTCAGCTCGGCGATCTCCTTCAACTGACCGTCCCGATTCATCGCGGTCACCGAGGCGAGCTGCCCGCGCAGTTGCCTGCATTCCCGGTTGGCCCGGCACTGGGACGAATCGAGCAGCGGGATCAGGACCGTCGACGCCGAGTCGAGCGCCGATGCCACGGCCAGCAGCACCGGCGAGAGCTTGGCCAGCTGGTCGATCATCTCGGCCGACGAGCCGGCCTTGCGCACCAGCCCCGAGTAGGCGTCCATCTGCTCCGACGCCGACTTCGCGGTCGACAGCATCTTCCGGGCGCTGGCCAGCAGCCCGGCCGCGTCCGCGCCCGCCGCGTCGCCGGAGAGCGATTCCATCGCCGTTGCCACGCTGCGGAGCTGATCGATCTGCTGCAGCAGCCGGGGGTTCGCCTGGCCGGCCTTCGCCATCTGCTCGCCCATCATCCCGAGTTGCCACGCCAGCGTCGCCTGGGTCAGCTTCCGCCCGTCGGGGCGGGTGATGCCCAGGACCCGCTTAATGGTGCGCATCTGGGCGATCCGTCCCGCCAGCTGGTCGAGGTCGGCCAGGCCCTCGGGGGTGCGCAGATCTTTCTCCGATTCGACGACCACGTACTGCGGGATCATCGTGTCGGTGGGAAAGTGCTTGTCCATCGTCGCGTAGCCCAGTGCGCTCTCGGTGTCTTGGGGCTGGGCTTTGCGATCGTCGTAACCGACGTGGATGAACGCGGTCAGCCCGGACAGCAGCGCCAGCACCACCAGACTCGCGACCAGGGTCTGGACCGGCCGCGCGACGACCATCTCGCCGATCCGCCGCCAGTACGCCCCCGTCCGGTCCGGCTTCGCCAGCCCCAGGTTGAAGCGGGCCGCCAGGGCGAGCACGGCGGGCAGCATGGTGATCGACGCGAGAAAGCCCACGCCGATCGAGATCGCCACGGCCGGTCCCGCCGCCGCCAGGAACTGCAGCTTCGCCGTCAGCTGGGCGAGGTTGGCGATCGCGATGGTCGCCGCCGCCGCCATGATCACCCGCGACATCGAGCCCGACGCTTTCGCCAGCGCCTCCCGCGGATCCATTCCGGAGCGCAGATTCTCGTGATACCGGCTGATCAGGAAGACCGAATAGTTGACGCACGCACCGGCCAGGATCGCGACCATCAGCGTCGCCGACATCGTCGAGATGGGCAGGCCGATCTCGCTGAGCCCGGCGACGACCCCGCGCGCGACTCCGACGGAGACGCCCATCACGAGCATGGGCAGCAGGGCGGTGAACACCGAACGGAAGACGAGCAGCAGGATGATGCTGATCAGTACGAAGGTGACCGCGCCGATGACCCGGATGTCCGCAACGCTGGTCATCGCCAGATCGCCCACCGTCGCCGTCGGACCCGTGACCCAGGCCTTCGTCGGCGAACCGTCGAAGGTCTGATGCACGATGTCCTGGGCCACTTGCAGCGAGGCGAGGGTCT
This sequence comes from Gordonia araii NBRC 100433, assembly GCF_000241265.1. Lineage (GTDB taxonomy): Bacteria > Actinomycetota > Actinomycetes > Mycobacteriales > Mycobacteriaceae > Gordonia > Gordonia araii. The sequence continues at coordinate 12,828 of NZ_BAEE01000044.1, forward strand.
TGGGCGAACCGATGTCGCCGGTCAGCCCGGCCAGCAGAATCCAGGCCTTGCCGTCCTCGCTCATCACCTGGCTGCGCACCGCGGGGTTCGCCGCGACGACCGGATCGCCCAGCACGTCCTGTACGAAGGCGACCGCGTCGGGACGTCCGCTCAGACGCTCGACCGTCGCGTCGTACCTCGCGCGGGCCTCACCGGTCATCCCGGCCGGGTTCTCCATGACGACGATGATCGAGTTGAGATTGCCCCGTTCCCCGAATTTGTCCGCCATCGTCAGCATCGACTGGATCGCGGGCGAATTGGTGGGAATGGGACTCGCTGCTTTGCGCGCTGCGACGTCTTCGAGCTGCGGCCACGCGACGTTCACCACCGCCGCCAGGGCGAACCAGCCCAGCACCACCCAGGTGGCGTAGCGCGCGGTGAACCGGCCCAGTCGTTCGAACTTCGGACTGTATTGATGTGACACCGGGCCCCCTACCCGAACAGATCGGAAAGATCGAGGTTGGGGATCGACGGAAGGCCCGCGACGTCGGCGGTCGGCAGGACCGTGTAGACGAGGGAGAACCCGAATCCGGCGTCGACGGATGCCACCGTCACGGTGTGCCCCCGGCCGATGTAGGTCCGCTGTCCCACGAGGTCCTGCTCGATGAACCCGGCGTCCAGCAGCCGGGCCTGGGCGCGCTCGAGAGCCGAGGCACCGGCGTCCCCGACGGCGAGCACATAGGCCCGGTCACCGAGAGTCGGGCTGTGGATCCTTCGGTACTTTCCGCCGACGACCGGCACCGCTTTCGGGAAGCCCGCGGGCAGCACGGTCGCCATCGGCGGCGTGGACCGCAACGTGCTCACCGGCGGGTAGGAGCTGAACGAGACGGCTCCCCCGGTCAGTGCATCGGCGCATCCGGCGAGTCCCCCCACGACGCACACGGCCGTGACAACGGCCAACGCAACGCGCTTCTGTCGAACCATTTCATCCTTACTCTCAGTACTAGATACCGAGAGTAATGCTTGAGTCCGCTGATGTCAGCAACATCGACAGATCCGCGTAACCTACTACCCGGAGTATCGCGTATATTTGGGACGTGCCCAACGCATCAGTAGCCACCAAGCGCGCGGACGCGCGCACCACTCGCTGGGCCGAACACCGCGTGAAGGTCCGCGCCGAGTTCGTCGACGCGTCGATCCGCGCCATCGACACCATCGGACCGCAGGCGACGCTCGATGACATCTGTGCCGAACTCGGCGTCCGGAAACCTAAGCTCTACCGGTTCTTCGACGACAAGAACGACCTGTACCACGCGATTCTGGAGAACGTCGTCGAGACCCTGTGGGATCGCCTGTCGGGGACGCTGAACATCTACGAGGACTCGGCCGAACAGATCGTGCGGCGGCTCGTCGCCGAGTACGCCGAGACCATCAGCGAACATCCCAACCTCGTCCTGTTCCTGGCCAGCGGCCAATACGCGGCGGCGACCGGAGACGGAGAGCATCCACTGATCGTGGCGCGCGCGTCGATCGACCGAGCCGCGCACGTCGCCGAGGGGTTGCTGTCGAACGTCATCAGCAGCCACCAGCAGTTCGAACTGATGATCCACTCGGTCTTCGGCATGGCGGCATCGGCGGCCGACTGGTGGATCCGCACCGACAAGCCGGCCAACGATTCCCTCACGAAGGAGCAGTTCGTCGACCAGATCACGCGTTCGGCGATCGGCATCGTGACCGCCAATCTCGACGAGGGTGTGGAACTGGACCTGAACCAGCCGCTGCATATCGCCATGGGCGTCGACGAGGACGACGACTTCTGAGCGCGTGAGCTGATCAGCGCGCTTCGCGCCACCGCTGTTCTTGTCGTCCCAGTTCGGTCGCCGGCTCCGCGCCGGCCAGCCACTCACTTGCGATTCGGCACCAGTTCGCCTTCGCTTCCAGTTGCGCTAGCATGCCGGCGGTGGCCATGTCGACCCGTCGCGACACCAGATGCTCCGGTGGCAGGGTCTGCCTTCTGACGTCGCCGAAAGTCTCGGACTGCGGATCGATGACCGACATGACGCCGCTCGCCCGCCGGTGAGTCATGGCGATCTCCTCGTCGGTCATCTGCCAGTGGAAGGCGTCGAGGGTGAATCGCAGACAGTCCTCCTCGGTGATGGGCGCATCTTCGTCGATCACCCCCCTGGCGACCGCCAGCGCCCGGATCTCGTCGCCGCGGCGAGCCACCCCGGCGCGCCACAGCCGGGTCTCGAAGTCGCGAGCGTCGCGATCCATCCGTTTGTACGCGCCGAAGTCGACGAACCCGACCCGCCCCCCGGAACCGACGAGCACGTTCCCCGGATGCGGGTCGCCGCAGAACTCCCCTTCCCGATAGATTGTGCCGACGTAGAAGCGGTAGAGGATCTCCCCCAGCCGATTGCGCTCCGCAGCCAGCATCGACCGCGCCGGATCCAGCGGTTCGCCGTCGAACCATTCGGTGACCAGCATGTTGCCGGTCGAGATCTCCCGGACCACCTGCGGCACGACGATGAACGGGTGGCCGGCATACGCGTCGGCCATCCGCGCCTGGTTTCGCGCTTCCGCGGCGTAGTCGAGTTCGTTGGCCAGGGTCGACCGGAGTTCGGCGAGGAACTCGCGCGACGCCAGCGTCGGCACCAGGCTGCGCCAGAACTTGAGAAAGGCGACCAGGTTCTTGATGTCGGCCCGCACCGCGTCGTCGATGCTCGGGTACTTGATTTTGACCGCCACGTCCCGGCCGTCATGCAGCCTGCCCCGGTAGACCTGGCCGATCGATGCCGCCGCGACCGCTTCTTGGTCGAAGGACTCGAACACCTCGGGAATCGGCCGGCCGAGCTCGCGCTCGATCGCTTTGCGCATCGTGTCGTAGCCGACGTCGGGAGCGCTGTCGCGCAGCACCGCGAGCTTGGCCTGGAACTCGGCGCGCCCCTCCTCCGGCAGGAACGGGAGTTCGATCACCGAGAGCATCTGCCCGACCTTCATGGCGGCACCCTTCATGCCGCCGAGCACGTGGGTCAGCTGGTTGGCGAGCAGCATCATCGACTTCTCGCGGGCACGGTTCTTCTCGTCGGCGGACTTACCGACCGTCGAGACCCGCCAGCCGACGTCGCGCACCACATGGTTGGCCGCGAGTGCGGTCATCTGCCGGCCGCGCGCAAGCCGCGAGGTCGGCGGCGGGGAGGACGCCATCACTTCGCCCGACGATCGCCCGAGTTCGTCATGAGTTTCACCGTAGCCAACGATCAGCCGACTGACACGTCAAACCGCATAGCTGACACCGGTCATCGACTCGGAATGGTCCCATAGCCTGCCCCACAGATCGGTGTTCCTCGACAGCCGGGAGGTCCGGGCCGCGCCCACCGGACCGCGGGACTGGATGACCCACCGCGTCGGCCCCCAGAACACTGTCGGGTCGGCGTCGGACTCGGTCGCCGCGAAGAGCGTGGATTCGGCGGCCGCTTCGGGCGAATGACCGATCGTCGCGGCCCCGAGCTTGGTGAACCGGTCGGCGATCGTCTCGGTGCGCGCGAACAGATCCGTTCCGGATACTCCGGGATGCACGGCGAACGACCTGACCTTCCGGTCCGACGATTGCAGCCGCCGATCGAGTTCGCGGGCGAACATCAGATTCGACAGCTTCGACTGGGCGTAGGCGAGGAACCGCTGATACCGCCGGCGCTCGTAGTTGAGGTCATCGATCCACAACTTGGGCGTGTGCGCGTGGGCGATGCTCGAGACGGTGACCACGCGATCGGCGATCTTGTCCAGCAACAGTCCGGTCAGCGCGAAGTGGCCCAGGTGGTTGACCCCGAACTGGGTCTCGAATCCGTCCACCGTGCGGCTGAACGGGACATACATCAGCCCGGCGTTGTTGATCAGCACGTCGAATTCACCGACGCCGTCCGCGAATTCGCGAATCGACGACTGGTCGGCCAGGTCGAGACGGGCCACCTCGACGCGATCGCCCAACTCGTCGGCCACCCGCTGGCCGGTCGCCTCGTTGCGGCAGGCCATCACGACCGACGCGTTGTGCATCGCCAGCGCGCGCGTCACCACCGCGCCGAGACCGCCGTTGGCGCCGGTCACGACGAATCGGCGACCGGTCAGATCCGGCATCGAGAACACATCCCAGGAACTCATCGCGCCGACTCCCCGACAGTGTCGCGGAAGCGCCGCGGAACGAACTTGATCATGTCGGTCATGCTCCCCTTCGACGCCGCGAAGCGGACGAGTCCGGGCGCCAGGCGGTTCACGTGGTACTGGATTCTGGCTTCCGGTGTCACCGGGAGGATGGACCGGTTCGCGCGGACCGCGTCGACGATCTGCTTGGCCACCTTCTCCGGGCCGTAGCCCCGCAGCGCGTAGGCGCGGTCGCCGACCTGCTGCAGTTCCCGTTCCTCCTCGGGGCTGACTCCCGACACCGACGTCGTGGCGATGATGTTCGTGTGGACGATGCCCGGGCAGACCGTGGTGACCCCGATCCCGTGCTCGGCCAGCTCGGCGCGCAGGCAGTCCGAGAACGAGAAGACCGCCGACTTACTGGTGGTGTAGGCCGACATGCCTTTGCCCGGGCTGTAGGCGGCCATGCTCGACAGGTTGACGATGTGCCCGCCCTGCCCGCGCTCGACCATGGCGGCGGCAAAGCCCCGCGAACTGTTGACCACCCCGAGCAGATTCACCGAGAGCACCCGGTTGAATTCCTCCTCCGGGGTGGCGAGGAAGTCGCCCGCGGCGCCGACGCCGGCGTTGTTGACGACGATGTCCGGCACGCCGTGCGCCTGCAGCACCGCGTCGACATGGACCCGCACCTGCGCCGGGTCGGAGACATCGAGCTGGTAGGCGTGCGCGGTGCCGCCGGACTCGACGATCTCTTTCGCCGTGCGTTTCGCCGCCGAGAGGTCGATGTCGGACGCGACCACTTCCGCACCTCGCGCGGCGAACAGGAGGGCGGTCTCCCGCCCGATGCCGCTGCCCGCGCCGGACACGACCACCAGGTGATCGTCGAATTCGTCGCGGTGCAGTCGCATCTCGGCGCGCCGCAGCTCCCGCGACGGCGCCTTTCCGTCGACGTGGTCGATCAGTTCGGCCGCCGCTCGAGCCAGCGTCTGCGGATGGGAGAACGGCAACCAGTGGCCGGCGTTGAGAACCCGGCGGAAGGTGCGTCGATTCCACCGCGCCTCATCCTCGTAGCAGGACTGCCGCACGGCGGGGTCGCGCGTGCCGACGATGACCTGGACCGGCACGTCGGTCGTGCGTTCCTGCGGGCGCAGGACCGTGGGCAGGAAGTTCGCGCGGTACACCCGCAGCTCCTGGCGGATATCGGCAGCGAAAGTCGGGCCGAGGCTGATCGCGTCGGCGTCGATGCCCTCGGCCAGCGAGAGCCCCCGGCGCCAGCGACCCTCGGTCATCGTGAGGCGCATCAACGTCTGGGGGACCACAGGAGTCGAGAACCCGAACATGTACATCAGCGAGGCGACCTGGCCCAGCGCGAGGGCGAGGTTGCGCGGCGTGGGCCGGCTCAGGCGGCGCCGGACCCACTTCGAGACGTGATGGCCCGACGGTCCCGACACCGAGGTGAACGACGCGATTCTCGCCGCCGACGACGCGTCGGTCACCAACTCCCAGGCGGCGACACTGCCCCAGTCGTGCCCCAGGATGTGCACCGGGCGGTCCGGGCTCACCGCGTCGGCGACCGCGAGGTAGTCGGCCGCCATCTCACTGAGTTTGAAGTCGGTGTACGAGGAGGGGTTGGTCGACGACCCCGCTCCCCGGTTGTCCACGGTCACCACGTGAAAGCGGTCGGCGAGAAGCGGGACAACACGGTCCCACAGCGTGTGTGAGTCGGGCCAGCCGTGCACGCAGACGATGGTCTGCGCCGCGGGGTCTCCGTGAGAGTAGTGGGCGATGTCGACTCCGTCGCGGTGCACGAATCGCGCACCCCGACTCTTAACGGCGACGGGGTCTTCGGGTCGTGTCAACGTGATGGAACTCATAGTATCGCATACTATGAGTTCCATGGTGAGTGCGCAAGGGCTAGC
>NZ_BAEE01000043.1 GCF_000241265.1 Gordonia araii NBRC 100433
ACGATCCGCGTGCCAGCGGGCGACAGATCATGGACATGAACCGCACGGTGTACGACATGGCCAAGCTCGCCCCGCGACTTTCGACGGCCCAGAACCTGATGTCGTGCGCGTACAGCTACACCATGGGTGACCCGGGATCGGAGATGCCCAAGGAGCACGGTGACCAGCGTCCGATGGAGAGGTTCGCCGTCGAGGGCGAGAGTGCGATGTACACCCGCGGCGAGTTCGCGGGATTCTCCGCAGACGGCCGGCCGAGCAGGGTCGTCCAGATCCGCAGTCGTGCGATGCCGGAAGCGGCGGTCCGCCAATACGGGTTCACGCTGATGTCGGGGACGAGGCCGGCCAATAAGATCTGGGTGATCACCGCCGAGGAGTATCCGGACATGGCGACCTGGGTGCCCGACTTGAGGAAGTGGAATCCGGCCGGATGACGAGGACGACGGGCTCGCGAGGCGCGTCTCGGCGACAGGCGGCCGTGCCTGCCCATTCGTTTGGCGGAGAAGTCCTTGACAGCGGTGGTGGGCCTTGGTTGGCTACGTGGAAATCGCGTTACGTCGCGCATGCACAGAGCACGTTTGGGGGATCCGTTGTTGAGTGATGTTCAGAACCGCCGGTTTGATCTGGGGCCGAAGAAGTGACGCCGACGACGCCGCGCGTGCCCGAGCCGCCCAATCCGACCACGACGACACCGCGTGCCCCGATGCCTGCCGAGCCGTTGCCGGTCCCGGCTCCACCCGGCGAGCCGGTGCAGCGCTCGGCGCAGTTCGGGATCCTTCCGAGCCAGGTCAGCGCCATCGAGCAGGGATGGCGGACCGAGAGTGGAAACGTCAGCGGTCTGGACTTCTCCTCGGCGGGTTCGCTGACGGGAGACGGCAGCGCGACCTTTGCCGCGATCCGGTCGGTTCCCTCGCCAGCGAAAGAGGCGACGGATTCCATCGGTAAACGACTGAGCGACATGGCCGACAAATTGAAGGCGTTCAATTCGCGCGCGGTCGAGACCGACGACACCGCGGCCGCCGGATTCCGCGACCTCACCGAGCGCTGATGCGCCCGACGATCAGCCAGCTTCGGGCATGGGATACGCCCGGGCTGGGGACCGCGTCGACCACGGTCGAGGGAAACGCCGGAAAGCTGGACACGGCGGTCGATACGGCGATGCGCGGAATCGACGACGCCGGCTCTTGGTACGGGAAAACCCGGGATGCGGCGTACAACCGGATGAGTCAGGAGCAGGACCACGCACGAGAGGTCCGCAACGTCCTCAATCAGATCGCCGACGAAGCGGGCGACGCCGCGACGGATCTGGGTTTCGCCAAGGACCACGTGATACGCGAAGTCGACGGTGCGATCATGGCCGGCTATGACGTGGGCGAAGACGGCACCGTATCGCACCCCGACCAGGACGAGGACACTGAGATAAAGGCGGAGGTGGACCGGCTTCAGGCTGTGATCACCGCTGGGCTGAACACGGTGAACGATCTCGACGACAAGTATGGCGGACGACTGCGGAGCCTGGTCGCGGACCTGAGTTCGATGGTGAACGGCCAGCCGGATCTCGTGATTCCGGGGATCGGGCCGATTGATCCGGACGCACTGGTTTCTCGCCTGAAAGGCATGACGCCTGACCAGCGCGCCGCGCTTCTCGGCGGACTGACACCCGAGCAACTGCGTCGGCTGGCGCAAGCCGATCCGGACGAGATCGGCAACATGGACGGGGTTCCGTTCCAGACCAGGATCGACGCGAACGAAGTGAACATCCGCAACGCCCTGGACGACGAGCGGAAGAAACAGCCGCCGAACAACGATCGGATCAGCCAGCTCGAGAAGATGCTGAAACCGATCGACGACCCGCTGGCCGGCCCCAAGGGCGCCGACGACGGAAAGACTGAACGCACCTTCCTGGCCTTCAAGAACAACGCGAACGGGCACATGATCGAGATCGTCGGAGCGATCGGCCCGAACACCGGGAACGTTGCGGTCTACGTGCCGGGAACCAACACGAATCTGAACGGCAGCCAGAGCAACCACAACGCCGCATGGAATCTGGCCAATCGCTCGGGCGGACCGGTCATCCTGTACATGAACGGCGATTTGCCCCAGAACATGTGGCCGAATACTTCCGACGACGACGCGTTCGACACGACGCCGGCCAACCGAATGGCGCCGGGTTTGGTGAGCTTCGGCCACGAACTCGATCGCACCCTCGACGGCGCGGCACCCAACGCGAAGACGACCTATATCGGCCATTCCTACGGTGGCTCGGTTGTCGGAACGGCCGAGCAACTCGGTCTCAATGCCGATCGCGTCGTCTACGCGTCGTCGGCCGGGACCGGTGTCATCGACGATCAGCCGTGGAGCAACCCGAATCCGGATGTCCAGCGCTATTCCCTCACGCCTCCGGGCGATCCCATCCACTGGTCCCAGATGGCGCCGATGCAGCACGGCGGCGACCCCGATACCGCCCCGGGTGTGCAGAGGATCGACAGCGGCTATTACGGGAACGGCGATCTCGTGGAGGGGCAGAGCGCGCACGGCAAGTACTGGGACGACCCGGAATCGGATGCGTTCCAGAACATGGTCAAGATCATCAAGGGCGAGGAGCCAGAGCCGTATGTGTGGCGGGCCCCCGACCATCCGCTGGACTTCCGCAGCCCGCCGCCGGTGATCTTGGCGCCGGGACCGCCCGAGCCGGTTCAGATTCCGCCGCGATGAGTGTTCGGCCGGCACGTGCGCGGTGGCGTTCGACGCGGATCGCGGTAGGCGTCATGATTCTCACGACGCTGCTCGGCGCATGCGTCAAGTCACCTGAGGAGGTTCCGGCGATGGACATTTCGCGTGCTGAGCTGTGGCGGACGATCAACCAGAATCTGCACGCCGTGGATCCCGACTGGGTGGTGACACCGTGGCCGGACACGCTGGTGCGCAGGTATGGCTGTGCGACGAATCCGGAGAGCCACATGCCGATGGGGCCACCGTGGCGATACGAGGTATCCCAGTGGAAGTCGGATCCGTCGCCGGAATATCTCGCTCGGGTGAGAGAAGGCCTCGATGCGCTCGCGCGCCGAGGTTTCGAGGTCGGTCCTCCGCCCAAAGTCGATGACCCGCGTGATCTCGCCGCCACGGACTCGCGAGGGTTCTCCGTCAGCGTGCGTTTCACGCAGTGGACCGGCGAGCCGCTGCGGGTCGACATCAAATCGTGGTCGCCGTGCGTCCGTCATCCCGGCGAAGTCGACGATTGGTAGCCGCGGGCTAGCTGGCGGCGAGCCACGCGCGCGGCGACCGGCCGAGTCGCTGGCTGAAGACCCGCGAGAACGCCGACGGAGTCGAATAGCCCAGCTCACCGGCGACCACCGATACGGCGGCCCCGCGTCGGAGCCTTTCCTGGGCTACGGTGAGCCGCCAGTCGGTGAGGTAGTCGGCAGGGGGCTGCCCGACCTTCTCCTTGAAGCGCGCGGCGAACGCGCTGCGGGACATATTCGCCCTCGCCGCCATCGAACTCAGCGTCCAGTCCTCACCGGGTGCCTCGTGCACGGCGATGAGCGCGGGCGCCAGCCGGTCGTCGGAGAGCCCGACGACGAGCCCGACGTCGAGGCGCAGTCGATCCGGGTTGGCGACGATCCAGCGGAACAGCTGAATGAGCACGACCTCGAACAACCGGTCGACGAGTAGACGTTGCCCGCACGAGATGCGGTCGACCTCGGCGAAGAGCAGGTCGAGCGTTGGACCCAAAGTATCGACTTCGTGGAGGGGGAGCACCGTGACCGACGGCAGAGCGCGCACCAGCGGATGAGTGGGGCCGCCGTCGAAATCCAAGGTGGCGCAGGCGAAGTCTGCCCCATCGACCGGGGCGTTGTGGAACGCGTGCTCGGTCGGGCGCGGATAGAAGAGCAGGCTCGGCTCGCCGACGCGGATGCGCTCGAGGGACCGGTCGGCGCCGGGATGCGTCACCTCCATATCGCCGTCGCGCAGCACGTGGAGGAATCCGCGTCCGGGTTGAGCGGGAAACGCGGTGACGCCGCACAACGGCCCGGTGTGGAACAGGCGCGTTCGAACGCGAAAACGTTCCAGCAGCGGGGACAGCCGATCCAGCGACGTCATGCCCGCTAGTAGATCAGACGATCAGACAAGTAATCAAGACTCTAAGCATCAATTCGTCTCCGATCATTCGTCATTCTTGAGCTACGGACACATCGTCCGGCTCGAAGAAATTGAAGGAGACGCCATGCCCAACGTTCCGCTGATCGACGCTTCCGCCGCTACCGGCGAGGTCAAGAACCAGCTCGACCAGATCAACGGCGCTTTCGGCGCTGTTCCGGCCATGTTCCAAGCCGTCGCCAATTCTCCCGCCGCGCTCACCAGCATGTGGGGAGCGTTCGGCGCTTTCGGCGGTGGCGCACTCGGTCCCGCGCTCAGCGAGCAGATCGCCGTCGCGGTGGCCAACCGCAACTCCTGCGAGTACTGCCTGGCGGCGCATACGGCGCTGGGAGGCAAAGCGGGCCTCACCCGCGAGCAACTGGCCGAGGCTCAGGTCGGCACCGCCGATGATCCGAAGACCACGGCGTTGCTCGGATTCGCGCTCAAACTGGTCGAAGAGCGCGGGCAGGTATCGCCCGCCGAGGTGGAGGGGCTGCGGCAGTTGGGCTGGTCTGACGAGGAGATCGTCGAGACGATCGGTCAGGTCGCCCTCAACCTGTACACCAACTACGTGAACATCGCGCTCGGCGTACCGGTCGACTTCCCCGCGGTCGCGCTGCGCTGACACGCGAAACGAACAAGCGCCGGGCCACTCGTCGGAGTGGCCCGGCGCTTGTCGCAGGAATCGGTCAGCGCAGGTGGCCCGGCACGAGCGCGACGGGCGCGTAGAAGGAGCGCTGCTTGGCCTTGGGATCGGCGGGGATGGAGGAGACGATGCCCACGACCTGGCCGCTACCGTTGCGGACGCCGCTGCCGCTGTCGCCCGGCCTGGAGCGGAAGTTCGTCGCGACCACGTAGGTGGACTGGTTTACCAGGAGCGCGGGCGGGAGCACTCGACATGCCTCGCTGGGGGTGAGGGGAGGGCATTCGACGGCGCGTGCGAGTTTCGGCCTGGGGTCGAGCACGACGCCCCGCGTGAGGCCCGTGGTGATGCCGGATTTGCTGACCGGCGAACCGGCGGCGACCCGGGAGCCCCAGTCGATGCTGTCGACTCGCACCCGGAGCCCGGGGACGAGGGCGATGACGCCGATATCGGCGCGGCGGCCGATGAGGTTCGCGGTGATGGTGCCGATCTTGCGCCGCTGCGCGTTGTAGACCTTGGTTCCGCGCTTTCCGCAGTGGCCGGCGGTGAGTGCTCGCGACGGGCTGATCACCGCGCCGAGGGTGCACTTGCTCGGTGTGACGAGTTGTCCGGCACCGAAGTCGACGAGGACCTTCTCTGTCCTGATCTCCATTCCGGAGGTGACGGGTGCGGTGGGCGCGGCCATCGCCGGGGTGGCCATGCCAAGGGTCAGCACTACGGCGGCGGGCGCCAGCGCGGCGGTCAACAGGGTGGAAGTGCGCATAGGTGATCTGCCTCAATCTTCGAGCAAACGAACAGTTTACTGAATGCTACATTCTTGATGTTGAAGCAGCAACACGAGCGGTCCGGCGCGAGTTCAGACCCGGCACGATCGGCACCGGTGCGACGAGTGGATCAGCGCAGGTTGCCCGGTACGAGTGACACCGGCGTGTAGTAGCTGCGCTGCAGCGGCCGCTGCTTGGAGTCGGTAGCGCCGATCGCCTTGGACGAGACGATGCCGACGATGGCACCGTCACCGCGGCGGACACCGGCACCGCTGTCGCCGGACTCGGAGCGGAAGGTCGTCTCCACCACGTAGGTCGACTGGTTGACCAGCAGGCTGGGCGGTGCGAACGCGCACGCGATGGCGAAGGGGCCGGGCACCGGGCATTCGACGGCCTTGATCAGCTTCGGCTTCGCGTTGACGACGACGCCTCGGCTCAGTCCCGTGGTGGCTCCGGACTTGCTCACCGCGGCGCCCTGGGCGACACGAGCGCCCCAGTCGATGTTGTCTCGCTTGACCCGTGCGCCCGGGACCAGTGAGATCACCGCGATGTCGGCGTGGCGGCCGATCAGGTTCGACGTGATCGTGCCGATCTGGTCGCCCTTGACGGTGTAGATCTTCTCGCCCCGCTTGCCGCAGTGACCGGCGGTGAGCGCCCGCGTGTTGCTGACAACGGCGCCGAGGGTGCACTTGGACTCGGTGATGATCGTGGTCGGGCGGCGGATCTCCATCCCCGACGTGATCGTCGCGCCGCCCGCAGCGGGGGCGGCGGCGGCCGGGGCGGCCATACCCACGGCCAACGCGACGGCGGCAGGCGCCAGGGCAGCGGTCAACAGGGCGGATGAGCGCATTATTTGTGTACCTCGATCTAGTGGTGATCTGACGATCTTTGCGACGCTGACAACTCAATTGAAATTAACGGCCGGACACGACGGGCGCAATTGGTAGACGAAGTTGTCACCTAGTTGACGCATAATTTGGATGTGATTCTCAGGTTGCGGGTAGTGGCGGCAGTTCTCACCGGACTGCTCGCCGCCGTGCTCTCGGGCTGTGGTCTGCAGGAATACCTGCTCGAGCAGATCGACTCGGTATCGGACGGCTCCGGACTGCCCTCGACCGTGGCGGTCGGAGAGACCAGCACCTATATCGACACTGCCGCGCTGGCGAAGATGCTGAAATTGCCGGTGCGCCACCGTGTCTCGATGCAGGGGTACTCGCGTGCCGCCTACGGTCCGCTATGGGACGACAACGTCAACGTCGAGTTCGGTCACAACGGCTGCAACACGCGTGATGACATCCTGCGCCGCGACCTCACCAATATCGTCATGCGGCCGGGCAATTGTTTCGTCTCGTCGGGAACCCTTTTCGACCAGTACACGGCCAGGACGATGCGTTTCTTGCGCGGGCCGACGACGTCGGGGGAGGTCGAGATCGATCATCTGGTCTCGCTGGCCAACGCGTGGACGACGGGCGCCCGCTTTCTCGACGATGACACGCGACGTAATCTCGCCAATGATCCGCGCAATCTGCAGGCCGTTTCGCGAGCCGTCAACCAGGACAAGGGTCCGATGGACGCCGCGGTGTTCTTGCCGCCCAACCGCGCGTACCGGTGCGTTTACGTCAATAGACAGATCGATGTGAAACTGGCCTACCGCCTGTGGATCACCCAGAAGGAGGCCAGCGCGATGCGCTCGGTGCTGATGACCTGCCAGAAGCCCGCATGACCCAACTGCCGTGCGCCGACCTCGATGTCGTCGGCCGCTTCGCCGAGTCGCTGCGCGCCGCCGTGTTCACCACCGCCGGGATCGACGATCATCTCGGCGCCGACGTCTCGGCGTCGCTGACGGGTGGTGTCAGCTGGCCGGCGGTCGCCGCAGTCGACGACGGCCGCCCGCTGTCGACGCTGATCGCACTGTTCCTGCTCGGGCTGTCTCGTCCGGCCGAAGAGGTGGCGGCCGCACTGCCCGGCGTCGGCGTCGACGAACTCGTCGCACAGGGGATCGTCGGCCTCGACGGTGGGGCGGTCGTGCCGATCCTCGACGTGCGGCCCTACGCCGACGACGCGGGTGAATACACGGTCTTCGCCGACCAGGATTCGGGTCGGCGATCCGGCACCCTCGCCGTCGATCACGTCCTCGGGATCGGCGGAGCGTCAATCTCCTTGGCGCGAGCAGTGATTCGTCGCCCCGTCGGGCGCGCTCTCGACCTCGGAACGGGCTGCGGTGTCCAGGCGCTGCATCTCGGCGCGCATTGCGAAGAGATCGTCGCGACGGACACCAACGAGCGCGCGCTCGCGCTGGCGGCGGCCACGGCACGAGCGAGTGGTCAACGCTGGGATCTGAGGCGGGGCGGTCTCTTCGAACCGGTCGAGGGCGAACGTTTCGATCTGATCGTCTCGAATCCGCCGTTCGTCATCGGAAGCGGCAGCCAGGATTACATCTACCGTGACTCCGGGGTCGCGGCCGACGGACTGTGCGCGCGGTTGATCGCGGAGTTGCCGGACCACTTGAATCCGGGCGGAACCGCGACGGTGCTGGCGAATTGGGCCGTCGCCGATCCCGATGACTGGGCCGCGCGCCCGCGAGAATGGCTGGCCCGCACCGGGTTGGACGCATGGGTGGTGCAGCGCGAGCTGGCCGATCCGATCAGTTACGTCTCGCTTTGGCTGGCCGACGCGGGGGAGTCGCCGGCACGGTCGGCGCACCGCGGCCGCGAATGGCTCGACTATTTCGCCGACGCCGGCATCGTCGCCGTCGGCATGGGAGTGCTGACGCTGCGCCGGCCGTCGGGAGCCGGCGCAGGTGGAAGGTTCCAGATCGTCGAAGAGATCACGGGTGCGGGCGAGGAGGTGACCGGCGACGAGGCGCGGGCCTTCTTCGACCGACAGGATTTTCTGGCCGCGCATTCCGACGACGAGCTGATGGGGATGCGGCTGTCGGCGATGCCGGTAGTCCTCGAAGAGCAGTCGCTACTCGGCGAATCCGGTTGGCAGACTGTCGGTTCTGCGCTGCGACGGCCCGGCGGACCCGGTGCCGTACTAGCGCTCGACGAGGTGTCCCGCGCCCTGGTGGCGGGTTGTCGGGGCCAGGTCGAACTGACCGACCTCGTCGCGCTGCTCGCGGCGCACCAAGGTGTCGATGCCGACGCACTCGCGCGGGCGGCCCTGCCGGTCGTGCGGGAAGCGATCGCCAGAGGGATCCTCTATCGCGCGGTGTGACCCCGGTCCGTCGCACCTCAGCGGTTCATCCGGCTGCGCCGGTGTACCACGGTCGACCGGAGGCGGTCGGCCACGATCACCGGAAGCCGGTGCAGCTTGTCGACGAGCAGGGCGCGACGGAACTCCGCCCACAGCCAGCACAGGCCGAAGACCCCGACCGTGATCAGCCCGGTCATCCACCACGACCACGGGCGTGCGACGAGGAAGATCGGTATCGCGACCAGCAGCACGGCCTGGAGAACGTAGGAGTCCAGGCTGCGAGCACCGGTCATGATGAGCGGCCGAAGCCAGTTGCGTCGACGTAGATGTGCGAGCAACCACGCGAAAGTTCCGTAGATCGCGGCGACCGCCAGCCAGGAGGCGAAGACGCGGGCGATGCGGAAGTCGACCTTGTCGGCGACCTTGTATTCGATGTGATGCCACGGGCCGGCTTTGAAGCTGAAGTAGAGGACGAACCAGCCGACGGTCGCGGCCAGCAGCAGCCAGGGCAGTCGGCGCACCAACCACTCGTCGACCTTCCATCGGCGCCAGTACCACCCCAGCACCAGCGCGGGAAAGAACATGATCTGCCAGGCGGCCCAGTTCTGGATGTCCAGTCCGCCGAACGCGATCGTCCACCAGTCCGACCAGTCGGGGGACCCGATCCATCGCCGGCCGGGTGAACTGGTGATGAAGAACCAGGCGGGGCTGTTGATCTGCGAGTAGGCGTAGAGCGCCACCGAACCGAGCAGGACCAGCCAGCCCAGGCCCCGCTTGAGCAGCGGCAGCATCAACCCCGCTGCCGCGAGGAAGACCAGGTACATCAGCAGGATGTCGCCCCCCGACGGCAGGTACCGGAGAAGTAGCGACAGGCCGATCCCGGTCTCGGCGTCGTTGACCGGGCGGAGCTTCACCAGGTCGTAGTAGCCGGCCAAACCGGCCGCGACGGCGACCAGGCAGATGAGCAACTGGCACAGGTAGAGCACGACCAGCCGTTTGCCGAGTCGGCGGTAGGTGAAGCCCCATCCTCGCCTGGCGATCCATCCGCCGTAGACGATGCCCAGGACCAGACCCGACAGCAGCACGAAGGCTGCCATCCCGTCGACATAGGGATAGGAGTGGGTGGGCCGGCCCAGCCAGGATTTCGCTCCGGCGAAATGGGCGGCGACCATGCTCCAAATGGCCAACCCGCGGGTCGCGTCTATCGCCCAGTCGCGGCCCGCGGGTGCCTTGCGCTCGATGCTCTGACCGCCGTCAGGTCGGTCGGCGCGCCTATTCCTATGTGTAAAGGTCGGCAATTGCCTGCTTGTGCGCCTCGTGGATGACGTTGCGCTTCAGCTTGAGCGTCGGGGTGAGTCCGCCGTTCTCCACCGTGAAATCGGTATCGAGGATGGTGAATTTCTTGATCGCCTCGGCCTTCGACACGGTCGCATTGGCGGCGTCGACCGCCGCCTGGATCTCCTGGCGCAGAGCGGCGTTGTTCGCGACGTCGCCGATCGGGGTGTCGGCGGGCAGGCTGTTGCGCTCCAGCCAGCCGGGCACGGCCTCCGGATCGAGGGTGATCAGCGCGCCGATGAAGGGCTTGCCGTCGCCGACGACCAGGCACTGGCTGACCAGGGCGTTGGCGCGGATGGTGTCCTCCAGCTGAGCAGGCGAGACGTTCTTGCCGCCGGCCGTGACGAGGATCTCCTTCTTGCGGCCGGTGATGGAGAGGAAGCCGTCGTTGAGGCTGCCGAGGTCGCCGGTGTGGAACCAGCCGTCGACGATGGCCTCGGCCGTTGCCTTCTCGTTCTTCCAGTAGCCGCCGAACACGACCGGTCCCTTGAGCAGGACTTCGCCGTCCTCGGCGATGGCGACGCTCATACCCGCGACCGGGCGTCCGACGCTTCCGACCTGCTGCGCATCCGGGCGGTTCACGGTGACGGCGGCCGTCGTCTCGGTCAGGCCGTAGCCCTCGAAGATCGGCACGCCGGCGCCGCGGAAGAAGTGGCCGAGGCGCGCGCCGAGCGGTCCGCCGCCGGAGACGGCCGCTTCGCAGCGACCGCCGAGGGCCGCGCGCAGCTTGCTGTAGACCAGCTTGTCGAAGACGGCGTGCTTGAGCTTGAGGCCCAGCCCGGCGCCGCCGGTGTCCTGGGCCTTGCTCCATTCGATGGCGGTCTCGGCCGCCTTGCCGAAGATCTTGCCCTTACCGCCGTCGATGGCCTTCTGCTCGGCTGAGTTGTAGACCTTCTCGAAGACGCGCGGCACCGACAGGACGAAGTCGGGGGAGAAGGCGGCGAGCAGGTCGACGAGGCTGGTGAGGTCGCTGGTGTGTCCGACGATCACGCGGTTCTCCAGCGCCGTGACCGCGATGACGCGGGCGAAGACGTGGGCCAGCGGGAGGAACAGCAGCGTGGACTTGCCCTCGCGCATCATCGTCCCGAGCGAGTCGGTGACCGCGGCGGCTTCGGCCATGAAGTTCGCGTGGGTCAGCACGACGCCCTTCGGGCGGCCGGTGGTTCCCGAGGTGTAGATGAGGGTCGCGGCGTCGGCGGCACTGGCTTTGGCGTTGCGCGCATCGAGGTCCGCGTCGGACACGTCCTTGCCGCGTTTGGTGAGCTCGGCGATGGCGCCGTCGTCGATGACGAGCGTCTCGCGGACGTCTTTGCAACCCTTGATGACGTCGGCATGCGCGGAGGCATGGGCCTGCGACTCGAGGATCACCAGCGAGGTGCCCGAGTCGGAGAGGATCCAGTCGACCTGGTCGGGGGAGGAGGTGTCGAAGATGGCCACGGTGGTCGCACCGGCGCGCCAGATCGCGTAGTCGATGACAGTCCACTCGAAGCGGGTCGATGAGAGCAGCGCGACGCGGTCGCCCGGCTGGACTCCCGAGGCGATCAGGCCCTTGGCGACGGCGTCGACCTCGTCGGCGAACTGGCCGGCGGTGACGTTGACCCACGCTCCGTTGGCGTAACGGCGGAACAGCGGCATGGTGGGGCGTTCGGCCCGGTAGCGCAACACGGTGTCGACGCAGGTCTTGGACTCGTCGATCGTGAAGTTGGCGGGCGTGCTGGATTCAATCATGTTGCTGCTCCCAAGCGGTATTGAACGCGGAATGTCTGATTTGATCGACTGCCACGGTAGCAAGTCCGTGTTGGCGGTCACAGCCGGTCTCCGCTGTTGGTTCGCGGATGAGGGTTCTGGGACCGGTCAGAGATAGAGTGAACAGTCATAATGACCGAGAATCACACTGAGTCCTTTGACGACTTGGGCATCGACGACCGCGTTCGCCGAGCCCTCGACGATGTGGGCTACGAAACCCCGTCGCCCATCCAGGCCGCAACCATCCCACCGCTGATGGCGGGTCGAGACGTCGTCGGTCTCGCGCAGACCGGTACGGGCAAGACCGCCGCGTTCGCCATTCCCATCCTGTCGCGTCTCGACACCTCGGCCCGCAAACCGCAGGCGCTGGTGCTCGCGCCGACCCGCGAGCTGGCGTTGCAGGTGGCCGAGGCTTTCGGCCGCTACGCCGCGCACATCCCCGAGCTTCGGGTGCTGCCGATCTACGGCGGCCAGAGCTACGGCGTGCAGTTGTCCGGGCTCCGTCGCGGCGCTCAGGTGATCGTGGGCACCCCGGGTCGCGTCATCGACCATCTCGACAAGGGCACGCTCGACATCTCCGAGCTGGAGTTCCTCGTGCTCGACGAGGCGGACGAGATGTTGACGATGGGCTTCGCCGAGGATGTCGAGCGGATCCTCGCCGACACTCCCGACAGCAAGCAGGTGGCGTTGTTCTCCGCGACGATGCCCAAGGCGATCGGGCGTCTGGCGCAGAAGTATCTGCACGATCCTGCCGAAGTGACCGTCAAGTCGAAGACCTCGACGGCGCAGAACATCACCCAGAAGTATCTCCAGGTCTCTCACCAGCGCAAACTCGACGCGCTCACGCGGGTGCTGGAAGTCGAACAGTTCGACGGGATGATCGTGTTCGTCCGCACCAAATCGGCGACGGAAGAACTCGCCGAGAAACTGCGGGCCCGCGGCCTGTCGGCGATGGCGATCAACGGCGACATGGTTCAGGCGCAGCGCGAACGCACGATCAATCAGCTCAAAGAGGGGTCCCTGGACATCCTCGTGGCGACCGACGTCGCCGCCCGCGGACTCGACGTCGACCGCATCAGCCATGTCGTCAACTACGACATCCCGCATGACACCGAGTCCTACGTGCACCGCATCGGACGCACCGGGCGTGCAGGCCGCTCGGGGACCGCGCTGCTGTTCGTCTCGCCGCGCGAGCGACACCTGTTGCGGGCGATCGAGAAGGCCACCCGACAGTCGCTGACCGAGATCGACCTGCCGACCGCCGAAGACGTGAACGCCCAGCGTGTGGCCCGGTTCGCCGACTCGATCACCGAGAATCTCGGATCCGACCACCTCGATCTGTTCCGCGGTCTGGTGGAGAACTACGCGCGCGATCATGACGTCGCCATGGCGGACATCGCCGCGGCATTGGCGCTGGAGACGCGTGACGGCGGCTTCCTGATGGCGCCTGACCCGCCGCCCGGCGAGCGTCCGCAGCGCGACCGGTCCGAGCGCGCACCGCGTCGCAGTGGAGGGTCGTTCGCGACGTACCGGCTGGCGGTCGGGCGCAAGCACAAGGTGACGCCGGGCGCCATCGTCGGTGCCATCGCGAACGAGGGCGGGCTCTCCCGCGGAGACTTCGGCAACATCAGCATCCGCGACGACTTCTCGCTGGTGGAGCTCCCGGCGAATCTCGACGCCGAGACGATGGCGGCGCTCAAGCACACGCGGATCGGGCGCAATCCGATCGACCTGCGGCCCGATATGGGGCCGCCGCGTGCACGCGGTGGCCGCAAAGGCGGTCATCGGGACGGCTACCGCAAGGCAAACCCCAAGGTCGCTGGGCGGCGCAACCGATACTGAGATCCCATCCTTGCCAGAACGTTATCTTTCCGTAATCTAGTGGGCGTGGAACTCGACGCGGCTTCGGCTCGTTGACCACGCGGACGACGGTATTCCGGAACGATTCGTGGAAGGCAGGGCAATTCGATGCGGGAGATCTCGGCGGCGCAGGCGATGGAGCAGGCGCAACGTGGAGATGCGGTCATTCTGGATGTTCGGCCACAGGTGGTCCGGCATCAGGGGAGTGTCCCGGGGGCGGTCGTCGTCGAGCCCGGTGAGCTGACCGGAAAGCTGCGCGCGAACCCGAGTGTCCGACCCGACGCGGAGGTCGCCGTGGTGGCCTTGAACGCCCAGGCCGACGAGATCGAGTCGCGGCTGTCCCGTCTCGGATTCACGAAGCTGGCCAGGGTTGCCGGCGGCTTCCGCGCCCTCCGCGACCGCTAGGCCAGTGCCCGCCTGATCAGATCGGCGGTTTCGTCGGGATTCGGATCCCTGCGCACGACGAGCCCCTTGGCGAAGGAGAGTTTGTCGCCCTTGTGGCGCGGTACGACGTGTAGATGAGTGTGGAACACCGTCTGCATGGCCGCGCGGCCGTCGTTGACGAGAAGGTTGACGCCGTCGGCGCCCAGCGCCTCGCGCATCGCGACGCCGACCCGTTGTCCGGTGGAGAACACCTTCTCGCCGATGCCGGTATCGAGATCGGCCAAGCCGCTCGAATGTGTTCTCGGCACGATCAGCGTGTGCCCCCGCATGACGGGTCTGATGTCCAGGAATCCGACGACGTGATCGTCGGCGTAAACCTGTCGGGAAGGTGCGGCGCCGGTGATGATGTCGCAAAAGATGCAGTCGGGCATGTGGCGGACCCTACCGGAATCAGCGCGCGCGCCGATGATAACGATTTGATAACGAATCACGATCGCCGCAGGTGAGAGGGTTGAGCCACCGGCGGTGCGTCGTGAACAGGAACTTTGACCAGGCGGTGTGAAGCAGGTCACGCGGCGGAAAATGTTACTCGCGAGGCTACTGGTGGGTATACCGACGGGTCACCCCAAAACATGAGGCTGACCTCATTTTCGCATGCGAGGATGGTTCTTCGAATCCCCGAGGAATCCCCCTGAAGCATGTGCAAGGAGCCCACCTGTGACCATCGACCAGCACCGAATCTCGACCTCCCGCACGGGTGCCCCCAGCACTGGGGAAGCGCTCATCGACCGGATCGCTGACGGAGAGGCGTACGCGCTGGCGTTCGGTGGCCAGGGAACGCCGTGGTTGCCGACGTTGGCCGAATTGGTGGTCGACGCCGAGTTGCAGCGGCACCTCGATCAGATTGTCGTCGCCGCGCAGCGACTCCTCGAACCGGTCCGTGCGGAACTCGCGATGGCCGCGCCGGATGGATTCGATCCGCTGCACTGGGTGGACCTGTTCGACGCCGCCGACCTCCTCGGGGATGAGGACGACGCCGCGGGGCATCTCCCCGACGAGGGGGCGCTGCGCGCCGCCGCCGCGTCGGTCCCGGGGATCCTGCTGGCCCAGCTCGCCGCACTGGCCTCGCTGCGGAAGCAAGGGCTCGACACCGACGAGTTCCCGCCGACCAGCGTGGTCGGACACTCGCAGGGATGCCTGGCCGTCGACGCCGTCCGCATCGGGGAGAATCTCGCGGACCACCCGGGCGAAGGGGCGATGCTCGCACTCGCACGGCTGATCGGCGCCGCCGCCACGGTGACCGCGGCGCGGCGCGGGCTCAGCGCCGCGGCCGACGGCTCGCCGATGCTGTCGATCGCGAACGCTTCGCCGGCCCGGATCGACCAGGTGATCGAGCAGTACCGCGCGGACACGGCCGAGGGGGAGGCCGGACTGCCCGTCGTCGCCCTGCGCAACGGTCGCCGCGGCGTCGTCGTCGCCGGCACGGCACACCACCTCGCCGCGTTGCAGGCCCGCTGCGAGCAGATCGCCGCCGCTGAAGCCGACGATCGCAAGCGCAAGGTGACCGGCGGCGCGCCGTTCGCCCCGACCTTCGACCCGCTGGGTGTTTCGGTCGCCTTCCACCACCCCGAGATGACCGACGCCGTCGACCTGGTGGCGGAATGGGCCCAGCGCTGCGGCCTGGATACCGCGTGGGCGCGCAGGCAGGCGAGTGCCGTACTAGTCGAGCCGGTCGACTGGGTCGCCATCATCGACGAGGTGACGGCCGACGGTGCCAAATGGGTCCTCGACCTCGGACCCTCCGATGTCGCGACGCGATTGACCTCGTCACTGATCCGCGGTGCGGGCGTCGGCGTCGTCCCCGCTTCGTTGCGCGGCGGCCAGCGCAATCTGTTCGCCCCCGGCGGCATTCCCGAGGTCGCCCGTCGCTGGGACCGCTACGCCCCCAAGCTCGCCGTCCTGCCCGATGGGCGTCGGGTGATCGACACGGCGTTCACCCGGTTGACCGGCCGGTCCCCGATGCTGCTCGCGGGTATGACGCCGACGACGGTGGATCCGGCGATCGTCGCCGCCGCCGCCAACGCGGGTCACTGGGCGGAGCTCGCCGGCGGTGGCCAGGTGACCGAGGAGATCTTCGCCGAGAACGTAGCACGGCTGACCGAACTGCTCGAACCCGGCCGACAGGCCCAGTTCAACGCCCTCTACCTCGATCCGTACCTCTGGAAGCTGCAGCTCGGCGGCAAGCGGCTCGTGCAGAAGGCACGTGCGCAGGGTGCCCCGATCGACGGTGTCATCGTCTCGGCCGGTATTCCGGAACTCGACGACGCGGTGGCCCTCGTTGATGAACTTGTCGAAGCCGGCCTGCACTACGTCGCGTTCAAGCCGGGCACGGTCGCACAGATCCGCGATGTCGTGCGGATCGCCGCCGAGGTTCCCCACCACCCGGTGATCGTCCAGATCGAGGGCGGCCGCGCCGGTGGCCACCATTCGTGGGAGGACCTCGACGACCTGCTGCTCGCGACCTACGCGGAGCTGCGGGATCGGGCCAACATCGTCATCTGCGTCGGTGGCGGAATCGGCACCCCCGAACGCGCCGCGGAGTACCTGTCCGGCCGCTGGTCGCTGGCGCATGACTACCCGCTGATGCCGCTCGACGGCATCCTGATCGGCACGGCGGCGATGGCGACGGCTGAGGCCACCACCAGCCCCGAGGTCAAGCAGCTGCTGGTGCAGACCGCCGGCTGCGACGACTGGATCGGCGCGGGTCACGCCGCGGCGGGCATGGCTTCGGGTCGTAGCCAGCTCGGCGCCGACATCCACGAGGTCGACAACAGCGCCTCGCGGGCCGGTCGCCTTCTCGACGAGGTCGCCGGCGACGCCGAGGCGGTCGCCGCGCGGCGCGAGGAGATCATCGCCGCGCTCGAGGGCACCGCCAAGCCCTACTTCGGCGATGTGACGACGATGACCTACGAGCAGTGGCTGCGCCGTTACGCCACCCTCGCCGTCGGTGAGCCCGGCGCGGACCTGCCGTGGGCCGACATCACTTGGCAGCAGCGTTTCACCGAGATGCTCCAGCGCGCGGAAGCGCGGCTGCATCCGCAGGATCGCGGCACCTTCGAGTCCCTGTTCGACGACGCGGTCGACGCCCACGCGAGTGTCGACAGGCTGGTCGCCGCCTATCCCGCGGCCACCAGCGACATCCTGCACCCCGCCGACGTCGCGTTCTTCCTCGGTCTGTGCCGTTCGCCGGGCAAGCCGGTGAACTTCGTACCCGTCATCGACGGCGACGTGCGCCGCTGGTGGCGCAGCGACTCGCTATGGCAGGCCCACGACCCGCGCTACGGCGCCGACGAGGTGTGCGTCATCCCCGGTCCGGTCGCGGTCGCGGGCATCACCGAGGCCGATGAGCCGGTCGGCGACCTGCTCGACCGTTTCGAGCGCGAGCTCGTCGACGAACTGACCACAGCCGGCGATCCGGCCGTCGAGGTCGACGCACGTCGCCGCCACCTCGCCGGTGCCGCCGGCCCCATCGCCGCCGCGCTGTCCGCCGCCGACGTGCGGTGGGCGCAGCGCATCGTGCCCAACCCCGTGCTGCGGCTGGGCGCCCCCGACCGCTGGGAGATCGTCGGCGAGGACCTGGCCGAGCACGCACCGTCGGGCGCCACGCTGCGCGCTCACGACGGCGGCTCGGACTCGTCGGTGCGACTGGACCTGGTCGTGCCGATCGGCTCGACCTCGACGACCATCCCGCTGACCGTCACCCCGGCCGTGCTCGACGGGGGTGCGCCGCTCGTCGGCATCGACGACGCGGGGACGGCGATGGGCGAGATCGTGCGCGTCGCCGCCGGCGGCGACCTGACGAGCACCGACGTTTCCTCCGACGGCGAGGTGACCGCGCGAGCGAGCGTCTCGTGGGACCCGAACCTGGTCGCCGACCACCGCGGCGTCACGACGGCCTCTCTGCCGTCGACGCTCGCCCCAGAACCCGGGCTCACCGTTCCGGACGTGTTCGTCGGTCTGAGCTGGCCCTCGGTGTTCGCCCTGGTCGGCGCCGCCCGGACCGATGCTGGGACCCCCGTCGTCGAGGGCCTCCTCGACCTCGTCCACCTCGACCACGCCATCGCTGTCCACGCTCCGGCGCCGGGCGAGCGCGCCGAGCTCTCGGTGACCGCGACGCTGCGCGGCGTCACCGACACCACCGTCGGCCGCGTGCTGGCCGTCGATGTCGAGCTGACCGACGGGGCGACGCGCCTGGCATCGATGCGGGAGCGCTTCGCCATCCGCGGCCGTCTCGGCGACGGCGACCTGGCCGACCCGGTGCGCGCCGGCGGACTGCCCGACGACGAGCGCGACGCCACGCGGAAGTTCCTGCGCGCGGCGACTATCGTCGCACCCCGCGCGATGGACGGCTTCGCGCTGGTCTCCGGTGATCACAACCCCATTCACACCGACGTCAACGCCGCCGCCCTGGCCGGTCTCGGCGAGCCGATCGTCCACGGAATGTGGCTCTCGGCCGCGGCCCAACAGGTCGTCACCGCCCGCGACGGCCGGCGCGCCGGCGCGCCGCGCGCCATCGAGGGCTGGACCATCCGCTTCCTCGGAATGGTTCGCCTTGGTGATCAGGTCGACGTCCGCGTCGACCGGGTGGGTATCGATCGCGGCCGCGAGGTCGTCGAGGTGTCGATGAAGGTCGGCGGTGAACTGGTCGCCGCCGCCACCGCGTTGCTGGCCGCGCCGCTCACCGTCTACGCCTTCCCGGGCCAGGGCATCCAGAGCAAGGGGATGGGCCTGGAAGCTCGCTCGCGCTCGGCTGCCGCCCGCGACGTGTGGGACCGTGCCGACGCGCACACCCGTGCGGCACTCGGCTTCTCCATCCTCGCGGTCGTCCGCGACAACCCGACGACCCTCGTCGCCAACGGCACGACCTACCACCACCCCGACGGCGTTCTGTTCCTGACACAGTTCACGCAGGTCGCCATGGCCACCCTCGGGGTCGCGCAGGTCGCCGAGTTGCGCGAGGCCGGTGGCTTCGTGGAGAGCGCGATCACCGCCGGGCACTCCGTCGGTGAGTACAACGCCCTCGCCGCCTGCGCCGGGGTTCTCCCGCTCGAGGCAGTCCTGGAGGTCGTATTCCAGCGCGGCGAGGCGATGCACCATCTGGTTCCGCGCGACGCCAAGGGCAACAGCGACTACCGGATGGCGGCGATCCGCCCGAGCCAGTTCGGCCTGGCCGATGACGACGTCGACGGCTTCGTCGCCGGTGTCGCGGCCGAGTCGGGGGAGTTCCTCGAGGTGGTGAACCTCAACCTGCGCGGTTCGCAGTACGCGATCGCCGGAACCGTCGCCGGTCTCGCGGCCCTGGAGAAGGAGATCGAGCGCCGCGTCGCCGAGTTCGGCGGCAAGCGGGCCTTCATCCTCGTGCCGGGCATCGATGTGCCGTTCCATTCGACGGTGCTGCGCGAGGGCGTGCCCGCGTTCCGGGAACGCCTCGACGACCTCCTGCCCGAGCACGTCGACCCGGAGATTCTCGTCGGGCGCTACATCCCGAATCTGGTGCCGCGCCTGTTCAACCTGAGCCGCGAATTCATCACCGAGATCGCCGAATTGGTGCCGTCCGACCCGCTGAACGACGTACTCGCAGACTTCGCGTCCTGGTCGGTGCGCCCGGCCGAGCTGACCCGCGTCGTCCTCATCGAACTCCTCGCCTGGCAGTTCGCCAGCCCGGTGCGCTGGATCGAGACGCAGGACCTGTTGTTCGGCCCGACGAGCCAGGGCGGACTCAACGTCGGCCGGTTCGTGGAAGTCGGCGTGAAATCGGCGCCCACCCTGTCCGGGCTGGCCAACAACACGCTCAAGCTGGACCGGTTCGCCGCGGCCGATGCCGACGTTCTCAACGTCGAGCGCGACAGCGCGGTCTTGCTCGGCGCCGACGAGGGCGCCGAGCCCGAAGAGGATGTCGCGCCGGAGCCGTCATCGCAGGAGCAGGCACCCGCTCAGGAGGCTTCGGCTCCCGCGGCCCCGGCGGCTGCACCCGCCCCCGCCGCGTCTACCGGACCCCGTCCCGACGACCTGGCATTCGAGCCGGCCGACGCGGTGCGCGCGGTGATCGCCCAGTGGACCAAGATCCGCGTCGAGCAGATCGGGGCCGCCGACACGATCGAAGCGCTCTGCGACGGCGTCTCGTCGCGACGCAACCAGTTGCTCCTCGACATCGGCGCCGAGCTCGGTCTCGGCGCGATCGACGGCGCGGCCGAAGCTCCGCTCACGGCCCTGGGCGAGTCGGTGAACACGCTCGCCCGCGGCTACCGGCCGCTGGGCCCGGTCCTCACCGACGCGGTGGGCGACCAGCTGCGTCGCATCGCCGGTCCGCTCGGGAAGCGCGCGAACTACCTCACCGAGCGCGTCACCGACGTGTGGCAGCTCGGATCGGGCTGGGCGACCCACGCCGCCGTCGCGGTGGCGTTGGGCACCCGTGAGGGCGACAGCGTGCGCGGCGGTAGCCTCGGCGACCTCGCCGACGGCCCGATCGGCAATCTGGCAGCGCTCGACTCCGTCATCGACCGGGCGATCCAGTCCGTCGGCACGGCTCACGGCGTCGCGGTGGCCCTGCCCGCGAGCGGGGGAGAAGCGGGCGGAACGGTCGATGCCGCCGCGCTCGGCGAGTTCACCGAGCAGATCACCGGTCAGTCGGGCGTCCTCGCCGTCGCGGCGCGCACCGTCCTGCGCCAGCTCGGCCTCGACGAGACCGCCGAGTACGATCTCGCGGTCGACGACGAGTCGGGTGTCCTCGCCGATCGTGTCGCGGCCGAACTCGGCTCGGACTGGGCACGCACCGTCGCGCCGGTCTTCGACGATCGCCGGACGGTGTTGCTCGACGACCGCTGGGCCAGCGCCCGCGCCGACCTGGCGCAGTTGTGGCTGGCCGACGCCGACGATCTCGACGCCGAGTTCGCCGATCGCACCGAAGCCTTCCGGGGCGCGGGCGAGACCGTGGCCGACCACGCGACGTGGTGGCAGGGCAAAGCCCTGGCCCGCGGCCGCGACGTGCATGCGCGGCTGTTCGCCCAGATCGCGCAGGTGGCACAGGATCCCGAGCCGGGCGTCTACGCCGACGACATCGCCGTGGTGACCGGAGCCGCCGACGGCTCGATCGCCGGAGCGGTCGTCGCCGGGCTGCTGCGCGGTGGAGCCACCGTCATCGCCACCACGTCGCGGCTGAACACCGATCGGCTGGACTTCTTCAAGAAGTGCTACCGGGAGAACGCGCGCTACGGCGCGGCGCTGTGGGTGGCGCCGGCCAACCTGGCCAGCTACACCGACGTCGACGCGCTCGCCGAGTGGATCGGCGAGGAGCAGTCGCAAACGCTCGGCGGCGCGACCGAGCTGATCAAGCCCGCCATGCGCCCGACACTGCTGTTCCCGTTCGCCGCCCCGCGCGTCGCCGGTGATCTCACCGATGCCGGTGCCCGTACCGAGGCGGAGATGAAAGTGCTGTTGTGGTCGGTCGAGCGCATGATCGGCGGCCTGTCCGGTCTGCACGCGGACCACAACATCGACGCCCGCCTCCACGTCGTGCTGCCGGGTTCGCCCAACCGCGGCATGTTCGGCGGCGACGGAGCCTACGGCGAGGCGAAGGCGGCGCTCGACGCCGTCGTCACCCGCTGGTCGGCTGAGTCGTCGTGGGGCTCGCGCACCACGCTGGCCCACGCCCTCATCGGGTGGGTGCGAGGCACCGGCCTGATGGGCGGCAACGATCCGATGGTCGCTGCCGTCGAGGCGGCAGGCGTGCGGACGTGGAGCACCGACGAGATGGCCGCCGAGCTGCTGGCGCTCTGCACGGCCGAGCAGCGCGAGTCCGCGCGGACCGCACCGCTGCAGGCCGACCTGACCGCCGGTCTCGACCCCTCGATCGACTTGAAGGCGCTTGCCGAGGCCGCACAAGCCGACGAGAACGGCGCGACCGACGCGTCGGCCGTCGCCGCCACCGGGTCCGCGGATGTCGCCGCCCTTCCGCACCCGGCACGCGCTCCGCACGAGGCACCGGTCGCCTGGCCGGAGATCGACGTCGCACCGGAGGACCTCGTGGTCATCGTCGGGGCGGGCGAGGTCGGCCCGTACGGTTCCGCGCGCACCCGGTTCGACATCGAGGTGTCGGGCGAGTTGTCGGCGGCCGGCGTCGTCGAACTCGCCTGGAGCACCGGGCTGATCACATGGGAGGAGAACCCGAATCCCGGCTGGTACGACGCGCAGACCGGCGATGCCGTGCCCGAGGCGGAGATCGCCGAGCGCTACCACGACGAGGTCGTCGCGCGCTGCGGCATCCGCCGCTACGGCGACGACGGCGCGATGGTCGACAACTCCTCGCCGCTGCTGGAGTCGGTGTTCCTCGACGAGGACCTGACATTCACGGTCACCTCCGAGGAGGCCGCGCGCGCCTTCGTCGCCGCTGACCCCGAGCACACCCGGATCGCCGCGGTGCCCGACACCGGCGAGTTCACCGTCACCCGCCTGGCCGGCACGGAGATCCGCGTGCCGCGCCGCTTCGAACTGAGCCGCACCGTCGGCGGGCAGATCCCGACCGGGTTCGACCCGGTCCGCTGGGGCGTCAGCCCCGACATGGCGAGTTCGATCGACCGGGTCGCGCTGTGGAACCTGGTCGCCACCGTCGACGCGTTCCTCTCCAGCGGGTTCACACCCGAGGAGTTGATGCGCTGGGTACATCCGACGCTCGTCGCCAACACCCAGGGCACCGGCATGGGCGGCATGACCTCGATGCGGTCGCTGTACGTCGACACCCTGTTGGGCGAGTCGAAGGCCAACGACATCTTGCAGGAGGCGCTGCCCAACGTTGTCGCGGCTCACGTCGTCCAGTCCTACATCGGCAGCTACGGATCGATGATCCACCCGGTGGCGGCGTGCGCCACCGCCGCGGTCTCGGTGGAGGAAGGCGCAGACAAGATTCGCCTGGGCAAGGCGCTGTTCGCCGTCGCCGGCGGGTTCGACGACCTCGGCATCGAGGGCATCGTCGGATTCGGGGACATGTCGGCCACGGCCGACTCGGCGGCGATGGCCGCGCGCGGAATCGACGAGCGCCGCTACTCGCGGGCCAACGACCGCCGACGCGGCGGATTCGTCGAATCGCAGGGCGGCGGCACGGTGTTGCTGGCCCGCGGCGATGTGGCGGCACAACTCGGTCTGCCGGTGCTCGGTGTGGTCGCGTTCGCGCAGAGCTTCGGCGACGGCGTGCACACCTCGATCCCGGCACCCGGCATCGGCGCGCTCGGTGCCGCCCGCGGCGAACTCGACTCGCCACTGGCGCGGTCGCTGCGCGAATTGGGTTGCAGCCCCGACGATGTCGCCGTCGTGTCCAAGCACGACACGTCGACCAAGGCCAACGACCCGAACGAGTCGAAGCTGCACGAGCACCTCGCGGCGGCGATCGGCCGCGGCGACGGTGCACCGCTGTTCGTCGTGTCGCAAAAGGCGTTGACCGGACACGCCAAGGGTGGTGCTGCGGCCTTCCAGCTGATCGGGCTGTGCCAGGTGCTGAGTGCGGGCATCATCCCGCCGAACCGGAGCCTGGACTGTGTCGACGACGACTTGGCCGTCTACGAGCACCTGGTATGGCCGACGAGCCCGCTGCACATGGACGGACAGTTCGAACTGAAGGCCGGCTTGCTGACCTCGCTCGGCTTCGGTCACGTGTCGGGTTTGATCGCCGTCGTGCATCCGGAGGCGTTCATCGCGTCTCTGCCGGCCGATGAGCGGGAGGCCTACCGCGCCCGCCGTGCCGAGCGGCTGCGCGACGGGCAGCAGCGCCTGCTGGAGGCGATGTGCGGCGGCGACCCGGCGTACAGCCGACCGTCCGGCCGTCGTTTCGACGACACCGCCGCTCAGGCCGAGAGCGCGCAGGAAGCCGCGCTGCTGCTCGACGGCGACGCGCGCCTCGACGCCGAGGGAGCGTATCGCCGGGGCGCCGGAATCGGCCCGCTCGCCGGCGCGTCCGGCGCCGGATGCCACCGGTGACCGTGGTGGGTGTGGGGCTCGACCTCGTGTCGATCCCCGAGTTCGCCGAGCAGTTGGCACAGCCGGGCACTCGGTTCACGGATGCCTTCACCGCCGGCGAGCGGCGGGACGCGCGGGCCGGGACCGGCGGTCCCGAACGCCATCTCGCCGCCCGGTGGGCGGCGAAGGAGGCCGTCATCAAGGCGTGGTCGGTGAGCCGTTTCGCGCGGCGACCGGCGCTGCCGATGATCGTGCACTCCGATATCGAGGTGGTGACCGACAACTGGGGGCGGCCGGCGATCCGGCTGTCCGGGGCGATCGCGGAGTTCCTCGCCGAGGCGCGGGTCCACGTCTCGCTCACCCACGACGGCGACACCGCCGCCGCGGTTGCGATCCTGGAGGAGGGTGCGCCCGAGTCGGACTAGCGCTGCGGCGCGCGCGTGAAGAGGCCCGGGTAGTCGACGACGAGACCGGCATCGTCGACGGTGATCGTTCTGCGGAAGTCGGAGTCGCGCGCTTCGTAGCGATACCGGTGGGTGTCCAACCGCGTGTACCGCTGCGGGTCGGGTGCCACCGTGAGTTCGTGGACGTCGACATACGCGGTGATGATGTCGGCTCGCCGTCCGATGTCGAGCGACAGGCGCCGGATCGGCAGGGTGTTGGTCAGAGGCGATGCGGAGATATCGACTTCGCGGGCTTCGGCGAGGTCCGGTCGCCGCAGCCCGTCGACTAGCCACGTACGGCCGACTCGGCTTACCGACAGGGTTCGCCGGTCGGTGACCAGCACGAGCGAGGTGAACTCCCAGGCGGAGGTGGCATGCAGCGTGTAGCTGCAGGCCACCGCGCCACCCGCCAGCACACTCGTGACGCGGGTGTCTCGTACATTCTCAACGACATGACACCGTTCCACGCTGGCGCCGTCGGCGCTGTGCCACTCCGCCATCGTCGTCGTGGTCACCGTCGTCGCCCTTTCGTGCGTGGGTACTCTCAACCCGCGCGATTCAGCGCGTGAGCTTGTCTTCCTCGCGCAACAGATAGCCGCCGAGCAGGCGCTTGAGTTCGGCTACGACGGCCTCGTGATCCTCACCGACCTGCACCGAGAAACTCAACGCGGAATAGGCGGTGTGCACGAGCAGGCGCGCCATCGTGGCACGTCGTTCGCGCTGGTGCGGCGTCAGCGGGGCCAGGATGTGCTCGACCTGCTCGGCCAGGGCCTGCTCGTTGAGGGCCGCGGTGGCGCGTGTGGCGGGCGTCGACTGGACCGCCAGCCAGACGGCTCGTCGCGACGGATCGTGCTGCCAAAGCGCGGCGAGGTGGTCGAGGAAGCGGTCCAGCAGGTTCACCCAGTCCAGCGACGGGATGGCCGATCCGAGTTCGGCCAGCTCGGCCTGCACGGCCACGGTGTCCTGCCGGTCGAGTTCGCAGACGATCACATACTTGTTGGCGAAGAACTGGTAGAGCGTGCCGATCGGTACGTCGGAGCGAGCAGCGATCTCCTCGCAGGTCATCGACTCGAAACCGACATCGATGAGTAGTTCGCGAGCGACGGCGAGCATCGTCTCGAATTTGCGCCGGCTGCGCTCCTGCGTGGGCCGGCGCCGGGGAACCAGCGGGCGCGTCGTCGACGGGTCGCCCATCGGGTAGGCCGTCCTAGACCTTGAGGTCGCGGCGCAGCTTGGCCACGTGCCCCGTGGCCCGAACGTTGTACTGCGCCAATGAAATTCGCCCATCGGGGTCGACGACGAAGGTCGAGCGGATGACGCCGGTCACCGTCTTGCCGTAGAGCTTCTTCTCGCCGAAGGCACCCCACTCGGCGAGCACCTTCTTGTCGGGGTCGGACAGCAGCGGGAAGGTCAGTCCGTCTGCCTCGGCGAACTTCGCGAGCTTCTCGGGCTTGTCGGGCGAGATGCCGACGACGTCGAGGCCCGCGTCCTGCAGCTCGGACAGGTTGTCCCGGAAATCACATGCCTGCTTCGTGCAACCCGGGGTCATCGCCGCCGGGTAGAAGTACACCACCACCCGACGTCCGGCGTAGTCGGAGAGGGACACCGGCTTTCCGGTCGAGTCAGGGAGCGTGAACGCCGGCGCGGTGTCGCCGACGGAGAGTCGCTGATTGTCAGGCATGGCCATCAGGCTAGTCCATTCGCGAGAGTGACCAGAGTAGGCTCGAAGCTTCGAACACGACCTTGAAAAGGAGTTCACCAGTGGCGAACGACACCGAGCGCATCGAGCAGGAGATCGCGCAGGCGCGGGAGAACCTCGCGGCCACTCTCGACCAGCTCGCCGACCGGGCCAACCCGCAGCGGATCGCCGAGGACGCCAAGGAGCGAGCCGTCGCCGTGGTCAGCACGCCAGCCGTCCAGATCTCGTTGACCGGTGTCGCGGTGCTGGCCGTGTTGATCGTGTTGCGCAAGCTGCGCCGCCGTCGCTGACCCGCGTCCCCGACCGGCCAGAACCTGTAGCCACCAGCGGATTTCGTGCGCGCCGCCGACGGTGATAATGTCTTGGGGTCGCATTCGCGAGCGCCATTAGCTCAATTGGCAGAGCAGCTGACTCTTAATCAGCGGGTTCGGGGTTCGAGTCCCTGATGGCGCACAAGAAAGGCCCCTGATCTGCGGTAACGCAAATCAGGGGCCTTCGCCGTTTCCCGGAGACCTCTTTGTCGACCTTCCAACGTCCGGCTTTGGACGCGTCCAGAGGCTAGCGGGACTTCTCGGCAACTACCGTTGTCATCAGCTGACATCAGGGAGGTCGCCAATGCGATGGCGAGGAGTCAATCATGTCGAGTTCGCGGTTCTTGATTACGAGGACTCACTGGATTTCTACGACGCCATGTTCGGATGGCTCGGGTACAGCAGCTTCTCCTCGCTCAACATGGAGTACGAGTCGACTTACTACATGACCAGGAACCACGTCAGCCCACACAGCTACATCGGGATCCAGCCGGCAGCGTCCGGCGAGCGGCTCAAACACAGTGATCAGGCGGTCGGGATCAACCACATCGCGCTGTGGGCGCGCAATAGGCGCGAGGTGGATCGGTTCTATCGAGACTTCCTGCTCGCCCGTGGAACGACAGTCACCGACGAGCCGAAGGCATACCCGCAGTACTGGCCCGGCTACTACGCCGTGTTCTTCGACGATCCGATCAATGGAATCCACTGGGAGCTGGCATGGATCCCCCGGGTTCCGTCACCTCGCCAAGCGTGGGCGTCCTACCGCGCGCTCGAAGGCTACGCGGACTCTCGGGATGACCTGGCGGACTCCGTGCCCGCCCTCGGGATGCAGGCGCGCCGCAAACTTCCTCGGCGGTAGCGACTGGTCGTGGCGCGAGATCAGCGTGCCTGCGTATAGCCCTGCGTACATCTCTGACGCACGCCCTCGACGCGCGCGCCCAGCCGAATGTGGCGCGACGCCGATGCTCGCCTACAATGGACACGAATTCGCTCGCGTCGCCGGTGTCCGTGCCTGGTTCGATCCGCGAGCGCTTCGGATCGTTCGCTCTTGATGGTTGGAGAACCAATGGGTAACCCCCGTGGCCACGCCCGGAATCGTCGTTTGCCGCTCGTCGTCTTGGCGGCGCTGATCGCGCTCGTCGGCCTGTTGAGTTCGTGCACCAAGGCGCCGACCTACCCGGACGCGATCAGCGACTCGTCGCGCTTCTCGGACATGGCTGCCCCCGAGCTGACCATTACCGACGGCGGCGCCGCGCTGAAGGAGAACGCCATTGGCGTGCAGCCCGGTTCACCGGTCAAGGTGACCGTCGAGCAGGGCTCGCTGACCAACGTCAAGGTCGCCAGCGGCGGAAAGATCATCCCGGGCGAGATCTCGTCCGACGGGGCGAGCTGGACCAACAGTGCCCCGATGGACTTCGCCAGCCGCTACACGCTGACGGCTCAGGCGAAGGGCGTTGGCGGCACCTCGGACATCCAGCGGTCGTTCACGACCAGTTCTCCCGCGAACTTCACCATGCCCTACCTGGTTCCGCGCAACGGCGAGGTCGTCGGCGTCGGACAGCCGATCTCGGTGAAGTTCGACGAGCCGATCAAGAACCGCAAAGCGGTCCAGGACGCGATCACGATCAAGACCGATCCGCCGGTCGAAGGCGCCTTCTACTGGATCAGCCCGCAGGATCTGCGGTGGCGTCCGGCCGAGTTCTGGAAGTCGGGCACGAAGGTGTCCGTCGAGGTCAACGTGTTCGGCCTCGACCTCGGCGACGGTGTGTACGGCCAGAAGAACGTGAAGTCGAACTTCCGCATCGGGCGGCAGATGATCATCACCGCCGACGACCGGACGAAGACGGTCGTCTTCGAGCGCGACGGCAAGGTCGTCCGCAAGATGCCGGTGGCGTTCGGCAAGGACGCGACGCCGACCAACCCGGGCGTCTACCTCATCGGCGACAAGCACGCCCACCTGGTCATGGACTCCTCGACCTACGGTGTGCCGATCAACTCTGCCGACGGCTACCGCACCCCGGTGGACTACGCCACGCAGATGTCCTACAGCGGCATCTACTTCCACGCCGCACCGTGGTCGCTGTGGGCTCAGGGCAACACCAACGTGAGTCACGGCTGCCTCAACCTGAGCCACGAGAACGCGCAGTGGGTTATGAACAACACCCTGCGCGGCGACCCGGTCACAGTGAAGAACACCCTGGGCCCGCGCCTGCCCGGAACCGACGGTCTCGGCGACTGGAACATCCCGTGGGAGCGGTGGAAGAAGGGCAACGCCTAACGTGCCATCGGGCGATGTTACGATCGCCCGCATGACTGATTCCTCACCCTGGTCCAACGACGAACTGCGCGCCCTGCGCGAGATGGCACGAGCCTTCTGCGAGAAGGAGATCGCGCCCAACGGCGACAAGTTCCGCGAGCAGCACCACGTTGACCGCGACCTCTGGAACAAGGCAGGCGAGGTCGGCCTGCTGTGCATGTCGATCCCGGAGGAATACGGCGGCGGCGGTGGCACTTTCGCTCACGAGGCCGTGCTCATGGAGGAGCAGGCCCGCATTGCCGACTCGTCGTGGGGCGTCAGCCTGCACAACGGCATCGTCGCGCACTACCTGCTCGCCTACGGTTCTGAAGAGCAGAAGACGAAGTGGTTGCCGAAGATGGCGACCGGCGAGGTCGTCGGCGCCATCGCGATGACCGAGCCGGGCACCGGCTCGGATCTGCAGAGCGTCAAGTCGAAGGCGATCAAGGACGGCGACGATTACGTCATCGACGGCTCGAAGACCTTCATCACCAATGGTCAGCAGGCCGACCTGATCATCGTGGTCGCGAAGACCGACCCGAACGAAGGCGCCAAAGGCATCTCGCTGATCCTCGTCGAGGCCGATCGGGAAGGCTTCCGCCGCGGCCGCGTCCTGGACAAGATCGGCCAGCGCGGCCAGGACACGTCGGAACTGTTCTTCGACGGCGTCCGCGTGCCGCAGTCGAACCTGCTCGGCACCGAAGAGGGCCAGGGCTTCATCCAGCTGATGCAGCAGCTGCCGCAGGAGCGTCTGATCATCGCGGTGACCTCGGTGGCCGGCATGGAGGCGGCGGTCGAGCAGACGATCGCCTACACCAAGGAGCGCGAAGCGTTCGGCCGCCCGGTGTTCGGGTTCCAGAACACGAAGTTCAAGCTCGCCGAGTGCGCCACCGAGACGCGGATCAGCCGCGTCTTCGTCGACGACTGCGTCGTCAAGCACATCAAGGGTGAACTGGATATCCCGACGGTCGCCATGGCGAAGTGGTGGACCAGCGATCGCGCGATGGTGGTCGCGGACGAGTGCCTGCAGTTGTTCGGCGGCTACGGCTACATGAACGAATACCCGATCGCCCGCATGTGGGCCGACAACCGCGTGCAGAAGATCTATGCGGGCACCAACGAGATCATGAAAGAGATCATCGCGCGCTCGCTGTAGCGCACTGTATTCTCTTACCCCATGGGTAACAGCCGTCACCGCGCGCTCCTGCTCGCGGTGGCGGCTGCCGTGTCTGCGGCCGGTGCCGGACCCGTGGCCGAGGCGCAGGCCGCCCGAGCGCTGCCGAGTTCCGGCTGTGTCAACGATCTGCCGCCCAAGCCCAAGCCGCGCCCGGTCGGACCCGAGGATCTGCTGCCGAAGCTGCCCGAGGAGATCAGGTTCGACCTGCCGTATCCACGATTGCTTCCGGTTCCCGAGCCGGCTCCGCGCAAGAAACCGGTCCGGATCCCGTCGCAGCAGCCGCCGGAGAAGAAGAAGCGCTGCGTCGATCCGTGCCCGGACATCACCGATCCCCGTAAACCCAAGCCGTCGGGCGGCACCGGTTCGCTGGGCAGTCTGAGCCTGGCGTTCCCGAAGATCACCTTCCGGCCGAAGCCGATCAACATTCCCTACGCGGTGCCGAATCCCAACCCGCCCAAGATTCCGCCGCCGCCCGCCAAGGTGAATCCCGGCTGGGACGTCGCTCCGCTCGCGGCGGCGCCACGACCGCCGCGGGTCAGGTCGGTGCGATGGGTGTCGACGCTGACCGGTAAGGGCTCGACGAGCCGGACGGACAAGCGCTGGCAGGTCATGGGTACCGACCTCGGCATCATGTGGGAGTCCAAGCCGGGAAAGATCGCGATCGCCTTCGGGGACACCTTCGGCAAGGGCTTCAAGCCGCCGGGGGCCAACGGCGGTGATTGGCGCAGCAACATCGTCGGGTTCAGCTCGGACAAGAAGCTGTCCGACGGCATGTCGATCGACACGATGGTGCAGGACAGTCGTTGTCACGCGGTCCAGGTCGTCGACTCGCGACACATCAACTACTACGAGATGACGACGATCCCGACCTCCGGCTTCGCGCTGGGCGACCGTCAGTACATGACCTACATGTCGGTGCGGACGTGGGGGAACATCCCCGGCACCTGGTTGACGAATTACGGCGGCCTCGCCTACTCCGACGACGAGGGCTCGACCTGGACCCGCGACCCGCATCTGCGGTGGGACAACGTCTTCGGCGTCTCGCAGTTCCAGGTCTCGTCGATGGTGCCGCAGGGCGACTACGTCTATATGTTCGGCACGCCCAACTCGCGTCTCGGCTCGGTCGGTCTGGCCCGCGTCCGCAAGGACGACGTGCTCAATCGCACCGCCTACCAGTACTGGCGGGACGGACGGTGGATTCCCTCGCGCGACCCGAACGCCGCATCTGTCCTCTTCGGCGGTCCGACCGGCGAACTGTCCGTGCGCTACAACGCCGATGCGGAGCGCTGGGAGATGACCTATCTCGACACGGTTGCCGGCGCGATCGTGATGCGCACCGCGCGCAAGCCGCAGGGCGCCTGGTCCGCACCCGTCCAACTGGTCAATTCGGGGCAGCGGACGCAACTTTACGGCGGATTCATCCATCCGTGGTCGACGGGCAACGACCTCTACTTCACCCTGAGCCAGTGGTCCACCTACAACGTGAACCTCATGCGGGCCCGCGTGTACTGAACCTCGTGGCGTAGGCGGCGGTGCCCGACCGTGAATGGTTTCGCGAATTAATATAATTGACGCGCGTCAATACTACCTACACTGACCGTTGAGACGACCCCCCCCAATGCGTCGGGCTCCGTGCCGGGCGCGACGGCTGATCAGGAAAGAGGAGACGACGATGTCGATTACTCGGAAGGCGCTGGTGTGTGCACCGTTGGCGGCCTTGGCGATCGCGCTGGGCGGCGGTGCCGCATCGGCGGGAGGCTGGCATGACGACGATCCGGGCGGCCATGGGTGCGTCCTCAAGGACGGCAAGCCCGGTGTCTACAAGTACCAGCACAGCAAGAACGGGCGCCACCACTTCCACTGCGTGCCGAAGCGCTGAGACGACGATCGGAGAACATGACATGACGACGAACATCGGGCGCAAGACGGCGGCGGTTGCCGCGTTGGCCGCGTCGGCAGCAATCGGGATGGGGGCGTTGGGCGCGGGTGTCGCGGCAGCGGAGCCCCGGGTGGGTGCGCCGTGCACGAATCAGGACGGTGCTCCCGGGTACTACATCTGGGAGAACCCGGACAAGACGGCCTACCACAACAACTTGATCTGCAACATCACCGGCGATGCGCCGAGGGCCAGGCCGAGGCCCGATCCCAACCCGTTCGGCAGCTGACCGTCGGGCCGGTTTCGACTAACCGACCTTCCGGTACTTCTTGTGCATCGCCTGTTTGGACACGCCGAGTAGGGTTCCGATCTCGGACCAGGACAGGCCGGCCAGGCGCGCTCGGCGGACGGCCACCTCTTCGGCCCTGGTCGCTTCTTGACGCATGGCGGCCACTCTCAGGAGGCCCTCGATCGGGGTCTCGTCGTCGTCGCTGTCCACCGCTGTTCGCATAGTGTCAGCATGCCCGCAGTGTCGATATTCGTCAACCTATGTTGACGATCGTTGCGCGGCTCACTCGTACCGGCGGCATCGCCGCTCATTAGTTGAACCTTCAAGAAAACCCTGCTCAGGGCTCCGCGACTCGGAGGTAATGTGACGCACATCACAACACCTGGCTGAGCAGTGACAAGCATGGAATTCCGATGACCGATTTCGAGCCCGGGATGACTTTGGTCCCGGCCCGTGGTTACGGTCGATGCCAGGTATGAGGCTGTCCAAGACAAGCGCGACCACGAATACGACCAACCCGGTTGGCCTGAGGCAACCGCGGGTAGCCGATGGTTCCCGGATTCACCGCCTGGCCGCGGAGACCGGTGTTCTCGACACCAACTCCGTCTACGCCTACGTGCTCTGGTGCCACGACTTCGCGACGACATCGGTCGTTGCGGAGACCGACGACGGCGAACTCGCCGGCTTCGTCACCGGCTACCAGCGGCCCGACGACCCGTCGGTGCTGATGGTGTGGCAGGTCGGGGTCGACGCGAAGTTCCGCGGGCAGGGGATCGCTGCGCGGATGCTCCACCATCTGTTCGATGTGTTCGCCGACGCCGGCGTGCGTGCGATGCACACGACCATCAGCCCCGACAACGAGGCATCGCAGCGATTGTTCGCCTCTGTCGCTCAACAACGCGGACTGAGTCTTTCGCGCCGTCCGCTGTTCGCCGCGGCGGATCTCGGCGACGGCCACGAAGACGAGGATCTCTACATCCTCGCTCCCTGACCGGCGCCTCTCAACGCGCCCGGATCTAGACAGGAATCAGCCCGGTAATCCATGAGCACGATCAGCAACCACGAAACCAACAGTGATACGAAACCGAAGTGAGGAAATTCGATGCAACTCCTATCGCAGCCTGTGACCGATGCGGTCTTCACCTCCCACGAGTCCGAGGTGCGCAGCTACTGCCGTAACTGGCCGACGGTGTTCAGCCGCGCGAAAGGCGCGTGGCTCACCGACGTCGACGGCAAGCGCTATCTCGACTTCTTCGCCGGGGCGGGTGCGCTCAACTACGGCCACAACAACCCTGCTCTCAAGGGGCCGTTGATGGAGTACCTGGCCCAGGACGGAATCACCCACAGCCTCGACATGTACACCGAGGCCAAGGGGGAGTTCCTCCGTACCTTCCACGACCTGATCCTGGAGCCGCGCAACCTGGACTACAAGGTGCAGTTCCCCGGCCCGACCGGCACCAACTCGGTCGAGTCGGCACTCAAGCTGGCCCGCAAGGTGACCGGCCGCGAGTCGATCATCAGCTTCACTAATGCCTTCCACGGCATGACGCTGGGTTCGCTTTCGGTGACCGGCAACTCGATGAAGCGCGCCGGTGCCGGCATCCCGCTCGTCCACGCGACGCCCATGCCGTTCGACAACTACTTCGGCGGCGTCGTCGAGGACTTCCACTGGTTCGAACGCGTGCTCGACGACTCGGGGAGCGGCCTGAATCGTCCCGCAGCCGTGGTCGTCGAGACCGTGCAGGGCGAAGGCGGCGTCAACGTGGCCCGAGCGGAATGGCTGCGTGCGCTGGCCGAGCTGTGCCGCCGCCGCGAAATCCTGCTGATCGTCGACGACGTCCAGATGGGCTGTGGCCGCACCGGCTCCTTCTTCTCGTTCGAGGAGGCCGGCATCGTGCCCGACATCGTGACGCTGTCGAAGTCGATCGGCGGCTACGGCATGCCGCTCGCGCTGACGCTGATCCGCCCAGACCTCGACGTCTGGGGACCCGGCGAACACAACGGCACCTTCCGCGGCAACAACCCGGCATTCGTCACCGCGACGGCCGCACTGCGCGAGTACTGGTCCGACGACCAACTCGAGCGCGACGTCATCGCCAAGGGTGATCGCATCGCCACCGCGTTCACCGAACTCTGCGAGAAGCACGAGGGCTTGTCGCACCGCGGCCGCGGCATGGTGCGGGGACTCGTATTCGAGAACGCGCCCGACGCCGCCAAGGTCTGCGCCGCCGCCTTCGACGCGGGTCTGCTGGCGGAGACCTCCGGACCGGCCGACGAGGTCGTCAAGCTGCTGCCGCCGTTGACCATCAAGACCGAGGATCTCGAGGTCGGTCTGGCTATCCTCGCGCAGGCAGTCGAGGAGGTCGTCGGATGATCGTCCGCTCGACCAAGGAGATCACCGGGACCGAGCGCGACGTCGCCGATCCGAAGGGCAACTGGCGCTCCAAACGCATCGTTCTCGCCGGCGACGGCGTCGGCTTCTCGTTCCACGAGACGACGATCGAGGCCGGCACGGTCAACGAGTTCCACTACGCCAACCATGTGGAGGCCGTGTGGCTCGTCGAAGGGGAGGGGCTGCTCACCAACCGGGAGACCGGCGAGGTGCACGTGCTCTCACCGGGGACGATGTATCTGCTCGACGGCAACGAACGGCATACCGTCGCCGCATCGACGCAGCTGCGCATGCTGTGCGTCTTCAACCCGCCGGTCGTCGGCACCGAGGTGCACGACGAGAACGGGGTCTACCCGCTCGTCGAGATCGAGGATTCGCAACCGGCGAGCGCGGCCGCCAAGTAGTCGTCTTCGGCCTCGTTCCCCGGCAGTTCGAGCGCCCGACGGTACGCGGCGGCGGCCGCATCGTCGTCGCCGAGTTCCACCAGGGTGAGCGCGCGGGCGACGTGATAGGGCCTGAACTGTGCGAGCGCGGGGTCGTCGGCCAGGGCGTCGAGAAGGCGCAATCCTTCGGCCGGCCCCGTGGCCCGGCCGTGCGCGACCGCACGGCCGAGGCTGACGACCGGTCCGGGTTCGCGAGACTCGAGCATTCCGTAGAGCACCGCGATCTGTTCCCAGTCCGTTTCGTCGGCGCAGGGGGCTTCGGCGTGCACGGCGGCGATCGCGGCTTGGATCGTGTACGTGCCCGCATCGGGTGATCCGGCGGCTCGCTCGGCCAGCGAGGTTCCCTCGGCGACGAGACCGGAGTCCCACAAGGCGCGGTCCTGCTGCGCCAGCGGAATGGGTGAGCCCGTGCCGTCGACGCGGGCCGGCCGCCGTGCCTGCGTGAGTATCAGCAAGGCGAGGAGTCCGGTGGTCTCGGCGCCCGGGAGCAGCGCCGCGAGCAGCCGTGCCAGACGGATCGCCTCGGCGGTGAGGTCGTCGCGGATGTGATCGGTTCCGGCCGAGCGTGCGTACCCCTCGGCGTACAGCAGGTAGACGACGCGCAGCACGCCCGGCAAACGCGTGGGCAGGTCGTCGGGCCCGGGGGCGTCGAACGGGACCCCGAGGGTGCGGATGCGCTTCTTGGCGCGCACGATGCGCTGCTGCGCGGTGGTCACCGGCAGCAGGAGCGCGTGTGCGACCTCTGCCGTGGTCAGGCCGGCAACGAACCGGAGAGTGAGCGCGACCCGGTCCTCGGCTTTCAGCACCGGGTGGGTGCAGGCGAAGAACAGGCCGAGCCGCTCGTCGGGGATCGTCGGGGGTTCCGCCTGCTCTGCGGGGTCGGTGAAGCCGGCGGGCAACGGCGACCGGTCGGAATCGACGTGCAGGCGCGCCAGCTTTTGCGCCAGGACGCTCTCGCGACGCAGCACGTCGAGCGCCTTGCGTTTCGCGGTGGTGGTCAACCATGCCTCCGGCGACGAGGGCACGCCCGTCCTCGGCCAGGTGACCAGCGCCTG
Organism: Gordonia araii NBRC 100433; assembly: GCF_000241265.1. Taxonomy (GTDB): domain Bacteria; phylum Actinomycetota; class Actinomycetes; order Mycobacteriales; family Mycobacteriaceae; genus Gordonia; species Gordonia araii. The sequence continues at coordinate 36,048 of NZ_BAEE01000043.1, forward strand.
GGCGATCGCCTCCTGCAGGGTGTCCTCGGCCAGGTCGAGATCGCCGAACCGGCGCGCCAAGGTGGCCAGGAGCCGCGACCTGGAGTCGCGGTCCATGTCCGCCACGGCGCGCCGGGCAGCGATTTCCCCGTCGTGCGCGGTCACGGCTCAGTACGGGGCGAGCGGGCGGATCTCGACGTGGCCGCCGGGAGCCGAGGCAGGACTGCGTCGTGCCCATTCGATCGCCTCGTCGATCGTCGCGACCTCGATGATGTAGGCGCCGCCGACGAACTCGCGTACTTCGGCGTAAGGGCCCGACGAGACGACGCGTTCGCCCTTCTCGTCACTGGCGACGACGGCCCCCTGGTCGGGGTCTTCAAGGGCGAACGAGCTGACCACGACACCGGCGTCGGTGATCTCCTTGTCGAAGGCGAAGAACTCTTCGGGGGTGGCCCCGCCGTCCTCGCCGCAGGCCGGGTCGTTGACGTGTCCCATGAGAAGCAGTGCGTACTTCATGATTCCTCCTGTGTGGCAGTGCTGACGTCGCCGAGCCGATCGGCCCGACACCATGGTGACGGATGGCGGCGGCCGATATCGACAGCGAGCCGAGATTCGTCCGACTAGTCGTTGTCGACGGCTCGGCGAGGCCGCCACGACTCCCGGGCGGCGCGAGCGCGGTCGTCGCCCTGGGATCCGGTGCGCAGCACGGTATCGCCGGTCCGGACATTGCGGGCCAGCCAGCGCAGCAGTCGGCGGCCGACCGTCGGCAGCGCGAGAGCGGGGTAGTAGATGCGCGGGAACACCACGCGTGTCCGATCGCGTTCCAATGCCTTGGCGATCCGGCGGGCGAGCACCTCAGCGCCACCCATCGGGAGCCGGTCGAGGACGCGCGCGCTTCCGGGGATCAAGCGGATCTCTGCTTGAACGGGGGTGTCGACCGGCCCGGGGATCACCTCGATCACCAGGGTGTCCGGCAGCTCCATGCGCAGCGTTTCGGTCGCGACGGACAGTGCGGCTTTGGCCGCCGCGTAGCCACCGGACAGCGGCCACGGGGTTACGGACGCCAGCGAGGTGACGTTGACGATCGCCTGGGGCCGCAGTGCCGCGACGAGAGCCAGTGGGCTCCAGTAGTTGAGTTCCAGTGCGGCGCGGGCGTTTTCGTCGTCACCGACCGTGGCCACCGGAGCTGCGAGTCCGGCGCCGGCATTGTTGACGAGAACGTCGACGGGCCCGACGCGCTCGGCCAGCTCGGCCGCGGCTCCGCGTACGGAAAGATCCACGGGGTAGACCTCGGCATGGATCTGCGCGGCCAATTCTTCGAGCTTGTCGGTGCTGCGTGCTGCGACGGCCAGACGCGCTCCCCGGTTCGCGAGTTCGACGGCCAGTGCGCGGCCGATTCCGCTCGACGCACCGGTGACAAGGATTCGGCGGCCGTCGAGATTCACAGGTGGGAGCCTATGCGGCTACCACACGTACATGTCGTTGGTGTTGTCGTCGGCACGGGACTCGGCGCGGTGCTGCCCGTCGTGGCCGACGGGCAACGCGCAGCGCGGCTTGTGCGGCGTACGGCGCCGCCCGGGCCACTCGGCAGGGCAGCGGGCGACGGAATCGCGCGGCATCGTGGAGACCGGGTTGTTCACGGCGCAACTCCTAGCGGTTGGGTGATTAAGTATATGAAATCACGTGCGCGCGGTGGGCGACACCGCGAAAGCGGCGTACGGCCCGGATCCACAACAACTGCACAGGAAACAGGAGCGTCCCAAAGACAGCGAGGCCCCGTGACGCCTTCTGGTTACCTTCGCGGGCGCTGAGTGAGCAGCGTCGGAACGGCGGAGCTGGCCGAGATATGGTCTCCGAGTTGATTGTCGAGCAGGGCCGCGACGTGGAGAAGGTCGTGGTGCAGACTGCTCGTGTTCAGCGCGAGGAGAGGCTCGTGGTGGGCGACTCGGTTGCGCAGGGCGTGGAGTCGCCCTATACGGGTGTCGACTTCGGGACGCGCCGTGCCGGGTGGGAAGGCGTGGTGCAGAGCGGGGCGCCAGAGGGTGGTCTCATGGGCGGCGGACGTGAGGTAGCGCCAAAAGCCGAAAGTGAGTTGCGCGATGACCTTGCCGGGCAGCGCGTTGGGCCCGCCGGCTTCCCGGATCGCGCGGTCCAGTGCGGCTCGGGGTTTGGCGTTGATGTCGACGCTGACCTTGCCGTGACGTCCGCGTCTGCGGGTGCGCATCACGGGCGCGAAGACTTGGTTGCCGCAGGCGGTCCAGTGTCTCGGCAAGGTGAGATGCGTTGCCAGCACGCGGTCATAGGCGTTGCGCAGACCGACTTCCAGGTGGGCAAGGTCGTGCGCGAAACCGGCGCTGAGCCGGGCGTTCCACTCGTATAGTTCGAGCGCGCAGGCACGGTCGCCCTGTGCAGTGGTCAAGTAGACGGCCAACCTCGGCTCGCTCAGCCAGCGCGTCACCCACTCATCGGTGGGGCGATCGTCGACTGTGGCTGGCATGGCCTGTCCAGTATCGCTAGACTGACTGACAGAAAGCCCCGGTGGACCTCTGACTTCGGTTACGTCGCCGGGGCTCAGTCGTTCTGGAGTTCGACGGTGACAGAGTTCGATCGTCGCGAGAGCGGCGTACGAGGCCTGAGGTAGGCGTAGAAATGGTTCGGCCCCAGCATTGGGATGCTGGGGCCGACCTAGGGGTGGCTGACGGGGCTCGAACCCGCGACATCCAGGATCACAACCTGGTGCTCTACCAACTGAACTACAGCCACCATCGGCGCTGACCGACGGGATCGCCATCGTTCAACGCCAGGCACCTACTTTAGCCGGTGAACCTGCACGAAAACCAATCGGTTAGCACCCGGCGTGTTCGTGCAGGTGAGAGCTGTTTACGCCGAATCGAGGCCGTCGACGATGGCGGTCAGCTCGTCGGTGTCGGGACCGGGCTGGGGAATGAAGGCGGCGGCGCGGTAGTAGCGCAGCTCCTGGATGGACTCGCGGATGTCCGACAACGCCCGATGGGAAAGGCCTTTAGCCGGCTGACCGAAGTAGATCTTCGGATACCACCGGCGGCACAGCTCCTTGATCGAGCTGACGTCGACCATCCGGTAGTGCAGATAGTCGTTCAGCTTCGGCATATCGCGCGCCAGGAAGGCGCGGTCGGTCGCGATCGAATTGCCGGCCAGCGGCACCTGGCCGGGGGAGGTGACGTGCTTTCGGATGTAGGCGAGGACCTGTTCCTCGGCGTCGGCGAGCGTCACCGTCGATGCGCGGACCTCCTCCGTGAGCCCCGACGCCGCATGCATCTTGGTGACCACGTCGGGCATGTTCGCCAGCGCCTCGTCGTCGGCGTGGATCACGATGTCGACGCCGTCGCCGAGGATGTTGAGGTCGCCGTCGGTCACGAGTGCCGCGATCTCGATCAGCTTGTCGGACGCGGTGTCCAGGCCGGTCATCTCACAGTCGATCCACACCAGTTTGTCTTGCACGCGGTCAACCCTAGTCCGTCGCTACTCGCCGAGCTTGCGGTAGAAGCTGCCGACGATGGGAGCCGTGATCTTTCGCGGCGAGTAGCCGCCGGCCACCGACATCGCCTTCGACAGCACGCCGGGCACGACTCGCATCTTGTTGCGGCCCAACGCGTCCAGGCTCATCTTCGCCACCTTGGTGGTGTCGTGCCACAGGAACCCGGGCACGTTCGCGTCGATGTTGCTGGCCTCGTCGTCGCTGGGTGTCTCGGCCCTTACCGGCCCCGGCGCGAGCAGCGTGACGTGGACGCCGGCGTCGGCGACCTCTCCTCGCACCGACTCGCTGAACGTGTTGACGAAGGCCTTGCTCGCCGCGTAGGTGGCGTTGTTGGGAATGGGCATGTTGCCCGCGGCGGAGCCGACCATCAGGATGCCGCCCGCACCCCGCCGGACCATCTGGGGAAGTACCGCCAGCGTCAGGTCGTGCACCGCGTTCACGTTCAGCCGTACCTGTGCCCGCTCGTAGTCGGAATCGAGTTCGACCAGCGGGCCGAAGGTCGCCACCCCGGCGTTGTTGGCGAGAATCGAGATCTCGCGCCCGGCGAGTTCGCCGCACAGCACGGTCACCGCCGTCGGATCGGACAGATCGATCGCCCGGACCTCGACGGCCACGCGGTGGCGTTCGCGCAACTCGGAGGCCAGCTCCTCGAGGACGTCGCCGCGGCGGGCGACGACGATCAGGCCGTGCCCGCGTGCCGCCAATTCCCGCGCGAGCGCCATGCCGATGCCCGACGACGCGCCGGTGACGACGGCGCGGGCTTGCGGCGACGGCTCTGGAATACCCATACCCCGATGGTAGTCAGGGCAGGGACCACCCGATCAGGGCAGGGATGCCGCGACCTCGGTGCCCTGGCGGATGGCCCGCTTGGCGTCGAGCTCGGAGGCCAGGTCGGCCCCGCCGATGACGTGCGTGGTGATCCCCGCGACGGTGAGCGGATCGACCAGATCGCGCACGGACTCCTGGCCCGCGCACACGACCACGTTATCGACCTCCAGCACGCGCTTGCCGGTCTCGTTGCCCTCTTTGTCGTGCACGGTGATGTGCAGGCCCTCGTCGTCGATCAAGTCGTAGGTGGCGCCCGAGATCTGCTCGACGCCCTTCATCTTGACCGCGGCGCGGTGCACCCAGCCGCTCGTCTTACCGAGCGTCTTGCCCTGACGTCCGGGTTTGCGCTGCACCAGGAAGACCTCCCGCACCGGAGGCAGCGGCCGCGGTTTGGTGACGAAACCGGGAATGGACAGGTCCTCGGACACGCCCCATTCCTGCTCCCACTCCTTCAGGTTGAGGGTGGGCGACTCGTCGACGGTGAGGAACTCGGTCACGTCGAAGCCGATGCCGCCGGCTCCGATGACGGCGACGCGCTTGCCGATGTCGCGGCGGCCGAGCACCGCGTCGGCGTACGACATCACCATCGGGTGGTCGATGCCGGGGATGTCGGGGATCCGGGGGACGACGCCGGTCGCGATGACGACGTCGTCGAACTTCGCCGCCTCGCCCTTGGCGGCGCTGGCGCTGCCGTCCAGGATCTCCTCGGCGCTCACCCGCTTACCCAGGTGCACGGTGACATTGTTGATCTCCAGTTGCCTGGTGTAGTAGCGGATCGTCTCGTTGAACTCCTCCTTGCCCGGGATACGGGCCGCGATGGAGAACTGACCGCCGATGGATTCGCCCGCTTCGAACAGCTCGACGCGGTGCCCGCGCTGAGCCGCCGAGACCGCGGCGGCGAGCCCGGCGGGGCCGGCGCCGATCACCGCGACGTGCCGGGCGCGACGGGTGGCGCCGAGAGTGAGGGTCGTCTCGCGGCCGGCGCGCGGGTTGAGCAGGCAGGACACCTTCTTGCCGACGAATGCGTGGTCGAGGCAGGCCTGATTGCAGCCGATGCAGGTGTTGATCTCGTCGGACCGGCCGTCGCGGGCTTTGTTCGGCAGGTCCGGGTCCGCCAGCATCGGGCGCGCCATCGAGACCGCGTCGACCCGTCCGCGCTCGAGGATGTCCTCGGCGAATTCGGGAGTGTTGATCCGGTTGGAGGCGATGAGCGGAATCGACACTTCGTCACGCAGGCGCTCGGTGAACTTCACGAAGGCCCCGCGCGGGACCGAGGTCACGATGGTCGGTACGCCTGCCTCGTGCCAGCCGATGTCGGTGTTGATGGCGTCGACGCCGAACTCCTCGGCTTTACGGGCCATCAAGGCGATCTCGTCCCAGGTCTGGCCGTTCTTCACGAAGTCGGCGATCGACTGGCGCAGGATGACCGGGAAGTCCGCCGAGACCTGCTTGCGCACCTCTTTGATGATCTCCACGAGGAAGCGCTGCCGGTTCTCCGTCGAGCCGCCCCACTTGTCGGTGCGGTCATTGGTGTGCGGGCACAGGAACTGGTTGATCAGGTAGCCCTCGCCGCCCATGAGTTCGATCGCGTCGTACCCCGCGCGTTCGGCGAGCTTGGCCGACTGGCCGAACGTCTTGATGGTGTGCCAGATGATCCGGTCGGTCATCTTCAGATGCTTGAACGGGTGGATCGGCGACGGCTCCGAGCCGGCGGCCACTTTGAACGGGTTGTAGCCGTAGCGCCCGGCGTGGATCAGCTGCATCGCGATCAGGCCGCCCGCCTCGTGGACGGCACGGGTGATCGTGCGGTGGCGGACGACTTCGAGCGTGTTGGTCATCTTTCCGCCGAGGATGACGAGCTGACCGGCCCGCGATGTCGCGAAGCCGCCGGTGATGATCAGGCCGGCCCCGCCGCGGGCCCGCTCGGCGTAGTAGGCGGCCAACTTGTCGGTGTCCCACACGCGGTCCTCGAGGCCGGTGTGCATCGAACCCATCACGATCCGGTTGGGCAGCGTGAGGCCGTTGATCTGCAACGGGGTGAACAGGTGCGGGAAATGCGGGTTCGGGGTGACCGGAGCGGTAGGGGAAGTCACGGTGATCCTTGGGTAGTCGGTGGTCGGGGGGCTGTTTCGGTATTCAGGGGGCGGGAGTGCCGGGCTGGGCTGCTCCGTCGTCGGAGAGTTGACGTTGTTCGCGGGTGAGGCCGTCGACGACCTCGTCGCACCATTCGACGGCGCTTTGTGCGGCACGGATGCCGCCCCGCAACACCAGGTACTGGTGCAGTTTGCGGCCGGACAGCGAGTCGGGGTCGGGATAGTCCTGTTCGGCGAAGCCGCGGTAGAGGTCGAGTAGGAGACGACTCTTCTCCCGGTACTGCTCGACTTCGAGGATGATCGACCCCAGGTCGCCGTGCTCGGCGCCCCGGACTTTCACCCCGAGTTCGTTGCGAAGCGGGGTGACCGGCGTCGGTGTCGATACCCACTTCGCGAGACTCTCGCGACCGGCATCGGACAGTTGGTAGACCTTCTTGTCCGGCCGGCCGTCTTGCACGACGGGCTCGAAATCGACGAGTCCGTCGGTGTGCAGGCGCTTCAACGTCCGATAGACCTGCTGGTGCGTCGCCGACCAGAAGTGGCCGATCGATCGGTCGAATTGCTGGGCGATCTCATAGCCGGTACCCGGCCGTTCGGCCAGGGAAACCATGATCGCGTGCTCCAGCGCCATATCCGCACAGTAGCAGTGCGCCTCGTTGCTATGCAACAGTGCGCATAGCGATTTGTTATGGTGCTTCGGTCGGTGGCTGCCGGGCGCTCGCCCGCGGCTACAGGATCTGGGCGACGGCGGGAAGGACGGTCTCGCAGCGCTGGTCGATCTTGAGCGCGGCCAGCGAGTCGCCGCGGGTCGCACCGCGGTTGAGGATGGCCACGGGTTTGCCGTTCTTGGCGGCATGCCGGACGAATCGCAGTCCCGACATCACCGTCAGCGAACTGCCCGCGACCAGCAGGGCGTCGGCGTCGTCGATCATGGCGTAGGCGCTCGCCACGATGTCCTTGCGCACCGATTCGCCGAAGTAGACGATGTCCGGCTTGAGGATGCCTCCGCATTGCTCGCAGTCGACCGGGACGAAGGAGGCGGTGTCCTCCAGGACCACGTCGGCGTCGGGGGCCACTTCGATCGCTCCGCGCCCGGCGACGCGGTCGGCGAAGCCGGGATTCGCCTCCTGCAGACGGGCATGCAGCGCGTAGCGGGAGACAAGGCGACCGCAACCCAGGCAGACGACGCGACCGTAGGAACCGTGCAGGTCGAGCATTCGGCGGGAACCGGCTTTGACGTGCAGCATGTCGACGTTCTGCGTGATGATGCCCGCGATGTGCCCGGACCTTTCCATCGCGGTGAGAGCGTGATGCGCGGCATTCGGCCGTGCGGCGTCCATGTGGCGCCACCCGAGATGGTTGCGCGCCCAGTAGTGACGCCGATACTCCGGGGAGGAGAGGAACATCTGAATGGTCATCGGCGTGCGCGGCGGTGCGCCGGGACTTCGGTAGTCGGGGATCCCCGACGGCGTCGACAGCCCGGCCCCGGTCAGCGCGATGGTGCGCCGACCGTCGAGGAATCGGGCCAGCTCGGCGGCCCGGCCCCGCGGATCAGGGTCGGGGAGCGTTTCGGCCGCCGGCTCCCAGGCTGCTACCCGCATGAGCCGATCGTCCCACAATCGCCGAGGAGCGGCAGAGACTATTCCTCGCCGTTCTTCTCCTGCTCCTGGGCGCGTTGCTCGCGGGCTCGGCGGCGTTGTTCCTCGGCGCGCGCACGTACCTGTTCCAGGAACTCGCGGTCCGCTTCGGGGTCGGCCGCGACGTGGCGGCCGGGTCGCTCGTACTCCGGAAAGGCTCCGCGCTGCGGGTCGGGTCGAGGCACATCGTCCGCGGTGGGGCGGCCGACGGCGATCCAGGCCAGCGCGCCGACGAGCGGCACGATGACGACGAGGATCACCCAGGCGATCTTGGGCAATCCGCGCACGCGGGCGTCGTCGGTGCGGATCACGTCGATGAGCGTCAAGACCATGACGGCCAGCAGGATCAGACCCATGTAAGGCATGCGTCGCAATGTATCAGCGTGATCAGTCTCTCGCGCATCAACGAATTTCCGACACGGGAACTACGCTTCTCGCATGCCGGAAACCGAACAGCGCCGTACCCCCGAAGGGCTCAAGCGGCTGGTCGCCTTCGCCGACGCGGTCGTCGCCATCGCGATGACGCTGTTGGTGTTGCCGTTGGCCGACCTCGCCAGCACCCTGCGCCAAGAGCGGAGTCTGATCGACGCGATGAACGCGCACAGCGATGCGCTGCTCGGCTTCTTCATCAGTTTCGCCGTGATCTGGGTGCTGTGGCGCAACCACCACGAGATCCTGGAGAACTTCCGCGGCTACAACGCCACCCTGTTCAACCTCCACTTCGTGTGGCTCTTGTCGATCGTGCTGCTGCCGCTGGCAACGGCCTTGATCTCCAACGAACGGGTGCACTGGGCCGACGCCTTCTACATCGTCGTGCTCGGCTTGGCGATCTGTTCCCTGATCGGAATCTCCCGGCAGGGTCTGCGGCATCCGGAACTCATCGTCGACAGCGATGCCGTGCGCCGCAGTCTGGCCGGCTGGTCGGGCATCGGCACGCTCATCGCCTTGGCGGTCGCGCTGATCGTCACGCTGATCCGGCCGTCGCTGGGCAGTCTGCCGCTTCTCCTGCTGCTGATTCCCGGCCCGGTCACGGCGATCATCACCAGGGCGAAGGGCGGCTGACGCCGGTCAGCCGTGACACAACACGGCGACGGCCGCGACGATCAGGCCGATCACCTTGACGAGTTCGAAACCGACGTAGTAGAAGTGCGCGTTGCTGCGCCGGTCTTTGGCGGTCGTACCGTCACCGGCGAGAACCTCGTTCGACCGCCGCGTCAACGCCGGGCGCACCCCGATCACCTGCGCGAGCAGGCACACCACCGCGATCGCCACGCCGATCCAGACCGCGGACGAGTAGTCGACGTCGGAGGTGGCCATCAGCACGACGCCCACCGCGGCGACGACTCCCAGCAGTGCCTCGACGCTGTTGAGCGCGCGGAAGACCTTGCGCCCGATGCCCAGGCCGATCGCCAGCGTCACGCCTGGCGCGGTGAACTTGAGCGGTGCCTCCAGGAAAGAGATCGCCAGGACCATGCCCAGCCAGACCAACACGGCGGCAACGGTCAACCCGGCTCCGAATGTGCTCACGCGCACCCACCTCCTACGGCTCGTACCTTCAACCTAGTGGCGAAGCGGCGAATCGAGATCCCGGACCAAAGTCCCCGTTGCTGCCGGTCAGCACCCGGGTTCTTGCCAGCCCGCGTCGCCGTCGGCGTAGGTCTCGTACTTCCAGATCGGGACGGACGACTTGACGTCGTCGATCACCGCGGCGCACACGGCGAACGCCTCGCGCCGATGAGCCGAGCTGACCGCGACGACGACGGCGACCTCGCCGATCGTCAGCTCCCCGACGCGATGTTGCGCCGCGACGCGCACCTCGCGAGTTCGGTGGCGCTGGCAGGCCTGTTCGAGGAATTCCGCGGCGCGCGGGTGCGCCTCGTAGCGCAGCGAGGTCACGGTGCGGCCGCCGTGGTGGTCGCGGACGGTGCCGGTGAATGTGACGACCGCGCCGTCGGAGTCGGTGCGGACCGCTGCCTCGCAATCGCGGGGGTCGAGCCGCCGGCCGACGATCGGTTCGGGCACGCCCGCCCCCCGGGTGTCAGTCATGACCGCCGCCGTCGGCGAGGTGGAACAGGTGGGTGATCAGCGGGTCGAGTACCGATATCCCGTCGCGCACCCCGCCGCGAGAACCGGGCAGATTCACGACGAGGGTGCGGCCGGCGAAGCCGGCGAGACCGCGGCTCAACGACGAATAGGGGGTCGACGCCCGGCCGGTCTCGCGCAGCGCCTCGGCGATGCCGGGTAATGCCGTCGTCAGCAGCGGCGCGGTCGCCTCCGGCGTGTGATCGTCGGATGTGGGGCCGGTTCCACCGGTGGTGATCAGCAACGACGGATGATCGGCGAGGGCGTCGGCGAGCGCGCGGCCGATGTCAGCGTCGGCCACGATTTCGGGGTCGGCGACCTGAAATCCGCGCTCGGTCAACCATTCCAGCAGAATCGGTCCGGTGGCGTCGGCGCGTTCACCCGATGCCGCCCGCGTCGATGACACGACGATGCGGGCCCGTTTGCCCGGATAGACGTCGACCGTTCCGGGGGCGGCGGTGCGCGCGGGCTGATCGCGGGTCCACTCACCGCTTTTCCCGCCGGTCTTGCTGTGCAGCCCGACGTCGGTGACGGTGGCCGCCGGATCGACGGCTTTGACCATGTCGTGCAGTGTCAGCCCGGCGACGCTGACAGCGGTCAGCGCCTCCATCTCGACGCCCGTCTTGCCGGTTGTGATCGCGGTCGCGGTGATGTTCACGTGGTCATCGCCGAGGGTGAAATCGACGTCGACGGAATCCAGCGGCAGCGGATGGCAGAGCGGGATCAACTCCGCGGTCCGTTTCGCGCCCATGATCGCGGCGACGCGCGCCACGGCCAGCACGTCGCCCTTGGGGTGGCCGCCGGAACCGATGAGGGCGACGACCTCCGGTGTCGTACGAAACACGCCGCGCGCCTGCGCGACCCGGCGGGTGACCCGCTTGCCGGAAACATCGACCATCCGGGCGGTTCCGGCGGCATCGACATGCGACAGCCGGGGATCTAGGGGGTCAGTGGCCACAGCGGCACCTCCATGTCCGGAGTGAGTTCGGTGACGGCGGCGTCGACCTCGACGAGAACGTCGGCCCGCGCGGCCGTGGCGATGAGGTGGCTGCCCGGGCCGCCGACGATCTCGACGCGCGGCACGCCGTCGCCGCCGGCGCGACGCCCCCGCAGGAATTGAGTCTTGCCCGGCGGTGAGGTCGTGGGGGAGACCACGCGGCAGCGTTCGCCGGCGACGGCGGGCAGACCGGCGACGGCGCGCAGCGCGTCACGCACCAGAACCTCGAAAGAGACCAGGACGCTGACCGGGTTGCCCGGCAGGCTGATCACCGGCACCCCTTGCCAGCGCGACAGTCCCTGCGGACCGCCCGGCTGCATGGCGAGGGCGCCGAACCAGGATTCTGTCGCACCCGCGGAAGAATCGGCCAACAAGTCCCGCACCGGCTCGCGTTCGCCCGCGGACACACCGCCGGAGGTGAGGACGACATCGGCCGATCTCGTGGCCTCGTCGAGACGTTCCCGGAACTCGCCGGGCCCGTCGCCGACGACCGCGACGCTCACGACCTTCGCGCCGTGCGAGGCGGCGAGGGCGGCGAGGGCGACCGAGTTGGATTCGTAGATCTGCCCGGGCCGCAGCGAGGCGGACGGGGGAGCCAACTCAGAACCGGTGACGATGATCGCGACGTCGGGCCGCCGCCACACCGAGACCGCCGCCACGCCGGCGGCGGCCAGCGCCCCGAGGTGGCGCGGCGCGAGCGTCGTCCCCGATTCCACGATCACCTCGCCCGCGGCGATGTCCGAGCCGGCGCGGCGCACGAAGGCGCCCACCGACGGCCGCGCGTCGAACGTGACGGTGGACCCTTCGCCGGCGGCGACCTCGTGCGATTCCTCCACGGGAATCACCGCGTCCGCGCCCTGTGGGACGGGTGCGCCGGTCATGATCGCACTGGCGGTTCCGCGCGGCAGGGGATCTGCGGCCGAGCCGGCGAATACCCGCTGCACGACCGGCAGGGCCACCCCCTCGGCGACGTCCGCGGCGCGCACGGCAAAGCCATCCATCTGCGAATTGTCGAACACCGGCAGCGCGGTCGTGGCCGTCGCGGTCCGGGCCGTGACCAGCCCGTACGCGTCACCGACATCGATCTGGTCGACCGCCGCGATCGGGCGCAGCAGGGCGGCGATCGCGCTCCGATGCTCGACCACGGGACGACGGGACATGGTCTTAGCTTAGGGATGCGGCGCCAACCGGGGTGAACGGAACATGCGCGTAACAATCTGGGCGTAGCGTCGTCGGTGTGACTGCGCTCGACTCGCCCGCGCAGCCGTCAATGCTGTTTGACGGTCTGGGACGCCGGGCACGCGATCTGCGGATCTCGTTGTCGCAGGCATGCACGTTGCGCTGCCGCTACTGCATGCCCGCGCAGGGCTTGCCGCTGATCCCGCGCGACGAACTGCTCTCGGCCGGCGAGGTGACCCGACTGGTCGACGTCGCGGTCGGACGACTCGGCATCGACGAGGTCCGGCTCACCGGAGGCGAACCACTCGTGCGCGGCGATCTCGAACTCATCGTCGCCGGCATCCGGGCCCGCCATCCCCGGTTGCCGATCGCGCTCACCACCAACGGCATCGGCCTGGCGCGGCGGGCAGCCGGCCTCGCCCACGCCGGACTCACGCGCGTCAACATCTCACTCGACACCGTCGACCGGGAACTCTTCGAGCAGGTCACCCGCCGGGACCGGCTCGACGATGTCATCGCCGGCATCGACGCGGCCGTCGCGGCGGGACTGGCACCGGTGAAAGTGAACGCGGTGCTGCTGCCGGAGACGCTGAGCAGAGCGCCCGAACTGCTCCGCTGGTGCTGCGAGCGGGGCCTGGAGTTGCGGTTCATCGAGTCCATGCCCCTCGACGCCGAGCGCGCCTGGTCGCCGGAACGGCTGGTGAGCGCCGACGATCTGCTCGAGGAGTTGGGCACGACGACGACGCTCACCCCCGTCGGCCGGGACGACCCGAGCGCGCCGGCGGCACAGTGGCTCGTCGACGGCGGGCCGCATCGAGTCGGGATCATCGCGTCGATGACACGGTCCTTCTGCGGCAGCTGCGACCGGACCCGGATCACCGCGGAGGGGCGCGTGCGGCCCTGCCTGTTCTCCGACGACGAGATCGACCTCGCCGCCATCCTGCGATCCGGCGGCTCCGACGACGACCTCGCCGATGCGTGGCGAGCGGTGACGTGGCGCAAGCGCGCCGGGCACAGCGGAGTCGAGGACGTGGTGGCCCCCCGGCGCACGATGGGGGCCATCGGTGGCTAGCGCTCCGGCAACGGTGACGGTGACCTACTTCGCCGCACTGGCCGACCGAACCGGGTGCCGCCGCGAGGAACTCGATCTGGCCGTCGCCACCGTCGGCGGGCTGCGCGCCGCCGTCGGCCAACGACACGGCGCCGACGTGGAGGCCTTGGCCAGACAGTCGTCGGTGTTGACCGGAGACGAGCTGGTCCGCGACGACGAGGCCGCGATCGGTCCGGTCGTCGACCTACTTCCCCCCTTCGCAGGAGGCTAACGATGAGGAAACGACTGGCGGCGGCCGCCGTCGGCGCGGTGATGGCGGCGTCGCTGGCCGGATGCGGCTCCGACGATTCGCCCACGATTCGGGTGCTGGCGGCGGCGTCCCTGGTGGATGTACTCAAGCCGCTGGTGGCGGCGTACGAGCAGGCCAATCCGGGCGCGTCGGTCCAGGTCGACACGGGTGCTTCGTCGGCCCTGGTGCAGAAGCTCGAGTCGGGCGCCACAGGCGACGTTCTCGTCACCGCCGACGAGGCCACGATGACGAAGGCCGTCGACGCGGGAGTGGCCCGCGATCCGAAGGTGGTCGCGACGAACCGGCTGGTCATCGTCGTGCCGAACGGTAACCCCGGCAAGGTCGCCGACGTGCGGTTCTTCGCGGTGCCGGGTAATCGCGCGGTGGTCTGCGCGCGCGAGGTGCCGTGCGGAGCGGCGGCGGAGAAGGCGATCGCCGCGGTCGGCGGCACGCCGCAGCCGATCAGCCGCGCCACCGACGTCCGCGCCGCGCTCGGCTCGGTCACCAGCGGTGAAGCCGATGCCGCACTCGTCTACGCCACGGACGCGGCGTCGGCGGGCGACCGGGTGGAGACCATCGCCATCCCGGATGCCCCGGTGAACCGGTATCCGGCGTCGGCCTTGACCGACGCGGGTGCCTCTTTCGTCGCGCTGCTCGCCGGACCGGACGGACAGCGCATCTTCCGGGAGGCGGGATTCGGGCCGGCGTGAACAGCTCACGTCCGGCCCGCGCCGTGAGCGCGGTCGGTCTCCTCGGTCTCGCCGTGCTTCTCGCGCCGCTGGCGGCCTTGGTGCTGACCGCACCGTGGGGTCAAATGTGGGGACTGCTCACGTCGTCGTCGGCGCGCTCGGCCCTGGTGCTGTCGCTGGCTTCGGCATCGCTCGCGACGGTGATCGCGACGGTCCTTGGCGTCCCCCTGGCGGCGCTCCTCGCCGGGGGCATTCGGTCGGATCGGGTGCGCACCGCCGTGCGCCTGGCGGTCCTGGTGCCGATGGTGCTGCCGCCGGTGGTGGTCGGCGCCGGGCTGCTGGCCGCCTTCGGCCGGCGGGCGCCGATCGGCTCGCTGCTCGATTCGTGGTTCGGGTGGACGCCGACCTACACGTTCGCCGCCGTGGTTCTCGCCCAGCTCGTCGTGGCCATGCCCTTTCTCGTCATCAGCGTCGAGTCGGCGTTGCGGAGCCGCGACATCGAGGCCGAGGAGGTGGCCCACACCCTCGGCGCCGGGCGATTGGCCACTTTCTGGCATGTGACCTTGCCCATGATCCGTGTCGGGATCGGAGCGGGCGCGCTGTTGTGCTTCGCCCGCTGCCTCGGCGAATTCGGCGCGACGGTCACCTTCGCCGGCAACGTCGAAGGTGTCACCCAAACCCTTCCGCTGGCCATCTACCTGGCACTTGTCCGCGATGACCAGTCCGCGGTGGCCATGTCCGTCGGCCTGGTCCTGGTGAGCGTGGCGGTGCTCGTCGGGCTGCGCCGGCGATGGGTCCCCGGACTGTGGCCGCAGTCGCAGACGGACCGCACACGGTCGAATACCGTCGCGTGAGGTTCTGGTTACGTACCGGTGACCGCGGGTGCCGAATTCCGCAACACGCGATCCATAGCGTCGGGCCCACCAAGACAGCCGCAGCGGTGGGAGGCAACGTGAAAGCAACGCGAGATCGGTCGGACCAGCAGATCCTGGCCAAGTGGGATCCGGAGAACGTCGAGCAGTGGGACAACGGCGGGGCGAGGATCGCGCGCCGCAACCTGATCTGGTCGGTGGCCGCCGAACACATCGGTTTCTCCGTGTGGTCCCTGTGGTCGGTCATGGTCCTGTTCATGCCCACCGACGTCTATGGGCTGTCGACCGGCGACAAGTTCTTGATCGGCGCCACGGCGACGCTCGTCGGCTCGCTGCTGCGGTTCCCGTACACCATGGCGACGACGCGTTTCGGCGGCCGCAACTGGTCGGTGTTCTCCGCGTTCGTCCTCATCATCCCGGTCAGTGCGACGATCTGGATCCTGGCCAATCCGGGACTCCCGCTGTGGGTCTATCTCGTCTGCGCCGCGCTGACGGGACTGGGCGGCGGAAACTTCGCGTCGTCGATGACCAACATCAACGCGTTCTACCCGCAGCGCCGCAAGGGCTGGGCGCTGGGACTCAACGCGGGCGGCGGCAACCTCGGCGTGCCCGCCGTGCAGCTCGTCGGCCTGCTGATGGTCGCCTGGATCGGCGACGCCGCTCCGTACTGGGTGTGCGCGATCTACCTGGTGCTGCTGACCGCTGCCGGCATCGGCGCGGCGCTGAAAATGGACAACCTCGCCATCCCCGGCGTCGACCTCAAGGCGATGGGCCGTGCCGTCGCCAACCGGAACACGTGGATCATCGCCGTTCTCTACATCGCCACCTTCGGGTCCTTCATCGGCTATTCCTTCGCGTTCGGACAGGTGCTCGCCGGATACTTCCGCGACCACGGGGACACCCCGGCGCAGGCCGCGCTGCACGCCGCGCAGATCGCCTTCATCGGGCCGCTGCTCGGATCGATCAGCCGCGTCTACGGCGGCAAACTCGCCGACCGCATCGGCGGCAGTCGCGTGACGCTGTGGGTGTTCGTCGGAATGACGGCCGCGGCGACGGTACTCATCGTCGGTGAAGGATCGCTCGCCTTCTACGTCGTCGGCTTCATCGTCCTGTTCGTGCTGTCGGGCATGGGGAACGGATCGGTCTACAAGATGATCCCGTCGGTGTTCGACGCGGCCGCGCAGTCGAAGCGATTCCCGACGGCCGAGCAACGCGCCGACTATTCGCGGGCGCTGACGGGCGCGGTGATCGGCATCGCGGGAGCGGTCGGCGGCCTCGGGGGAGTCGGAATCAACCTGGTGCTGCGCCAGTCCTACCTGAGTTCCGGTGCGGCCACCTCGGCGTTCGTCGTATTCGCCGGCTTCTACGTCGTCGCCGCCGTCATCACGTGGGCCGTCTACCTGCGCGTGCCGCGTGCGGCCGCGGGCGACACCGTCGAGGTGTCCGGTGCCGAGATCGTCGAGACACCCGAGGTTTCTGAGAGACTGGGGTGATGATCGCCGACGTGACGACCCAGAGCGGGCTGCGCGGATTCACCGTGGCGATCACCGCCGCCCGTCGCGCCGACGAGTTCGCCATGCTGCTCCAGCGCCGTGGGGCCCAGACTCTCAGCGCCCCGGCGATGGCCATCATCCCGCTGGCCGACGATGTCGCGCTGCGCGCCGCGACCGACGACATCATCGCCACGGCGCCCGATCTGCTGATCGCCACCACGGGCATCGGGTTTCGCGGCTGGGTGGAGGCGGCGGAGGAGTGGGGGCTGGCCTCCGCGCTGATGTCTCAGCTGGCGACCACCCGGGTACTGTCCCGCGGGCCGAAAGCGACCGGGGCGCTGCGCGCGGCGGGTCTGCGCGAGGAGTGGTCGCCGGAGTCAGAGTCGACCACCGAGGTCTTGGCTCACCTGCCCGACGACCTGTCCGGGATGCGGATCGCCGTGCAGCTGCACGGGGCGACCGACGACTGGGATCCCAATCCCGGGTTCCTGGCGGAGCTTCGCCGGCGGGGTGCCGAGGTGATCGGGGTGCCGGTCTACCGCTGGACCGCACCGGCGGACCAGGACCGATTCGACGCGCTTCTCGGTGAGATCGCTTCCGCCCGCGTCGATGCCGCCGCGTTCACGTCCGCCCCGGCCGTGGCGGCGATGCTCGAACGCGCCAAGGAGCTGGGCCGGTCCGGTGAATTGCATGCGGCGTTGAACGGCCCGGTGGTGGCGTACTGCGTCGGCCCGGTGACCGCGGGTCCACTGCGGGACGCCGGCATCCCCAGCGTCGCGCCGGAGCGGATGCGGTTGGGTGCGCTCGCCCGCCTCATCGGCGACGATCTGCCGAAGCGGCGTCCCGAACTCTCCGTGGCAGGACGCCGGGTCGGCGTGCGCGCCAACGCGGTCGTCGTCGACGGCGAGACGCGCGAGGTCTCGCCGTCGGGATTGGCGCTCATGCAGGCTTTGGCCGCCAACCCGGGCGAGGTCGTGTCCCGGTCGGAACTCCTCGCCCTGCTTCCGGTCGCCGGCGGCGACGCCCACGCCGTCGAGGTGGCCATCGGCCGCCTCCGCTCGGCACTGGGGGCGCGGGATCTGATCGCGACCGTCGTCAAGCGCGGCTACCGCCTGGCGGTGGACTGAGCGGTCACCCCGCCGGTTCGAGCCGGACCACAACCGCTTTCGACACCGGCGTGTTGCTCTCCAGGGCGGTGCTGTCGAGCGGGACGAGAACGTTCGCCTCCGGGAAGTACGCCGCGGCGCAGCCTCGCGCGGTCGGGAACGCGACGACGCGCAACCCGCGCAACACCCGGTCGGGCTGGTCGGCCCATTCGCTGTAGACATCGACGTGCTGGCCGTCGCGCAGACCGAGTTCGGCGAGGTCGTCGGGGTGGACGAAGACGACGTGTCGCCCCTTCTTGATGCCCCGGTACCGGTCGTTGAGGCTGTAGATCGTGGTGTTGAACTGGTCGTGGGAACGCACCGTCTGAAGCAGCAGCCGCCCCGGCGGGCATTCGACGTGTTCGAGCTCGTTGACCGTGATTCGCGCGCGCCCGGTCGCGGTGTCGAAGCGGCGTTCGTCGCGCGGACCGTTGGGCAAGACGAAGCCGTCCCGCGTCCGCGTCTTCGCGTTGTAGTCCGCACAGCCGGGTACGACTCGCGCGATGTGATCGCGAATCACGTCGTAGTCGCGGATCATCGCCGGCCAGTCGATGCCGTGGCGATCGCCGAGGGTCGCGTGCGCCATCCCCGCGACGACCGCGGTCTCCGACCGCACCTGGTCGGAGATCGGCGGGATCTGTCCGTGCGAGGCGTGTACGGCGCACACCGAATCCTCCACCGTGACGTACTGCGGGCCGGACTCCTGCAGGTCGACCTCGGTGCGTCCGAGTACCGGCAGGATCAGCGCCTCCTCGCCGGTGACGACGTGGGAGCGATTGAGCTTGGTCGACAACTGGACGGAGAGTCGCGTCTTTCGCATCGCCGACTCGGCGACGCGCGTATCGGAGATCGCGCCGAGCAGATTGCCGCCGAGCCCGACCCACACCTTGACCCGGCCGGCGTCGAGCGCCCTGATGCCGTGCACGGCGTCGACGCCGTGGTCGCGGGGCGGATCGAAGCCGAACTCCGCGGCGAGAGCGTCGAGAAACGAATCGGGCATCTGCTCCCACACGCCCATCGTGCGGTCGCCCTGCACGTTGCTGTGGCCGCGGATGGGGGAGGCGCCGGCGCCCGGACGGCCGATATTACCGCGCAGTAGCAGCAGGTTGACGATCTCTTTGATGGTGTCGACGCCCTTGCGGTGCTGGGTGATGCCCATCGCCCAGCAGACGATCACGCGCTCGGCGCCGATATAGCGCGCGGCGAGTTCGTCGATCTCCTCCGACGGGACGCCGGTGGCCCGCGCCACCTCGCCGTCGTCGAGCGCGGCCAGGTGCTCGGCGAACGCCTCGAAACCGTCGCAGTACCGTTCGATGAACTCGTGATCGAGCACGGTGCCGGGCGCCGCCGCTTCGGCCGCCAAGACGCGTCGGGAGACCGCTTGCAGCAATGCCATGTCCCCGCCGGAGCGGATCTGGATGAACTGGTCGGCGATCTTGAGTGCCTTGCCCAGATAGCCGCGCACCTGCTGCGGGTCCTTGTAGCCGATGAGGCCCGCCTCGGGGAGCGGATTGATCGCGACGATCGACGCGCCGTTCTTCTTGGCGTGCTGGATGGCGGTGAGCATCCGCGGATGGTTCGTGCCGGGATTCTGGCCCATGATCACGATGAGATCGGCCTCGGCGAAGTCCTTGTACGCGACGGTCGACTTGCCGATGCCGAGGGAGTACTACATGGCCGCACCGGTGGACTCGTGACACATGTTGGAACAGTCGGGCAGATTGTTGGTGCCGAACGCGCGTGCGAACAGTTGGTAGACGAATGCCGCCTCGTTGGAAGCGCGCCCGCTCGTGTAGAAGGCGGCCTCATTCGGATCGTCGAGTCCGCGCAGCCGATCCGCGACGATGGCGAAGGCGGTGTCCCACGAGACCGGCTCGTAGTGATCGGAATCCTTCGCCTTGTACACCGGCTCGATCAACCGGCCCTGCTGTCCGAGCCAATACTCGCTCTTGTCCCGCAGCGAGCTGATCGGGTTCTCGCGCCAGAAGGCGCGCTCGACCTTCAGCGGCGTCGCCTCCCAGGTGACCGCCTTGCCGCCGTTCTCGCAGAATTCCGCGAGTTTGCGGTGCTCGGGATCGGGCCACGCGCAACTCATACAGTCGAAGCCGTCCTTGTGGTTGATCTTCGACATCAACCGCACGGTGCGGGTCAGCCCCATCTGCTTGATAGCGGGTTCCATCGAGTGGAACACCCCGCCGATCCCCGCCGCGTACGTCTTGGGTTCGCCCACTTCGATATCCGCGTCCGTGTAGTCCTCGCGGGGTGCCTTGGCGCTCACGGCGTGCCTGCTTTCGCCGTCTCGACCGCTTCCCGGGCGCTGATGCGGTCGGCGCGGCTGTAGATGACCATCGAATCGTCGCGGAGGAAGCCGACGAGGGTGAGACCGGCGTCGACGGCGAGGTCGACCGCCAGCGACGACGGTGCCGACACCGCCGCGAGGATCGGTATTCCGGCCATGAGCGCCTTCTGAGTCAGTTCGAAGCTGGCCCGCCCGGACACCATGAGTGCGCATCCGCGTGCGGGCAGGCGATCGTTCATCAGTGCCCACCCGACCACCTTGTCGACCGCGTTGTGCCTGCCGACGTCTTCGCGGGACACCAGCAGTTCGCCGGTGCCGGCGTCGAAGAGCCCCGCCGCATGCAGTCCGCCCGTACGGTCGAACACCGCCTGCTGCGCGCGCAGCGCGTCGGGAAACCCGACGAGTACCTCGGCATCGAGGCGGGCTTGGTCGTCGGCGACGGTGTGGCGCGACGCGGTGCGCACCGAGTCGATCGTCGCCTTGCCGCACAGCCCGCACGCACTCGTCGTGGCGAAAGCGCGTGTGAGGCTCGGATCGGGCGGCGCGACGCCGGGTGCCAGTGACACGTCGAGGACGTTGTAGGTGTTGAGTCCGTCGGCGGTCGCGCCGGCGCAGTAGCGGGCGGAGGCGAAGTCCTCCGAGGCGCCGATTACTCCCTCGGACACCAGAAACCCCGCGGCGAGCTCGACATCGTGGCCCGGCGTGCGCATGGTCACCGCGAGCGAGCGTCCGGCCACCCGGATCTCGAGGGGTTCTTCGACCGCGAGGAAGTCGGCGCGCTCGGATCGCGACCCCGGGCGGTCGGCACTGCCGACGGTGAGACGAGAGATTCTGCGGCGAGCCGTGATGCGGGACACACTTCCTGGGTAGCACCGACCGACCGCGCGGGCAATAGGATCGGCCGCATGCCTTCGATCCGACCTCGTGAGTGGCTGCTCGCCGGAGTCTTGTCGAGCACGGCCGGGTACCTGGATGCCGTGGGCTTCCTCAACCTGGGGGGCTATTTCGTGTCGTTCATGAGCGGCAACACGACCCGGATGTCCGCGGAGGCGACCAACGCCGACCTCGTCGGGGCCGGCAAGGCGCTCGGCCTGATCGGACTGTTCTTCGTCGGCTCCTTCTTCGGCGCGGTGGTGTCGCGGTACCGCGACGGTCGCGTCAGCGTGCTCGCGGCGACCTCGGTGCTCGTCGCGGCCGCGGTCGCAGCGTCGTACCTGAGCTGGTTCCCGGTCCCGTCGATCCTCATCGTCGTCGTGGCGATGGGCACGATGAACGCGACGTTCCTGCGCGACGGCGAGGTCGCGGTCGGGCTCACCTACATGACCGGCGCGGTGGTGAAGGCCGGACAGCGGCTGGCCGACGCCGTATTCGGCGGCCCCCGGTGGATGTGGCTGCGGCCGCTGGTGCTGTGGGCGTCACTCGCGCTCGGCGCGCTTCTGGGCGGCTGGGCGTACTCGGCGATGGGGCTGGCCGCCCTCTGGCCGGTTCTCATCCTGCTCGTCGGCACCACCGTTGCCACGTGGTCGGTGCGGCGCGCCGACGCTAAACCGTCACCGGCACGCGGGTGACCGCGGATTCGGCACGGCGGCACGCCAGTTCGACGACGGCCGGGTGCAGTCCCAGCGGAGCTGCCACGGCATCGGCCCCCGCCTCGTGGAGACGCCGGGCGAACAGACCGTCGGCCAGCAGGTAGGTCGCGATCGCGACGCGCGCCCCCGGTCGGCACTGCGACCGGAGTTCGGCGACCACGTCACCGACGGCCGGATAGCCGGAGCCGTCGTCGGCGGGGATGACGAAGCCGATGCGCACGGGCGCGCCGACGCGCTGGGCCAGCAACCTGCCCATGGTCGCGACGTCGGCCTGGGCACGCCGATCGCGTGATCCCGCCGCGGCTAACACCACCGCGTCGCCGGGGTGCCAGCCGGCGATGAGCAACCGGGACAGCAGCGCGTCGGCCAGTGCGGCGTCCGGGCCGAGCGCGGGTGCGAGGAGCGTGGGCCGCTGCGCTTGGCGCAGATAGACGGGGAGGTCGGATCGGACGTGGTAGCCGCTGGCCAGGAAGGCCGGAACCACCCGCACCGGGTCGGCGCCGCCGATCCCGTCGAGGGCCTCGGCGGGATCGGGGCCCAAGACGTCGACGAACGCGGACCGGACGTCGTCGTTCAGGCGCTTCGACATCGCTTGGGCGAGATCACCGATCATGGCGACGCCGTGCGGGTTGCGCGTGCCGTGGGCCACCAGCAGCGTGGTCATGACGCACTCGGCAGAGGTTTGCGGTAGCCGTCGGGCCGATAGCCGAACCGGATCTCCGGCGAGTTCGCGACGAAGACGGTGCCGTCGAGTCCGATCCTGGTGTCGTACACCGGAATCCGGACGCCCTCGACGTCGAGGCAGCGACCGTCGATGAGGCTGAAGGCCTGCTTCTTCAGTGGCGACTGTACGGTCGGGAAACCGTTGCGATCGCCGACGATCCCGCGCGACATCACGGCGGCGCGGCCGATCGGATCGATGTTGCCGATGGCGCGGATGCTGTCGTCGGCCAGCCGGAACAGCGCCACCTGGGCGTTGTCGGGCAGCAGCACGGCTACGCCGCGCAGCGGTTCCAGGCGGGAGAGCGGGCATGCCGCCGTCCAATCGCGGGTCCAGCGATGCAGGTCGAAGTTGAGGCTCATCGGATTCTCCGTTCAGGCGTTGGGCTCGGCCGCCGCGACCGGGGCGTTCGGCATGGGCGGTGTGCCGAGAAGCACCGGAACCTTGCGGCCGTTGTTCTCGGCGAAACTCACCGTCGGGTCGGGCGTGCCGGGGGCGTTGACGAAGGAGACGAAGCGCGACAGCTTGTCCGGGTCGTCGAGCACGCCCTTCCACTCGCATTCGTAACCCTCGACGTGGCGCGCCATATCCGCCTCGAAGTCGGCCGCCAGGCCCAGGCTGTCGTCCACCACGACGGCTCGCACATGGTCGAGGCCGCCCTCTATGCGCTCCATCCACGGTGCGGTGCGCTCCAGACGCTCCGCGGTGCGGATGTAGTACATGAGGTAGCGGTCGATGTACCGGATCAGCGTCTCGGTGTCGAGATCGCCGGCCAGCAGTTGCGCGTGGCGCGGGGTCATGCCGCCGTTGCCGCTGACGTAGAGATTCCAGCCTTTGTCGGTGGCGATGACGCCGACGTCCTTGCCGCGCGCCTCGGCGCATTCGCGGGCGCAACCCGAGACGCCCATCTTGATCTTGTGCGGCGAGCGCAAACCGCGGTAGCGCAGTTCGAGATCGATCGCCAGCTGCACGGAATCCTGCTGGCCGTACCTGCACCAATCCGAGCCGACACAGCTCTTCACCGTGCGCAGCGATTTCCCGTACGCCTGCCCGGACTCCATCCCGCCCTCGACGAGGCGCCGCCAGATCTCCGGCAGCTGGTCGACCGTCGCGCCGAACATGTCGATGCGCTGGCCGCCGGTGATCTTCGTGTACAGGCCGAAGTCGCGGGCGATCTCGCCGATCAGGATGAGGTGTTCGGGAGTGATATCGCCGCCGGGCACGCGAGGCACCACCGAATAGGTGCCGTTGCGCTGGATGTTCGCCAGGAAATGGTCGTTGCTGTCCTGCAGCGAGGCCTGCTCGCCGTCGAGGATGTGGTCGGAACTGGTGGAGGCCAGGATCGACGCGACGGTCGGCTTGCAGATGTCGCAGCCGGTGCCCGACCCGAATCGCTGGATCAGGCCGGAGAAGGTACGGATCCCGCTGGCTTGTACGAGCTCGAACAGCTCGGCCCGCGAGACGTCGAAGTGCTCGCACAGCGCGGTGCTCTGTTCGACCCCCGAATCGGCCAGCACCTGCGAGAGCAGCGGCACGCACGAGCCGCACGCCGTGCCGGCGCCGGTGCACTTCTTCAGGTCGGCGACCGTGCATGCGCCGTCGGCGATCGCCGAGCACAACGTGCCCTTGCTGACGTCGTTGCAGGAACAGATCTGCGCGTCGTCGCCCAGGGCGCCGACACCGATGGCCGCCGCACCGTCGGTGGCCGGCGAGATCAGGCTGACCGGGTCGCCGGGCAGCGTCTGGCCGACCAGGGGACGCAGCAGCCCGTATGAGCTGGCGTCACCCACGAGGACGCCGCCGAGCAGCGTTTGCGCATCGTCGGAGAGGACGAGCTTGGCGTAAGTGCCGTTGATCGGATCGCTGACCACCACGTTGAGTGCGCCATCGGTCTGACCGTGGGCGTCGCCGAAGCTGGCGACATCGACGCCGAGGAGCTTGAGCTTCGTCGATAGGTCGGCGCCGGGGAACTCCGCGTCGCCGCCCAGAAGCCGGTCGGCGACCACCTCGGCGGTGGCGTAGCCGGGCCCGACGAGGCCGTAGCAGCGGCCTTGCACGGCCGCGACCTCGCCGATCGCGAAGATCGCCGGGTCTGAGGTCGCGCAGCCGAGGTCGGTGAGGATTCCACCGCGTTCCGCGACGTCGAGCCCGGCGTCCCGGCCGAGCTCGTCGCGGGGGCGGACACCGGCCGCGAACACGAGCAGAGCGGCGTCGACGACGGTGTCCTCACCAAGCGTGACCCGGAGGCCACCGCCGTCGACGGTCTCGATGTTCGACGTGGCGACCCCCAGCGACACGTCGATCCCGAGCTCGCCCACCATGCGGGCAAGATGTTCGCCGCCGGCCTCGTCGACCTGCTGCGGCATGAGTCGCGGGTTGTACTCGACGACGTGGGGACGCAGGCCGAGCTGACGCAGCGCGTTGGCGGCCTCCAACCCAAGGAGACCGCCGCCGACGACGATGCCGACGGCATCGGGGTTGTTCGCCAACGCGCGCTGGGCGTCGTCGCGGATCGCGTCGAGGTCGTCGAGGGTGCGGTACACGTGGCAGGCGTCGGCGTCGTGGCCGGGAACGGGAGGGACGAAGGCGTAGGAGCCGGTGGCCAGCACCAGCGCGTCGTAGGCGACGGTCTGTCCGTCGGCGAGCGTGACGACGCGGGCATCGCGGTCGAGACCGGTGACCGCGTTGCCGAGGCGCAGCTCGACCTGCTCGTCGCTGCCGTAGTCGTTGCCGGTGAGGGCGAGCGCCGAGCGCTCCCACTCGCCGACGTAGCTGCTCAACCCGACGCGGTCATAGGCGGCGTCGGCCTCCTCGCCGAGGATGACGACGCGCCAGCGGTTGTCCTGGTCGCGGTTGCGGAGTGCTTCGACGAAGCGGTGGCCCACCATGCCGTGGCCGACGACGACCACGGTCCGTGGCTGCGCGGGGGGCTGGGGCTGTGCGGGCGCGGATGCCATGACGTTCCTCCTTGGGGCGTTGGGACCAAGGTAGGAATCGGGTGTTGCGCGAGTGTTGCCAAGACTGTTGCGCAGACATGACAAATATGGCTGCCGTGTTTCGGCCCCGTTCGCAATAGCGCACAGCCCGCCGACGGGTGCTGTGAGATGACGTCAGACGAGTCGGCGGACGGCGCCCTCGCCACCGGGCGGCAGCAGGGCGAGGGCGCGGGCCCCGACGAGAGATCGCAGCTCAGCGGTACTGGTGACGGTGTTCGCCGACCAGTGTCCGGCCCCGTCGGGATGTACCGGCACGATGCGCCACAACTCGTGATGAGCCACCGCGACCGCGTTGGTGACGGTGATTCGCTCGGCCGGGGCCGCGGTCGCGGCGAGCAGCGCATCCCGCAGCGCCGGAACGGTCAGCGCGGTGCCGGCGACCGCGGCGACCGGGTTGCCGCCGAGGCCCAGCAGAAGGCCGCCGTCGGGCAGCCGGGCGAGCAGCAACGAGCCGCCTGGCCGCACGGGCAGGCCGTCGAGCAACGTGGTCGCCCCGGCCTCGTCGAGCGCGGTACGCAGATGATCGGCGCTGCCGCGGCCGGTCGCGCCGATGATGACGACGAGTTCGCCCGGGCGCCGCCGGGAACCGAGCGCGTCAGCTATCGAAGAAGGAGAATCCGGGAGGTGCTCGCCTCGGCCGACCCGCACGCCGAGCCTGGCCAGGAGTGCGTGCACCGGCAGGGAGGCGGTGTCGGTGATCGCCGCCGATCCGGCGGCACCCACTTCGTCGCCCGACGTGTGCAGGGACGCCCGAAGGGGCCCGCGGACGTCGAGTCGAGTGATTCCGGCCGCGCGGGCGGTCCCGAGCAGCGCGGCATCGACGACGGCGCCCGTTGCGACCAAGCGGTCCCCGGTCTGCCATGAACTGCCCCGGCGTCGGGTGTCGTCGCGGCCGTCGGTCGTTTCGGTCACGCGGCCGTCGTCGAGCGTGGACGTTTCCTCGACGCGGATCGTGCGGTCGGCGCCGGGCGGCAGACGCGCGCCGGTGGCGATCGGCACCGCGGTACCGGGCTCGGCGAGCGGGTCGCCGTCGTGGCCGGCGCGTACCGCCGGTCCGACGACGCGCCACGGGCCCGGGCCGCGAACGGCGTAGCCGTCCATCGCCGCGGTGTCGAAAGCGGGAAACTCCGCGGCGGCGGCCAAGGGCCGCGCCAGCACGGAGTCGAGGCAACGATCGAGATCGTCGGCGGGGAGATCGCCGAGGTCGACGCTGTGCGGGTCGACGGGGGATATCGAGTGCAGTGATGCCGCGACGATGCCGACCGGTCCGGCGCGCTCCCGCGCGGCGGCCAGGTCCGCGGCGGTGTCGACATCGGCGATCCCGGCGATCGGCACGCCGAGCGCGCCGCCGGGGATCATCGACTTCATGGAGGCATCCGCGGTCCGTAGCGCCTGTCGCAGGGCATCGGCGCGCCACACGCCCACGAGATACTGAAGGCGTTCCGACTCGTCGAGGGCAAAGGCGGCCGGGGCGTTCGCGGACGTGCGGCGCTCGGCGAGTTCGGCGACGGCGGCGGCGGTCAGGAACGGCAGGTCGGCGGCGAGCACCGCGACGTTGCGGTCGTCGTCGAGGGGGCCGAGCGCGGCAAATCCGGCGGCGACGGCGGCCGCCGGCCCGGCGAACGGCGGCTCCTCCTGTACCTGGATCACACCGTCGCCGAGGTCGCGTTCCGGGCCGACGACGACGATCCGCCCGGCGCGCGATGCCGCGTGCAGCGCGATGTCGATCAAGCGCCTGCCGCCGACGCGGCTGGCCGGTTTATCGGCGCCCGCGAGCCGCCGGGCTCGGCCGCCGGCCAGGATCACGGCGTCGAAATCGATCGCTGCGCTCGACCCGTCCACCGCTCTACCGTACTAATACACATCCCGCACATATCGGTGTTCGGCGGCGAGGGCGGCGACGTAGGAGTCGGCCATGTGAGGGGACATGCGTCCCTGTTCGGCGACGATTTCGCGCAAGGCGTCGTCGACGTCGCGGGCCATCTGATCGGCGTCGCCGCACACGTAGACGTGCGCGCCGCGGTGGATCCAGCTCCACAGTTCTTCTGCGTTGGCCCGCATCCGGTCCTGGACGTAGACCTTCTCCTCCTGGTCGCGGGAGAACGCCAGATCGAGCTTGGTGAGCACGCCGGTCGAACGCATCTTCGCGAGCTCGTCGCGGTACAGGTAGTCCGTCGCCTCGTGGCGCTCGCCGAAGAACAACCAGTTCTGCCCGGTGGCCCCGGTGCGTTCGCGGTCGTGCAGGAAGCCGCGGAACGGGGCGACGCCGGTGCCCGGACCCACCATGATCATCGGCGCGCCACCGTCGTCGGGCGGGCCGAATTTGGCGTTGGGTGCCACGAAGATCCGCATCGGCGAGCCCGGTTCGGCATCGGCGAGGTAGGTCGAGCACACGCCGTGGCGTTGAGTGGCCGCCGGTCCGTCGGGCGTCGTGGGTGTGAAGCGAACGGCGGAGACCGTGATCTCCACGCGCGTGGGGTCGGCCAGCGGCGACGACGAGATCGAGTACAGGCGAGGCGTGAGCGGCTTCAGCACGGCGAGCCAGTCGTCGAACGGCGCGTTCACCGGGTGCTCCGCCAGCAGGTCCACCGCTTGGCGCCCCCACGACCACGCACGCAGGTCGGCGGGGTGTGCGGCGAGTTCGGCGAAACCCTCGTCGGGGTGGTGCCGATGGAGCCACCGCAAGAGATCCGGCGTGATCCGGGTGATGTCGAAGTGGTCGGTGAGGGCATCGACGAGCGGGCGGGTCTCGCCCTTGACGGTGACCGCCTGTTCGGCGTCGAGCCCGGTGCGCGCGAGCCATTCCTCGACTACGGCCGGCCTGTTCGTCGGCCATACGCCCAGCGCGTCGCCCGCGCTGTAGGTCAGTGTTCCCTCCGGGAGGGCGAAGGCGAATCGGCGCACGTCCTTGTCGGATTCCGGTCCGGTCAGCCGGGTGTTCTCGACGAGTTCGGTGGACAGCGGGTGTTTGCGGGAGAAGGTCGTCGGCACGGCGGCCGCGGGAAGGGCCGCGCCGGCGGTTGATGACTCGGCTTCGGGGCCGTCATCGCCCGCAACTGCCTCGTCGGCGCCCGCAAGTGCTTCGAGGACTCGCCGCTGCCAGGCGGCGGCATGGTCCTCGTAGTCGGGTTCGCAGGAGGCGCGGTCGACGACCCGGGTGGCGCCGAGGTCGTGCAGGCGCGCGTCGAGCTTGCGGGCGAATCCGCAGAAGTCGGCGTAGGAGGAGTCGCCGAAGCCGAGGACCGAATACCGCAGATCGGACAGTTCGTCGTCGGACTCGACGGACGCCAACGAATCCCACAGGGCCACACCGGAATCGGGTGCGTCGCCGTCGCCGGTGGACGCGACGACGAACAGTACGTCGCCGGTCAGAGCGTCGATCGACACCTGGTCCGCGCTCGACTCTCGCACCGCGAGACCTGCTTCGCCCAGGGCGGCCGTCAGGGTCGGAATGTACTCCTCGACCGTCCCGGTCTGCGACGCCCACACGACGCTGACGGTGCGCTGCGCGGGCCCGGGTGCTGCTTCCGCGCCGACCGGCGGTGTCGCGGCGCTCGGCCCCTCGGGCACGGGCACGCGGGAGAAGATTCCGGCGAGCACGCCGTCGATCCACGCACGGGAGGTGTCCGAAAGCGGGGCGTGCGCCGGGACGGCGGGCACCTGGCCGTCGGGCGGGCTGGTGCGCAGGCCGGCGAGCAGCCCGGTGAGGTAGGCGCGCTCGGCGACGGTCAGAGTCACCGGCTCGTCGGCGACCTGGGAGCCGAACGCGGAGGCGAGGAGGGCGGTGGTGTCGGTCAAGGGCTCTCCAGAGGCAGCAGCAGCGGGGAGGGGTGCAGGGGCCAGCGCGACCGCGCAGGCTTTGAACTCCGGTTGAAGGGAATCTGGGTCGACGGCGTCGTTGGTGACGGCGTTGATCGCCAGGTCGGCCCCGGTCGCGTCGGCGAAATGCATGGGGACGAAGCAGGTTCCAGCGGTGATCTTCTCGGTCACCACGGCCGGTGCGTAGGCGACCCCGCGCCGCGACCGGATTTCGACGCGGTCGCCGTCGGCGATGCCGAGGCGCTGCGCGTCGACAGGATGCACCTCCACAAAGGTCGACGGGTTGAGCTTCATGAGCTTGGCGACCTTGCGGGTCTTGGTCATGGTGTGCCACTGGTGCGGCAGGCGGCCGGTGGTCAGCGTCAGGGGGAAGTCGTCGTCGGGCATCTCGGCCGGCGGCAGATAGGGCCGTGCGAAGAACTGTGCACGACGCGACGGCGTGGCGAAGGCGAGTCGGGGAGTGTTGCCGTCCTCGTCGACGAACAACTCCTGGCTGACTCCGTCGTTGAGGTAGCGGATCGGATTGCGGTCGGGTCCGCCGGGTGCCGCCGGCCATTGGACGGGACCGCTGCGCAGTCGCGAATAGTCGACGCCGCGCAGGTCCCATCCGGTCCGCGGGTTGTGGAAGCCGGTGATCTCGTCGAATACGGCGGAGGCGTCGGGGAAGTCGAATCCCTCGTCGAAGCCCATCTCTTGAGCGATCCGGCAGATGATCTGCCAGTCGGGGAGAGCCTGGCCGGGGGCGTGCAGCAGTGGGGTGGTCAGCGTGAGGTTTCGCTCGGAGTTGATCATGACGCCCTCGGACTCCGACCACAGCGCGGCGGGCAGGACGACGTCGGCGTAGGAGGCGGTCTCGACGTCGGCGAAGGCATCCTGGACGACGACGAACTCGGCATTGGTCAACGCCTTGATGACCTTGTCGCGGTTCGCCATCGACGCGACCGGGTTGGTGCAGATGACCCACAGAGCCTTGATCTTGCCCTCGCCGAGTTCCTCGAAGAGGTCGACGGTGCCTCGTCCGAGGTTGGTGTGGAGCGTGCCCGGCGCGACGCCCCAGCGCTCCTCGACCTCGGTGCGCTGCGCCGGGTCGAGCACGGCGCGCTGGCCCGGCAGGCCCGGGCCCATGTAGCCCATCTCGCGCCCGCCCATCGCATTCGGCTGCCCGGTCAGCGAGAAGGGGCCACTGCCCGTGCGACAGATCGCGCCGGTGGCCAGATGCAGGTTGCACAGGGCGTTGGTGTGCCACGTGCCGTGCGTCGACTGGTTGAGGCCCATCGTCCACAGGCTCACCCAATTGCCGGCGGTGCCGATCCACTCGGCGGCCTGCCGCAGATCGGCCTCGGCGATCCCGGTGATCTCGGCCACCCGGTCGGCCGGGTAATCGGCCAGGTGCTCGGGCAGCGCGTCCCAGCCGTCGGTGAACTCGGCGATGAACTCCTCATCGGTGTGCCCGGCGTCGACGATCAGCCGCAGCAGCCCGTTGAGCAGCGCGAGGTCGGTACCGGGACGCACCGGCAGATACAGGTCGGCCTTCGCGGCCGTGGCGGTCCGGCGGGGATCGACGACGATGAGCTTCGCACCGGCCTTGACGCGGTCCATCATCCGCAGGAACAGGATCGGGTGGCAGTCGGCCATGTTGGCGCCGATGACCAGGAACACGTCGGCGTGGTCGAGGTCGTCGTAGCTGCCCGGCGGGCCGTCGGCACCCAGCGACTGCTTGTAGCCGGTCCCGGCGCTGGCCATGCAGAGTCGCGAGTTCGATTCGATGAGATTCGTGCGGAAGTAGCCCTTGCAGAGCTTGTTGGCGAGGTACTGCGCCTCCAGCGACATCTGGCCGGACACGTAGAACGCGACCGCGTCGTCGCCGTGTCGTTCGCGGAGTTCGACGAAGCGGCGCGCGACCTCGGTGATCGCGGCATCGACGTCGACGGGCACCTGCTCGTCGTCGCGGTCGGTGCGGTGCAGCGCCGTGGTGAGGCGGCCGGCGGCGTTGAGCATGTCCGCGGTCGTGTTGCCCTTGGTGCACAGTCGGCCGCGGTTGGCCGGGTGACTCGCCGTCCCTTTGGCGCTCGCGACCGTGCGGTCGGACCCTTCCTTCACCGTCAGTGTGAGTCCGCAACCCACGCCGCAATAGCCGCAGACGGTGTCCACGGTGGTCGGCAGCGGTGCGGTCCCCATGTGCGCCAATGGTCGTGTCGGCGTGTTTCGCCACCGTCCACGCCGTGTTACGCGCTGGTCAACTTGCCTAATGCGGCCCATCTCACACTTGCGGGCGCCGACGGTCGGCGGGGGAGGTGCGAGTGCTTGTCGACACCGTCGGCGGGTCTCGCCGGATGGACCGTGGCCGGGGTCAGCCGCCGCCGTTCGTCGCGGAGTAGACCATGAGGGCCGCTATCGACGCGAGTAGACCCAGTATGCCGCCGATGAGCGCGTCGGAGCGGTTCGTCGCGATGCCCCGATCCGCCCGGTCCCACCCGATGAAGCCGGCGACCACGGCGGCGATGCCCACCGCCGCCGTCACGATCTCGGTCGAGAACGGGATGAACACGAGCGCGACCGCGACGATACCCAGGGTCAGGGCTGCCAGGCCGACGCCGTTGCGCGGCGGTGGACCCTGATCACGGCTTGATGGCATAGCGTCGAGCCTATTCGCGTCGTCCCGGCGTCCCGCTGTCGGACGCCGCCAGAGGCGCCCCCGGCAGGAATCGAACCTGCGACCAGATCATTAGAAGTGAACTGCTCTATCCAACTGAGCTACGGAGGCTGGTGGCCGAGGGCCGCCTGAGAGTATATCCAGCGGCGGGTGCGGTTGGTCGGCTCACTAGGCTGTTGGGCATGACCAGCCACGACGAGATGGACGACCGCAGCCCGGTCGTCCGGGCGCTTTCCGCTGTCCTCGCGGCGGTCGCCGGCATCGTCGCCGTCGTGGCGTTCCTGCCCTCGGCGCCGACTGCCCGCGCGCTTCTCGGTCTGCGGGACCCGGGTGACGTCACGACGTTCGGCGTCCCCGCGATCACCGCGATCGGCTATGTGGCGGTCGCGCTCGCCGTCGGATCGGCGATGTTCGCGGCCTTCTTCGTTCCACCGCAGAAGGATCGGGTGCTCGACATCGGCGGCTACCGGGCACTGCGGTGGGCCGGCAAACTGTTCGGGGTCTGGGTGGTGTGCTCGATCGCCATGATCGCGCTGTCGGTGTCGAACCTGGTCGGCAAGTCCGTTTGGGAATTGGTGAGTTCAGGGGACTTCTTCACCGCCTATTCGACCGTGGCCGATGCGCGCACCTGGACGGTAACGGCGGCGTTCGCGCTGATCGCGATGGGTTTCGCGAAGTTCGGCATGCACTGGGGCTATGTCTTCGGTGCCCTGGGGTTCGGCGTGCTCTCGCTGATGCCGCTGGCACTGACCGGGCACTCGGCGGCGGGCGGCAACCATGACGTGGCCGCGAACAGCCTCATTCTGCACATCGTGGCAGCGGTCGCCTGGCTCGGCGGGCTGTTCGCCGTCGTGACATACGCGCTCGCGGGCGGGAGGTGGCGCGAACTCGCCGTACGCCGATTCTCGCGGACGGCCTTCTGGCTGATCCTCGTCGTCGGCGTTTCGGGAGTGATCAACGCGGCCGTGCGTGTCGGTCTCGCGGACCTGTTCACCAGCACCTACGGGCTCATCGTCGTCGCGAAAGTCGTGGCGCTGGTGGTACTCGGTGGTTTGGGGGCGCTGCATCGCCGCCGGACCATCGCGTCCCTCGACGACGAGAGCGATCCGCCGCGGTCGTTGTTCGTACGGTTCGGGCTCGTCGAGTTGCTCGTCTTCGCCATCACCTACGGCATCGCGGTGGCCCTGTCGCAGACTCCGCCGCCGGAGGGGAGCGTCCGGCCCGACATCACGCCGATGGAGGAAACCCTCGGCTACCGGCTCGACGGTCCGCCGACGCTGGCCAGGATGATGTTCGACTGGCGGTTCGACCTGATCTTCGGCACGGCCGCGATCGTGTTGTGCGTCGTCTACCTGCGCGGCGTGTGGCGCCTGCGACGACGCGGCGACGAGTGGCCGGTGGGTCGCACCGTCGCGTGGGTGCTCGGCTGTGTCGCGTTGTTGATCGCCACGTCGTCGGGGCTGGGCCGCTACGCGCCGGCGATGTTCTCGATCCACATGATCAACCACATGATGCTGTCCATGCTGGTGCCGGTTCTCTTGGTGCTCGGCGGGCCGATCACCCTCGCGTTGCGCGCGTTGCCCGTCGCGGGTCGGGGCAACCCGCCTGGGCCCCGCGAATGGGTGCAGTACGCGGTGAACAGCCCGGTCGCGAAGGTACTCGGACACCCGGCCGTCGCCATCGTCATGTTCGTCGGCAGCTTCTACGTGCTCTACCTCGGTGGCCTGTTCAGCGTCGTCGCGCGCTATCACGCGGCGCACCTGCTGATGAACTTCCACTTCCTCCTCGCCGGCTACCTTTTCTATTGGACGGTGATCGGCATCGACCACGCGCCCTACCGGCTCACCCCCCTCGGCAAGCTGGGCGTCGTGTGGGGAACACTGCCGTTGCACGCGTTCTTCGGCGTCGCCCTGATGATGACCTCCGCGGTCATCGCCGAGCAGTACTACCGCGGCTTGCTCTTGCCGTGGAACGCCGATCTTGAATCCGACCAGCGCGTCGGCGGCGGAATCGCCTGGGCGGCAGGCGAGATCCCGCTGGTGCTGGTGATGCTCGCGCTGCTGTTCCAGTGGAGGCGGGAGGACGCCAAGGAGGCCAGGCGCTACGACCGCAACGCCGAGCGCGACGACGACGCCGAGTTGCGTGAGTACAACGAGATGCTCGCGACGCTGCACCGCGACCGGTAGTTCTCCACAGGCGCCGGCGTTGTCCCCAGCTTCCGCGCACGGCCCTGGTGTTCCATCGGCCTGACGCGCGAGGGTGAACGGACCACTGTTTCTCGGCTGGGGAGGCCACCATGTTCGAAACGCCCATGACCGTCGTCGGCAATGTGATCAGCGAGCCGAAGGTGCGTGTGACGTCGGCCGGGGAGGTGGTGTCCTTCCGCATGGCGAGCAACTCGCGCCGCCGTGATCCCGACACCGGCGAATGGGTCAACGACAAGACGCTGTACCTCTCGGTGTCTTGCTGGCGCAAACTCGCCTCCGGTGTGGCGGCGTCGTTGGAGAAGGGGCGCCCGATCGTCGCCCATGGCACGGTCCGGACGTCGGAATACGTCACCGGTGAGGGCGAACACCGCTCCACACTGGAGATGACGGCCACCTCGGTCGGGCTCGACCTCAGTCGCTGCATCGTCAAGGTCGTCGGCTTCCCCAACGGCGGTGCAGCACCCGTGGTGGAGGTGGTCGATCCGGAGTCGCCGTCGTCGGACGGTGCCGCGCCGGCGGAGGTTGTCGCCGCGGTCGCCGGGAGCGAGGCAGGAGCCGACTAGAAGGAATGCAGTCCCTTGCTGAAGACCATGGCGCCGATGATCAACAGAATGACGACCATGATCACCGAGTTGTTGGCGATCAGCCAGGCTTTGGTCTTGGTGAGCGGCTGGCCCATCCGGTCCGGCGCCAACAGGTAGGCGCCCAGCAGGATGATCACCGATGAACTGGCGATGAGGACGTAGACGGCCGCCGGGACAACGAGATCGGCGCCCCCGAGTCCGGTCCTGTTCAGCGCGAGACCGGCCGCGATCGTGATGAACAACCCTTTCGGGTTGATCGCTGCGAGAGCGAAGCCGAGCACGGCCGACTTGGCCGGGGTCAACGCGTCCACCGAAGCCAGCCATCGCGGCATATGCGGTTCTTCACCGGCCCCCGGGCGGCTCTGCCACTGCTGGAACGCCAAGGCGATCAGTGCTACGCCGAGGATGAGCCGGATGACACCGATCGTCTTTCCCGGCTGGCCGTCGTCGCCGAGGCCGGTGGCTCCGGCGACCAGGATGATGGCGACGAGCGGGCCGATCACACCCACCAGCCAGCCGAGCGCGAAGGTGATGCCGGAGCCCCTCGGCTTCGGCGACAGCAGTGTCAGGATCATCCCCACGATGGGGAACGGGCTGATGCCTATCGCCAAAGCGAGCGGAAGAATGTCGCCTATCGCACTGATCATGGCGTCAGACTGCCATGTCGCCGTGAGTTTGGGCGCAGTGTCGCGCGGAACCTCACCCTGGACAGGTGGTGATCAATCGTCGGGGGCGTGCCGCGCCGACGGGATGAGCCGGTACCTGGCCAGGGTGACGGCGACCCGCACGTTCGTCGCCGACGCGAAGGCGCGCAACGCGGCCCGATCGGCGCCGGTCACCGTCACGTCGAGGAGTTCGGCCGCGCGCGGATGGAGCATCGCTCGGATGGCGGGCGCCGGCACTCTGTGCGGAAACCACGTCGGCGGATGAAGGGTTTCGTCACGGAGACGTTCGGCGTCCGCGGTCATCGACAGCTGAGTGGCGCAGAAGTCCTCGAAGTACTCGGCGAACTCGGTATAGGTGGACGGCTGCGCACGGTCGGAGATGTCGTACTTCGCGTACCAGCGGCGGCACTCCTGGTACAGCTGTTCCTTGTCGTCGGCATCGAGGGTGCCGTGAAAGACATCGATGGAGTGCAGGAGCGTGTCGACGTAGGTCGCGTGCTGGAAGAAGAACAGCTCCGGATTCAGCGAGTGGTACCGCGCGCCCCTGCCGTCGATGCCTTTGACGTGGGAGTGGGCGGTGCGCATCACCGACCGCAGGTCGCGGTTGCTGTAGGCGATGTAGACCATCTGTCCGACGGCCCGGCTCTTGTGGGCCCAGAGCCCGCCGTGCACGTGCTGGACCAGGCTGGCGGCGTTCCCTGGGTGCAGAATCTGCAGCGAGATCGCGCGGGGGAGGGTGTAGGCGAACCGCTTGTCGCCGAGGTAGCGGTAGACCATCGGCATCGGAACACGTCGGCGACCATCGCCGTCGGCGCGTTGCACGGTCGGAGTGGCCATGCCGCCAGCGTAATTCGGAGAACAGTCGTTGTCAGTTATCCGCCGACGCTGATTGCCAGGTCGGGACCTACGTCCTGGTGACGGCGGGCTCGAAGGCACGGGCCTGCGCGGGTAGCCTCCGGAAGCAGAGGCTGTGAGAACAGCATTGCCAACGAGGAAGGAGCGAAAGTGACCACCCAACTTGCCGATGCCTACCGCACCCGACTCCGCGAGCACGTCGACATCACGCCCCGGCCCGACCCCGTTGTGTGGGGTAGCGGCAACCCGGGGCCGCTGTCCTTCGGACAACTCGCGGACTATGACCGGCGCGGCTACCACACCGCCGAATCGGTCCTCAGCGACGACGACATCGAGACGTGCCGACGCGAGGTCGCAGTCATCACCGACCGGCTCGGCGACGACGAGCGCGTGATCCGCGAACGGTCCAACGGCGACGTCCGCTCGGTCTTCGCCGTGCACCGCCTCAGCGACGCGATCGCGCGGATCTGTGCCCGCGACGAGGTCGTCGGCGTCGCCCGGCAGATCCTCGATGACGACGTCTACATCCACCAAAGCCGCATCAACCTCAAGCCGGGGTTCGCCGGGGGGCCGTTCTACTGGCATTCGGATTTCGAGACCTGGCACGCCGAGGACGGCATGCCGGTGCCGCGAGCGTTGAGCGTGTCGTTGGCGCTGACGCCGAATTACAGCAGTAACGGGGCACTGATGATCATTCCCGGGTCGCACAAGTATTTCGTCGGGTGCGTAGGGGAGACGCCCGAGGCCTACCATCGCGAATCGCTGGTCTCCTATCGGCCTCCGGTCGGAACACCGGAGGAAAGCGATGTGACCAAGCTCGCGGACGAGTACGGGATCGACGTGATCACCGGGCCGGCCGGCTCGGCGCTGTATTTCGATTCCAACTGCATGCACGCGTCGTCGGGCAACATCAGCCCCTATCCGCGGAGCAACCTCTTCGTAGTGTTCAACGCGGTATCCAATGCGCTCGTCGACCCGTTCGCGGCGGGCCATCCCCGACCCGATCATCTGGCCCATCGCTGACCGAATGACACCGACCGACGATCTCCGCAACGCGCTTGGCGCGCTGTCGGAGGTGGTCGGTCGGATTCGGGGGAACGGCTGGACCATGGATACGCCGTGTGAATCATGGTCGGTGGCCGACGTGCTCGCTCACGTCGTGGTCGTCACGCGCAAGTTCACCGCCTTCGCCGCCGGGCACACCGACTCGCCGCGCGCACGTCCCTTGAAGTACCTCGACGCCGACCTTCCCGGTCTGCTCGAGCACGCGGCACTCGACAGTGCGCGGGCGTGGAAGGACTGCGACCTCGCCCGTATCTGTCACCTGCCGTTCGGTACCTTCACCGCCGGTGAGGCGGCGACGATCAATTCGATGGACGTGCTCGTGCACACGTGGGATATTGCGATCGCGACGGGCATTCCGTACGCAATGCCGCCGCAGTTGCTCGCACCCGCCGTCGAGATGGCTCGTCGGCTCGCCACCGCTGAAGCCGTGGCGGCGAAGCAGTTCGGCCCGCCCGTCCTCGTGGAGGACGACGGGCCGTCGGAAGCGATGCTGTTGGGCTTGACCGGGCGAGATCCGCGACGTTGAGGAGGCTGCGTGCTCGACCCGCGATGGGTGTTCGTAGCGGCGGCACTCAGTCTGATCGGGAGCATCACCTATGCCCGTGCCACGGCAATCGGTGCCGCGCGTCCGAATCTGGTCACTTGGACGTTATGGGCCGCCGTCCCCGCGGTGGCGTTCTTGGCTCAACTGGCTTCCGGTGTCGGTCTGCCGGCCGTCATGACTCTTTCGGCGGCCGTCGGTCCGGCGATAGTCGTCGCGATAGCGGTCACGACGCGGCACTCTCGCGTTCGGCTCGGCACGTTCGACTTCGCTTGCGCGGGCATCGCTGGCTGTGCCGTTCTCGTCTGGGGCGGTTTGGGGAAAGCGCCGGCGGCCGTGCTGCTCGCGATCGCCGCGGACGGCGTCGCGCTGCTCCCGACTTTGAAGAAGGCGTGGGCCGACCCGTCTTCGGAGCGCATCGAGTTCTTCGTGTTGGTGGCGATCGGCGCGGTCATCACGTTGCTGACCGTTGGGTCGTGGGCGATGCAGGAATGGGCGTTCGCCGCATATCAGTTCGTCGCATGTGCCGTCCTGATCGGTGTGGTGTTCGTGCGTCGTCGGCGGTCTCTACACTGGAGTGCTGTTGTGCCCAGGCGCTTGTGAGAAGAGGACTATCCGTTGGCTGGCGAATTCATCTACACCATGAAGAACGTGCGCAAAGCGCACGGTGACAAGGTCATTCTCGACAACGTCACGATGTCGTTCTACCCGGGCGCGAAGATCGGCGTCGTCGGTCCGAACGGCGCGGGTAAGTCGTCGATCCTCAAGATCATGGCCGGACTCGACCAGCCGAGCAACGGCGAGGCCTTCCTCGATCCGGACGCCACCGTCGGCATCCTTCTCCAGGAGCCGCCGCTCGACGAGGACAAGACCGTCAAAGAGAACGTCGAACAGGGCATGGGCGAGGTGATGGTCAAGCTCAAGCGTTACAACGAGGTCGCCGAGCTGATGGCCACCGACTACTCCGACGAGCTGATGGAGGAGATGGGCCAGCTGCAGGAGGCCCTCGACGCCGCCGACGCCTGGGATCTCGATTCCCAGCTCGAGCAGGCGATGGACGCGCTGCGCTGTCCGCCCGGCGACTCGCCGGTCACCCACCTCTCCGGGGGCGAGCGCCGCCGTGTCGCGCTGTGCAAGCTGCTGTTGAGCAAGCCCGACCTGCTGCTGCTCGACGAGCCCACCAACCACCTCGACGCCGAGTCGGTGCTGTGGCTGGAGCAGTTCCTCGCGAATTACCCCGGTGCCGTGCTCGCCGTGACGCACGACCGCTACTTCCTCGACCACGTCGCGCAGTGGATCTGCGAGGTCGACCGCGGCAAGCTGCATCCGTACGAGGGCAACTACTCGACCTACCTGGAGAAGAAGGCTGAGCGCCTGGAGGTCCAGGGCAAGAAGGATCAGAAGCTGCAGAAGCGACTGAAAGAGGAGCTGGCCTGGGTCCGTTCGGGCGCGAAGGCGCGGCAGACCAAGAACAAGGCGCGCCTGGCCCGCTACGAGGAGATGGCCGCGGAGGCCGAGAAGCACCGCAAGCTCGACTTCGAGGAGATCCAGATTCCGACGCCGCCCCGACTGGGCGACATCGTGGTCGAGGTCCACAACCTCGACAAGGGCTTCGATGGCCGGGTGCTGATCAAGGATCTGAGCTTCACGCTGCCGCGCAACGGCATCGTCGGCGTGATCGGCCCCAACGGTGTCGGTAAGACGACCCTGTTCAAGACCATCGTCGGGCTGGAGGAGCCGGATTCGGGCACGGTGAAGGTCGGCGACACGGTCAAGCTCTCCTACGTCGACCAGAACCGCGCCAACATCGACCCGAAGAAGTCGGTGTGGGAGGTCGTCTCCGACGGCCTGGACTACATCGAGGTGGGCCAGAACGAGATGCCGTCGCGCGCGTACGTCAGCGCGTTCGGCTTCAAGGGCGCCGACCAGCAGAAGCCGGCCGAAGTCCTCTCCGGAGGCGAGCGCAACCGACTGAATCTCGCGTTGACCCTCAAAGAGGGCGGCAATCTGATCCTGCTGGACGAGCCGACCAACGACCTCGACGTCGAGACGTTGTCGTCGCTGGAGAATGCGCTCGAGCAGTTCCCCGGCTGCGCCGTGGTCATCTCGCACGACCGCTGGTTCCTCGACCGCACCTGTACTCACATCCTGGCGTGGGAGGGCAACGTCGAAGAGGGCAAGTGGTTCTGGTTCGAGGGCAACTTCGAGGCCTACGAGGCCAACAAGGTCGAGCGGCTCGGGGCAGAGGCGGCGCGTCCGCACCGCGTCACGCACCGCAAGCTCACCCGCGACTGAACCACCGGCTATCCGAGCCGGGCGCGCAGGGTCCGGGCGAGGGCTCGGGCCGCGGCGCCCGGCGCGTTCCGCGTCACCAGCGACAGCGCGTTGGGTGCGGAGTCGGCCAGGCCGATAGCGGTCAAGCCCGCGTCGCTGTGAAGCATCGACGTCGAGAGAACGGCGACGCCGGCGCCGCGACGCGCCAGGGCGAGTGCGGTTTCGGGGGAGTGAACCTCCACGGCCGGACGACATTCGATTCCCGCTGCGGCGCAAGTCTTTTCCAGGGCGGAGCGAATTCCGGTTCCGGCCGGCAGGGTGATGACGTCGAACTCGGCGAGATCGTCGACGGTGATCGACGATCTGCTCGCGAGGGGATGTCCTGGCGCCGCGACGATGGCGAGCGGCTCGTCGACAAACGTGTACGCCTCCAGGCTGTCCGGGAGTGGGTCGGCGTGCGCCACCAGCGCGACGTCGAGATCGCCGGCGAGTAGTCCGTCGACGAGGTCCGCGGAGTTGCCCTCGACGGCCCGCACTTCGACCCCGGGATGCGCGGTGCGGAACTCGGCGAAGCCGGCGAGGTAGCCCGGGATGGTGCACCCGATGACCGTGCCGACACGGACCGCGCCGCGTGTGATGCCGGCGAGATCGTCGGCGACGGTACGGATGCGATCGACCGCCTCGAGCGCCCCCGAGATCGCCGTTAGCAGCGCAGCCCCTTCGGCAGTGGGAGTCGCCAGCCGGGGGTGCCGGTCGAACAGGCGGTGTCCAAGCTCGCGTTCGAGCTTCGCCACCTGCGCCGATACACCTGATTGACTGACGTGCAAGGCGGTGGCCGCCGCCGTGAAGGAACCCTGCCGTGCCACCTCGGCGGCGTAGCGCAGCTGATGCATTTCCATACGCACTAATGCTAGATGACATCGGAACTAGCTGTTGTACATATGGGTACTCCGGCCGGACGATGGACACATGACAACGACAACAGGCCCCACGATGACACCCCGCGAACTCCACGAGCGCTACTTCGCCTGCTGGGCCGCCGGCGACCCCGAGCCGCTGCGCGCGTACCTGGCACCCGACGTGACGTTCGACGGCGCGCTCGGCTCGACGCGCGGACCCGATGAATTCATCGACGGATTGGCCGGGATGTTCGCGGCGACAACGTCCAATGACGTCGAATTGCGGCTGGCCGACGACTCCGACGTCGTGACGTGGTCCACGCTGCGTATCGCCGACAAGGAACCCGTGCAGGTCGCCAATTGGACTCATGTCGTCGACGGCCGCATCGTCGCGGTTCGAGTCACCTTCGACCCGCGCCCGATCCTCGACGGCTGATCCGGCCCGGTTGCTCGGGCGTCGGTCGCACTGATCTCGTCGGTAACTCACTACCATCGGGTTGTGGCCGCGTCAGGGTTGGTTTCCGCCGATGTCCGAGCGGCGCTGCTCGCCACCGGCGCGCGGGTCGTCGAGAACGACCTGACCGATCTCGATGAGCAAGGCCGCCGCCGCCCCGATGGGGAACCGAAGATCGACGTCTCGGCGCGATCGGGCCAACTGACCGCGGTGGTCGTCAATGACGACATGCCGATGATCGTCGAGGCGGTGCTGGCCGCCGCCGACAGCGCCGGGGTGCGAGTCGAGTCCATCAACCATCCGGTTGTGTCGGTGAGCAGGGACGTCGACGGTGATCTGATCGCGATCGCGCCCCGCTCCGGTGCCGGCGACGAATCGTGGATCTGTCTGCGCGGGCGCACGACGGGAACGCCCGACGACGCGGAGGCCGGCACGGTGCTCCGCGATGCCATCATGACGTCGCTGGAACGCGTCGCCGCCGTCGATACGGACCGTGCTGCCATGATCACGGCACTCGGTCTGCTCGCCGACGAGTTCGACGACCCCGCAGTCCACGAGCCGGAGACAGCGGCATTGCTGCGCTGGCTGGCTGCGGGCAACTTCGTTCCGCTGGGCCAATGGGCCGGCAGCGAAGCCGAGGTGGACGTCCGCCGCGGGATCTGCCGTGCCGACACCGCCGACCGTGCC
Organism: Gordonia araii NBRC 100433; assembly: GCF_000241265.1. GTDB lineage: Bacteria > Actinomycetota > Actinomycetes > Mycobacteriales > Mycobacteriaceae > Gordonia > Gordonia araii. Next base: position 78,207 of record NZ_BAEE01000043.1, read on the forward strand.
CAGATTCCCGCCGACCGTGCCCACAATCTCGCCGACCGTGCCCAGAATCTCGCCGACCGTGCCCAGGCGCCGATCCTCGCCCGGAGCTTCCTGCCGACCGGCGTCGTGCGCACCGACTTTCCGGTCGTGGTCAATCTCCGGACCGACGACGCGCTGCACTGTTTCGTCGGTCTGCTGAGCACGGCCGGTCTGAGTCAGTCCGTCCTCGACGTTCCCGTGGTGCGCCGAACCGTTAGCGAGGTATTCGACGACGCGGGCGTCGACGTGGACTCGTTCGTCGGCGAGGAGATGACGGCCTACCTGCAGGGATACCCGTTGGCGGAGCTGTTCGCGACGCCGAAGGACGAGTTAGACCGGCAGATGAGCGAGCTGGCCGACTCGTCGACGTCCACGACGCTGGATGTGTTCGTGCGGGTCAGCCCATCGACGCAGACCGCGGCCGCGCTCGTCTACCTGCCGCGCGAGCGCTACAACACCGCGACACGTCTGCGACTGCAGGAGGAGTTGGCCGCCGACCTCGGTGGATCCCAGGTGGAGTACACCGGGCACGTCGGCGAGGGTCCACGCGCGTTGCTCCACGTGCTGATGCGAATCGACCCCGATGATGTGGAGGCGGGCGCCTACGCCACCGGCGGAGCGCGTCGGCAAGCCCTGCAGGACCGTCTGGGCCGACTCATCCTGACGTGGGAGGAACGGCTCGCCGACCACGTCGCCGAGGGAGTCGACGCGGCCGACCTTCTCCGGTTCGCGTCGACCGTGCCTCTCGGCTATCAAGAGCTGCGCGATCCGGCGCGCGCGTACAGCGATCTCGTTCAGTGGCGATCCATGTCGCCTGGAGATGTGGCGGTTACCGCACCCGACGCCCACACCGTCGTGCTCTACCTGTGCGGCGGATCGGCGGATCTGACCGACCTTCTGCCGGTGTTCGACAGTCTCGGCGTTCGGGTGGCAGAGGAGCAGGCATTCCAGATCGAGCGGCCCGACGGTGTGACGTGCTGGGCCTACGAATTCGACGTCGACCTGCCCGCGAACGGATCCGACGATCCCGACGAGGCTCGCACGCAACGACTGATCGAGGCATTCGAGGCGATCTGGCGCGGCGACGCCGAGCTCGACGCCTTCAATGCCCTGGTGCTGAGTTCCGCCCTCACGTGGCGACAAGTGGTCGTGTTGCGCGTCTACCACCGGTATCTGCGTCAATGCGGATTCGCCTATCGGTCGGCCTATGTCGCCGAGGTTCTGGCCAAGCACCGCACGGTCACCGCTGCGTTGCTCGCGCTGTTCGAGGCGACCTTCGACCCCGACCGGGCCGACGACGAGCGCCGGGTATCGGCGGCCGACCGCCTCCACGCGGTGTCGGCCGAAGTGCTCAGTCTCGACGCGGACCGGGTGATCTCGGCGTTCCGGTCCGCGGTTCTCGCTACCCTCCGCACGAACGCGTATGTGACACATGACTATTCGCGCGATGTCCGGCGCGCACTGGTCTTGAAGCTCGCGCCGCCGCAGATCCCGTTGGCGCCGGCCCCGCGCCCCCGTTTCGAACTCTTCGTGTATTCGCCTCGCGTCGAGGGCGTCCACCTGCGGTTCGGCACGGTCGCGCGCGGCGGCCTGCGCTGGTCGGACCGGCGCGAGGACTACCGCACCGAGATTCTCGGGCTGGTGAAGGCGCAGTCGGTCAAGAACGCGGTCATCGTGCCGCTCGGCGCGAAGGGCGGCTTCGTCGTGAAAGAGGCGAGTGCCCCCGGCCGAGAGAGCGTGGTGGCGCGCTACCGCGAGTTCATCGCGGCGCTGCTCGACGTCACCGACAACGTCGATCCGACGACCGGCGACGTGCTCGCCCCTCCGCGCGTGGTGCGTCGCGACGGCGACGACCCGTATCTGGTGGTGGCCGCCGACAAAGGCACGGCGACCTTCTCCGACGACGCGAACGCGGTTGCCGCCGACTACGGTTTCTGGCTCGGCGACGCCTTCGCGTCCGGCGGTTCGGTGGGCTACGACCATAAAGCGATGGGCATCACCGCGCGGGGCGCCTGGATCTCGGTGCAGCGCCATTTCGCCGAGCAGGGCGTCGACCCCCAGCTCCACGACATTACCGTCGTCGGGATCGGCGACATGAGCGGTGACGTCTTCGGCAACGGCATGCTTCGGTCAGAACACATCCGTCTCGTCGGCGCCTTCGACCACCGCCACATCTTCCTCGACCCCGATCCCGATGCCGCCTCGTCCTTCGCCGAGCGGCAGCGGCTGTTCGAACTGCCCCGATCCTCGTGGGAGGACTACGACCGGTCCTTGATCAGTCCCGGTGGCGGTGTTTTCGGGCGTGACCGCAAGTCCATCCCGGTCACCGACGAGGTGCGTGCGGCGCTGGCGATCGACGACGGCATCACCGAGCTCTCGCCCCCCGAGCTGATCCGGGCCATCCTGCTGGCGCCCGTCGATCTGTTGTGGAACGGCGGGATCGGGACCTACGTCAAGGCCTCGACGCAGACGAACGCGGAGGTGGGCGACAAGGCGAATGACGCGGTGCGCGTCGATGCCAATCGGCTGCGGGTCACCGTGGTCGGCGAGGGCGGCAATCTTGGCGTCACCGAGCAGGGGCGCATCGAGGCCGACCTGCACGAGGTGGCGATCAACACCGACGCGCTGGACAACTCGGCCGGGGTCGACTGTTCCGATCACGAGGTCAACGTCAAGATCTTGCTGCAGGCGGCCGTAGCCTCCGGCGCGCTGGCCGCCAACGACCGAGCCGGACTACTCGCGTCGCTGACCGACGATGTCGCGGCCGCGGTCCTGGCCGACAATACCGCCCAGAACAACGAGCTCGGCTTCGAGCGGACGCAGGCCTCGCGCTACATCGACACGCATATGCGGATGCTCGACGACCTCGCGCAGCGCCGGCACATCGACCTCGCCCTCGAAGGTTTGCCGACTCCGGAGCAGCTACAGGCGCGTTTCGCGTCGACCGCGGCGGCCGGTCGTGCCCGTGCGCTGACCTCGCCGGAGCTAGCAACGCTGATGGCCCACGTGAAGCTGGGCCTCAAAGCGGACCTGCTGGAGTCCGACCTGCCCGACAACGACCTGTTCACCGGCCGGCTTCGCGACTACTTTCCATCGGCCGTGGTCGAACGGTTCCCCGAGGAACTCCACGGTCACCGCCTGCGGCGGGAGATCATCACGACGAGCATCGTCAACGACGTGGTCGACCTCGGCGGCCTGTCGCACGTGTTCCGCCTGGGTGAGGGCAGTGCGGCCGGGACGGTCGACGCGGTGCGCGCCTTCGTCGTCGTGACCGATGTGTTCGATCTGTTGCCGCTGTGGTTGCGCGCCGTGGCGTCGGCGGTACCAACGGCAGTCATCGACGACATGCTCTACTATTCCCGGCGCCTGCTGTTCCGGGCGTCGCGGTGGTTCCTCGCGACGCGTCCGCAGCCCCTCGCGCTCGCTGCGGAGGTGGCGCGCTACCGCGAGCGCGTTGCCGACCTTCGAGGCGAGTTGTACGGCTGGCTGGGAGCGGCGTCACGACACGACGTCGACGCGCGGTCGCGGCGGCTGGCCGAACACGGGGTGGAGCCCGGCCTGGCCCGTTCGGTGGCGCTGATCCTGCACAGCTTCGCCCTGCTCGACATCGTCGACGTCGCGGAGATCACCGACCGCGATCCCGAGGTCGTCGGACGCGTGTACTGGGCATTGTGCGAACGACTCGCCGTCGAACAGCTGCTGACGGCGGTTACCGAACTGAGCGCTCGAGACCGATGGCAGGTGATGGCGCGCCTGGCCATCCGTGACGACCTGCACGGTGTGCTGCGGACCCTGACGCAGACCATCCTCGCCCACGGCGATCCGGACGAGTCGCCGCAGGGGCAGATCGCCGACTGGGAGTTGCGCAACGCTGCTCGGCTGGCTCGCGTGCAGACCACCGTCGCGCAGGTGCGGGAGCTGGGCGAGGTCGACTTCGCTTCGCTATCCGTGGCGGCCCGTGCGCTGCGCAGCATCGCCGTCTAGCCGCCGATCGTGCCCACATTCCCGCCGACCGTGCCCAGAATTTCGCCGAGCGTGCCCAGTGCGACAATGGCCACGGAACGAGTGAGTCGAAACGAGAGGCATGCGCGATGGCGATTCCCGAGGAGGGAACCAGGACCGACCGGGGCTACGTGGTCAAGGTTCCGGTGCGATGGTCGGACATGGACGTGTTCCAGCACATCAACCACGCGCGCATGGTGACTCTTCTCGAAGAGGCGAGGATCCCGTGGTTGTTCTACGACGAGCGGCCGACCGCCCAGTTGCGCGAAGGTTGCGTCGTCGTCGACCTGCATGTGAAGTACCAGGGCCAGCTTCGGCACGACCAGTCGCCGATCGAGGTCACGATGTTCGTCGAGAAGTTGCGGTCCGTCGACTTCGTCGTCGGGTACGAGGTGCGTCCGGCCGGGGCGGATCCCGAGTCCAAGCCCTCGGTCGTCGCGACGACGCACCTGGCGTCATTCAGCATCGACTCCCAACGGCCGCGGCGGATGACCGACGAGGAGAAGGACTACCTGCGCGAGTTCCTTCGCGAGGCGTGAGATGGGCGACAGGGAGCTGACCCTCGCCTCGGCGTCGGATGCCGCCGATGTCGCTGCCTTCACCGCGCGCCTGCTGCGGCTGGACGAGGCGGCCGTAGTGCGGCTGCAGCAACGCGACGACGGGCTCGTGGGTCTATGGGGCACAACGGGATTCGAAGTGCTGGCGACTCGGGCGGTATTCGGATCGCTCACGCCGGGTGACGTCGTGTGCGATGCCCGCACGCTCGGCGGCGCGGCCGGGTCGGGCGCGCTGAGTATTGATCCGGGCTTCGCGCTCGACAGTGCGTGGCGCGGCGCTCTGCCGCCGCAGTCGGGTTACCGTCAGGTCGACGACGTGCCGCTGCGCACCATCGTCGATCTGGCCCAGCGCGGTGCCGCGCTGGCCAAAGAACCGATCGGCGGGCACGGTCCGGCGACGTCGCTGCTCGACCAGGTGGTTCTCGAGGTTGCCGATCATTCCGGCGATACCTCCGTCGGAGTCGCGCTCCGGTCGTTGTTCGCGCTGACCGGAATGGGATTCGCCCGCGACCGCAACGGGCGCGCGATCAGCGAGTCATCGACGTTGGACGACATCGACGACGACGAGCCGGTGCGCGTCCGGGCCAGTGGCACGTGGATTCGGCTCGATGCCCGCTTCGGTGCCGTCTACCAGCGTCGCGGCGATCAGTTCGCCGTGACGGTCCTCTAGTGGATTCCACCGCCGGACCGGCTCCAGTCGATCAGTTCGAGGTATCGGTCGGCGGTCCAACACACCAGGCGCCCCTTGGGGTCTTTCACGCGCTTGAGGATCCCGGCGTCGGCCAGTCCGGTGAGCGCCCGGTGTGCTGCTGCCGGCGAGCCGCCGAACCGCGCGGTGGCCAGTTCCGCGGTCAGCTCCGGATTCGCGGCGAGACCGGAGAGGATCTTCAGGATCAGTGAGTCGGCACGAGGCGCAGCAGGCGAGGTGCCGAGTTCGCGACGGTGATCGACCACCTCGGCCAGGCAACGCTGGTCCAGTTCGGCGATCTGGGCAGCGAGTCGGATGGCGTCGCCTGCTGCGACCTCCGCGGCATGCGCGAACCCGATAACCCACTCGTCGAGATCGCCTTCGCGGAATGCGGTCAGTCCCGCGATGTAGCTGTCGGGATCGGCGGCGAAGACCCCGCTGATCGGAATCAGCGTGTTACGCACCGCGTCGGCGCGACGCAGGATCGGATGAATCAGTGCCCGGCCGGTCCGGCCGTTGCCGTCGATGAACGGGTGGATCGTCTCGAACTGGGCGTGGGCGATCGCCGCCCGGACCACCGGATTGCCCGACGTCGCACTGGCGAAGCCGGTCACGTCGTCGACCAGGCGACGCACCTCGGTCTCTGGCGGCGGGACGAAGTCGGCCCGCAACGGACTCCATCCCGGACCTCCGACCCAGTTCTGCTCGGTCCGCAGCCCGGCGGGGAGACGGGGTTCGATGACGTGCTGGAGGTGCTCGATGTCCGCGGTGACGATGGGGCGTCCCGGGTCGGACAATCCGATGATGGCCTCTTCGGTTGCGCGCACATTCGCCACGACATCCAGCGCGGTCCGACTGCCCTGGTTCAGCACTTCGGCAACGGCCAGCCGCTTGGGGCTGATGCGGTTGCCCTCGATCCACGACGACGAGATGCTCTCCGAGCGCACCAGCAGGTGGTTGAGATAGCCCCCGACACCGATCCGTTCGTCGGCGCGCGCCAGAACGGCGAGTGCGTCGGCCGCCGCGTCGGCTGCCCGGATGCCGAGCGCGGGCAGTTCCCGGCCGAGTTCGTCGGGGACGAACGCCCGATATCGGCCCGGCTGGCGGTCGCGGCGGGACAGGCCGCCGGTATCGGCCGGTTGCCAGGACCGTTCAACGTAGGTGACCATGGCGCACCTCCTATTTCTACTTTATCGCATTTAAGTGAGAAATAGGATTTCAGGACAGTTTGCCGGCGTCAGCGGTGCGCCACCAGCCATGCCGCAGAGTCGCCCGGCAACCGACCGTCGACGAGCGGCTTGCTGACCAGCAGCACTTCGCCCGGCGGCAGGGACACGGGATCGGTACCCGTGTTGAGGGCGCAGACCAGGTGCCCCTCCGCTCGCCGGAAAGCTAGACAGCCCTTGGGGGCGCCGTACCACTCGATGGTGTCACCGCGGAATTCCCGCCGGTGGTAGCGCAGTTCGATGGCCCGCCGGTAGAGGGCGAGGGTCGAGTACACGTCCTCGAGCTGCTTCTCGACGGTCAGATCGGCCCAGTCGGACGGCATCGGTAACCACGTGTCCGGGTTGCTGCTGAACCCGAAGGGCGGGGCGTCGCCCTCCCACGGGATCGGGATGCGGCATCCGTCCCGGCCGCGCGCGGTCCGACCGGAGCGCTCCCAGACGGGATCCTGCAGTGCTTCGTCGGGAAGATCGACGTTGGGCAAACCCAGCTCGGCGCCGTTGTAGATGAAGGTCGTGCCCGGCAGGGCGAGTGCGACGAGCAGCATCGCGCGTGCCCGGTCGACGCCCGTAGCGATACCGGCGGGGGAGTCGTCCGGAGCGTAGCGGGTGACCTCCCGGAACACGTCGTGGTTGGACAGCGCCCAGGTCGGGGGTGCGCCGACGGCGGCGACGGCGGTCAGCGAGTTCTCGATCGCACCACGGATCTCGTCGACGGTGAACGCGGCCATGGCCAGTCGGAAGTTGAATCCGAGGTGCAGTTCGTCGGGACGGAGATAGGCGGAGAACTGTGCGTTGTCGTCGACCCAGATCTCGCCAACGGTGAAGGCACCGGGGTATTCGTCGACGACGGCACGGATCCGACGGTGAATCGGATGGACCTGAGGGTTGTTGAACCGCGGGTCGGCGTCGGTGTGCCGCAGGACCTGCGCGGCGTCGAGATCCATATCCGGCAGGCCGGGCGCCTTGGCCAAACCGTGGGCCACATCGATCCGGAATCCGTCCACGCCGCGGTCGAGCCAGAAGCGCAGCGTCCGTTCGAGATCCTCGACGACCTCGGGGTTCTCGAAGTTCAGATCGGGCTGCTCGGGCGCGAACAGGTGCAGGTACCACTGTCCGGGTGTCCCGTCGGGCTCCGTGATACGCGACCATGCGGGTCCGCCGAACACGCTCACCCAGTTGTTGGGCGGCTGCGAGCCGTCGGCGCCGCGACCGTCGCGGAACAGATACCTCGAACGCTCGGGACTGCCCGGAGCGGCCGATAGCGCCTCGATGAACCACGGGTGCTCGACGCTGGTGTGGTTGGGCACCAGATCCATCGCCACGCGGATATCGCGGGCGTGAGCCTCGGTGACCAGGCGGTCGAAGGTGGCGATGTCCCCGAACATCGGGTCGATAGCGCGAGGATCCGACACGTCGTAGCCGTGGTCGGCCATCGGGGAGCGCATCACCGGCGACAGCCAGATCGCGTCGACGCCGAGTAGTTCGAGATGGCCGATCTTGTTGATGATCCCGCCCAGATCGCCGACCCCGTCGCCGTCGGAGTCGGCGAAGGACCTCGGATAGATCTGGTAGACGACGGCGTGGCGCCACCAGTCCAGATCGTCGGGGGCCAGCTGAGTGTTGGGCCGGGTCGTCGACGCGCGGGTGGAACGAACGATGTTCGGTGTGGGGCTGGCAGCAGCCGACCGCACGACATTGCGCGTCTGGCTCATCGTTACAGCGGATCCCTTCGGTTAGAACGCGGCGTTCACCAGCGAGTTCGCTGCCATGTTCAGGTAATCGAGCAGCGCCTTGCGATGATTGTCGTCGAGCACGTCGGAGGGAATGTCTGCGACGGCCGTTTCCATGCAGCGTAGCCACGCGTCTCGTTCGATGGGCCCGATGTGGTACGGGACGTGACGCATTCGCAACCGTGGATGGCCGCGTTCGTCGGAGTAGGCGTGCGGGCCGCCCCAATACTGTTCGAGAAACATGCGCAGACGCCGTTCCGCCGGGCCGAGGTCTTCCTCGGGGTACATCGGGCGCAATACCTCGTCGCGCGCGACCTCCTCGTAGAACCGTCTGGTGATCGCCTCGAAGGTGGCGTGGCCACCCACTTCGTCATAGAAACTGGGCACGCGTCCATTGTCCACGTTCCCCGTCGCCACGCTCTGGTCGGGCGGCGTTCACCCGTTGTACCTGCGGCGACACGCGACAATTGGTGTGCGAGAACGCTCGGTCCATGGTTGTCTGGTCTCTGTGATCGGTATCTCTTGGCAACGGCAGCGGGTGCTGCTGTTGAACGCCACCTACGAGCCGCTCACCGTCGTCTCGACGCGAAGGGCCATCGTCCTGACGATCACCGGCCGCGCCGAGACCGTGCACGAGGATGAGGACCACGCGATCGCGCACTCCGAGCAGCTCGCGGTTCCCGTGCCGTCGGTGATCCGGTTGCGCCACTTCGTGCGCGTGCCGTATCGCGCGCAGATCCCGATGACGCGGGCGGCACTCATGCGTCGAGATGCGTCGCGCTGCGTCTACTGCGGTTCACGCGCGACGACGATCGACCACGTGGTGCCGCGCAGCCGCGGCGGCCAGAACACCTGGGACAACTGCGTGGCGTGCTGCGCGCCGTGCAATCGGCGGAAGGCCGACCGGATGCTCCACGAACTGGGGTGGTCGCTGAATCGTCAGCCGGTGGCTCCGAAGGGCCGACACTGGCGGTTGCTCGCGACCGTCTCCGACATCGATCCGGTGTGGGAGCAGTACCTGGCGGCTTGACCTTGGGTCCGGCGCGGGAATCAAGACGTCTGCTGGCGATCCGATCGGGTGATGAGCAGTGCGACGACGAGCCATGCTGTCGAGATGGCGAGAAAGACGAAGTCGACGACTCCGACCCAGTAGGGGTCGGCCTGACCGATGTCCCACAGGTGGTTGAGCGTGTGCATCCCGAACCGGGCGGCCGTGAACACGAGGGCTGCCGTTCGCCATGAGTGCCACCGCAGCGCCCCCAGCAATAGGACCGCGTTGGCGAGCTCGAAGGTGGCCGCGTCCCGGATGTAGTGGTCGTTGCGTCCGCCGAACGGCCCGACCAGTTCGAAGAAGCTCCCGGGCGAGATGATCTGCCAGGCGCCGAGAACGGCGCAGTAGACGCCGAACACCCACAGCACGGTCGGGACAAGGACGCTTCTGGCGGTGGTTCTCATCGTCATGTCGCCAAGTACACCGCACATCGGCTCGCCAAGGCATCCGTCCCGGGGAGGAGATCAGCCCGATGGCGGCGCAAGGTGTCGTCGCAGAAAGGCGATCTGGTGCTCCGCGCAGCGGTCGAACCAGTTGGTTCCGTCGACGTCCGCGAACACGTCGAAATGATCGCACGGGTAGTGCCGTACTTCGGCCCGGGCGGCGAACGCCGCTTTCGCGGCCGACTGCGGTGGCGCGCCCTGGTCGAGGTCGGCGATCTGGACGAGCATCGGAGCCGTGATCTGGCCGGCGTACTTCGCCGGCCGGTAGGACGCGAGCTCGGTTCCGATGGTGGCGTCGACCTCGTTGCGCCAGGATGGCCCGGCCATTGCCGTGGCCGCCTCGAAATAGCCCGCGGCGGTGAGCGCGCCGAACTCGCCGGGTCGGGCGACGATGGGAATCGTCGCGGGTTCCTTTCCCGCGAGCTGCCGGGCCGAACTGCGCCAACCGGTCGCCGTCGAGCGCAGCAGACTCCTAGCGGAATGGTGGGGAAGGGCGTGCCTGGCCGCGGCGAGCCCGTTGACCATCGGGACGAGGGCGATCACCGCGACCACGTCGTTGCGACTCGCCGCCACCTCGAACACGTGGCCGCCGGACTGCGAGACGCCCCACAGCACAATCGATCTCGGGTCGGCGCCGGGCTGTCGTGCGGCGGCTTCGCAGGCCGCGTGGTAGTCGGCGATCTGGTTCCTCATCGAAACCCGTTGCCGGGGCTGGCCTTCCGATTCGCCGAAGCACCGGTAGTCGAACGCGAACACGGCGAACCCGGCTGCCTGCAGTGCTCTCGCGTACGGGTCGAGACCGGAATCCTTCGTCCCTCCGATCCCGTGACCCATGACGACGACGGGGCCGGGCCCGCCATCGACCGGATACCACCATGCTGCGCACTTCACGCCTCCGCTGACGAACGCGACGTCGGCCCGTTCGCCCTCCGCCGCCGCCGAATCGTCGCGTTGCCCGGTTTGTGACGGGCTCACGCGGTCGCCTCCACGCCAGGCGCCGTGCCAGCGACGCCGGCCCACGCCGGCGGACCGTGCTGTCTCGCGCGCGCTCGACCGTCGGGAATCTCCTTGGTTCGCATGTTGTGTTCGTAGAGGAAGTAGTCGAGTTGCTGGGTGTGACGCGGCCGGTCGAGCATGTGCCCCGTGTACAGCTCCATGTCCTCGACGATCACCCGGCGCATCTCGTCGATCGAGGGGAGTCGGTAGTTGCCGGCCGCGTAGGCCCCGATGAGGCGGGCCTGCGCCTCCACGAACGGAAACAGCGTCGGCGTGGCCTGGGCGAAGCCGTGGAACACCAGATCGTCGATGCCGGGGTAGAACATCCGCTTGTACAGGTCGATGCGATTGTCCGGGGCCGAGATGAACTGCTCGTCGAAGAACGGGAAGGTGATGTTGTAGCCGGTGGCGTAGATGATGATGTCGAACTCGTCGGACGTGCCGTCGTCGAAGTGCACGGTGTCGCCGTCGAGCCGGCTGATGTTCGGTTTGGGGATCACGTCGCCCGACCCGAGGCGCAGCGGCAGGTCGATCGACTGCGTCGGGTGGGCCTCGAAGAACTTGTGGTTGGGCGTAGGCAGCCCGAACTTCTCCGGTCGTCCGGCCATCGGGATCATCATCTGCAGGAACTTGCGCTGCCACTTGAGCGGGATGTGCGGTGAGGTTCGGTAGAACTTGTCCGCCGGAGTGCCGCCGTAGTACTTCGGCACGATCCACGCGCCCGAGCGCGTCGAGAGCGTGAGGGTGTTCTGCAGGGCTTTGGACGACAGCTCGACGGCGATGTCGGCCGCGCTGTTGCCCAATCCGACGACGAGGATGCGCTTGCCGGTGAAGTCGTGCGGCGTCGTGATGTCGATGTAGTGGTGCGCGTGCATCTCGATGCCGTCGAACTCGCCGGGAAAGTCCGGATAGCGGGGATCCCAGTGGTGGCCGTTGGCGACGACGAGGAGGTCGAAGCGGCGTCTGCCGGTCTTCTCGGTGTCGAGTTCCCAGCCGCCCCCGGGCAGTCGCTGCGCGTGAACGACGCCGTTGCGGAACTCGATGTTGTCCTTGAGGTCGAAGGCGTGCGCATAGTCCTCGAGGTACTGCTTGATCTGCGTGTGGTGCGGGAAGTCGGGGTAGTCCTCCGGCATCGGAAAATCCCGGAAGGACAGTTGGTGCTTGGACGTGTCGATGTGCAACGACCGGTACGCGCTGGAGTGCCCGTTCGGATTTCCGAACGCCCAGTTGCCGCCGATGCGGTCCGAGGATTCGAACACCGTCTGCTCGATGTCGTAGTCGGTGAGCATCTTCGACGAGGTCAGGCCGCTGATCCCGGCGCCGATCACCGCCACGGTAGGTGTACCCATGCGCCGAGAGTACACAGATTCAAGATTGTGTCTACCCGCTTGCCGGAAAGTGGGCGGGCATCCGAAGTGATGCCGCCATGTAAACCAGGTACGAAAACCATGTATGCAAGGTCGTCAAAACCCTATTCTGCCAACAGGGTTGATGCGTGCCCGCCTCACCTGTCGAACGTGCGCTAGCCAAGCGCCTCGGCGTGGAAGTCCAACGGCGGCGTATCGAATCGAAGCTCAGCCAAGAGCAATTGGCCAACGCGGTGGGGATCAGCAAGAACCACCTGCAACTGCTGGAAAGCGGATTGAGCGACCGGAAGAAGGGCACACCGGCGAACCCTCGGCTGGGCACGCTCATCGCACTCGGTCGCGAGCTGGGGGTCGACGTCACTGATTTGCTTCGCGCGGCGCGTTCGGCATCCTGAGCCGAGCCGTCTAGCCTGACGCCATGACCCGCACCGACGCCGAGACGACACGTGCGCGGTTGCTCGACGTCGCCGACGAGTTGCTCGCGGCCAAAGGCATCCGGGCGACCACGATGAGCACCGTCGCGGAACGGGCGGCGGTTTCACGTGCGTGGCTGTACCGGCTCTTCCCCGATAAGAACGCCCTCGTTGGCGCCTCCTTGATCCGCATGGTCGAGACGAGCTGGGAGCGAAACCACGCTGAACTCGCCGCGATCGACGGCTTCGAGAACCGGTTGGTGGCGGGAGTGCAGATCGGCCGGCGCGCCTACGACGATCCCGGCGCCACCCTGATGCGACTGCGAACGGCCGAACCCGAGGAGTTCGCGGCCGCGATCGGAGTGGGTGTCGCCGGGCTGGTCCCCGACCTCGCGGCCTTCTGGCGCCGCTATCTCGTGGCTGCTGTCGACGACGGGGAGATCCACCCCGACACGGATATCGACGAGGCCGCCGAATGGGTGGCCCGGGTGCTAATCAGCCTTGGAAGCATTCCGGGCAACCGCATCGACGCCGACGACCCCGAGTCGGTTCGGCGACATTTCCGGCGCTATGTTCTCCCCGCGCTACGGTCGCGGCCCGCGCACTGATAAATTCAAGCCACAGCCAACCGAACAGAGAGGGCAGACGTGGAGAGCCTCATCGTCCCCATCGGGATTCCGGTAGTCGTCCTGGTGGTCATTTCGGTGCTCCTGTGCGTGCTCGCGATGGTGTACCTGACGTTCTTCGGCGTGACCAAGTACAAGGACACCGAGTACTACACGCTCGATCAGCCCTGGGAGCACGAACCGATTCTCTTCTCCGCCACCGAGGTGCCGAATATGGCGCTGCCGGCGCACGCGGAGGAGTCCGATACCGCAGGAGGTGCCGCTCATGGCAAGTGGTGATCAGGTAGTGCCGGCGAGCCCGGTCGGCGATCTGCCCGTGGGCACCGTGGTGACCAACAGCGGGCGCGTGTCGGCGGTCCGGTTCCCCGACGCGGAGGTGCCGGGTTTCCCGTTCACCCCGGACCAGCTGATGACCCTGGACGAGGCGCTCAAGGACTGCTCCGAGAGTGCGCGCGTGCGCTTCTCGGTCTACCTCGGCGACCTCGGATCGGACCCGGTCGCGAGCGCCCGCGAGGTGCTGCTCAAGGCCCCCGAGCCGGCCCACGGCACGCTGATCGCGGTCTCGCCGAACTCGAAGGACATCGCGATCGTCTCCGGCAGCGCCGTCGCAGGCCGTGTCAACGACCGCGTCGCCGCCCTAGGAGTCACCGCCGCGGCCGGCTCGTTCCGCCGTGGCGACCTGATCGACGGCCTGGTCTCGGCACTGCGCGTGATGGCCACCGCCGCGGTCGCGCCGTAACCGCATCGAACCGCAACAGAAGACGCCCCCGGATGAGGGGGCGTCTTCTGTCGTTCAGGTCCTAGTGTTCGCGGTTGTGCCGGCCTGACTCAGCTCGAACGGGATCTCGCCCCGCAACACGCGGTCGGCCCGGTCGGTGTCGAGGGTCTGCGTCCACTTGCCGATCAACAGCGTGCCGACCGCGTTGCCGCTGAAGTTGGTCAGGGCCCGCGCCTCCGACATGAACCGGTCGACGCCGACGACCACCGCGACACCGTCGAGCAGGTCGGGACGATGTGCCTGGAGGCCGCCGGCGAGCGTCGCCAAACCCGCTCCGGTCACGCCGGCCGCACCCTTGGACGCGATGATCATGAACAGCAACAGACCCAGTTGCTCGCCGAAGGACATCGGGTCCCCGGCGGCGTCGGCGACGAAGAGCGACGCCATCGTCAGGTAGATGGCCGTGCCGTCGAGGTTGAAGGAGTATCCCGTCGGCACCACGATCCCGACGGTGGAGGTGTTGACCCCCATGTGCTCCATCTTCGCGATCAGCGAGGGGAGTGCGGGTTCGGAGGAGGACGTCGCGACGATCAGCAGGTATTCGCGGGCCAGATACCGGGCGAGCCGGAACACCGAGAACCCGGTGACGAAGCGCAACAGTAGGCCTAGTACGACGAACACGAACACGATGCACGTCGCATAGAAGGCGAGGACGAAGACGGCGAGTTCGCGCACCGCCGACCACCCGGTCTGGGAGACGACTCCGGCGATCGCGCCGAAGGCACCGATCGGGGCCGTCCACAGCACCATGGCCAGCACCTTGAAGACCAGTTTCTGGAAATAGCTGACGGCGGTCAGGATCGGCTCGCCGTCCTTGCCGAGCGCCTGGATCGCGAAACCGACGAGAAGGGCGACGAACAGCGCTTGCAGCACCTGTCCCGACGTCAAGGCGGAAACCAGCGTGTCCGGGATGATCCCCTGCAAGAAGTCGATGGTGCCGCCCGACTCGTGGGCTTTGTCCGCCAGCTCGGCGCCCTTGCCCGGATCCGGCTTGAAATCCAGTCCGGTTCCCGGCTTCAGCAGGTTTCCGACCAGCAGGCCGATGGCGAGTGCGGCCGTCGACATCGCCAAGAAGTAAACGAAAGCCAAGCCGCCGACCTTGCCGACGGTGGCCGCTTTGCGGACCGATCCGATGCCGATCACGATCGTGCAGAAGATCACCGGGGCGATCATCATCTTGATCAGACTGACGAACATCGAGCCGAGGAAGGCCACTTCTTTCCCGAATGCCGGCGCGAGCAACCCGACCGCGATCCCGGCGAACACACCGATGATGACCAGGATGTAAAGCCAATGCGTGCGATTGCGCGGCGGCTTGGACGGAGTCGGCGGCAAGTGCTCGATGTCGGTGGCCATTGGTCTCCTGGGCTTCGAGTAGTCCGGGGCCGACCACTGGGGCCGACGCGTGTGAAGCTACTGCGATCCGCGGTCGAACCGCTGCGCTCGCAGCGCCCGGGCGACGCTGTCGCGGCCCTCGAGGATGAGCCGCCGCAGCGCCGGCGGGTGCTCCTCGTCGAGGAAGGCATCCGCACGGGCGAGTCCATCGTCGCTGATGTCCCAGCCAGGGTAGAGCCCGACGACCACGGTTTGGGCGACTTCGCTCGAACGTCGTGCCCAGACGTCGGCGACCGTCGCGAAGTACTGGTCGGCGTAGGGCGCGAGCAGTTCCGCCTGTCCCGGGCGGACGAACCCCTCGGCGATGGACCGCACGGTGATGTTGGGCAACGAGTCGTCGGTCATCGCGGCAGTCCATGCTGCGGCCTTAGCCTCCGCGGTGGGCCGTGCGGCGCGGGCCGCCTCCGCGTTGCGGCGACCGGCGGCAGTCGAGTCGCGCTCCAACTCCGCGTCGATCTCGGTCGCGTCGACGGCCCCCGCGGTGGCCAGCGCCTTCACGATCCGCCACCGGAGGTCGGTGTCGACGGCCAGGCCGGCTAGGCCGTGCGACGCGGGATCGTCCCCGTCGAGCAGACCGCGCAGCAACGCCTTCTGATCGTCGGCGATCACCCCGGTCAGCAGCGTGTTGAGGAAGCCGAGCTGATGGTCGGAGCCGGGTTCGGCGGTCCTCGCCAACTCCAGCAGCCGCGCCGCGAAGGACGGCCAGCCCTGGGTTCTCGCCCACTCCGGATCGGCGTACGAGTCGAGCGCCGTGGTCGCCTGCAGCAGCACGCGCTGCACGACACCGATCTCTGACTCCTCGGCGATCCCGCGTGACACGAGGTCCACGAAGTCGCGCGCGGTCATCTCGGCCTGGCGGGTCATCTCCCAGGCCGCCGACCAGATCAGCGTGCGAGGCATCGGATCGGCGATGTCACCGATGCGGTCGATCGCCACCCGCAGCGACGCCGGGTCCAGCCGGATGGACGCGTAGGTGAGGTCGTCGTCGTTGAGCAGGACCAGTTCACCCGCATCGACGCCCACCAAGTCGCCGACGTCGGTGCGCGGGCCTTCGACGTCGAGTTCCACCACGGACCGGCGCACCAGCTTGCCGCGCTCGTCGGAGCCGTAGACGCCGACCTTCATCCGGTGCACGCGGGTCTCGCCCGCGCCGGGTGCCGCCCCTTCCTGCACGACGGTGAAGCGGGTGAACTTGCCGTCGGCGATCTCGAAGTCGGGACGCATGACGTTCAGGCCGGTCGTCTTCAGCCACTGGGCACCCCAGTCCGACAGGTCCCGGCCCGAGGAGCGCTCCAACGCGGCCAGCAGGTCGTCGAAGGTGGCGTTGGCGAACTTGTGGGCGGCGAAATAGTCGCGCAGCCCGGCCAGGAACGGCTCCAGCCCCACATAGGCGACGAGCTGCTTGAGCACCGACGCGCCCTTGGCGTAGGTGATGCCGTCGAAGTTGACCTCCACGGCGGCGATGTCGGGGATGTCGGCCGCGACGGGATGCGTCGAGGGCAACTGGTCCTGGCGGTACGCCCACGACTTCTCGACGTTGGCGAAGGTGGTCCACGCCCCGGTGTACTCGGTCGCCTCGGCCTGGCAGAGTACCGACGCGAATGTCGCGAAGGACTCATTGAGCCACAGGTCGTCCCACCAGCGCATGGTGACCAGGTCGCCGAACCACATGTGGGCCATCTCGTGCAGCACGGTCTCCGCGCGGCGCTCGTACAGGTAGTTGGTGACACGCGAGCGGAAGACGTAGTCCTCCAGGAAGGTCACCGCGCCGGCGTTCTCCATGGCCCCAGCGTTGAACTCGGGGACGAACAATTGGTCGTACTTGCCGAAGGCGTAGGGGATCCCGAAGTTGCGGTGGTAGAACGCGAATCCCTGCTTCGTCTCGGCGAACAGCCGGTCGGCGTCCATGTGCTCGGCGAGTGACTCGCGGCAGAACAGCCCGAGGTCGATGGTGCCGTGCTCGTCGGTGTAGGCGTCCGTCCACCGGTGGTACGGCCCGGCGATCAGGGCGACGAGGTAGGTGCTCAGCAGGGGAGTCGCGGCGAAGGTATGGGTGGCGCTGCCGTCGGCGTTGTCGGTCACCGTCGCCGTCGCGCCGTTCGACACGACCTGCCAGCCGGCCGGCGCGGTGACGGTGACGTCGAAGACGGCCTTCACGTCCGGCTGGTCGAAGCAGGCGAACATCCGCTTGGCGTCGGCGGTCTCGAACTGCGAGTAGAGGTACACCGCGTCGTCGGTGGGGTCGACGAATCGGTGCAATCCTTCGCCGGTGTTGGAGTAGGCGCAATCGGCGACGACGGCGAGTTCGTTGTGCTCGGCAAGGCCGGGCAGGGCGAGGCCGACCTCCTCGTCGTATCCGTCGACGTCGAGCTGCGTGCCGTTCAGCGTCGCCGAGATCAGTTGTGGCGCAACAAGGTCGATGAACGTCTCCGACCCCGGGCGAGCGCCGAACGTGATCGTCGTCGTCGAGCGGAAGGTCTGCTCGCCGGGTTTGCCGGAACCGTCGGTGAGGTCGAGGTCGATCCGGTAGGCGACGTCGGTCAGAACATCGCGGCGAGCGGCGGCTTGGTCACGGGTGAGGTTCGGCGCAGTCACGCGTTACAGACTAACGACGATGGCAAGAGCAGCACCTGGTGCGTGCTGTTCGGCGGGGGAGTACAACGGACCCATGACCAATCGTGTTGATTTCTGGTTCGATCCGCTGTGCCCGTGGTGCTGGATCACGTCCCGTTGGATTCTGGAAGCCGAGAAGGTACGTCCCATCGATGTGAACTTCCACATCATGAGCCTGGCGGTCCTCAACGAGGGCAAAGACATCCCCGAGGAATACCGCGAGGCCCTCAAGAACGCCTGGCAACCGGTTCGGGTGCTCGCTGCCGCGGCAGCGGACCGCGGAGACGAGGTTCTGGCCCCGCTATACACGGCGATGGGGACCCGGATCCACAACCAGGGGGACCAGGACTTCGGATCGGTGATCGCCGGAGCCCTCGCCGACGTCGGGTTGCCCGCCGAACTCGCGTCGGCCGCCGACTCCACGGAGTTCGACGAGGCCATCCGCACGAGCCATCACGCGGGCATGGACAAGGTCGGCGACGACGTCGGCACCCCGACAATCCACGTCAACGACGTCGCCTTCTTCGGACCGGTGCTGTCGCGGATCCCGCGCGGCGAGGATGCCGGCACCCTCTGGGACGGTGTTGTCGCCGTCGCGTCGAATCCGCATTTCTTCGAACTCAAGCGAACGCGGACCGAGGACCCCGCCTTCGACTGAGCCCGGCGTCGGCTAGGGCCGGGTTTGCGAGACCATCCCGTTGGGAAGGTAGCCGTCGGGAACCGCGGCCGGATGTAGCGGCTGCGGGGCGATCGGGACGGCGTTTCCGCTCCCCGCGCCGCGCACGACCGCCGACGGCCGCAACCACATGGCGCCGGACTTGGTCCGGTCGCGAAGCGCGGCCGCCCGCCAGGTCAGAACGGGATGGCTTGCCAGCGCGTTCACCAGATGGACGAACGGGCCGCGTTCCTGCGTCGCCCGGTCGGCGAACTGGTCGAAGTCGACCGCGCGGAGCATGTACTTGCCGATGGCGAGCACGCCCATCGCCCCCGGGGCACCCGACGGCTGGGTGTAGTAGCCGTAGTTGTCGGCGGTGAACTCCTGCGCGCGCGACAACGCACTGCCGAGGATGGGGATGGGCATGCCGAACGCCGTGCTCAGCTGCCGCCAGTACGACGTGTGGCCGGCCGCGATGTGTCCGACCTCGTGGCCGATGATGAAACGCAGCGCCTCCGGGTCGCGGGCCTGGCCGCCGATTTCGAACAGGTCGCTGTTGATGATCACGAACCGGCGGAACCCGTGGCCGGACGCGCCCGCGTTGATGACTCCGTTCCCGTTGACCACGTAGGCGTCGGGAATGTACTCGAGGCCGAACCGAGCGGCCGCGTCGGCGACCATCGCGTACGCCTCGCCGAACTGCGTCGGCGTGATCTGGACGCCGTTGACCCGTGGGCGCGCATAAGTCATGCCGCGGCCGATGGCGAGTAGCGCGGGCAGCAGCAGCAGCGAGAGGAAGGTCGCGCTCAAGTTGCTCAACATGACGTTGACGATCACGGCCAGATAGGCGACCAGGGTGAACACGATGACCACCACCAGCATGGGAATCTCCCACGGGTGGCGCTGCGGAACGTTCGCGTAGCGCGCGGGCGGCAGCCAATGCGCGTCGGCGGGCAGTTCTTTGGGCTCGGGCGCCGGTCCCGCGGGGATCCCGGGGACCGACGGAATCGGGGACGAGAGGCCAGGGGTCGTTTCTGGATTCACCACGACACCAAACTATAGTGGCGCCATGCGTGTCTACTTGGGTGCTGACCATGCCGGATTCGAATTGAAGAACCGCATCGCCGACCATCTGCGGTCCGCGGGCCACGAAGTCGTCGACTGTGGCGCCCACGAGTACGACGCGCTCGACGACTATCCGGCGTTCTGCATCGCCGCCGCCGCGCGGACGGTCGCCGATCCGGGCAGCCTTGGAATCGTGCTCGGCGGTAGCGGCAACGGCGAGCAGATCGCCGCGAACAAGGTTCCCGGCGCACGGTGCGCCCTGGCTTGGAGCGTCGAGACCGCCGAACTCGCGCGCCAGCACAACAATGCTCAGCTGATCGGCATCGGCGGCCGGATGCACACCGAAGCCGAGGCCCTGGCCATCGTCGACGCCTTCCTCGCGACCCCGTGGTCGGAGGAAGAGCGCCATCAGCGCCGCATCGACATCCTCGCCGAGTACGAGCGCACCGGCGTCGCGCCCGCCGTGCCCGGTGCCTGAGGGACACACCCTCCATCGGCTCGCCCGGCGCCAGCGGCGCCTCTTCGGCGGGCAGCGGGTGGCGCTGAGCAGCCCGCAAGGACGCTTCGCCGACGAGGCGGCGCTACTCGACGGGTGGGTGTTCCACCGCGCACAGGCCTGGGGCAAACACCTGGTTCAGGAGTATCGGCCGCCGGAGTCGACGCCGCGGTCGGGTCCGCGCCGACTGGTCCACGTGCACCTCGGGATCTACGGGGCCTTCCACGAACTGCCCGTCCCGCCCGGACCGCCGGTCGGTCAGGTGCGGTTGCGGATAGTGGGTGAGACCGCCGCCGTCGACCTGCGCGGACCGAACGCCTGTGAGATCTACACGCCGGAAGACCTCGACGATCTGATCGCCCGGCTCGGTCCGGACCCGCTGCGGCCCGACGCGGATCCGCTGCGGGCGCGCGCGGCCATCCAGCGCTCGAAGCGTCCGATCGGGGCCCTGCTCATGGACCAGAAGGTGATCGCCGGCGTCGGCAACGTGTATCGCGCCGAGGTGCTCTTCCGCGTGGGTATCAACCCGCATCGACCGGGGGTCTCGATCTCCGACGACGAGTTCGATGACCTGTGGTCTGATCTGCTCCTGCTGATGCCGGTCGGCGTCCGGCGGGGTCAGATGCACGTCATTCGCCCGGAGGACGATCATGGCGCGCCGTCCTACCGGCCCGACCGTCCGCGCACCTACGTGTACCGGCGAGCCGGCGAGCCGTGCCGTGTGTGCGGCACGCCGATCGCCCACGAGGTCATGGAAGGCCGGAATCTGTTCTGGTGCCCGCGATGCCAGCCTGGATGAGCGGGCGTCAGGCCTTGGGCGGCTTGCCCCAGCAGTACCGCTCACCGTCGGCGATCGCGCAGGCGAAGGCGATACCCGTGGCCACCGCGGTCACCTTCGAGAGGCCGGGCACCTTCGTCGGTACGTAGTACTCCCCGGGCGGAAGCCCGAGGCGCCCACTGTGCGTCACATCGTCGCCCCAGCAGTAGGCCGAACCATCGGCAGCGGCGCAGAAGTAGCCCATGTTGCCTGCGATGGATGTCGGATTGGCCAGTCCGTCGACTCGCGTCGGGCTGAACGGACCGGCGGCTGACCTTCCATTGCCGACGAGCCCGTTGACGCCGTTGCCCCAGCAGTAGACGCTGTCCGCGGTGGTGGCGCACCACGTCGATCCCATATCCGCGTACGCGAGGCCGGTGACCTTCGTCGGGCCGGCGATCTGCACATACGACTCGAAGTCCGCCTTGTTGTCGATAACTGCGCCGGTGGCCGTCAGGCCGTGGCAGTAGACCGATCCCGACCTCGATTCGACGACACACGTCGCACGGGAGGCGGTCACGATCGTGCTGGCATTGGGGAAGCCCTTGATGTCGGTGGCTCGTCGTGACGGAGGCTTCTTCTCTCCGTACGGGTGGATGAGGTCGCTGGTCGCGCCCCAGCACTGCACGTCGCCGTTGCCGAGCGCGGCACACGCCCGGTATGGCGCGGCGCTGACGCTCACGGCATCCAGAATCGGTCCCTGCTTGTCGTTCTTGTCTTTCTCGTCCCGGACGTCGAGCGGCCCGGTGCCCCAGCAGGACACCTGTTTCTTCGGGCCGGCGATGGCACACGAATAGTCACCGGTGACGGAGATCGCCGTCGCGACGTAGTCGTCCTTCTGCCCGGCGACCATCGACGTGCCGTTCGGCGGCTTGTCGCCGCCGTTGCCGAGTTGGAAGCGTGAATTGTCCGTGCCCCAGCAGTACACCTTTCCGGCGGCGATTCCGCAGACGGTCGTACCTTTGGTCTGCAGCCCGAAGTCGGCAGCCGTAGCGATATGGGTCCACGACCCCTGAGCCAGGCCCGGTGGGTTGGGCACATGCCACTCGGGCTGTTGGATCGGGTGTTGTGAGCGGTGCCAGAGCACCGCGGAAGCCGTGGCCGCGACCGCGAGCACCGCTACCGCCGCGAGGATGAGGAGCTTTCGGCGTGCGTTCGGTTTGCCCGGCAGGCCGGTGGAGTCTGCGACATCACCGGTGGGGACGAGCGTCTCGCGCGACTGGTCGGCCAGTGCGCCTGCGAGGGCGGCGGCGAATTCGCCACAGGTCGAGTAGCGCTCAGCGGCGTCTTTGGCCATCGCCCGTCGCAGGACCGGGTCGGCCGCGGCGAGATCCGGGCGGTGGCGGGTGATCGACGGCGGCGCCTCCGAGGCGTGTGCCGCCATGAGTTCGCCGGTCGTGCCGCTGTAGGGAGTGTGGCCGGTCAGCGCTTGATACGCGCTCACCGCCAGCGAGTACTGGTCGGATGCCGGGGAGGCCTGCTCGCCCCGAATGATCTCCGGTGCCATGTACGGCGGCGAGCCCAACGGGGCGAACGGTTGCGTCAGGTGCGTTGCGTCGGTGACGTTCTTGGCGATGCCGAAGTCGACGACGACCACCCGCTCGATCCGCCCGTCGTCACCGCGCGTGAGGATGATGTTGGCGGGCTTGACGTCGCGATGCACGACGTTGCGCGCGTGGGCGTAGTCCAGCGCCGACGCGACACGGGCGATCGACTCGGCGATCTCTCCGACCGGTAGCTGTCCCGCGACCTTCGCGAGGTCGTCGCCGTCGAGGTACTCCATGGTGTACCAGGGCATGTCACCGTCGACCCCGTACTCGTGGATGGTGACGATGCCGGGGTGGTGGAGGTTGGCTGCGGCCTTGGCCTCGCGGCGGAAGCGTTCGCCGGCGTCCTCGATCCCCGGTGCCGGTGTGATTGTCTTGAGCGCCTCGTCGCGATCCAGCCGGGGGTGAGCTACTCGGTATACGGTCCCCATCCCGCCGGAGCCCAGGACATCGGTGATCCGGTATCCGGCGAAGACGTCGCCCGGCGCTAACGCCATCCTGTCCTCCGATACGTCATCGCGCCGGCGTTGGCGCACGTGAAAACAATACGAGGTGGGTGATTGCCGGACGCAATAAGCCGGATCCCCCGCAGGGGACCCGGCTTATGTTTGCGTTCGGCGTTGGCGTTCAGTCGCGCGGAGTGCGCCAGTTGCCGCCGCCGACGGTGCCGCGGACGACGATCGGCGTGCCGCGAGGAATGGTGTCAAAGACCCACTTCGCGTTGCCCATGTTGATGTTGATGCAGCCGTGGCTCACGTTGGAGCGGCCCTGCTGGGCCACCGACCACGGTGCGCCGTGGATGAAGATCCCGTTCCAGTCCATGCGCGTCGCGTACTCGACGAAGGTGCGGTAGCCCTCGGGGGACTTCACCGGCACACCGTAGGTGGACGAGTCCATCCACATCGAGCGCCGGCGCTCCTTGGTGTAGTACGTGCCGTTGGGCGTCGGGTGCTTGTTGGAGCCCATCGAGATGGGCATCGAGCGGTTCCACACGCCGTGTCGCCACCAGTGGATGGTGTGCGTCGAATCGTCGGCCAGCGCGACCCAGCCGGTACGGCTGGCCACAGCGGGCATCGCCGGCACGCGAGGTCCGGCCTGGGGCTTCGGCTTGGGCTTCGGCTTCGGCGGGGCCGGCACTCCGGGGATCTCGATCGGGGGGAGGCCCGGGATGATCGTGACGGGTGCGGCGGCCGCGGAGGCCGGCAGCGCCAGCCCAACGGCGAGCGCGCCGGCGACGGCGGCGATAACGCCCTTCGCAGCGCTGCGCCGAGCATGCTTGGTAGTGCTAAGCATTCTCTTGAAGTCCTTACATTTCATTGACGTCGGGCTTGGTCGTGCCGCGGGAACCACACCTTGCGGTTGGTCCCAGCTCAGGTTTTTCATCGTTAATCGTTGCACAAACGTTTCATTACAGCCACTTCCCAAGCGGTATGCACCAGCGGTGAGCAGCGTCGACATCAGTGGAAAGTAAGGCTGTCCTGCGGATTCGCGGCATGTGAACTTTCCCACTGTGTGCGTGCAGTTCAGTGAAGTGCCCCGATTTCGAGGACGGGGCGCCACGATGTACAGTCGTTCATCGCACGCGGCGATTCTGGTGATCCCAGGACGCTGCATGCACGCGGGTGTAGCTCAATGGTAGAGCCCTAGTCTTCCAAACTAGCTACGCGGGTTCGATTCCCGTCACCCGCTCTGCGACGATAGATTGGCCGGGACCTGCGGTGACACGCCGCGCGGGCGCAACCGGTGCCGGCCGTCCGGTTCGGCGGACCACGGGATGTGGCGCAGCTTGGTAGCGCATCCGCTTTGGGAGCGGAGGGTCGCAGGTTCAAATCCTGTCATCCCGACAGCACGGACAACCATCCACAAGCCATAAGGAGAACGCGCGTGAAGACCAGCGTGGAGCAGCTCAGCCCGACCCGGGTCAAGCTGAACGTCGAGATCCCCTTCGAGGAACTCTCGTCCGAGTTCGACCGGGCCTACGCGACGCTTGCCCAGCAGGTCCGCATCCCCGGGTTCCGCCCCGGCAAGGCCCCGGCGAAGCTGATCGAGGCCCGTGTCGGCCGCGACGCCGTCCTCGCCCAGGTCGTCAACGACGCGCTGCCGGCCAAGTACGCCGAGGCGATCGAGGAGGCCGACGTCAAGGCGATCACCCAGCCCGACATCGAGCTCGGGGAACTCGTCGACGGCCAGCCGGTAACCTTCACCGCCGAGGTCGACGTGCGGCCCGAGATCACGCTGCCGGACTACTCCACATTGTCGGTCACCGTCGACGCGCTCAAGGAGGACGACGAGGCCGTCGCCGAGCAGCTCGAAGGTTTGCGGGAGCGTTTCGGGACGCTCAAGGCCGTCGAGCGCGGCGCCCAGACCGGCGATCACGTCACCATCGACCTCGAGGCCTCCGTCGACGGCAAGCCGGTGCCCGACGCGACGACCGAAGGCCTCACGCACGAGGTCGGCTCCGGCCAGCTGATCGACGGACTCGACGAAGCGGTCGTGGGGCTGAAAGCCGGCGAAGAGGCCGAGTTCACGACCAAGCTGGTCGCCGGTGAGTTCGCCGACTCCGATGCCGACGTGACCGTCAAGGTCGGCGCCGTCAAGGAGCGCGAGCTGCCCGAACTCGACGACGAGTTCGCCCAGATGGCCAGTGAGTTCGACACCGTCGACGAGCTGCGCGCGTCGGTACGCGAGCGCGTCGAGCAGTCGCAGAAGATCGAGCAGGCCAATTCGATCCGCGACAAGGTGCTCGACGAACTGCTCACGAAGGTCGAGTTCCCGCTGCCGGAGAAGGTCATCTCCGAAGAGGTCGACGCGCAGCTGGAACAGGTGCTGCACAGCATCGGCCACGACGAGGCGATGCTCGAGCGTTTGCTGGAGGCCCAGGGCACCACGCGCGAGGAGTTCGAGAGCAACGCCCGAGAGCAGGCCGAGCGTTCGGTGCGCACTCAGCTGCTGCTCGATGCGATCGCCGACCAGCGGAACACCGAGATCAGCCAGGAGGAGCTGACGCAGCAGATCATCTTCTCCGCGCAGCGCTACGGCATGGCCCCGCAGGAGTTCGTCAACCAGCTGCAGCAGGCCAACCAGATCGGCGCCGTGTACGCCGACGCCCGGCGCGGCAAGGCGCTGGCGTCGATCGTCAACGACGTCACCGTGACCGACGACAAGGGCGCCACCGTCGATACCGCCGAGTTCTTCGGCGAGGCGCAGCAGGCCGGCGCCGACGAGGAGTAGCCGCCACCGCACGACCACACGAACCGGGCCGAGGACATCCTCGGCCCGGTTCGTCGGCATTGGGCCCGGTGGTGGTGAACGGACGCCGTCGGCCGGGTCGTTGGTCGGCCGTTGGTCGGCCGTTTAGCTGTAAGCGAATCCCCGTGTCAATGGGAAGGGTTGGGCCCGGCCATTGGTTAGGGTCGAGGCAAGCACTTCAACGATTCACCGCTGGGGACGTCCAGCGAAATCAGATTTCGAAGGTAGGAACCGTGAGCACTTCGTCGATCCACACGCCCGCCATGTCGTCAGGCTTGTCCGGCTTGACCTTGAACGACTCGGTGTACGAGCGGCTGTTGCGGGAGCGCATCATCTTCCTCGGCACCCAGGTCGACGACGAGATCGCCAACCGCCTGTGCGCGCAGATCCTCCTGCTCACCGCGGAGGCGCCCGATAAGGACATCCAGTTCTACATCAACTCGCCGGGCGGATCGGTCACCGCGGGCATGGCGATCTTCGACACCATGCAGCTCTCGCCCTGCGACATCGCGACCTACGCGATGGGCATGGCCGCGTCGATGGGGCAGTTCCTGCTGACCGCGGGAACCAAGGGCAAGCGCCACGCCCTCCCGCATGCGCGGATCATGATGCACCAGCCGTCGGCGGGGATCGGCGGTACCGCGGCCGACATCGCGATCCAGGCCGAGCAGTTCTCGGCCACCAAGAAGGAGATGAACCTCCTCAACTCCGAGCACACCGGTCAGCCGCTGGAGAAGATCGAGGCCGACTCCGACCGCGACAAGTGGTTCCGTGCCGAGGAGGCCAAGGAGTACGGCCTCGTCGACCACGTCGTCACGTCGCTCTAAGACTCCGACCGGCCCCGTTCCTTATCCCGACTTTCGAAAAGAGCATCCATGAGCATCCACGGGAACCTCCCCGCCGAGAGTGCCGGCACGGCCGCGCAGGCCTACCGGGACTTGCAGGCCCGCTACATCCTGCCGAGCTTCATCGAGCAGACGCCGACCGGGCACCGTCAGTACGACCCGTACGCCAAGTTGTTCGAAGAGCGCATCGTGTTCGTCGGCACCCCGATCGACCAGACGGTCGCCAACGACGTCATGGCGCAGCTTCTGGTCCTGGAAAGCCAGGATCCAGACCGCGACATCACCATGTACATCAATTCGCCCGGAGGCAGCGTGCCGGACATGCTCGCCATCTACGACACGATGCAGTACGTGCACTGCGACATCATGACCGTCTGCCTCGGTGAGGCGGCGTCGGCAGCGGCGATCCTGCTGGCCGGCGGAACGCCCGGCAAGCGCGCCGCGCTGCCCAACGCGACGATCCTGATCCACCAGCCGCGCACCGGAGGCGCCTACCAGGGCCAGGTGTCCGACCTGGAGATCCAGGCAGCCGAGATCGAGCGGATCCGCAAGCGCCTCGACGAGATCCTGGCCGGCCACACCGGCCAGACGCCGGAGAAGATCCGCGTCGACACCGACCGCGACAACATCCTCACCGCCGAGCAGGCGAAGGAGTACGGGATCATCGACGAGGTGTTCGGATACCGGAAGAAGTCGATGAAGAAGTAGCGGCACAAGTCGCGACATTCGCCCCAAGTAGCTCGAAGTTGCCACGGGACGCGGGTACCGTCTCCAGTACCGGCGGTGGCAAAACCCAACGTGGCACCCGCAGGTGCGGGAGACGCCGCACCGGTCAGCAGGAAGTAGGTAAGTATCCATGGCGCGAATCGGAGACGGTGGCGACCTGCTGAAATGCTCGTTCTGCGGGAAGAGTCAGAAGCAGGTCAAGAAGCTCATCGCCGGACCAGGCGTGTACATCTGCGATGAGTGCATCGACCTGTGCAACGAGATCATCGAGGAAGAGCTCGCCGAGAACAGCGACGTCAAACTCGACGAGCTGCCCAAGCCCGTAGAGATCCGCGACTTCCTGGACAACTACGTCATCGGCCAGGACAACGCCAAGCGCACGCTGGCCGTCGCGGTCTACAACCACTACAAGCGGATCCAGGCCGGCGAGAAGAAGGACGTCAAGACGGGCGAAACCGTCGAGCTCGCGAAGTCGAACATTCTGATGCTCGGCCCGACCGGCTGCGGCAAGACCTACTTGGCTCAGACGCTGGCGAAGATGCTGAACGTCCCGTTCGCGATCGCCGACGCCACCGCGCTGACCGAGGCCGGGTACGTCGGCGAGGATGTGGAGAACATCCTGTTGAAGCTGATTCAGGCCGCCGACTATGACGTGAAGCGCGCCGAGACCGGCATCATCTACATCGACGAGGTCGACAAGATCGCCCGCAAGAGCGAGAACCCGTCGATCACTCGCGACGTGTCCGGCGAGGGAGTGCAGCAGGCGCTGCTGAAGATCCTCGAAGGAACACAGGCTTCGGTGCCGCCGCAGGGCGGCCGCAAGCACCCGCATCAGGAGTTCATCCAGATCGACACGACGAACGTGCTGTTCATCGTGGCGGGCGCCTTCGCCGGCTTGGAGAAGATCGTGTCCGACCGCGTCGGCAAGCGCGGCATCGGCTTCGGCAACGAGGTCGCCACCAAAGACGAGGTCGACACGACCGATCACTTCGCCGAGGTGATGCCGGAGGACCTGATCAAGTTCGGGCTGATCCCGGAGTTCATCGGTCGCCTGCCCATCGTCGCCTCGGTGACGAACCTCGACAAGCAGTCGCTGGTCAACATTCTGGCCGAGCCCAAGAACGCGCTGGTCAAGCAGTACACCAAGCTGTTCGAGATGGACAACGTAGAGCTGGAGTTCGGCGACGACGCCCTTGAGGCCATCGCCGATCAGGCGATCCATCGCGGTACGGGCGCGCGAGGTCTGCGCGCGATCATGGAAGAGGTTCTGCTTCCGGTGATGTACGACATCCCCAGTCGCGACGATGTCGAGAAGGTCGTCGTTACCGGGGAAACCGTTCGCGACAACGTGTTGCCGACGGTCGTGCCGCGCAAGAACCGTCGCTCCGAGCCGCGCGACAAGAGCGCATAGTCCCACCAGTCAAGCGTCATTTCGCCGAGCCCGCATCGATCGATGCGGGCTCGACGAAATTGTGAGGGATCAGCGGGCTGGGGCCCGGTTCGGGCCGCCGGGCAGCGGCTGCAGGCACCAGGTCTGCGTTGGCTCGCCGAGCTGGCCGTTCTTCACCTTGCGCCACTGGTACATGCGGTTGCCGGGCGCGCAGCTGTGGTTGGTGCGGGAGCTGCTCAGCATCTTGTACTCCGCTTCGGGTGAACCGCAATCGATCTTGTAGGGCACCGGCCGCTGATCGATGTTGGTTTTGTCGTGAGGCGCACGGAACGCGATGCAGTCTCCCGGTCCGGGTGCCGCCTCTTCCAGAGCGCGTATCGCGAAGCATCCCCCGCCGATCAGTGCGAGCCCGAGGAGCGCAGCGACCAGCAACAACCAGCGCCTGCTTTTCTTCTTCCGCGGCGGCTGACCCGGCGGAATCGGCGCGCCGGGACTGGCCTGAGGACCAGCGGGGTGCGGTTGATCGGGTGGGGGAGGGATCGTCATGGTCTCACCTCGGTCGGACGGTTGTGACGGCTGCATCGTACAAACCGCACCCCTGCGCGCCACCTGCTTGGTCATCCTTAGAATTGACACCGTGACTACCCCCGACGCGACTAGCTCGCTGCCCGCTGCCTGGAATCCTGCCGATCACGAGCAGGAGCTGTACCAAGGCTGGGTAGACGCGGGGTACTTCACCGCGGACGCGTCGAGCGACAAGCCGCCGTTCTCCATCGTGATCCCGCCGCCCAACGTTAACGGGTCTCTGCACATGGGACACGCCTACGAGCACGTCCTGATGGATGCCCTGAGCCGCCGCCGCCGGATGCAGGGCTACGAGGTGCTGTGGCTGCCGGGCATGGACCACGCCGCGATCGCGATGCAGACGATGGTCGAGCGCAAGATCGCCGAAGAAGGCAAGACCCGCGACGACCTCGGGCGCGAAGCATTCATCGAGCGCGTATGGCAGGAGAAGAAGAACATCTCCGGCACCATCGGCGACCAGATGCGCCGGCTCGGCGACAGCGTCGACTGGTCGCGCGAGCGGTTCACCATGGACGAGGGTCTCTCCCGTGCGGTCCACACGATCTTCAAGCAGCTCTTCGACGACGGCCTGATCTACCAGGCGGAGCGGCTGGTGAACTGGTCGCCCACGTTGCAGACCGCGGTCAGCGACATCGAGGTCAAGTACTCCGACGTCGACGGCGAGCTCGTCTCCTTCCGCTATGGCTCGATGAACGACGACGAGCCGCACATCGTCGTCGCCACCACACGGTTGGAGACGATGCTCGGCGACACGGCGATCGCCGTGCATCCCGACGATGAGCGGTACGCGCATCTGGTCGGCACCGAACTCGAGCACCCCTTCCTCGACCGCGCCATCCCGGTCATCGCCGACGACTACGTCGACCCCGAATTCGGCTCCGGCGCGGTGAAGATCACCCCGGCGCACGATCCCAACGACTTCGCCATCGGACAGCGCCACGACCTGCCGATGCCGACGATCCTCGACGAGCAGGCCCGGGTTGTCGACACCGGCACCCAGTTCGACGGCATGGATCGCTTCGAGGCGCGCAAGGCCGTCTGCGAGGCGCTGCGCGAGCAGGGGCGCATCGTCAAGGAGGTCCGCCCGTACCAGCACAGCGTCGGTCACTCCGAGCGCACCGGCGAGCCGATCGAGCCGCGCCTGTCCATGCAGTGGTGGGTGGCGGTCGAGTCGCTGGCCAAGCGTGCGGGCGACGCGGTGCGGGGCGGCGAGACTGCGATTCACCCGCGGTCGATGGAGCCGCGCTGGTTCGCCTGGGTCGACGACATGCACGACTGGTGTATTTCGCGCCAGCTGTGGTGGGGACACCGGATCCCGATCTGGTACGGCCCCGACGGCGAGGTGGTCTGCCCGGCACCGGGGGAGGAGCCGCCTGCC
>NZ_BAEE01000042.1 GCF_000241265.1 Gordonia araii NBRC 100433
CTAGAAGGCCCAATTGCCGACGGATATCGGCGGTCGACGGAAGCGTCTGAACCGTTTGGTTGCTGACGACGTTGAAGTTCGGCGTGATACCGGCGCGCTCCGGTCCATAGGCCATCAGGTCGACGCCGCGTAGCTGGGTCAGGTACTGCTCAACCGTGAGACTCCGCCCGGCGGCGAGGTTCTTGACCTCGGGCGGCACGTCCTCGGGCGATCGGAGGGCCGACTCCACCAGGAGGGGGGTCCAGCGATGCGGGATCTTCACCAACACGCCGGCCGCCTCGACAAGCGCGAACCCGCGGGGCACCGCCCGGGCGCTGGAACTCGACGACACGGTCGACGGGGTCTCGGCGTCCGCACAACCGGGCAGGACGGCGAACGACACCGCCGTCACTGCGGTGAGAAGGAGGCGGCGCTGCCGGACACGGCGCTTCGGCGTCGAGCAAAGGTTCGAGATTTCCGTTGGCACTTGTAGCAACCGATCCTTGTTCTGGGCGAGTGTTGTCACCGCGCAGATCGGGCCCCTCTCAGAACACCTCATCGGGGACTGAGTGGTTCGAGAGGGGCCCGGGTCCTGTGCGCCTAGCGCTTAGCCGGCTTCAGCAACGTCTGAAGCGTGCGCTCGGCGTCGCGCGGAAAAACGCTTGCCGCCTTGCCGACGGCGTCGATGACCTCGACGGCGCTGGGAAGACCGGCAGGCGCCGATGCCACATCGGCCTTCGTCACAGCCGCGGGGGTCTTGGCGCCACCGGACGCCGGGAACACCTTCCCGATGCCGTCGATGACGGTTCCGACCACATTGACCGGGTTGGTCGCGTTGGCAGCCTTGGCCTTGGCCTTGTCCACCTTGGCCCCGCCGACGCGGTCCATCCCTTCTCCGCGCCCCCACGTCTGACCGAACCACAGGCCGAGCGGGGCGCCGATCGCACCGCCGATGAGCGCACCGATCGGCGCGGCAAGCAGCGCGGTCGGAATGCCGCTGATCACGCCGCCGCCGACACCTCCCAGGACACCGCCGATGAATGCACCTGCGGACCCGCCGATGACGCCGCCGAGGGCAGCTCCGATCGGCGCCCCGACGATGCAGCCGACGAGAATGTACGGCAGTCCCACAACGCAGCCGATCGCCGCGCCTACCGCGGTGCCGATGACCGCGCCTGTGATCCCACCGACAACCCCGGTTCCAAGTCCCGTGACGAAGCCTCCGACAACTGCGCCAGGCAACCAACCGAGTGCACCCGCAACTCCGGCCCCGACGGCCGCACCCGCGGCCGCTCCGATCGCCGCACTGCGTTGTGCTTCCGCATTTGCCACATCGTTAACCCGATCCATGCTGGTCGGGTAGTTCTTCTTGGAGGTCCGCTGCGCGACCGCGATCGGCGCGACAAGCGGAACGAACCCGACCTGTGCGGTCGCAAGCTGCTGAGCAGACAGAGCCGGCGGCGCTTGGCTGATCGTCGCCATCGGGGCATTGGGCGCCGCTTCCGCTGATGCGGCCGGAAAGACCAGGGCCGCGGCCAAACCGACTGCTGCCAGACCTCCGACTCGCGCACCGATTCGGCGCATTCCTACAGCCGGGGGTGCTACCCATTCGTATACAACATCATTCTTCTCCCTATCTCCAAAGAGATTCACAGGAAATATCGATTGATATCCCAGGGGCCGACGTAAACCCGGGACGGCGAGCACTGTCAACGGGACCTTTATCCCATATCGGACTATCCAGGCTGCATTACCAGGTAGGCCGCCTATATGGCAGAAGGAATCATAATTTGGCAAATAGTCTATTTCCGACACATATTTCTAAGTTGGAGATCCAGGTCACTATTGAGACCATTCGAGCGAATATTTATGCCTTCTTAACACGAGCAATTAGGGCCTCTCGAAAGGCCTAAAGACCCATGGACCATCGGCAGAACGCGGGGCATTCTCTCGTGGCGGCGCAGCACGGGAAGCGATTCCCGCAGACGTGACGCCGTGACCGGACTGGTCTGACCACTTGACAGGCTGACCACTAGTCGGCATCCTCGGTGCATGACATTTCAGCCCGTCGTACGCCGTTCGGTGTCCGAGGATGTCTACGACCAGATCGCCGCGCGCGTTGTCAGCGGCGACCTCCCGGTCGGCGGCTCGCTACCTAGCGAGCGCGACCTCGCGGCCGCACTCGGCGTCTCTCGGCCGGCCGTGCGCGAGGCACTCAAGCGGCTGGACGGTTCCGGCCTCGTTCACATCCGCCAGGGCGACGCCACCACGGTCCGCGACATCCGGCGGGAAGGCGGCCTCGACCTGCTTCCGCTCCTTCTCGTCGCCGGCGGTCAGCTCGACTTGTCGGTCGCCCGCTCGGTCATCGAGGCGCGGGCGCAGATCGCGCCGATCGTCGCCGGTCTAGCCGCCGAGCGAATAGCGGATGCCGACGTGCAACCACTGCGGACCAGCGTCGACGAGATCGCTACCGTGACCGACCCACTACAACTGCAGGTCCTCGCGCTGCAGTTCTGGGATCAGATCGTCGACGGCGCCCAGTCGGTCGTCTACCGATTGATGTTCAACAGTCTTCGATCGGCATACGAGCCCGCGCTGCCCGCGCTATCGATGGCCATGGCCGGCGAGGTCGGAAAGGTCGACGCCTATCGCGATCTCGTCGATGCCGTTGCCGCGCACGACCCGGACGCCGCCCGACGCGCCGCCGACGACTTGCTCACGCCCAGCACCACCGAACTACTCCGCGTCTTCGACTCCGTGGATGAGACCCAAGGAGGCCACGATGGCCACTGATCACGCCCAGCCCCGCGTCGAACAACGAGCGCCGCGCCGCCAAGCTCGCGTCACGACACTGCGCTCGGCTTTCGTCGAGTTCTGGCGGCATCCGTCGCCGTGGATGATCGCGGTGCCCTTGGTCGGATCACTCATCGCCCGAATCGCCCTCGGCGACTGGCAGTGGACCGACGCCCTAGTGGTCGCGATACTGCTCGCGGTCTCGCCACTCGTCGAGTGGCTGATCCACGTCGGCATCCTGCATTGGCGGCCGCGAACAATCCGCGGCGTGAAGATCGATTGGATCCTGGCCCGCGACCACCGCCGCCATCATCGCGACCCGCGCGATATTCCGTTGATCTTCATCCCGTGGCCGGTACTCGTCGGGCTCCTCCCTGCGCTGACATTGATCGGAGTGTTCGCCTTCAGCCGCTTACCGCTGGGCATGACTTTCCTCTTGACGGTGACTGCCTTCTTGATGTTCTACGAGTGGACACACTTTCTGATCCACACCGATTACAAACCCCGCCACCGTCCGTATCGCGCGGTGTACAAAAACCACCGTTATCACCATTTCAAGAACGAACACTTCTGGTACACGGTCACCAGTTCGGGCACGGCAGACCGGGTGCTGGGCACGTATCCGGATCCGGCGAGCGTCCCGACGTCGAAGACCGCGAAGAACCTGCACGGCGCCTCGTCGTCGTAGACCCGGGCACGGTCGTCGTAGACCCGGGCACGGTCGGCGGAAATGTGGGCACGGTCGGCGCGCGTACGATGGGTCGCATGGCTCTGGAAAACGACGAACGGCAGGCCTTCCTGGCCGAACCGCACATCGCCGGACTGTCCATCGAAGCCGGTCCCGACCGCGCTCCCCTCGCTGTACCGATGTGGTACCAGTACACGCCCGGCGGCGACATCTGGTTCCTCACCGGGACCGAGTCCCGCAAGATGCGGTTGCTGAGGCAAGCCGGGCGCGCGACGATCCTGGTCGAGCGGCTCACCCCGACCATCCGCTACGTCTCGGTGTCCGGCCCGGTGTCGCGGACCGTCGAGGGGACAAAGGCCGACATCGAGGAACTCGCCGCCCGCTACCTTCCGCCCGAGCAGGTCGGGCCCTACGTCGAGTTCGCCACCGGCGACCACGGCGCGCAGACGAAGGTCTTCCTGACCCCCAAGCAGTGGGTCGCGTCCGACCTCGGCTCGCTGTAACCCATCGCACCAGCGTGCTGCTTAGGCTCTCTCAGCCATAGGCGCTACCCTGGCACGTTGTGATTGCGAGCCCGACGAGCACGGCTGCCGGCGACGAATCCCGACGTTCCACCGATTCCCAGCGGCCCAGCGATGCCAAGCCGAGCGCGAAGCCCACCGCCTACCGTCACGACCTGGACGGACTGCGCGGTCTGGCGATCGCGCTGGTCGCCATCTTCCACGTCTGGTTCGGCCGCGTGTCCGGCGGCGTGGACGTCTTCCTCACCCTGTCCGGCTACTTCTTCGTCGCCTCGCTGCTCAAGCACGTCATCGTCACCAACCCCAATTCGGTCTCCTGGCGCGACGCGGTCAATCCGTGGCCCCGCCTGTCGCGCCTGCTGCGCCGGCTGCTGCCCGCGCTGTACCTGGTGCTGGCCGGGATCGTCGTCCTGATCGTGCTGATCATGCCGCGATCGCGCTTCGGTCCCCTCGGGCAAGAGGTGATCGCGTCGGCCCTGTACTACCAGAACTATCTGCTGGCCCTCACCTCCCAGGACTACGGCGCCGCGACCTCGGCGGCGAGCCCCATGCAGCACCTCTGGTCGATGTCGATGCAGGGCCAGTTCTTCGTCGCCATGCTGTTCGGCGCACTGGCGCTCGGCGGCTTCCTCAAGTTCGGCGCACGACGATGGCCCTTGCTCGGCGACCCGACGAGGATCCGCTGGATCATCGGGCTGAGCCTGCTCGCGATCACGCTGGTGTCCTTCGCCTGGGCGAACTACCGCCACGGCATCAACCAGCCGGTCAACTACTACGACACGATCGCCCGCCTGTGGGAGCCGCTCGCCGGCGGTTTGCTCGCAATCTGGATGCCCCGAGTCCTGCTGCGACCGGCCGTCCGCAACGCGCTGACCATCGCCGGCCTGCTCCTCATCGTCACGTGCGGTTGGTGGATCGCCGGCGTCGAGCAGTACCCCGCGGCCCTGGCGCTGGTGCCCGTCGGGGCGACGCTGCTGATCATCTGGACGGGTTCGGCGGCCACCCGCCCTGACAACGCGCCCGGGCCCGACGTCGACAACCCGCGAGACGTCAGCGGTCTGATGGCGCAGCCGTTCATGATGTGGCTCGGCAACATCGCCTACGCGCTGTACCTGATCCACTGGCCGCTGCTGATCTTCTACCTCTCCTGGCGCTACAAGGACCAC
Source organism: Gordonia araii NBRC 100433 (assembly GCF_000241265.1). Classification (GTDB taxonomy): domain Bacteria; phylum Actinomycetota; class Actinomycetes; order Mycobacteriales; family Mycobacteriaceae; genus Gordonia; species Gordonia araii. The sequence continues at coordinate 5,148 of NZ_BAEE01000042.1, forward strand.
GCCAACTTCTTGGAGGGCACCGCGATCCTGGCGGTCTCGGTGCTGCTCGCCTGGCTCGTCACCCGGTTCGTGGAGACCCCGCTGCGCGCCGGACGCGGGATCGATTTCTCCCGTGCGTACCGCCGCACCCTGGTCATCGGGCTGGTGGTCGCCTCCGTCGCCGCCGGCACCACGTCGGCGGTGTGGATGTACCAGCGCGCGAACCTGCGCGTCGACACCATGAACCTCGATCCCCGGCTCTACCCGGGCGGTCTCGCCTTCAAGTGGGACGTCCCGGCGCCGTTCATGCCGCCGGAGCCCCCCGTGGAAGCCGCCTACATGGACCGCGGACCGACGTGGAACAACCCGCCGAACCAGATGATCACCGGCTGGAACGACGAGACCGTGAAGGTTGGCGTCTACGGCGACAAGACGGCGACGAGGACCCTCGCTATCGCCGGCGGATCCCATGCCGACATGTGGCTGCCCGCCTTCGACGTTCTCGGCAAGAAGCACCACTTCAAGGTGACGACCTACGTCAAGGTCGGCTGCGCGCTGGTCAAGACGCACACGTTCAAGTGGTACGGCCGCGAACGCCCCGACTGCAACCGGTGGGCGGCCAAAGTCATGAAGCGGCTGGAGCAGGACAAGCCCGACGTTATCTTCACCAATAGCACGCGGCCCACCGAGGTCGAGGACAAGCGCCCGGGCGACTACGTTCCCCACGACTACGTCGAAGTGTTCGGCGACTTCAAGACGTGGGGGCAGAAGGTGATCGCCATGCGCGACACCCCGTGGACCCATTTGGAGAACGACTGGAACCCGCCCGAGTGCCTGGCCACGGGGCGCAAGGCGCACATCTGCGGCGTCAAGGAGTCGATCGCCCTGTCCCGGACCGACCCGTCGAAGGCCATCGTCGAGCAGTTCCCGAACGTCGCCTTCCTCGACTACACGTCCGCGGTCTGCCGAGACGGGTACTGCCCGGCCATCGTCGGCAACATCCTGGTCTACCGTGACACACATCACTTCACCGCGACGTTCGCGCGCAGTCTGGCCCCTGCCCTGGAGAAAGACCTCGCCAAGGCCATGCCCGAGTGGAAGCTCCTCCCCTGATACTTCGACTGCCTAAGTAAAAATCAGGCCACTCCCAGGTTTGGCGTTTAGACTCCAGAACATTGACCAGCCGAGCGCCACCTGTCCGGGGCGCATCCGTGCGACGCCGACGACGGCGGTCGACATCAAACGTCAAGGGGCTTTTTAGCGATGACCAGCACAGCGGCCACGCGAGATCTCTCGCGCGACGACGCTGGCACCGGTGCCGCCACAGACTCGGCGACGCCGGTCAAGGCGAAACGCAGCTATCTGCATCATCTCGACCTGATCCGCGCGACCACATTCGCCCTGGTGATCTTCGTCCATGTGCTGACCCAGACCACCGACGAGGTGAACAGCGTCGGCGTGACCAGCACGGGGCTGCTGCTGCACTTCACGCGCAACATGTTCTTCGCGCTCACCGGCTTCGTCCTTGCCTACCAGTACTTCGGCCGCGAGGACTTCTCCACCTGGTCGTTCTGGCGACGCCGCATCAAGCTGGTCCTCTACCCGTACCTGATCTTCTCGGCGATCTACTTCGCCCTGAAGATCATGCTTCCGCAGGGGCGCCTGTCCCGTGACGCCAAGGACCTCGGCGGCTACGTGTGGGGCGGGCTGACCGGTTCCTCGTCGTTCCGGGACTTCCCGTCGACAGTCTCCGGCGACCTCGCCGAGTTCGGCAACAACCTCGTCTGGGGCCTGGGCGGCGGCGGCTTCCACATGTACTTCCTGTTCGTGATGCTCCAGGTGTACCTGCTGTTCCCGCTCGTCATGTGGCTGCTGCAGGCGACCAAGGGCTACCACGCCGCCGTGCTGGGCGCTTCGCTCGTGCTTCAGATCCTGATCACCGTGGCGATCACCCACTGGCTGCCGACGTCGGATCCGTGGTGGCACCACTACGCGGTGTTCGTCCCGTACCAGTTCTTCCTCGTCTACGGCGCGATCGCCGCCATCCACCGGGATGCCATCACCCGCGCGCTCACCGGCGAACACCGGCGCTACGTCGGCCTCGGCCTCTTCACCGCCCTGGCCGCTACCGGGGGATACGCCCTGTGGGAGTTCTTCAAACGCCTCGCCGCCGACCCCGACGCACCCGCGAACGCCCATTCGGGCCCGTTCGAGCCGACATTGCTGCCGTTCCTCATCGTCGCGATCGCCTGCCTGTACGCGGTGGCCTTGATCTGGAACCAGCGGTGGCGCGGCAGTACGCCGCCGTGGTTCAACCGTTTCGTCGCCTACGCCTCCAACCGCTCGTTCGGCGTCTTCCTCGTCCACGTGCTGGTGCTGTTCTACATCGTCGGCATGAATTGGCACGGCGAGCACTCGTGGCTCATGACGCAACTGCCGCAGCCGCTGGGCACGCTGACCGTGTACGCAGCGACTTTGGCCGGTTCGCTGCTGCTCGTCGAGATTCTGCGCAGACTCCCCGGCTCGCTGTACCTCACCGGCCGCGAGCGCCTGCCGCTGCCCGCGTTCCGCAAACGCGCCGCCGCCGCCGCGTAACTCTCACGGCAGCACGGTCGAGAGCAGCGCCCGCGGCCTGGCCAACAGCGTTTCGCGCAGATGATTGCGGGCGATCGACCACCACGCGCAATCCGGACACGGCGCGGCGACGCCGATCGGATCCGGCCCGTCGAGGCGGCAGAGCGCGATGGCCCGGTCGAGGTGGAAGTCTTGGGTGACCAGCACCACCGACGACAGGCCGAACTCCGAACGGGCCCGCGCACAGCTGCGCTCGGTGTCGTAGCCCGCCGGATCATCGAGGATCGCCGACGACGGGATGCCGGCCCGCTCCAGGTAGGACCGCATCGCGGCGGTCTCGCTGCCGTACCGCGACGAACCGTTGCCGGAGTTGAGGATCGTCGTGACGCGCCCGGACCGGTACATCGCGATGGCGGTATCGAGCCGGGCCCGCACATACTCACCCGGCTCGCCGTCGATCACCTTCGCGCCCAGCACGAGGACGGTCGACCCGGCGGGCACCTCGTCGGGAGCCACCATCCGGGTCCGCGCGGCGAAGTAGATCCAGGTAGCCGCCGACGCGATGATCCCTTCGACGACGATCAAACCGATCATCGCCAGACGGGCCATCAGGCCCCACCGTCGGCGGCTCGGTTGTCGGCTGCGTAACCATTTGCTCACCCCGACACCGTAGAGCGCGGCGGGTGGATAGGCTGTTCGCACTGTCGTCGCCGGAGGGGAACCGTCCATGCCGTACATGCCCGTCACCTCGTCCATGTTCCTCATCGCCGAGACGCGAGAACAGCCGATGCACGTCGGCGGGCTGCAGCTGTTCATCCCGCGCGAAGGGCAGACCGCCGAGGAACTCGCCGACGAGGTACAGGCCGCGTTCACCGAGAAAATCGAGATCAGCGAGATCTTCCGGCGCCGACCGGCACAGCCGTTCAGCGTGGTCGGGTCACTCGCCTGGAGCACCGACGACGAACTCGACCTCGACTATCACGTCCGCCGCATCGCCCTGCCCAAGCCCGGCCGGATTCTCGAACTGTTCCGCTACGTATCGCTGAACCACTCGACGCTCCTCGACCGCGCCCGGCCGATGTGGGAGGCGCACATCATCGAGGGCCTCGCCGACGGCCGGCTGGCGGTCTACACCAAGATCCACCACTCGCTGGTCGACGGCGTCACCGCCCTGCGGCTGCTGGAGCGGACGCTGACCGCCGACCCGGACGACCGCAGCGGGGCCGCCCCGTGGGATGTCCGGTTGCGACGGAAGAAGTCGCCGTCGACCGCCGAGATCGACTCCCTCCCGCCCGCGCCGGCCGACGAATCCGGCGGCGGGCTGCTCGACGGGCTGCGCAAAGGCCTGGGCGCGGCGGCCGACGTCGCCGGTCAGGTAGCCGGCATCGTGCCCGCGGTCGGGCAGGTGGCCTGGAAGGCGGTCAGCGACGACGATTTCGTCGCACCGGGCACCTTCGCGCCCCGATCGATGTTCGACGTGCCGATCGGCAGTGCGCGCCGCTTCGCCGCCGACCAGTGGTCGATCAGCCGGATGCGCGCCGTTGCCGAACAACTCGGCGTGACCATCAACGACGTGGTGCTGGCGATGTGCAGCAGTGCGCTGCGCGCGTACATGATCGAGCACGAGTCGCTGCCCGACGATCCGTTGATCGCCATGGTGCCGGTGTCGATGCACGTAGGCCACGACGATGACGGCAACGCCGTCAGCGCGGTCATGGCGAATCTCGCCACCAACGAGCCCGACCCCGCGCGGCGTCTGGAGACGCTTGTCGCATCGATGCGGGCGAGCAAGAACATCATCCGGGGCATGCGGCCGCTCCAGGCGCTCGCCCTGGGAGCGGCGACGATCGCACCGCTGGCCCTGGCCACCGTCCCCGGATGGGTGAGTTACACCCCACCGCAGTTCAACTTGATCATCTCGAACGTTCCCGGCCCCAGGGAGCAGATGTACTGGAACGGCGCCCGGCTCGACGGCGTCTACCCGGTGTCGATCGCGACGTCGGGCAACGCGCTCAACATCACGCTGACCTCGGCCGCCGACCAGATCGGTTTCGGGCTGATCGGTGCGCGCGCCCAGCTGCCCAGTCTGCAGCGGATGCTGGACTACCTCGAGGACGGATTGGCCGAACTCGAAGCTGTTGCGCAGGTCACCGACCAGCGAAGTTAGGTAAGCCTGGGAGGCGCGACACCGGGTCGAACATCTACCGTATTCACGACGGTATGTAGTACCCGCTCGTGTTGACGAAAGGCGAGGTGACTTCGTTGAGTACAACGACGATCACTTTGGGACTCATCGGGGCCGCGATCAGCCTCGTATGCTGGGCCAATTTCGGTCGCGGCGTCGCCCGCATCGCGCGCACGGTGGCGCAGGGGCAGCCCGCCCCAGGCCGCTTCCTCCCGTTCTTCCCGCGTCTGTGGACGATGCTCGTGGAGTTCATCGGGCACACGCGCATGGTGAAGTTCCGCACCGTCGGCTGGGCGCACTGGCTGGTGATGATCGGCTTCCTCGGCGGCTTCCCGCTCTTCTTCGAGGCCTACGGGCAGTCGATCAACCCGGAATTCCACTGGCCGATCATCGGTGACACCTTCGCCTGGCACCTGTGGGACGAGATCCTCGGCATCGGCACGGTCGTCGGCATCGTCACCCTGATCGTCATCCGTCAGCTCAACCACCCGCGCGTCCCCGCGCGGCTCTCGCGTTTCTCCGGCTCCCGCTTCCTGCCCGCCTACACGATCGAGAGCATCGTCCTCGTCGAGGGCCTGGGCATGATCTTCGTCAAGGCCGGCAAGATCGCCACCTACCACCACGCCAACGCCGGCTCGGACTTCTTCACCATGCAGGTGGCCAAGCTGCTGCCGGAGAGCCCGTTGATGGTCTCCATCTTCGCGCTGATCAAACTGCTCTCGGGCAGCCTGTTCCTGTTCCTCGTCGGCAACAACGTCAACTGGGGCGTGGCCTGGCACCGGTTCTCGGCCTTCCCCAACATCTTCTTCAAGCGTGAGGCCGACGGCGGGGTCGCCCTCGGTGCGCTCAAGCCCATGATGTCGGGCGGCCGCGCACTCACGATGGAGACGGCCGACCCGGACACCGACGCCTTCGGCGCGGGCAAGATCGAGGACTTCAGCTGGAAGGCGTGGCTCGACTTCACCACGTGTACCGAGTGCGGCCGCTGTCAGAGCCAGTGCCCGGCGTGGAACACGGGTAAGCCGCTGAGCCCCAAGCTGCTCATCATGTCGCTGCGCGACCACGGCTACGACAAGGCGCCGTACCTGCTGGCCGGAGGCCGCAAAGACATGGGCGGCGACGAGGTCGGTCTCGTCGACGCCGACGGCAACGAGCTGACGTCGAAACTGGACGCGATTCCGGCAGCGGCCCGGGCCGAAGCGGAACGTCCGCTGGTCGGCGAGGCCGAAGGGGTCGGCGCCGGCGCCGTCATCGACACCGAAACGCTGTGGAGCTGCACCAACTGCGGCGCCTGCGTCGAGCAGTGCCCGGTCGACATCGAGCACGTCGACCACATCGTCGACATGCGCCGCTACCAGGTCCTGATCGAGTCCGACTTCCCGACCGAACTGGCCGGCCTGTTCAAGAACCTGGAGAACAAGGGCAACCCGTGGGGCCAGAGCCCGTCGGCGCGTACGGCGTGGATCGACGAGATGGACATCGACATCCCGGTCTACGGCAAGGACGTCGACAGTTTCGCCGGATTCGAGTACCTGTTCTGGGTCGGTTGCGCAGGCGCCTACGAGGACCGCGCCAAGAAGACCACGAAGGCCGTCGCCGAACTGCTCGACGTCGCCGCCGTCAACTTCCTCGTCCTCGGCCAGGGCGAGACCTGTACCGGCGACTCGGCCCGCCGCGCCGGCAACGAGTTCCTGTTCCAGATGCTGGCGCAGCAGAACATCGAGCAGTTCGACGAGCTGTTCGCGACGGCGCCGACGCAGCGCAAGAAGATCGTCGTCACGTGCGCGCACTGCTTCAACGCACTCGGCAACGAGTACCCGCAGGTCGACGGCGAGCGCGGGCGCTTCGAGGTCGTCCACCACACCCAGCTGCTGAACCGCCTCGTCCGCGAGAAGCGGCTCATCCCGGTCGCCCCGGTCGGCGGCGAATCCGTCACCTACCACGACCCCTGCTTCCTCGGCCGGCACAACCAGGTCTACGACGCTCCTCGCGAGCTGGTCGAAGCCTCCGGCTCCACCCTCACCGAGATGCCTCGCCACGGCGAGCGCTCCATGTGCTGCGGCGCCGGTGGTGCGCGCATGTGGATGGAGGAGCAGATCGGCAAGCGCATCAACATCGACCGCGTCGACGAGGCGCTGGACACGTTGCAGGACGGCCCCGACCTCACCGGCGAGAAACAGAAGATCGCCACCGGCTGCCCGTTCTGCCGCGTCATGCTGACCGACGGCGTGACCGCGCAGACGTCGGGCACCGAGAAGGAAGACCAGATCGAGGTCGTCGACGTCGCGCAGCTCCTGCTCGAAGGCGTCAAGCGCGGCATCGAACTCGACGTCGTCCGCGAAGGCAAGGTCCGCGGTCCCGGCGATGTGGAGCAGCCCGCGCCGCCGGTCGCCCTCGTCGAGGAGCCGGCACCGGCTCCCGCACCGGCCAAGGCAGCGGCACCCGCCGCTTCGGCGGCACCCGCGTCCGCGCCGGCGGCCGACGCCAAGCCCGCGGCCAAGGGCTTCGGCATGAAGGGCGGCATGAAGAAGCCGGGCGGCGGCGGATCCGCAGCGCCCGCCGCCGACGCGGCACCGGCAGCCGAGTCCGCTCCGGCGGCCGAATCCAAGCCGGCAGCCAAGGGCTTCGGCATGAAGGGCGGCATCAAGAAGCCCGGCCAGGCGGCCAAGCCCGCCGCGGCTGCCCCCGCCGCTGCCGAAACCGCGGCGACCGAATCGGCACCGGCCGAGACGGCGGCGCCCGCCGAGAAGAAGCCCGCAGCCAAGGGCTTCGGCATGAAGGGCGGGATCAAGAAGCCCGGCCAGGCGGCGAAGGCTGCCACACCGGCCGCCGAGTCCGCACCGGCCCCAGCCGCCGGCGAAGCGGCCGCACCGGCAGACGACGCAGCTCAGGCCGGCGACGCCACGCCATCAACGGGTGCTGCCACCACCGAGGCCACCCAGGCCAAGGCCAAGGGCTTCGGCATGGCCGCGGGCAAGAAACGCCCCGGCGGCAGCGGCGCGGCCAAGCCGGCCGCGGCTCCCGCGGAGGACCCAGCGCCCGCCCCGGCGGAGGAGCCGGTCCCCGCACCGGCCGAACCCGAAGCCGCAGTGATCGCCGAGGACTCGCCCGCGGAGGAGACCCCCGCGCCGCCAACCGCACCGTCGTCGAACGGCACCGGTGCCACGACCGAGGCCACGCAGGCCAAGGCCAAGGGCTTCGGCATGGCCGCGGGGAAGAAGCGCCCCGGCCAGCACTGACGGGCCTAAGTACCGCGATCCGGCGAGCGTCGAGCAGCTGCTCGACGCTCGTCGGTGTTTAGCGGCTCAGCGCTTGTAGGTCGTGGAGAAGGCGAGCCGCGAACCGCGGTCCGCACCGATCTCGTACGCGTTGAGAAGCACGGACCCCGGCTCGATGTCGAGCGTCATGAACCCGCGACTCCGATAGTTCTCGTAGCGGGCGCGGAACTGCTTCGACGAACTCTTGCTCACGCTCTTGGCCGCCGCTCCCGAGACAATCTGCCGGGTGCCCCTTAGCCCGGCGACACGGTCGAGAACCTGCTGACTGTGATCGTGGCCCGAGAGCAGGAACTGCGCGCGACCGGCCACATGTCGCTCGACGAAGTCCTTGAGGTGCACGCCGTTCAGCGGGGCGGGCAACGAGTCGTAGGCGCCCGCCGGACCGTGCGGGCCGTTGTTCGCGTACGGATGGTGGGTGCAGACGAACTTCCACGGCGCCTTCGATTCGCGCAACGACCGTGCGAGCCACGCGGCTTGCCGGGACATGTAAGTGCCGCCCGGCTCCCACTCAGGCGACAGCACCGGCGGTATATACGCCGCAAGGGGATTCAGATCGAGAACGACGAACTGCGCGACGCCCAGGTCGACCGAGTAGTACCTCGACGGCATGTACCAGCGTCGGGAACGGCGGTGGTACTGCACTTCGACGTCGCCGCGCAGCAGCCATCCGCCATCGCCGGGGTAGATCGCCGTGGTGTCGTGGTTGCCGAGCGCCATCAGCCAGGGGAAGTCCAGCCCGGCATTCGGGCGTTCGAACTTCGCCCGGAACTGCGCGTCGTCCGGCCCGCTCGGACCCGACTCGTAGATGTTGTCGCCGAGGCCGACCGCGATATCGAAGGGACGGTCCGCGTGCAACGCGCGCGCCGCGGCGGCGACCGCGTACTGCGGCGGCTTTCCGGTACCGGCATCGCCGGTGACCAGGACGCGCAGCGACGTTGTGCCGCGCGGCAGCGGGTAGCGCGCCGCGCCGACCGCCGGCGCGGCGGACACCGCCGGACCCGCGACGGCAATACCGCCGGCGGCCGCGGCCGCACCGGTGACGAAGGTGCGTCGATTGACGCTCGGCGTGCTCGATTCTGGGCTGTTGTCGATCACGACGGAATGCTCTCACAACCTGGTGACGGGTAGGTGGCCGACCGACACCACCGGCGTTCAGCCGTCGGCTACCGACCGGTAACCCCGCCGTGCGAGCGTGATCGCGATGTCTCCTTCAGCCCCCAACCCCTCGTTGTCCCGGCGCGGTTTTCTCGGCGCCGCCGGTGCGACCGCCACCGTCGCCGCCCTGCCCGCGGCTACCGGCGCGGCGGCCCCCGTACGGCGTCGCACCGGAGTGTTCGCGCACGCCGTCGCCTCGGGCGACCCGCTGCCCGATGGCGTGATCCTCTGGACCAGGGTGACGCCGACTCGCGACGCGACCCCCGGGTCGGGGCGGGGCGCCGCGTCCGAAGTCCGGTGGGAGGTGGCCACCGATCCGGAGTTCCGCTCGATCGCGGCCGCCGGCGCCACGTCGACCGATGCCGCGCGCGATCACACCGTGAAGGTCGACGCACGCGGTCTGGCCCCACGGACCACCGCGTTCCTCGACGACGCCTTCGGCGCCACCTTCGACCCGAAGCTGGTCCCGCGCACGACCGGGCTGCTGACCGCGCCGAACTACTACGGCCTCGTCGTCTACCACAACGTGCTGCGCTCGGTCTGCCTCAACGAGGACCGCACCGGACCGAACTCGGCCGACAAGCTGCATCGACCCCGGCGGCAGGGAATCGTGCGATGGTGAGGCCGGGGACGCGGGGTGGCGTAAAGCGTTTGCGCACGACTGTCACAATTGTCTGGTGAGTAGACCCCACGTTTCGCACCTGAACCAGAACCTCAAGCCGCTCGAGCAGTCCTACAAGCTGCAGAACGTGTGCTACGAGATCCGCGGTCCGGTGCACGCGCACGCGGCGCGGCTGGAAGCCGAGGGCCACCGGATCCTGAAGCTCAACATCGGCAATCCGGCGCTGTTCGGCTTCGAGGCCCCCGACGTCATCATGCGCGACATGATCCACGCGCTGCCCTACTCGCAGGGGTACTCCGAGTCGGCCGGCGTGCTGTCGGCCCGGCGCGCGGTCGTCACCCGCTACGAGCTGATCGAGGAATTCCCCTACTTCGACGTCGACGACGTGCTGCTGGGCAACGGCGTCTCCGAGCTCATCACCATGACCATGCAGGCGCTGCTCAACGACGGCGACGAGGTCTTGATCCCCGCGCCGGATTATCCGCTGTGGACGGCGATGACCACGCTGTCCGGAGGCAAGCCGGTCTACTACCGCTGCGACGAGTCGAACGGCTGGCAGCCCGATGTCGCCGACCTCGAGTCGAAGATCACCGACCGCACCAAGGCGCTGCTGGTGATCAACCCGAACAACCCCACCGGGGCCGTCTACTCGCGCGAGGTACTCGAGCAGATCGCCGAGGTGGCCCGTAAGCATTCGCTGCTGCTGCTGGCCGACGAGATCTACGACAAGATCCTCTACGACGACGCTGAGCACACGTCGATCGCCTCGGTCGCGCCCGATCTGCTGTGCCTGACGTTCAACGGGCTGTCGAAGGCCTACCGGGTCTGCGGCTATCGCAGCGGCTGGGTCGTCATCACCGGCCCGAAGGACCACGCGCAGGGCTTCATCGAGGGATTGCACGTCCTCGCCTCGACCCGGTTGTGCTCCAACGTCCCCGGTCAGCACGCCATCCAGGTGGCCCTGGGCGGGTATCAGTCGATCGACGCGCTGTGCCAGCCGGGCGGGCGCCTCTACGAACAGCGCAATGTCACGTGGGAGAAGCTCAACGAGATCCCCGGGGTGTCGTGCGTCAAGCCGCGGGGCGCGCTGTACGCCTTCCCCGGGTTGGATCCGAACGTGCACGAGATCCATGACGACGAGCAGTTCGTCCAGGATCTGCTCCTGCAGGAGAAGATCCTCGTCGTGCAGGGCAGCGGCTTCAACCTCGACGACCACCATCATTTCCGGATCGTGACCCTGCCCTGGGCGCAGGACCTGGCCGAGGCGATCGACCGGATCGGGAACTTCCTCGCCTCCTACCGCCAGTAGCACGCAGCGGGGGTATCGCTCACACCCCAATCATTACAACGAGCGATGGTACGCTTTTCGATGTCAACGGCGACGCGCCGTCCGACGACGACGGGAAGTGAATCATGGTGCAGTGGCGCAAGCGAGTCGTCCGCAACGGCGACATCGAGCTCGCGGCCTTCGAACTCGGCGATCCGGCCAATCCGCCGGTGATCCTCGTCCACGGCTGGCCCGACACCCATCACCTGTGGACCCACGTCGCGCAGGATCTCGCCGACGATCACCTCGTCGTCGCCTACGACACGCGCGGCTACGGCGAGAGCTCGGCCCCCAAGGGTGATGCGCCGTATCGCCTCGATCGACTGGCACAAGACCTGTTCGCCGTCGTCGATGCCGTCGCCGGCGACCGCAAGGCGCATCTGGTGGCCCACGACTGGGGTTCGCTACAGGCGTGGGAGGCGGTCACCACCGCCGGCGCCGACGAAAAAATCGCGTCGTACACGTCGATCTCCGGCCCCAACCTCGACTACCTCGCCGAGTGGGCCCGCAAGGTGCTGAGCCGCCCGACGCCGGCCAACCTGCGGAGCGGGATCTCCCAGATCGCGTCGTCGGCCTACATCGGCTTCTTCCACCTGCCGGTCGTGCCGAAGGCGGTGTTCAGCGCCGTCGGACGGCCCGCGGTGTGGCGGTGGTTCCTCTCGACCGTCGAGGGCACCGACAAGTCCCGGATCGTGCTGTCTGACTCGTTCACCTCCGACGCGATCAGCGGACTGCGCTACTACCGGGCCAATATCCGCGGCAAGCTCGCCAACCCCGACGCCCGCGACACCGCGGTGCCGGTGATGGAGATCGTCAACGAGCGCGACATCGCGCTGCGGCCGGAGATCTTCTCCGACACCGGAGCCCACGCGCCGAATCTGTGGCGGCGGACCAGCCAGACCGGCCACTGGCTGCCCTACACCAACCCCGGCTACCTCGCCGACTCGGCGCGCGAGTTCATCGCGTCGGTCGAGGGGCGGGCGGGCGACGGGGTACCGCAGACGATGGATCGCGCCCGGGTCCGCGCGTCGGGTCCGGACGCACCCCTGGCCGGAAAGCTCGCGGTGATCACCGGTGGCGGCAGCGGCATCGGCCGCGAGACCGCGTATGCGCTGGCGGCGCAGGGCGCCGAGATCGTCCTCGCCGACATCGACCTCGACGGTGCCGCGCAGACCGCGGCCGTGCTGAAGGAACGGGGCGCCACCGGACACCCCTACGCGCTCAACGTCGCCGATACGGCCGCGTTCGCCGAGTTCGCCGAGACGGTCCGCAAGACCCACGGCGTCCCCGACATCGTCGTGAACAACGCCGGAATCGCCGTCGGCGGCAGTGCGCTCGACGCTTCCGACGACCAGCTGGACAAGGTGGTGGACGTGAACCTCCGGGGCGTCATGACCGGTTGCCGGCTCTTCGGGCGGCAGATGGTCGAGCGCGGCACCGGCGGGCAGATCGTCAACATCGCGTCGGCGGCCGCCTTCACCCCGCAGCGCGGACTGGGCATCTACGCGGCGACCAAGGCCGGCGTGCTGCTGTTCAGCGAGTCGCTGCGCGCGGAACTGGCCGATGCGCGCATCGGAGTCACCGCGATCTGCCCGGGCATCGTCGACACCAACATCGTCGCCAACACGCCGCTGGCCGGGTTCGACGATAGGCAGACCGAAGCCGCGCAGCGGGATCGGCTCGTCAAGTTCTACCAGCGCCGCGGCTACACCCCGGACCGCGTCGCCAAGCAGATCGTCAAGGCCATCCACGCCAACAAGGCCGTCGTCCCCGTCACCCCGGAGGCCGCGATCGGCTACCGGGTGTACCGCTTCTTCCCAGCACTGTCGCGCCTCGGCGCGCGTGGAAACGTCTTTCGGTAGGAGGAACCATGCGAAGTGAGAAGACCGTCCCGACCGCCGCCGTCGATCCCGGCCCGGTGGAACTGCGGGCCCGCAACGTCGAGTTCGAGTGGTCGGCAACACCGCCGCACTGGCTCCCCGGCCATCCCTACGCCTCGCACACCGTGACGGCGCTCAATCTGCTGCTTCCCGAGGGCGAGCGCTGGTTCGTGCGAACCTTCAACGAGGCGCTGCCGCTGGTCGCCGACGAGCCGCTCGCCGCCGCGATGCGCGGTTTCGTCGGGCAGGAGGCAGTCCACGCCGAGTCGCACGACAAGGTGCTGTGGAACTTCCTCGATTCCCACGGCATCGACCCGCGCCCCTACCAGCGCCAGATGGAGTGGGTGTTCCGCAAGCTGCTCGCACCCAAAGAATCCGGTTCGGCGCAGGCGCGGCGCAAACATCTCGTCGAACGGCTGTGGCTGATCGCCGCCATCGAGCACTACACCGCCGAACTCGGCGACTTCGCCCTCAACTCGTCGTGGGCGTCGTCGGGCGGTGACCCGGAGATGGTGGATTTGTTCTGCTGGCACGGTGCCGAGGAGGTCGAGCACCGCGCGGTCGCCTACGACGTCGCCAACTACTTCGGCGACAGCTACCTGCGGCGGGCCCGCACGATGATCCTCGTGCTGCCGGCGATGATCTGGCTGGTGTTCCGCGGCGCGAAAGAGATCACGCGTCAGGATCCGGCCACCAAGGACCTCGGCTTCGTCGCCCGTCGCCGCGAGTATCAGCGCGGAGTCCGCGCGAACCTCCTGCCGTCGCTGGTCGGGCTGACCTGGTCGACCGTGAAGTACTTCCGGCCCGGCTTCCACCCCGACGAGGTCGGGAGCACGGCACAGGCCGTCGCCTATCTGGCGTCGTCGCCCGCGGCGCGGAGGGCGGGATGACCACCTTCGGGTCGCCTGACCTGCGCGTGACCCCGCCGAGCCTGCGGGGGCGGTTCCGGCGCGATCCGCTGTTGTGGGTCGCCACGGGCGTCGCGAAGGCGTGGTGGCCGGTGTGGGGAGCGTTGTCGCGCCTGCCCGACACTCACGCCGAGGACGGCATCCTCACCGTGCGCATCGTCGCCCGCGAACGCGTCGCCTTCGACGAGAACGTCGTCGCGGTGACCTTCGCGTCGGCCGACGGCGGCCCGCTGCCCCGCTGGTACGCGGGGTCCCATGTCGACCTGCTCCTGCCGTCCGGGCGGATTCGCCAGTACTCGCTGTGCGGCGATCCCGCCGACCAATCGATCTACCGCATCGCGGTCCGTCGGATCCCCGACGGCGGCGGCGGATCGGTCGAGGTCCATGACGAGCTGGAGATCGGTGACGCGCTGTCGATCAGGGGTCCCCGCAACGCGTTTCCCCTCGTACTGCCCGGCGTCGCCGACGGCACCGACCCGGCGGCCAAGCACCTGCGGTTCGTCGCGGGCGGCATCGGGATCACTCCCATCCTGCCGATGCTGTCGCACGCCGAACGCCTCGGCTACGACTGGTCGATGATCTACACCGGCCGCAGCCGCGAATCGATCCCCTTCCTCCACGAACTGGAGCGCTACGGCGACAAGATCACCGTGCGCACCGACGACGAACACGGCCTCCCCGACGCCGACGACCTCGTCGGCCGGCTCGACGGCGAACGCCCGATCGCCCTCTACTGCTGCGGTCCCGTTCCGATGATCGATCTCCTGCGCGCACACCTCGACGGTCGCCGCGACCTGGAGTTGCACTACGAACGCTTCTCCCCTCCTCCCGTCGTCGGCGGATCCGAGTTCACCGTGAATCTGGCCCGCAGCGGCACGTCGACCACGGTCGCCGCCGAGGAAAGCCTCCTGGCCGCCCTCCGCCGTGTACATCCCGGCGTCCCCTACTCCTGCCAACAGGGCTTCTGCGGCACCTGCCGGCTGCGCGTGGTCGACGGCGAGCCGGAGCACCGCGACACCTTGCTCTCCGACGACGAGCGGACCGACGGCAGCATCCTGACCTGCGTGTCCCGGTGTGCCGGAACTCACCTAACGCTCGATCTCTGACCGCCGTCCGAGACGCGGATGAGAGAATCAGCGGATGACCGAATACCGCATCGACGACTTGGCGCGCGAGGCCGGCACCACCACGCGCAACGTCCGCGGCTACCAGGACCGCGGACTGCTGCCTAGGCCGGTCCGGCGCGGACGCATCGCCATCTACAGCGATGTGCACCTCGAGCGGCTACGGGTCATCAACAACCTGCTGCGCCGCGGTTTCACCACGCGCCACATCGCCGACTTCTTCACCGGCATCCAGCGCGGCGACGGGCTGGCCGACGTTCTCGGGCTCGAAGACGTCGTGACCAAGCCGTGGTCGTCGGCGCACACGACGACGATGTCGGCCGCCGATCTCAAGACGCTGCTGAACACGGCCAATCCGCGCCACCTCGCCCGGCTCGCCGAGTACGGGCTGATCGCCGAGGTCGAGGGCTCCGCCAAACCGAAGCGCTACCGGGTGCTGGACACCGAGACGGTCGAGGCCTACAGCCGTCTGGTGAAGCTCGGGGTCCCCCTCGACGGAATCCTGGACGTGCACGGCCGGGTCGCCGAGAAGATGGTCGGCGTCGCCGGGAGTCTGATCTCCTCCGGTCGGCGGGTCATCGCCGATCAGTATCACGACGGCTGGATACCGGAGACCGACGACGAGAACGCCTGGGCGACCGAGTTGCTCCGCGAACTCCGGAAGGCGGGAATGGTCTCCGCCCACAACATGCTCAACCGCGAGCTGGATCGCACGACCTCTGAGCAGTTGGCCGAGTACCTCGGCGACGCCGAGAACGTGCGTGACGCGGGCAAGAAGCCACACCCGGCCTGACACGGGCCGATCCGGCCGGATCGTCGGCCTACGGCAACCGAATCGGCGGCAGCCCGGGAATCGGGTTGGGCAACCAGCGTCCGCGCGGCGGTGGCGGACTGGAACGGCGACTGCGCTGCGGAGCGTTGTTCTCCGCTGCCGTCGTCGGCGGTGTGTAGGTGGCGGCCGGTCGGCCGACCTCGCGCAGCAGGACGGGGTCCGGTGCCACCGTGGTCGACGGCGGCGCGGGCGCAGGGGCGTCCCCGGCATCGCGGCGCTCCCCGTCGTCGCTCTTGGCCGCCAGGAAGACGATCGCGCCGATACCCAGGAGGATGCCGGTCGCGGCCGCCCCGATCGTCAACGCCAACCGGGCCGGCCGGCTCAACTCGCGCCGGGATCCGCCGACGGGCTCGATGTCACCGTCGGACTCCAAGCCGGACTCGTCCTCGACCCAGGGCGATTCCGCGGGTTCATAGGCGAGTGGGGACGCCCGTACGTCGTCGAGCACCGAAAACTCGGCGGATCGTTCCTGAACCCAGTCGTCGGGGCCCGGGACCGGGGTCTCCCACGAGGAGGCGAGCCCGACAGCGGGAGTCGCGACCGGGCGCTCGCCGCGGCCCTTGCGGTGCCGCGACGCGACGTTGTCGGGGGCCGGCGCCAGCCGCGAGGTGACGGCGGCGAGATCGTCGCGCGTGACGAGGATGAGCGCGACGTAGGCGTCGCCCATCAGGAACACCGATGCCGACGTCTCCAGCCGGCGCCGCGCCGTCGCCATGACCGTCAGCAGCTCGGCCTCCCACTCGGGCGACTCGGGCAGCTTCGCCCTGCCGTCGGCGACGAGGACCGCGGCGAGCGCCCTATCGAGCTCCGGATCGCGGGCAGCCGAGGGCCGCACAGCGGGTCCGGACAAGGTCTGCACCGAGATAAAATAGCATGTCAGACCAGTGATTCGCGTTGGTGCGCGGTTTCAGCCACCTCGGCGGGAGCCAGGCCGGCGCCACCGGTGAGCGAGCCGAGTGCCCGATAATCCCACCCGGCTTCGGTCCACGCGTCGCCGTCCAGGCACCGGCGCGCATCCACGATGAGGGGCCGCGCGACGACCTCCGACAGTTCCGCCGGAGCCATGTGGACGAACTCCGCCCACTCGGTCGCGACGATCACGACCTCGGCGTCGCGGGCGGCGGCGGGCGCCGACTCGGCGTACCGCAGCGCCGGGAACACCCGGGACGCGTTGTCCATCGCCTTGGGGTCGAACACGGATACGCGCGCCCCCCGCAACGACAGCTGCGCGGCGACCGCCAACGCCGGGGAGTCGCGCACATCGTCGCTCTCGGGTTTGAAGGCGGCACCGAGCACCGCGATGTTGCGGCCGAGGACCGACCCGTCGCACGCCCGCTCGACCAGGCCGACGAGCGCCGCCCGGCGCCGCATGTTCACCTCGTCGACCTCCCGCAGAAAGCTCAGCGCGGAGCCGACGCCGAGTTCGTCGGCCCGCGCGGCGAAAGCCCGGATGTCCTTGGGCAGGCAACCGCCGCCGAACCCGAGTCCGGCGTTGAGGAATCGACGGCCGATCCGCGCGTCGTGCCCGATGGCGTCGGCCAACGCGGTGACGTCGCCGCCGGCGACTTCGCAGATCTCGCTGATCGCATTGATGAACGAGATCTTGGTGGCCAGGAAGGCGTTTGCCGACACCTTCACCAGCTCGGCGGTGGCCCAGTCCATGGTGAGGTAGGGCGTCCCGTCGTCGAGGATGGTCCGGTAGATCGTCGCGAGAGTCTGGGCCGCATCGGAATCCGGGTGCCGCGGGTCGGTGCCGACGACGATGCGGTCCGGGCGCAGGGTGTCGTCGACGGCGAATCCCTCGCGCAGGAACTCCGGGTTCCACGCGAGGTCGATCGAGGCGTTGCGGGCGAGCGCGGTGATCTCGTCGGCGAGTTCCGCGCAGGTTCCGACCGGCACGGTCGACTTGCCGACGATGAGGTGCTGCCCGCGCAAATGACCGACGAGTTCGCGGACCGCCGTGCGCAGCGCGGTGAGATCGGCAGCGTCGGAGGTCTGCTGCTGCGGGGTGCCGACGCCGATGAAGTGGACGCGGCCAAAGCGGGCGACTTCGGCGAAGTCGGTGGTGAACCGAAGCCGGCCGGCGGCCAGGTTGCGCCGCACGACGTCGTCGAGGTTGGGCTCGAAGAACGGGACGGTGCCGCTGGCCAGCGCCTCGATTTTGGCCGCATCGACGTCGACGCCGAGCACCTCGTGCCCGAGTTCGGCCATGCAGGCCGCGTGTGTCGCACCGAGGTATCCACAGCCGATCACAGTCATCTTCATGACCCCATGGCTACCGAGGCCGAGCGGCCGGGCGGTGGCGACCGCCCCACCGGCGGGCTACGACTTGATGAAGTTCAGGTACGCCTTCGACGGCGTCGGGCCGCGTTGTCCCTGGTACTTCGATCCGACGGCCGCACTGCCGTACGGGTGCTCCGCCGGGCTGGACAGCTTGATGAGGCACAGCTGCCCGATCTTCATGCCCGGCCACAGGGTGATCGGCAGATTCGCCACGTTGGACAGCTCCAGGGTGATGTGGCCGGAGAAGCCGGGGTCGATGAACCCCGCGGTCGAGTGGGTCAGCAATCCGAGGCGGCCCAGCGACGATTTGCCCTCCAGCCGCCCGGCGAGGTCGTCGGGCAGGCTGCACACCTCGAGCGTGGAGCCCAGAACGAACTCGCCCGGGTGCAGCACGAACGGTTCGCCGGCCTTGCGCTCGACCAGCGTCGTGAGGTCGTCCTGCTGTTGCGCCGGGTCGATGTGGGTGTAGCGCGTGTTGTTGAAGACGCGGAACAGTCCGTCGAGGCGCACGTCGACGCTCGACGGTTGCACCAGACCGGGTTCGAACGGCTCGATCTGCAGGCGGCCGGAGTCGAGCTGGGCGCGGATGTCGCGGTCGGAGAGAAGCACAGTTCACCAGGCTATCGGATGGCGGCCGCCGCGGTGTTTCAGATCAGTCCCAGTGCCTGGACCGCGGCGCGTTCTTCTTCCAGCTCGGCCACGGACGCGTCGATCTTGGTTCGCGAGAATTCGTCGATCGCCAGGCCCTGCACGATCTCCCACCGGCCGTCGACCGGCCGCACCGGGTAGGAGCAGACGAGGCCTTCGGGTACGCCGTAGGAGCCGTCGGAGATGAGGGCGGTCGACGTCCAGTCCTCCGGGTCGGACAGGCCGAAGCGACGGTCGCGCACGTGGTCGATGATCGCCGTCGCGGTCGAGGCGACCGACGATCCGCCGCGCGCCTCGATGATCGCACCCCCTCGCTGGGCGACCGTCTCGATGAAGACTCCTTCCGCCCATTCGGTGCCGACCATCTCCAGGGCGGGGCGGCCGGCGACGGTCGCGTGCCGGATGTCGGGGTACTGCGTGCGCGAATGATTGCCCCAGATGGTGACGCGCTTGATCTCGCGGACGTTGACGCTCGTGCGCGCGGCCAGTTGGGCGACGGCGCGGTTGTGGTCGAGCCGGGTGAGCGCGGTGAACCGGTCGCGAGGGACGTCGGGAGCGTGCGCGGCGGCGATCATAGCGTTGGTGTTGGCCGGGTTGCCGATGACGAGGACGCGGATGTCGTCGGCCGCGACGTCGTTGAGCGCCTCGCCCTGCGGACCGAAGATCGCGCCGTTGCCCTCCAGCAGGTCCGAGCGCTCCATCCCCGCCGTGCGCGGACGGGCGCCGACGAGGATCGCGTGGTTGGCCCCTTCGAAGGCGACTCGCGGATCGGCGGTGACCTCGATGCCCGCGACCAGCGGCGAGGCCGCGTCCTGGAGTTCCATCGCGACCCCGGCGGCGGCGCGGACGGCCTGCGGCGCCTCCAGCATTCGCAACCGGACCGGGGTGTTCGGGCCGAACATCTCCCCGGCGGCGACTCGGAACAACAGCGAGTAGCCGATCTGTCCGGCGGCCCCGGACAAGGTGAGGGTGGCGGGCTTGGTCAGCGTCGTCGGCTCCATGAGTCCAACTCTGCCAGTCCCGGCGCGGCCTCGGCCACAATCATCGCCCAGGGCGCGCGACGTGGTCATATCGTCCACGAGCGGCCGTCTCGACGACGAAATTGTGCGCCATCCGACGTTTGCTAGGCTATGTCTCGCGAGGTCACAACCCCGCCAAGGCCGATGTAGTTTAGTGGTAGAACATCAGCTTCCCAAGCTGAGAGTGCGGGTTCGATTCCCGTCATCGGCTCCACCGGCTTCCATTCGACCCCAGGTCTTTGGATTCGGGCCGTTCGAGTTCAGATTTCCTAAGTTCTAGCGATGGCTCACATGCGTACTAGTTGTTCGGTACTTGTAGCGATACTTGCGGTGGCGATATCGGGGTGTTCGCGTCCCAGTGAAGACGTAAAGACATCTGAGCTCGAAGCGCGTACCGAGACGATGCCCTACTCGATGTTGGATCGAGCCTCGGTGACGCAGATCGAGGCCGATCGCATAGTGAAGCTGGATATTCGGTCCGGGGTGATTCCGTTGGCTTCGGTGGGTTTGGAGGCTCGCGGGCTGAGTGCGGTGATCGGGGAGGCGTCAGGTCCGGAGATCCTGTTGGTGATGGACGGTCCGTCGCGGCGCGAGTCGGTGATGTCTCGGACGGTGATGGCGACGGTCGAGGCGCCGACCCGGTCGGTGGGGATGGTGACGTTCTGGCAGGCGGCGAACTCGGGCCCGCAGCGTTGGCCCTTCTTCGCGACGGGATAGCGCGGTGGGGGTTCCCCGAACACCGGATAGAGGGATGGATCGCCAACCTCGAGGCGGAGCCGGACCCCGACGGCAAGTACTCGGTGTCGGCGGGAGTGGGCCCCGCTGGCCTGATCTGCCAAGTGCAGCTCAACTACAAGCGAGTCGGTCGCTCGGTGTTGACCTACGACATCTATACCTCGCCGGACTTTCGGATCCCGGAGAATATCGAGGCGATCAAGAGAACCGGGCAGATGGACTTGAACGCGGTAACTCGGAAACAAGCCTAAACGTCCAGACGCAACGCTGGCCAGCCGTAGTTCTCTGAGTTCATCGCTTCTCGAACGAGCGGAGTCCTCCACGATCCGCAGGTCAGAGCCTTTCATGTGCCATGATCGCACTGTGGCAACTCCTCAACACAACACATGTCAGGCAAGTCTGCGGATAGGTCCGCGATCCCCACTCGGCGGCCGCTGATGGAGTCCCCACGACCGCACCCCCAGACAGCGAGAGCAGAACGGGGACTCGACTCGCCGCTGACTGATCGGATGGTGGCGTGCCTCGCGCTCGGTGCCGGTATCGGCCTGCTCGTCGGCGACATCAACGGCGCATCCCTGCGCGGGCTGGCGCTCGGCCTCATCATCGGCGCGCTGAGCGCCTACTTCATCGGAGTGTCGCCCGTCGCCTTCGCCGCCTTCGCCAGTGTGTGCGCACTCCTGACAGCAGCCGTGATAATCCACTCGCTGCTCATCTTTGCCTTGGCGTTCGCCGCGTCCGTCGTCATCGCGATCGCGGCCCTGCGGGTTACCGCCGCACCCCGTCGTGGACCGGGCACGACGACCATTTGACGACTAGTGTCCGACCCATGAACAAGAAGGACTTCACACACCACTTCGGCGAAGCCGAACGACTGCTCGACCAGGCCGAGTCCCCAAACACCCCGGAATCGGCCCGCGCGGAGATCGTAGACAAGGCGAACGTCCACGCCCAGCTGGCGACCGCGGCGGCGGTCGCGCTCCGGGCCGGTCTCTAGCCCTCCTGGATTCGACAGCGGGTGATGTGCCGATTCGGCGTCGCCTCGATCGTCATGAAGGTAGCGGCCGAAACGCGGTCGCGCCACGATGGTCTAGGAGGACACCATGCACTACGCGCTACTGCTGAACAACGCTGAGCCCGAGCCGGGCGAGATCCCCGAGCAAGCCATCCTCGAGATGCGGGAGGCGATGGACGCCTACACCGAGGCACTGCACTCGGCGGGCGTCTTCGTCGCCGCCGAGATCATGGAATCGATCGCACACACCAAGACGGTGACTCGCCGCGATGGCGAGCTGCGCATCCAGGACGGACCGTTCGCCGAGACGCGCGAAGCGCTCGCCGGAGTCTTCGTCATCGATGTGCCGGACGAGGACGCCGCACTGGCCTGGGCGGAGCGGCACCCGGCGACCCAATACGCCGTCATCGAAGTGCGGCGCGTCGCCGCCTCGTGCGTGGACGGTACCTGGGCGAGCTGAGATGGTCGACGCTGAGCAGGCGCGGGACCGGGCCGAGGCCGCGGCCCGCGCCTGCTACGGGCGATTGCTGGCAATGCTGGTCGCCGAGAATCACGACGTCGCGGCCGCGGAGGACGCACTTGCCGACGCGTTCGAACGCGCGCTGCGCACCTGGCCGGTCGACGGAGTGCCGCAGCGCCCGGAGGCGTGGCTGCTCACCGTCGCGCGCAATCGCCGCCGCGACTACTGGCGGTCGGCCGCCTGGCGAACCTCGGTCCCGCTCGACCCACAGCTCGACGATCTCGCCGCCCCTCCGAGCGAGGCCGGGGACCGCCGCCTCGAACTGTTACTCGTCTGCGCACACGAAGCGATCCCGCCGGCAATGCGCACGCCACTGATGCTCAACACCGTTCTCGGCTACACCGCCGAGCAGATCGGACGGGCCTTCGCCGTACCGCCGACCACGATGGCGTCCCGATTGGTGCGCTGCAAGAAGCGGATCGTTCGGGACCGCATCCCCTTCGCGGTCCCCGAGGATCACGAGCTGCCCGACCGGCTCGCCCCGGTGCTCGAAGCCATCTACGGCGCGTTCAGCATCGAGTGGCCGAATCTGCCCCGTGCCCGCCAGGCCCTCATCCTCGGGCTGGGCGAGGTCGTCGCCGACGTGGCACCCACCAGCGCCGAAGCCCACGGACTCGCCGCGTTCATGTGCCTGTCGAGTGCTCGCCTGGCCGGGCGGGTCGACGCCGACGGCCGGTACGTCCCGCTGCCCGAGCAGGACCCGGATTCCTGGGACGCGTCCCTGATTTCACGCGGTCATTCCCATTTGCGCGACGCCCACCGGATCGGCGAGCCCGGCCGATTCCAGCTGGAGGCCGCCATCGCGGCGATGCACTGCGCACGGATGCCGGGCGGCGAAGTCGACTGGCCGGTCCTACGCCGGCTGCACGTCTCCTTGCAGCGCTTGGCGCCCACGGTCGGCGGCGCCGTCGCGCTGGCGGCGGTCGTCGCCGAAACCGACGGACCCAGGGCCGGGCTCGATCTCCTCGATCAGCTCGACGGGGCGGACCGCTACCAACCCGCGTGGAGCACCCGCGCCAGCCTGCTCGAACGCCTCGGCCGTTGGGACGAGGCGGCCGCCGCCTACGAGCGGGCCGTCTCCCTGTCGACGGACCAGGCCGAACGCGACCACTTGACCAGACGGCGGGACGGACTCGCCGAGCGCCGATGCGCAGATGACTCCGCCGACAGCCGCGACCGGGTGATCTGACGAGTCAACCGGACAACTCGTCGACGTTGAATCGGATCATCCGCTCGAGGAGATCCCACGGCATCTCCCGGTTCAGCGGGAACTGCACCGAGCCCTTGCCCTGCTTGTACTCGGCCAGTTCGGATGCGAACGCGGCCTGAGCGCTCGGCGTGGCGTACACACCGACGTGTTTGGCATAGCCCGCGAAGTAGACGAGCGGCTTTCCGTTCAACTTGTAGGCGGGCATGTCATAGGCGATGGATTCGACCGCGTCGGGGGCGATCCGGGTGATCGCCGCCCGCAACCGGTCCAACCGGGCACGCGCCTCCCCGTCGAACAGTGCCAGATACGAGTCCACGTCGGCCGGCTTGCTCATCCGACCATGGTCGCACAAGCATGGCGGCGGCCGGCGGGAAAACCTGAGCGGTTCAGGCGTGCGTGCGATCCTTGGATCATGGCCGACGTCACGACGCTGATCGCTGCCCTGCCCACCGGGATGGTGGTCACCGATCCGGACATCCTTGCGACGTACCGGCAGGACCGAGCCCAAGACCCGAGTGCCGGGACACCCCTTGCGCTGGTGCGGCCGTTGACCACCGAGGACGTGCAGACCGCGGTCCGCTGGTGTGCCGAGCGCGCCGTCCCGATCACCACGCGCGGTGCGGGCACCAGCCTGTCCGGCGGCGCGACCGCCGTCGACGGCGCGCTGATGATCACCACGGAGAAGATGCGCGGGGTCACCGTCGACACCGCCACGCGCACCGCCGTCTGTGCTCCCGGAATGTTCAACGCCGAGGTCAAAGCCGCGGCCGCCGCGCACGACCTGTGGTATCCGCCGGACCCGTCGTCGTTCGAGATCTGCACGATCGGCGGCAACGCCGCGACCAACGCCGGCGGGCTCTGCTGCGTGAAGTACGGCGTCACCGTCGACTACGTGCTCCGACTCGAAGTGGTCCTCGCCGACGGCCGCGCTCTCCGCCTGAGCGGCAAACAGCTGAAGGACAGTGCGGGGCTCTCCCTGACCCGGCTGTTCGTCGGCAGCGAGGGCCTGCTCGGCATCATCACCGAGGTGACCGTCCGCCTGCTTCTGCCGCAGGCTCCGGCCAGCACCGTGGTCGGCGTCTTCCCGAGTGTCCGCCAGGCCAGCGAGGCCGTCGTCGCAGTCACCGCGCAGACGCGTCCCGCGATGCTCGAGTTCATGGATCACACGTCGATCAACGCCGTCGAGGACGTGCTCAAGATGGGCTTGGACCGCGACGCCGGCGCCATGCTGATCGCGCAGTCGGACGCACCGGGACCGGCCGGCCCGGCCGAGATCGGCCTCATCGAAACGGCGTTCCGGGAATGCGGCGCCGAAGAAGTCTTCGCCACCGACGACCCGGACGAGGGCGAGGCGTTCACCGCCGCGCGCCGGGTCGCGATCCCCGCGGTGGAACGCCGCGACTCCCTGCTCCTCGAGGATGTCGGCGTTCCGATCCCGTCGCTGCCCGACCTGGTGGAGGGCGTCGCAGCGATCGCCGACGCCAACGAGGTGACGATCGCCGTCATCGCCCGTGCCGGCGACGGCAACACCCACCCGCTTATCGTCTTCGATCCCGCCGACCCCGACGAAGCGCGTCGCGCGCAGGTGGCTTTCGACGAGATCATGGGCCTGGCCGTCGAAATGGGCGGCACCATCACGGGCGAGCACGGCGTCGGCCGACTCAAGAAGTCCTGGCTGCCCGCACAACTGGGCGAGGACGTCATGGACCTGACGGCCACCATAAAATCCGCGCTCGATCCGCAGGGGCTGCTCAACCCCGGTGTTCTGCTGTGAGTCATACCCTCGCCGATATCCTGCCTTCGGTCGCGGCGGCGCTCGACGACGCCGGCGACAATCCGCTCGGCATCGCACCGGCGCGCGACATCGTGGTGCTGCTGATCGACGGCCTCGGCGCCGAGCTGCTGAACCGCCACGCCGAGCAAGCACCGACTCTTGCGGCCGGCAGCCGGCACACGCTGCGCGCCGGCTTCCCGGCGACGACCGCCACCAGCATCACGAGCCTCGCGGTCGGAGCACCGTGCGCGACCCACGGCATCATCGGGTACAGCTTCGGCATGCCCGCCGACGGCGGCCGGGAGATCCTCAACGCGTTGCGCTGGCGCACCGGCAGCGCCGAGGGCCCAGACGCCCGCGACCTGCTGCCGCCGGAATCGGTGCAACCGGTCGCGAGCACGGTGCAGCGACTCGCGCAGCAAGGGCTCGACGTGCACTACGTGGTGCCCGGCTATCAGGTGCGCTCGGGCCTCACCCGTGCCGCCTTCCGGACCTCGGGCACCCTGCACGACGCCGAGAACCTAGACGACGTGCGCGACGGAATCCTCGATGTCGCAACGCATTCCGGCACGGACCGGCGCTTCGCCTACGCCTACTACCCGGCCCTGGACATGAACGGGCACATCTTCGGCTCCGAATCCGCCGAGTGGCTCGCCGAACTCGCTCGCATCGACTCGATGGTCGCCGATCTGATGACGGACCTGCCCTCCACCGCCACCTTGCTCATCACCGGTGACCACGGAATGGTCAACGCCGGCACCGCCGTCGACCTCGACCAGCCCGATTTTCGCCACGACGTGGAGTTGATCGCCGGCGAAGCGCGCGCCCGGCATGTCTACGCCGACCGGCCCGACGCCGTCGCCGATGTCGCGGGCCGCTGGACCGAAGCGTTGGCCGGCCACGCGCGGGTCGTCACCAAAGAACAGGCCCTCGACGAGCACTGGTTCGGCCCGACGCCGTCGACGGACACGATCCGCGGCCGGATCGGCGACATCGTCGCGGCGGCCGAGGGCGACTCGGTCCTGGTGTGCCCGACCGCGGAACCGATCGAATCGATGATGGTCGGCCATCACGGTTCGTGGACCGACGACGAACAGTTGGTGCCGCTGATCTCGAATCGCTGACGACGCTACTGCCGGGGCACACCCGGCCGACGAACCTGTGCGCCCGCGACGGCCTCGTATCCCCACATCGTCAGGTAAGCCAGCGCCAGAAAGGCGGCCACGGCCAGGCCGACGCCGGTCGACTGCACCGACGACAGCGGGTTGCTCACCCAGTCGAAGGTCGCGGCGACGACGTCGTCGGGCCGATTGATCAGATCCCACGAGTTCCATCGCTGGAAGCGGCCGATCACCACGCCCACGGCACACAGCGCGACCGTGACGGCCATCGCCGCCCACCCGGCGACGGCACCGAACTCGGCGGTGAGACGGCGGTGGATCAGACGCATCGACACGACCCCGAGGATCAGCCCGGTCCACGCGGCGAAGCCGTACTGCAGCACGTGACGCCACAGGTCGTATCCGTCTCGCAGGTGAACGAGATCGGTGATCAGGTACGGGGCGTTGGGAAGAAAGGCGAGCCATGCGATTCCGAAGGGCACCAACCAGATTCGGCGACGCGCGACCGCGAACACCAGGGCGAAGCCGAGCGGAATCCAGGCGAGGAAGAGGTTCCAGATCAGGAAGCGGCTGGGATACGACAGCGGCGCGCTTCGGTCGGTGATGCCGAGCACGGCGGTCAGAACCGTGGTCCCGGCGAGTGCCGCCAGCAGCACGAGGATTCGCGGATCGGTCAGCCTCAACGGCGAGCCACCGCGAGACACGGATTGGGTGGACATGTCGACCACCGTACGGCGCGAATCCGCGGATCGGCCGAGCATGCGGCCGTTCCCGCACGGTAGTCTCGGCCGAATGCGCACACCGGCAAGGACTTTGACCACGGCCGCGCTCACGGCGGCCGTCGCGTCGACGCTGGCCCTGACGCCGTCCGCTGCCGGTGCGCCCGCGTGCGCCGCGCCGACCGTGACGGTCATCAGCCCGGCGAAGAAGCCGCTCGACGACTGGGCCGAGAACCTCGGATACGACAGGCGCGGCAACCTGTGGGTCTCCCGGCTCCGCGCCGGCAAGGTGACGCGCGTTTCGCCCGGTGGGCGCGTGACCGGCTCGGTGAAGGTCGACGACCCCGGTGCCGTCCGCCTCGGCCCCGACGGCCTGTTGTACGCCGCGTCGGGCACCACGACGACGAACATGCTGCCCGGCCTGCCCCGCAGCGGAACGGTCGTCCGATTCGATCCCGATGCCAAGCGACCGACCGCGCGGGTGTTCGCGACCGGCTTCGCCATGCCGAACGGGATGGCCTTCGGCGACGACCGCGCCCTCTACGTCGCCGATAGCGGACAGGGGGTCATCCGGGTTCGTCCGGACGGGCAGATCGACCGCGCGTGGACGGCCCGGGCACAGCGCGCTATCGCTCCACTCCTCAACGGCTTCGGCGTCAACGGGATCGCCGCTGTCGACGGCCAGCTGTTCGTCACGCTGACGACGAGTCTGACCGGGCGCGTCCTGCGCCTCCCGATCCACCGACCCGCCTCGGCGTCGGTCCTCGACCTGACCGCGCCGCTCCCGGGTTCCCTCGACGACCTTGTGGCCCTGCCCCGCCATCGACTCGCGGTCACCAGCGTGACCGGACAGTTCATCACGGTGGACACGCGGACGCGGCAGACCTGCACGCACAGCGCCGGACAGCCGCTGACCGCTCTCACCGTCACACCCGGCAGCCCGCATCGCATGATCGCCGGCACCGAAACCGGCGACCTTCTCTCCGTGCTCTTGCGGTAACTCGCCAACGCGCCGCCCGGCCGATGCGGGGATGTGACTGGGCGCGCTGAGTAGTTCTGCGCAGGTCACCGACCCCCGACGGTGGGAGGGTTGGCGTCATGACCGACACTTCTGACCTCCTAGCGGCCGCCGAACGCATCGGCGGCGAACTCCGGACGTTGCGGGACCGCCTCTCCGCCGTGTCGACGGAGTTCGCCGACTTCTCCGCTTCCCTCGCCCAATCCGCGTCTGCCCCGCAGGCCGCGCCACCCGCCACCGCCGCGGCACCGCCGACACCAGCCGGCCAGGTGCCCGCGCAACCGGCGCCCATGGCGCCGCCGCAAGCGCAGCCGTATCCGCCGCGCCCGGCGCCCTACGGACAGCCGCCGTACTACGCGAACCCCCCTGCGCGCTACGGACCTCCCATCGCCCCGCCGTATCCGATGGCGGCATCGGCTCAACCGCGACCGGCGGCCACGCCGAGCCGTTCGATGTCGGAGCGGATCTCCGATGCAGCGGAGCGGGGTC
>NZ_BAEE01000041.1 GCF_000241265.1 Gordonia araii NBRC 100433
GGTCAAGCCCCGAGTAGTGGTGTAGTGCTGTGATCGTTCGTTCTTGGTGGTTAGGCGCTGAGTTCGACGGTGGTGTCGGTGTTCACCTCGGTTCCGGTGTCGGTGACGGCGGTGAGCCGGCTTTTGGCGAGGATGTCCAGGCCGAGGTAGCGGCGGCCTTCGGCCCATTCGTCGGTTTGCTCGGCCAGAACGGCGCCAACGAGCCGGATGATCGCTGCGCGGTTGGGGAAGATCCCGACGCTGTCTGTGCGGCGCCGGATCTCGCGGTTGAGGCGTTCGTTGGGGTTGTTCGACCAGATCTGCTGCCAGAGGCCTTCGGGGAAGCCGGTGAAGGCCAGGATGTCGGTGCGGGCGCCGTCAAGATGGTCGTGCGCGTCAGGGAGTCTGGTGTCGACGTAGTCCAGGAGGCGGTCGAACTGGGCGTTGACCGCGTCGGCGTCGGGCTGGTCGTAGACCGAGTGCAGCATCGCTTTGACTGCCGGCCACAAGGTTTTCGGGGTCACGCTCATCAGGTTCGCCGCGTAGTGAGTGCGGCACCGTTGCCATGCTGCTCCGGGCAGGTTCGCCGCGATCGCTTCCACGAGACCGGCGTGGGCGTCGCTGGTGACCAGGCGTACCCCGCTCAGGCCGCGGGCGACCAGGTCAGCGAAGAACGTATTCCATGCCACCGCGGTTTCGGCAGTGGCCACCTGCAGACCCAGGACCTCGCGGCGGCCGTCGGCGTTGACCCCGGTCGCGACCAGCACGACCGCGTTGACCACGCGCCCACCTTCACGGACCTTCATCGTCAACGCGTCCGCGGCTAGGAAAGTGAACGGGCCTGCCTCGCCGAGGGGCCGGTGCCGGAACTGCTCGACGTGCTCATCGAGGTCAGCAGCCATGCGGGAGACCTGTGACTTGGAGAGGGCGTTGATCCCGAGGGTTTTGACGAGCTTGTCCATGCGGCGGGTGGACACCCCAGCGAGGTAGCAGTCGGCGACCACGGTGATCAACGCCGACTCGGCGCGTTTGCGGCGTTCGAGCAGCCATTCCGGGAAGTAGGTGCCTTGCCGCAGTTTCGGGACTGCGACATCGATCGTGCCGACCCGGGTATCGAGGGCGCGATGGCGGTATCCGTTGCGCTGGTTGGTGCGCACGGTGCTGCGTTGGCCCCATTCGGCGCCGCACACGGCGTCGGCGTCTGCCGAGAGCAGGGCGTTGATCATGGTTTGCAGTAGCTCGCGCATCAAGTCCGGCGACGCATCGGCCAGAGCTTGGCTGAGAAGGCCGGCAGGGTCGACAATATGAGGTGCGGTCATCGTGATGACTCCATTCGAGTGGGTTGTAGGAGATTCCTCGAAGGATCACACGGTGACCGCTCCCGATCCGAGCAACGACACGCTGCTCGTCACGGTCCAGGTCACCGGGCTACACCACCCTATGGGGCACTACTCGGG
>NZ_BAEE01000040.1 GCF_000241265.1 Gordonia araii NBRC 100433
GGAAAAGATCGTCGTCACCGCCGGTACGGGTGTCCCGACCAGCGGCCTCGTTCTCACCGCCTAGTCCTCAATCGTCCACCCACCACCAACACAGCCATCGACAAGGGAGTCAGCATCATGAAGTTCAACCTCGCCGACGTCTTCGAGACCGTCGCCGACTCGGTCCCCGACCGCATCGTGCTCAGCTACGAGGGCAACCAGACCACATACGCCGAGATGGACCAGCAGGCCAACCAGGTGGCGCACTTCTTCGCGGCGAAAGGAATCGGCGCCGACGACAAGGTGGCGCTGTTCCTGAAGAACTGTCCCGAGCACGTGCAGAGCCTGCTCGCGACGATCAAGCTGCGCGCGGTCCCGGTCAACGTCAACTACCGCTACACCGACGCCGAGCTGGAGTACATCTTCGAGAATTCCGACTCGGCCGCGATCGTCGTCGAGCTTCCCGAGCATCAGGCGAGCGTCGCCCGTCTGATCGGCAAGCTCCCGCTGGTGCGGGCCGTGCTCGTCGTCGGGCAGATCACCGACGAACTGCGCGACGCCGTATCGGCGCTCGACGGGCGGGAGGTCGCGCTCGCCTCCTTCGACGAGGTGCCGCAGTACCCGACGGAACGGGACTTCGAGCCGCGCACCGGCGAAGAGCTGTACCTGCTCTACACCGGCGGCACGACCGGCTACCCCAAGGGCGTCATGTGGCAGCACGACGACTTCTTCCGCAAGCCGATCTCCGGCGGAAACCCCTACGGGGATCCGCGCAAGGACTACGAGGAGATCGCGACTGCGGTCAAGGACTTCCCGTCGATCGCCTTCCTGCTCGCCGCACCGCTCATGCACGGCGCCGCGTCGTACTCGCTGTTCACCTTCCTCTCGCTGGGCGGGCGCCTGATCCTGGAGCGCGACTTCAACGCCGAGCAGATCGTGAAGAACATCGAGCGCGACCAGACGCAGATCATCCTCATCGTCGGCGACGCGATGGGACTGCCGCTCGTCGAGGAGATGGAGAAGCAGAAAGACTCGGTCGACCTGTCGTCGCTGTTCTCGATCGCGTCGGGTGGAGCCATCTGGAGCCAGCACGTGCGCGACCGTCTGCTCGCCGTCAAGGAGGGCCTGCTACTGCGCGACAACTTCGGCGCGTCCGAGTCGGGCAACGACGGCGAGATCATGATGGACGAGAACGGCAACCTCAAGGTGCCGCCGAGCGACCGCATGATGATCGTCGACGAGCGCAACGAGCGGATCACCACGCCCAAGGAGGTCGGCTACATCGCGCGGATCGGCAACATCCCCCTCGGCTACTACAAGGACGAGGCGAAGACGGCGCGCACCTTCCCGGTGATGGCCGACGGCACGCGCATCTCCGTGCTCGGCGACATGGGCTACGTCGAGGAGGACGGGTCCATCGTGTTCCTCGGCCGCGGCTCGCAGTGCATCAACACCGGCGGCGAGAAGGTCTACGCCGAAGAGGTTGAGGCCGTCCTGCACGGTCACCCGGCCATCGCCGACGCCCTCGTCGTACCGGTGCCCGACTCCAAGTACGGCCAGCGGGTCGCCGCCGTCGCCAAGGTGGCCGACGGCCACGACGAGCCGTCGCTCGAGGATGTGCAGGAGCATTGCCGCAAGGAGCTGGCCGGCTACAAGGTGCCGCGCACGGTCGTCTTCGTCGACGAGGTGAAGCGCACCCCGGCCGGCAAAGCCGACTACAAGTGGGCCAAATCGGCTGCGGAGACGACAGTCGCCGTCTGATCCCTACCATTGACCGCCATGGGTAGGCGGTGGCCGCGGGTCGTGATCGTCATCGTGGTGGCGCTGACGGCGGTGCCGTGGGCCGTCGCACCGCTGTCGCCCGTCACCCCGGCGTGGCCGTCGGTGGTGCGGGTACAGCCGGTCGGCTGCCTCAACGCGGCCCTCGACCGTTACGGCAGCGCGGGTGACGGCTGGAGTGGGGGAGACTCCACGTGGACGACGGCGCTGCCCGACGACCGCGAGCTGTTCGCCTTCTCCGACACCTTTCTCTCGACGGCCTCCGGACGCGAACGGCCGGGCAGTGCTCCATTCGTGCACAACTCGTTCGTGGTGCGCGACGCGCAGGGCGGGATGCGCACCGTGGTCGGTAGTGGCCCGACGGGACCGGCGTCATTGCTCGCGCCGAGCGAGCCGGGGGCGTGGTACTGGCTGGGGGCGGTGACCTTCCTGGGCGGCGCGCTGCAGGTGCCGTTGGGCAAGTGGCGGACCGCCGGGCCCGGACCGTTCGACTGGGAGTTCGGCGGATCGTCGGTCGCCCGCTTCGACCCGGACGACCTATCGCGGCCTACGTCGGTCACGCCCTTGCGCGACACCCGCAACATTCAGTGGGGGCAATGGGTCGCGCCGGCGCAGGACCACACTTACCTCTACGGTGTCGAGGGCGCAGGGGCGGACAAGAAGTTGCACGTCGCGCGTGTGGCCGGTTCCGACCTGCGAGCGCCGCTGGCCTTCTTCGACGGAAGCACGTGGCGCCCGGCCGACCCGAACGGCCGGGGCACGTCGACGCCGATCGCGCATGGCGTCTCCGCGGAGCTGTCGGTTCACCGGGTACGCGACGGCGTCTATCTGCTCGTCACCACCGAAGGCGGACCGGGACTGTCCGACCGTATCGTCGGCCGCTACGGATCGTCGCCGACCGGCCCGTTCGGCACCCCGCGACTGTTCTACCGCACTCCGGAGACGGGCGCGGCCGGCAGCTACCGCGACCCCGACGTGTACACCTACAACGCGCATGCCCACCCTGAGTTCTCCACGTCGGGGGAAGTGGTCATCTCCTACAACGTGAACAGCGTCGACACCTCCGTCGGCGGCGACGTCTATCGCGATACGACGATCTACCGGCCGCGATTCATCACCGTCACGCTCGACGGTCAGGGCGACGACACTCCCGACCGGCCCGTCTGTCGATGAGGATTCGCCGCCGCGGCGGATGGTCGGCACACCGTGTACCGGTCTCGCAGCCCGCGACGGTTCGCGGCAACAAGCTGGTGTCGCACAGCCCGTCCGGACCGGTGGTCTTCACGATCACCCCGACGTCGACCGGCGGGTACGTCAAGCTCAGGGATACGACCTTCGTCCTCAACCGCAAGGCGCGGGAACGCTACGAGGGTCCGGTCATCCAGCGCGGCAAGGTCGTCGGACGCAACACGCTGGTGCCGCGGCGCTGACGCGCGACGGCGCGCGAGTCAGCCGATCCCGGCGGGTGGCCAAACGCCGATGATGACGGCCATGGCGGCGATGGCGGTCGCCTCGTAGGCGAGAGTCAGCGTCGTCAGTCCGAGCGGGCGCCCTTCGAACGAGTCGTGAGTGATCACGCGTGCGGCGGTGAAGCCTGCCCAGAGGACGGCCGCGGTGAGCAGCGCGGTCCAGAAGAACGATCCCTTCTGGTAGTCCCACGCGATCGTCGCCGCTCCGGCCAGCACCCACGCGGTGACGAAGGCCATCAGGATCGAAACGAGAATCGGGCGGACGGCACTGGCCGTCGAGTCTGGCTCGGAGACTTTCGCCAACTCCATCCAACGGTTGCCGAACACCTTCGGCGTGTACCAGATCGAGCCGATCACCATGCTCGACAGCGTCGCTAGCAGCACTGCCCAATAGTTGATTTCGGGAACCATGGCGGAAACGCTACTCCCGTCGACCGACAGTGGGAGAGTATTCGCGCCGCGGCCCGCATCATCGCCCCGATGCGCGCATCGACCTCCACAGCGTGGACCATTGTTCGGCGGTCAGGTCGCGCGGCAGGCTCCTCGGATCGATGTCTGACGCGGCGAGCAGACCGGTCACCTGGCCCCGGGATAGCCCGGTCGCGTGCTGAAGAATCCGTGGAAAGCCGGACCCGCGCCCGGTGAAGACCGCGCGGACGAACTTCTCGTAGTGCACACGTTCGCGCACCAGGACAAGGGGTTCGCCGCGGCGCACGATCTTCAGGATTCCGCCGTCCACACCGGGACTCGGAGTGAAGTGCCGCGCGGGAATTCGGCCGTGCAGCGCGAAAGTGAACCACGGAGCCGCCTGTGCGGTGAGCATCGTACGACCGCCGACCCCGGCCCTCTTTCGGGCCACCTCCCACTGGGTGAGGAGTATGGCGTGCCGCCAGGTACCGGTGGCGAGTAGCCGACGCAGAATCGGCGTCGTGAGATGGAACGGAATATTGCCGACCACCACGGGGTGGTCAAACGGGTAGGCGAGTGCGTCGGCGTGCTCGATCCGGACGTCGGGCAGCTTGCGGCGCAGGCGCCGGACTCGATGTTCGTCGAGATCGATGGCCACCACCGGGCGCCGCAGTTCGGCGATTGGCCGTGTGAGGGCACCGTCGCCGGCGCCGATCTCGAGGATCGGGCCGTCGGTGCCGCTGACGAGCGACACGATTCGGTCGATGGTGGGCCGGTGGTTGAGGAAGTTCTGGCCGAGTTCGTGTCGGCCGCCATGGGCAGAACGAGGCATGGGTGCGCTCCAACTGAGTCGAGTGGAGCGCCCCGAAACGGGCGTGCGGGTAGGTGCGCAGAGATCGCCGTTCCGAGGCGCACAAAGGGTCTCGGACGGTCGACGCGCGGTAGCTGACGAAAGCCGGTGCGCGCCGTCAGGCGCTGCGGTACCGGATCGCGAGCGTGTGCGTCACCGTGGACGCACCGATCAATGTCACTGCCATGCCCCGACCTTAGCAACGGGGAAGCGTTGGCCGCGAGCGATATTCGGCGTGGTCACGGTCACCGGCCGCAAGCCCGGCGTGGTTAGCTGGAGCCCATGGTCATCGTTACCGGCGTGAATCGCGGCGCTGCGGTGTCAGGGAGGGATTGAGCAATGGACGAGCAGAACGAGGACACTGAGCCGCCACTCGGCACGCCCTGGACCGGCCGACCGCTGCGCCTGCAGTATCCGCCCGCGCCGGAGCATGGTGCTGACCACGCAGCCCTATTCGTCACCAAAGTCCGCGATATAGAGGATGTCCAACTCGATTACTCGGACGCGTCATTGAATTGGATCGACGGATGGCTCGGCGACTGGAGCGAGCCTGGTTCCGATCGTGTGGCTGAATCGGTATTCGCGGCCGGCTGCTACTTCGGCGAGGTCCTCGTGCGAAACCACGGGTACCGGTGGACCATCGACGAGAACGTCCACGGTGGACTGATGGCCGTCACCGGTCCGCGTGGCAATGTGGCCAATCCGATCGGTAAGGCCTTCAAGCGCGTCGACAACGGTGAGACCGACTCCTTGTCCTATCTGCTCACCGTGCTCCTGGCCGACTGACGGGAGAGGTGCCGACCCGCTAGTCGCTCGGCTTCGCGAGCGGAACCATCCGGCGCGGGGCGAGCCAGCCGAGCACGGCCGACCCGACGATCAGTACGGCACCGAGGATCACGAACGAGGTGTGCATCGGCTCGGTGAACGCGGCCTGCGCACCCTCGGTGATCTGGCGTCCCAGATCGCCGGCCTGCGGCGGGAGCTTGTCGACGACCTGCGACGCTCCCGCGAGCGAGTTGCGAATGCCGTCCGCGGCTTGGGCCCCCTTGGCCGGATCACCGCCCAGCGCCGGGTTGCTTAGCACCTGCTGAGCGGCGTCGGCCGTCGCGCCGATGCGGTGGCTGTACCCGGCGGCGAGGATCGAGCCGGCCAGCGCGATACCGATTGCGGCGCCGAGTTCGCGGGCGGTGTCGTTGACGGCAGAGCCGACGCCCTGATCGTCGAGCGGGGTGTTCTGCATGATCGCCGTCGTCGACGGGGCCGTGGCCAGGCCGATGCCCACCGCGGCGATCGACAGGAAGACGGCCAGCATCCAGTACTCGGTGTAGTGGATCACGCCCATGAGCAGGATCCCGAGACCGGCGAGGAAGACGCCGACCGAGAGGACGAAGCGCAGCGAGTGGTAGCGAACCGCCAGCCAGTTTCCGATCAGCGAGAAGATTCCGACACCGATGATCAGCGGGAACAGCGCCACCGCCGACGCGAGGGCCGTATATCCGAAGATCAGCTGCAACTGCTGCAGCACCAGGAAGAACACGGCGAACGACGCGAAGAACTGCAGCCCCACCGAGAGCGATCCGGCGCTGAACGCGCGGTTGGTGAACAACTGCACGTCGAGGAGCGGGAACTCGATGCGCATCTCGATGAGGCAGAACAGTGCGGCCAGCGCTGCCCCGCCGATGAGGAAGCCGAGGACCAGGGGACTCGTCCAGCCGTACCGCGGCGCCTCCAGCAAGGCGAAGACGATCAGGAAGATCGCGAGGACCGAGGTGATCGACCCCAACCAGTCGAAGCGGTCCGGATCGGGATCTTTCGAGGTTCCGATCGTCAGGCAGAGCACGGCGGTGACGGCGGCGGAAACGGCGAAGGTCACCAGAATCGACCGCCAGTTGTCCTCGCCGAAGAACTTCAGCAGGAGCCCGGTGACGAAGAATCCGGCGATCGCACCGACACCGGCGACCGCCGACCAGATGCTGATGGCCAGTGGTCGTTTGGCGACGGGCACGTTGGAGGTGATCAGCGACAGCGTCGTCGGCATGATGAAGGCGGCGGCCACACCGGCGAGGGCGCGGGTCGCGATCAACTCGACGGCGCTGGTCGCGAAGACGCCCAGCAGCGAGGCGATGCCGAAGACGATGAGCCCGCCGATCATCACACCGCGGCGCCCCAGGCGGTCGCCGATCGCCCCTGCGGGGAGGAGCAGTGCGGCGAGCATCAGCGTGTAGCCGTCGATGATCCACGTCTGCTCCGACGCGTTGGCCGCGATGTCGGGGTCCTCGGCGATCGCCTGCAGCGCGGTGTTGAGCGCGGCCATCGCCGCGACCACCATGCTGACCGCCGCACACACCATGACGACGAGCCAGATGCCCCGCCAGCCCATCGGCTCGTCGTCGGTGGCCTCGATCCCGATTCCGGATTCGGCGTCGTCGAAATCGCCTTCGACAGTTTCGTGCTTCATACCGTGCCTTCCCCGGTAACGTTTCGGGCAATTCGCGACACGACCGCCAAGTTCGAGATCCTGGACATGATTTGTGTCACATTAGTCACTGGAGCAACAAGTTCCTGGTCGGCGCTCCGATTGCCCGGAAGCCAGGACGAAGGAAAGTGGGAGATCATGGCTACCACCCAGGTCACTGACTCCGATGCGGTCCGAGTGCGGATGTGGCGCGTGCTCTCGATGCTGTCGGCGCTGGTCGCCGTCGTCGTCGGGCTTGTCGTCATCACCATCTCCGCAGTCTGACCAGCGCGACTAAGCGTTGCGCTCGATCGCGTCTCCGACGCGGGGAAGCGCGGCGATGACGTATCCTTTGGCCTTGCCGCGCAGCGAGTTGTAGGCCTTGGCCAGTGCCGGCTTCGCGTTTGACGCCTCTGCGTCGGTCACCGCCAGCAGGGCCTCCGCCGCCTGGTCACCGTTCGCGGCCAGGTGAGCGCCGAAGCCCGTCCCGTCCGGCTTGCTGGCCCACAGCGGCGACAACGCGCCGAGGAAGTCGTCGAGCATCGCGTTGGTCGCGTTCTGCACGACATTCGGCTTGACCTTCTGCGCGGCGGCGTAGGCGGCCTTCACCGCGGCGCCCGACAGTCCCGACTGGTCGGCGACCTCGGCGTCGATCACGCCGACGAGATCGGCGACGACCTGGTCGCGGTTGCCGGACAGGGTCTGGGACAGGGAATCGCTCACGAAGGCTCCTAAGTAGTGGGTCGAACCGGCCGCGATTCGCGGCGCCCGGTCAGCTTAGCGAGCCCGATCGACGCTGATTCCGGCGAGCGCCATCGCCCCGTCGCGCTCGGCGACCGTCGCACGGCCGACGATGCGCCCGTCGGCTTCCCATGCGTCGACGACGATCGTCTCCCCGGGCAGCACGATGCCCGCGAACGTCACGCCGTAGCCGGCCAGCTGTGTGACGTCGCCGTCGAGGATCTCGTCGACAATGGCCCGCGCCACGCAGCCGTAGGAGCACAGTCCGTGCAGGATGGGGCGGTCGAAGCCGGCGCGCTTGGCGAAGGCGGGATCCGAGTGCAGCGGGTTGCGGTCGCCGCAGAGGCGGTACAGCAGGGCCTGGTTGGGCCGGGTGGGGACCTCGATGCGGTGGTCGGGCGCGCGGTCGGGCAGTTCGACCTTCGCCGACGCGCCGCGCTCGCCGCCGAAGCCGCCCTCGCCCTTGGCGAAGATCGACGACCGCGAGGTCCACAGGGTTTCGCCGCCCTCGTCGACCGTCACCGACTCCTGGACGATCACCGCGGCCGACCCCTTGTCCTGCAGCTCGGCGATGCGGGTGCGCGTGGTCGCCGTGCCCGACGGCGGCAGCGGCCGATGCGCGGTGACCTGCTGGCTGCCGTGCACGACCTTTGCGAGGTCGATGTCGATGCCGGGGAACACGACCTTCGGCGGTTCGGTGGCGTGGAAGCTCGCGGCGACCGTCGCGAAGGTCGGCAACACTTTCGGCGCCACGTCGTCGACGTAGGCCAGACCGGCGGTGTCCATCGGGTCGGCGGCGGCACCCACCGCGAGGTGGTACAGCGCGACGTCGGAGGCGGTCCAGGAGAAGGTCGTCTCGGGCAGCTCGGCACCGAGCGCGACGGCGGGATCGATCGGCATCAGTTCCCCCGATCGATCGGAGCGAACGTGGACGCATCGGTCGACGCGGACTCGGCATCGGCCTTCGCCTTCGCGTCGAGCGCGGCGAGGTAGCCGAAGACCATCGCCGGGCCGATCGTGGCGCCCGGCCCCGCGTAGGTGTGACCCATGACCGGTGCGCTCGTGTTGCCCGCGGCGTAGAGGCCCTCGATGACCGACCCGTCGGGCCGCAGGGCCCTGCCGTGCTCGTCGGTGACGATGCCGCCCTTGGTGCCCAGGTCGCCGGGCACCATCTTGACGGCGTAGAACGGCGGCTTGTCGACCGGGCCCAGGCTCGGGTTCGGCTTGTTGGTGGGATCGCCGTAGTAGTGGTCGTAGCCGCTGCGACCCCGGTGGAAGTCCTCGTCGACGCCGGCCTTGGCGAATCCGTTGAAACGGGCGGTCGTGGCCTCGAGCTTGTCGGCGGGCAGCCCGGTCTTCTCGGCCAGCTCGGCGAGGGTGCTCGCCTTGACGATCACGCCGGATTCGAGCCACTTCTTCGGCAGCGGCTGTCGTGCGGTGACGCCGGCGAACACGTAGCGGTTGCGACAGCGGGTGTCCATGATCATCCAGGCCGGGACGTTCTCGCCCGGACCGTCGCCCTGGCCGAACTCGCCGCCGTACATCTGGTGGACGGCCTCGACATAGGGGAGCGACTCGTTCATGAATCGTTCGCCGCGCTCGTTGACGATGAACGTCCCGGGCACCGAGCGCTCCGACAGCGCGAACCACGGTCCCTTGGGCAGCGGGATCGTCGGCCCCCACCACGCGTCGTCCATGAGGGCAACGTCGGCGCCGGCATTCTGCCCCGCGACGATCCCGTCGCCGGTGTTCGACGCCGACCCGGTGGTCCACTCGGTGCCGATCGGTGCGCGCTGGTACTTGGCGCGCATCTCCGCGTTCTTCTCGAAGCCGCCCGAACCGAGAATCACCCCGTGGCGCGCGCTCAGCTCCTGCCGCTGGCCGTCGTGTTCGACGACGACGCCGGTGACCGCGCCGTTGTCGTCGGTGACGAGGTCGACGAGCGGTGTCTCGAACCGCACGTCGACGCCGGCCTCCAGCACACCCAGGTAGAGCTCGGCGGCGAGTGCCGCGCCCATGGCGATGAGTTTCTTGTTGCGCGACTTCGCCCAGCTGAAGCGCGCCGCCACCTTCGCCATCTTCGCGATGCCGCGCGGGTGGCGCATGCCGACGTTGAGCCACTTGTAGTCGCTCTGCAGCACGACCATGTTCAGCGGCGCCTTGGTGTACTGCGGGTGCAGGTTCTTCAGGTGATCGCCGAGACGACGGGCGTCGAACGGCTTGGGCTCGATCGAACGTCCGGCCAGGCGTCCACCGGGCGCCTCCGGGTAGTAGTCGGAGTAGTTCTTGACCCATTCGAGTTCGAGCGGAGCGTGGGCCATCAGATAGTCGAGGGCCTCGGGACCGCGGTCGATGTACGCGTCGATCTTCGCCGCGGGCGCGTGCTCGCCGATGATGGCGTGCACGTACTCGCGCGCCTTCTCGACCGAGTCGTCGACGCCGTCGCGCTTCAGTACGGAGTTGTTAGGGATCCACACGCCACCTCCCGAGCGCGACGTCGAGCCGCCCCAGTACGGCGACTTCTCGATCAGGACGGTCTTGAGTCCCTGGGTCGCGGCGGTGAGCGCGGCACTCAGGCCCGCGGCTCCCGCGCCGACGACGACGACATCGAACTCGGCCCGCTCGCTGGCGCTCCCGGCGCCGGCGTCGAACTCTTCGGGCGTGGTCATATCGGTCCTCTCCGCGGCACTGGTCTGGCCAGGCCGTCTGTCCCACTCAATCTACCCAATAATTAGAACACGTTATAGTATTGGTCTGGCGACGGGCTATAGCAGCTAGACAGCTATGCGAAGGCCGGTCCGGGTGAGAAAACAGTAACCAGTTCGCTGATCCTCGTGAGGAGAGTCAATGGCCGTGCCGGACGCGCTGCGGACCCAGATCGCCGCTGACCTGGCTCGGGCGGAGGAGACCGCGGTCGCCATCGACCCGCCCACCACCGCGCACCCCGAACTCGACGTCGTCGACGCCTACGAGATCCAGCTCATCAACATCCGGCGACGTCTGGCGAACGGTGCCGCCGTCGCCGGCCACAAGGTCGGCCTGGCGTCGGAAGCCATGCAGAAGATGATGAACGTCGACGAGCCCGACTACGGGCACCTGCTCGACGACATGCAGTACTTCGAGAGCAAGCCGATCGACTTCTCCGCGCTGTGCTTCCCGCGCGTCGAGGTGGAGGTCGGCTTCATCCTCGGGGACGATCTGCCCGGCGAGGGCTGCACGAACGAGGACGTCATCACGGCGATCGAATGGGTCGTGCCGTCGATCGAGCTGATCGACTCGCGGATCAAAGACTGGAAGATCACCCTGCCGGACACGATCGCCGACAACGCGTCGTCGTGCGGCTGGATCCTCGGCCAGCAGCGGGTGGCCATCGGCGACATCGACACGGGGAACATCGACGCGACCCTGACGCGCAACGGCGAGGTCGTCGCGAAAGGCAACTCGTCGGCCGTGCTCGGCCATCCGCTCAACGCGGTCTCCTGGCTGGCGAACAAGGTGTCGTCGTTCGGCGTACGGCTGCGCAAGGGGGACGTCATCCTGCCGGGCACCGCCACCCGCGCGATCGATATCGGCAGCGGCGACCACTTCGTCGCCGAGTTCGACGGTCTCGGCAGCGTCACGCTCGATTTCACCTAATACCTGCACGACAACGACTTTCAGCCCAAGAGAAGGAGGCTCACATGAGCGCCAAGCTGAGTGCGGCGATCATCGGCTCGGGCAAC
This sequence comes from Gordonia araii NBRC 100433, assembly GCF_000241265.1. GTDB lineage: Bacteria > Actinomycetota > Actinomycetes > Mycobacteriales > Mycobacteriaceae > Gordonia > Gordonia araii. Next base: position 11,404 of record NZ_BAEE01000040.1, read on the forward strand.
ATCGGCACCGACCTGATGTACAAGCTCGAACGATCGGCGGTCATCGAACCGCGATGGATGGTCGGGATCGACGCCGACTCCGAGGGCATGAAACGTGCCGCCGACCACGGACTCATCACGATGAGCGGCGGTGCCGACGAACTGCTGGCGTCCGCCGAGAAGCCGGACCTGATCTTCGAGGCGACGAGTGCCTACGTGCACCGCGAGTACGCACCGAAGTACGCGGCCGCCGGCATCACCGCCGTCGACCTCACGCCGGCCGCCGTCGGACCGGCCGTCGTGCCGCCGGCGAACCTGCGCGAGCACCTCGACGCGCCCAACACCAACATGATCACCTGCGGCGGACAGGCGACGATCCCGATGGTGCACGCCGTGTCGTCGGTGGTGCCGGTGCCCTACGCGGAGATCGTCGCATCGGTGTCGAGCGAGTCCGCCGGACCCGGTACCCGTGCCAACATCGACGAGTTCACCAAGACGACCTCGCGCGGCATCGAGACGATCGGCGGCGCCGATCGCGGCAAGGCGATCATCATCCTGAACCCCGCCGACCCGCCGATGATCATGCGCGACACCATCTTCTGCGCGATCCCCGCCGATGCCGACACCGATGCGATCGCCGAGGCGATCCATCGGCGTGAGAAGGACATTCAGGAATACGTGCCCGGCTACCGCTTGCTGCAGGACCCGCAGTTCGACCCGCCGAGCGTCATCAACGGAGGCCACGCGCGCGTCTCGATCTTCGTCGAGGTCGAAGGCGCGGGCGACTTCCTGCCGCCGTATGCCGGGAACCTCGACATCATGACCGCCGCGGCCACCAAGGTGGGCGAGGAGATCGCCAAGTCCAAGCTGGCCGCCACCGCGACGGCTGGGAAGTGAGGGAAACCATGAGCGACTTGACGGCCAACGCACGGCCCTACTCCGCCGACCTCGACATCCGCATCACCGATTCGTCGTTGCGCGACGGGTCCCACCACAAGCGCCACCAGTTCACCGAGCAGGAGGTGCGCGACATCGTCGGCGCCCTCGACGATGCCGGTGTGCCGGTGATCGAGGTGACCCACGGCGACGGTCTGGGCGGATCGTCGTTCAACTACGGGTTCTCCAAGACGCCGGAGCAGCAGCTGATCAAGGCCGCGGCCGAGACGGCGAAGCGGGCGAAGATCGCGTTTCTCATGCTCCCCGGGCTCGGGATCAAGGACGACATCATCGAGGCGCGCGACAACGGCGGGCAGATCTGCCGCATCGCGACGCACTGCACCGAGGCCGACGTGTCGATCCAGCACTTCGGGCTGGCGCGCGAGCTCGGCCTGGAGACCGTCGGGTTCTTGATGATGAGCCACAGCCAGCCGCCGGAGGTGCTGGCCAAGCAGGCGCGCATCATGGCCGACGCCGGATGCCAATGCGTGTACGTCGTCGACTCGGCGGGCGCGATGGTGCTGGAGCAGGTCGCCGACCGGGTGTCCGCCCTGGTCGCCGAGTTGGGTGACGACGCGCAGGTAGGCTTCCACGGTCACGAGAACCTCGACGTCGCGGTCGCCAATTCGGTGCTTGCCATCCGCGCCGGTGCCCAGCAGATCGACGGCTCGATCCGCCGCTTCGGCGCGGGCGCGGGCAACACGCCGACCGAGGCTTTCGTCGGCGTGTGCGACAAGCTCGGCATCAAGACTGGCGTCGACTTCATGAAGATCGCCGACGCCGCGCAGGACGTCGTCCGCCCGGCCATGCCCAGCGAATGCCTGGTCGACCGCCCGGCCATGATGATGGGCTACGCCGGCTGCTACAGCTCCTTCCTCAAGCACGCCGAAGGGCATGCCGAGAAGTACGGCGTCTCCGCGGCCGACATCCTCATCGAGGCGGGCAACCGCAAGCTGGTCGGCGGTCAGGAAGACCAACTCATCGACATCGCCCTCGAACTGAAGAAGAAGCAAGACGCGAACGCGGGCGTGTAGTGGTCTGTCTCCGGTCTCGTATCGCAGTGGCAGGTCCCCGATAGCCGGTCCAGGCCGTTCTAGAGCCAGTTCCTTGTTGCTGTCGGTCAGTCGATCTCGCAGCCCACGGGGTGGTGTCTGTGGGTGCATCCGGCAGCGTACTCGGCCGGGGTTCGGTAGCCCAGCGCCGAGTGCCGGTGTCGGTGGTTGTGGTCGTCTTTGAAGTCGCCGATGACCACACGGGCCTCGAGCAGTGTGGGCCAGCAATTGCGGTTCAAGCACTCGTCGCGCAGCCGGTTGTTGAACGACTCGATGTACCCGTTGTTCCACGGTGTGCCGGGCGGAATGTAGGAGATCCCCACCGGCCCTGCACAGAACTCCCGCAGGGCCTCTGAGATGAACTCAGGGCCGTTGTCCATACGCAGCACTATCGGCGGGCCATCCCAGATCGCGAACGTCTTCTCCAACTCCTCGATCAACCGCTCAGCCGGAATCGAGCGGTCCACGATGTTCAGCAACGACATCCGGGTGTGTTCGTCAACCATGGACGCGATCTTGACCTTCTTCCCATCCATGGTGGAATCGAACTGAAAGTCCAATGCCCACACCACTTTCGGCGCATCCGCAACGACAATCGGCACCGATGACTGGCCCGCTCGTTTCCGCCGCGGCGCACGGCGAACCTGCAACCCTTCCTCTTTCCACAGCCGGTGCACCTTCTTCTTGTTGATCTCGATGCCATCGTCGAAGCGCAGGTGCGCCCACGCCCGGCGGAACCCGTGCCGCGGATTCTTGCGGGCATAGACACGCAGCTGCTCGCGCAGTGCGGCGTCGGGATCGGCCGGTGTCTGCGCCTGCGGCAGGCGTCGATACGCGGATCGGGAAAGCCCAACAACCCGGCACGCCATGCGCTCTGACATTTTCTTGACGTCTTTGAGCATGTCGATGGCGGCGCGTTTGGCGGTTGGGCTCAGAATTTTCCCTTGGCGATCTCCCGCAGCGCGTCCTTCTCCAGTTCAGCGTCGGCGAGCAGGCGTTTGAGCCGGCTGTTCTGCTCGCGCAGTTCCTTGAGTTCCTTGGCGGCGTCGCCGTCCATGCCGCCGTACTGGCGGCGCCAGTTGTAGAGAGTGGCCGCCGACACCTCGAGATCGGCGGCGATCTCCTCACCGGTCTTACCCTCGGCGGCCAGCTCGTCGGCCCGGCGCAGCTTGCGCACGATGTCCTCAGCCGAGTGACGCTTGCGTCCTGCCATGTTCTTCATCGTCCCTTCTCTGCCCTCATCAGGGCAATCAGGACTCTAAAACAACCTGGACCGGTTCACGGGGGACACGCCAAGATCGCTCGATCTCCTTGACGCTTTCAGAGATATCAGGTGATGGGGCAATATCGGGGGATGCGGTTGCCATTCACGACTTCATGACCGGCCATGAACGCATGGATGTCACATGCGAAGATGGAAATAAGTTCGAGGACGTGGTGAAGCTCAAGAACGGGGAGGAGATGAAAACGCAGAACCACCTCCGAGGATTGCTCGCTCATGCATGGGGCGGAGAGCGGACCGGGATAGACGATCTAATACGGGCCATGAAAGATGGAGCAAATTCCCCGAACTCCTTCATTGCGAGTCAGTCGCGCGAGTCGGCGAACGCTTTCGGGCATTACTTGAGTGACGAGAATAATATGGGGGAATTTAA
>NZ_BAEE01000039.1 GCF_000241265.1 Gordonia araii NBRC 100433
TGGGGTTGACCCCGTTCGGTGGACATCGGTTAAGCGGCCTTGCTGGTCGCCCTGGTAAGCATGCCCGCCTCGAAGTCGGCTGGAGCAACGTAGCCCAGCGAACTGTGTCGGCGCCTGCGATTGTAGACCGCGTCAATCCATCGGCTGACCGCCGCGACGGCCTCGATCCGGGTGCCGAAGGTGCGCCGCTGGTAGAACTCGGTCTTGAGCGTCGACCAGAAACTTTCCTGCTGAGCGTTATCCCAGCACACCCCGGTCCGCCCGACCGACAGGCGCACGTTCAGCTCACCGGTGACGGTATCGAGCTGCTCGGAGGTGTACTGACAGCCGCGATCCGCATGGAAGATTACGCCATCGACTGGCCCGGTCGCCGGGTCCCGGAAGGTGTGCGCATTGCGCAGCGCAGTCTCGACGACATCGGTATGCAA
>NZ_BAEE01000038.1 GCF_000241265.1 Gordonia araii NBRC 100433
CTAGGACCGATGAGAACGGCCGTCGGGTTACCACGTACACCAATCCGTACAGCGGGGAACAATTCAGTGTGCCCGCCGAAAACGATCCAGACCAGGCAGCCGACGACGCGCTGGCCCTCTTGAAAGGAACCGGTCCCCACACCGACCCCGACATCGCCGATAGACAGGCTCGCGCAGCTTTGCGAGGGCAAGGTTTGATCGTCGATACCAGGATCAACCCTGCTACGGGGCGCCAGGAAACCATCATCACCGATCCTGTAACGGGCTACACCCGCCACATCACGACTAACCCTGACGGTACGCCGAACATCACTGAAATCCCCGGTATCCAACCCGACGGTACAACCGCACCCCCGCCAAAGCCGTTTCTCACCGACCCACGCTGGGGTCCGCGAGGAGACATCCTTCAATACGGCGGGGTCGCCGGAGACGGTGCAGGCGCAGCGATGAAAGAAGGATCAAAGAAATACTTTGAGTACGGATACGACCGTGAAGGAAGATTTCTCAAAAGAATGTCGAAGATCATGAAAAAAGGAGGTACAGCAGGCGCTATCGGCTCAGGGCTGATCGATTGGCATACTGGCGAACGAACATTGGGTGACGCTGCCAAGGCTACTAGTGCCGGTATGGCGGGCGCGTTCATAGGCGGAGCGATAGGGTCACTGGTCCCAGGTTTCGGAACCGTTATAGGTGCGGGAATTGGTGCTGCAGTCGGCAGTGCCTTGGGTACCATGGCGTACGATAGATTCAAGTAGAAAACCGCCGAGGCCGAGACGAATGCAGATAGCTATCGCAGTAGCATGGATCCTTTGGGCAGTTGCTTTATTCGCCGTTGATAGCTACTATGGTTCAGTTTGGGACCGCCGTTCCCTGAGTATCATGATTCCTGCTACGGCGGTATTCTCCATTCTTGCGGCGGTATACGAAGGCGTTGGCGCATCGGTTGGCGTCTGGATAATGTTTGGTGCCATCGGGCTTTGGTTGGGCCGGGACTAGGCTAGATCGGACGCTTTGTTGAACACGTTGAGTGCTACCCCGAATGCTAAGTAGTTCGTTTTATGTATGAGGCCCTGGCCCTGCTTTCGCTATTAATCTGCTTGGCAGGTGCGCTACATGCAAACCGATTAATTGATCGTAGCGGCGAGGTTCGAAAGTCGATCGGCGTGGTTCTGATACCGGCTGTGCCGTTCCTGGTAACATACTACGTGGCGGCCTATCCGGACATCCTTTTGAACGCAATAGGGGCATACCTGGGAGTATCTGTTGCATTTTGGATGCTGGCATACTTCCAGTTCGGCGGTAACTCCCTTTCCAAGAAAGATATGACGGAACTGTGGCGCTTGTTGGCGAAGAAGAGTGAATAGCTGTATGTAGCGCGAGTTCCAGTGAAATCAGAGTTTCTGGCGCCCAAAATTGATGATGCGAATGGAGAGCTTGTGTCGGGGGATCGAGTGAGCGATAGTGAGCTTGATCGGTCCGTCGTGGACGTGGTTCACGGAGTCTCAGTGCCAAAGAGGAAAGCCTTGGCTTCGGTCGTTGGGGCCCTGTGTATCTCAGGGTTCTTTGTATTTGTTGCTGTGGCGGACGATCGGTTCAGCTTCGCCGACCGCGTCGGAGCGTTGATGGTGGGCAGCGCCACGCTAATGCTGGCGTTTGGCGGGATATGTATCTTTCTGCCGAGTTGGTTCCCGCGCACGTTGCGACCATGGCGATATATCGAAGCTCGAGACTCTGTGACCCTCTACCTGGAAAAGTGGGCTATCCTGCTATTTCTGGCGGCTCCACTCACGCTCATCGGCGGCTATCCTTTGATGACTCTGATCATACCGGGAAGCGAGTTTTTTCGGTCAGTCCGCCTCATCGTTGGCCTCGCGCTGTCGGTAATCCTGTTAACGTTCTCGGCCGCGATTGTGTTGTTGAGATCTAGGGTAAGGTTTACTCGCGGATCGATGCAGATCTACGGGCGGGCGTTCGGGTCGAGATTTCGAACAGATGTCTCTGATATTGACTCGATGACTATTGTCGTCCGTGACGGGATTCATCTCGATCTCGTTGTCAAAGGAAAGATTGAGGTCGTACGAAAGCCTAGATTTCGACGGAGTAGGTCGAGTTCGCCTCTTTTCGTGCGAATTCTTCCGCTTGCCGACGATATGGACATGATTGCTCAGCTCACGCTCATTCAGAGTCGCGTAGGGGTGCCCATCCGGGTCGCCTGACCGGTCCGGGAACGTGTCGCCGCGCCGCAGATGGGGTCAGAAGACGGTAAACCGAGCAGAACCGGCAAGGTGCGGGACGGAAGTCGTGATCCAGGCGTGTACCGGACCGCGTCCGGTCCGCAGTCGCAGCTCACCGGTCGAGCCGCACAGGATGCCGCCGATGATCGGATTGCACATCTGAATTCGCGGTACCGAACTCGTACTGAGTGTCATGTGCCTGGCGCCGGCCGCACCGGTGCGGAGATTGCGGTAGTGCACCGTTGCCGTCACTAGGCACGTCCACACGGGGACGGGGGCGAAGACGGTGTTCAAGTCGGCGCGCAGAAACACCGTCACCGACCCGCGATGACGCGGACCGGTGGTGGCGGTCGCGTCGATGGTCCCGCCGCACAGCGGTCCCTCGCCGATCGTGTGCGTCGGCGAGAAGACCGTCCGGGTCGCGGCATCGGCGGGTGCGCTCACGGCCGTCGCCACGAGCGCCGCACCGAGCAGGCCCGTGACGATCGACGCGAATCGGCGACCCCACATGACGTCCATCATCCTCCTTCGCGCGCCCGACGTCACCACGTTCGCGCGACCGCGACGGAATAAGGGACTGGCCGGTCCGCGTTGCAGCCGCACAGAATCAGGGACGAGAAAGGTGTGGGCGAATGGCTACCTGGGAGAGCGAAGATCTTGACCTCGACGGGCTGCTGACCCATATCGGCTACCGCGGTGATCTCAGCCCGACACCGGAGACGCTGGCGGCTCTGCACCGCGCGTACACGACGTCGATCCCCTTCGAGAACCTTGAGATCATGCTGGACAGGCCGGTACTGCTCGACGTGAAATCGTTGCAGGACAAGTTGATTCGACACCGACGAGGCGGCTACTGCTTCGAGCACGCGACACTGTTCGCCGCCATGCTCGAGGCCCTCGGATTTCGGTTCTCCGCTGTCCTCGGCCGGGTGACGATGGGCGGTGACGCCGCGCGTCGCCCGGCCACCCACGCGTTGCTCGTCGTCGAGTTCGACGACGGCCGGCGAGTGTTGTGCGACGTCGGGTTCGGCCGCGGTCCGCTCGAACCGATCCCCGTCGAAGACGGCGTCGAGGTCGTGCAGGACGGGTGGCGGCTTCGGCTGACCAGGACCTCGTCGGAGGGACCGACGGGAATCCACGACGAGTGGACGATGTGGCAGCAGCAGGCCGACCCTGACGGAACGCCGGCGTGGGTCGACCGCCACGTGTGGACCTTGGAGCCCGTGCACCCGATCGACTTCGCGGTCGGCAACCACTACGTGTCGACCTCGTCCCGGTCGCCGTTCACGATGCGGCCGTTCGTCCAGCGTTTCCACGCCGACCGCCAGGACACCCTCGACGGACGCACCTGGACGACGGTCGCCCCCGACGGTCGGGTCCTCGCCCAGCGCGACGTCGAGATCGGGGAGATTCCCCGGCTTCTTGCCGACGTGTTCGACATCGAACTCGGCGCCCCGGATACCGCCGCATTGCTCGAATCGTTGTCCCGACTGCCGGCGATGCGGGTCGACGCGGTAGCCCGCTGAGTATCGGCTAGGACTCCAGCAGCCGCCGTGGGCCCGGACCGCGATCGCTCAGGTCGTCGTGCGGGTTGGCCATGGCGCACCGCTCCAGCGACAGACAGCCGCACCCGATGCATTCGCCGAAGTCGTCGCGTAGCTGCTGGAGGCGGTGGATGCGCGCGTCGAGTTCGTCGCGCCAGCCCTCCGACAGCCGTTGCCAGTCCTCGCGGGTCGGGGTGCGCCCGTCGGGCAGCCCGTCCATCGCCTTGCGGATCTCCGCCAACGGAATGCCGACGCGCTGGGCAATGCGGATCAGAGCGACACGGCGCAGTGTGTCGCGGCGATAGCGGCGCTGGTTGCCCGACGTGCGCCGCGCGACGATCAGCCCCTCGCGTTCGTAGAAGTGCAGCGCGGAGACCGCCACACCGCTGCGAGCGGCGAGCTCGCCGACGGTGAGCTCCTTGCGGTTCCAGGCCGGTGCGTCGGACACGTCGTCTCCTCTCATTTGACCTCAACCTTAGTTTATGTTTCAGGCTGGTGTGACGGCGTCGACGAGATGCCATGGGAACAGGAGGGAACGATCCCGGATGAGTATGGAGACCACGGCGTGGAACTCGATGTACACGGCGATGCACGCACAGCCCGACCGGCGACCGGTCAACGCCGAGACGTGGCGGCGCATCGGGCGGTTCGCCCGTCCGCATCGCTGGCGGCTGGCCTGGTTCGCCCTGATCAGCACGGCCGTCGCCGTGCTGACGGTGGCGACGCCGCTGCTGGCCGGCCGGGTCATCGACGCGATCACCGGCAAGGCGACCGTCGCCGTGGTGATCGGTCTGGCGCTCGTGATCGCTCTCGTCGCGATCGGGGAGGCCGGGCTCGGCCTCGTTCAGCGGCGGCTGTCCGCGACCATCGGAGAGGGGCTGATCTTCGACCTGCGGACGGCGGTCTACAACCACGTGCAGACGATGCCGGTCGCCTTCTTCAGCCGCACCCGCACCGGCGCGCTGGTGAGTCGCCTCAACAACGACGTCATCGGCGCCCAGCGCACGTTCAGCGATACCTTCGCCGGGCTGATCAGCAACATCGTCACCTTGCTGCTCGCGCTCGTCGCGATGCTGGCCCTCTCGTGGCAGATCACCCTGTTGGCGCTGGTGCTGCTGCCGGTGTTCCTGTTGCCCGCCCGTCGCATCGGCGCGCGCCTGGCCGGGCTGCAGCGGGAGAAGGCCGCCCATAACGCCTCGATGAGCAACCGGATGACCGAGCGCTTCTCCGCTCCCGGCGCGACGCTGATCAAGCTGTTCGGCAGCCCTGACCGGGAAGCCGCGGAATTCGCCGCTAGGGCCGGTCGGGTGCGCGACATCGGCGTGCGCAGTGCCATGGTGCAAGAAGCGTTCTACCTGGCGTTGATGCTGGTCTCGGCGTTGGCGCTGGCCCTCATCTACGGACTGGGCGGAGTGTTCGCCCTGCGCGGGCAGCTCGAAGCGGGGACCGTCGTCGCGCTGGCGATGCTGCTCACCCGGCTGTACGCACCGCTGACCGCGCTCGCGAACGCGCGCGTCGAGCTGATGAGCGCGATGGTCAGCTTCGAGCGCGTCTTCGAGGTCCTCGACCTGCAACCGTTGATCGCCGACGCGCCGTCGGCGCGCCCAGTCCCGTCGGCACCCCTCGACGTCGAATTCGACGAGGTGAGTTTCGCCTACCCGTCCGCCGACCGTGTCTCGCTGGCCTCGCTGGAAGAGGTCGCCGTGCTGGATCCGCGGGCCGGGAGCCAGGTCCTGACCGACGTCTCGTTCCGCGTGCCGGCCGGGCAGACCGTGGCGCTCGTGGGTTCCTCGGGTGCGGGCAAGTCGACGATCGCGGCGCTGGTGCCCCGGCTTTACGACGTGGACGCCGGTGCGGTCCGCGTCGGCGGCGTCGATGTGCGCGAACTCGACGCGGCATCGTTGCGGCGAGCCGTCGGCATGGTCACCCAGGACGGCCATCTCTTCCACGACACCGTGCGCGCCAATCTCACCCTCGGCAGCCCCGATGCGACCGACGATCAGCTGTGGGACGCGTTGCGCCGAGCGCGGCTGGAAGAGTTGGTCGCCGATCTGCCCGACGGGCTGGAAACAGTGGTCGGCGAGCGCGGATACCGCTTCTCCGGCGGCGAGCGCCAGCGGTTGACCATCGCGCGGGTGCTGCTCGCGAAACCGCGCATCGTGATTTTGGACGAGGCGACCGCCCATCTCGACTCCACGTCGGAAGCAGCCGTGCAGGAGGCGCTCGGCGAAGCGCTGGCCGGACGTACCGCGCTGGTCATCGCGCATCGGCTCTCCACCATTCGTCAGGCCGACCAGATCCTGGTGGTCGAGGGCGGTCGGATCGTCGAATCCGGCACGCACGGGCGACTCGTGGCGCTGGGCGGCCGGTACGCGCAACTGCACCGGACCCAGTTCGAGGACGATGACGCCATTCCGGCGTGACGGCCGTTGCGCAGATCGGCGATCCGTTCCCAACGTCGGCGGATTGAGCGAAGCTGGAATGGTGAGCAACGTCGAGCGACGTCCGGAGATGTCCGTTCTGGACCCCGGCCAGCCCTGCACGGCACTGGAGATCCTGGAGCCGCGCTCCGTGCCGCTGGGCGGGCCGCGGGCCATGACGGTGTACCGGACGCTGCCGCAGCTACGACGGTCGCTCGTCGGGGCGTGGTGCTTCCTGGACCACTACGGGCCCGACGACGTATCGCCGATGGTGGTGCCGCGGCACCCGCACACCGGCCTGGCGACCGTGTCGTGGCTGTTCTCCGGCGAGATCGACCATCTGGATTCGGGCGGGAACGCCGCGCGCGTCCGGCCGGGCGAGCTGAACGTCATGATCGCCGGAGCGGGCATCACCCACCAGGAGATCAGCACCGCCGACACGCGGACACTGCACGGCGTGCAGCTCTGGTACGCGCTGCCCGATTCGACCAGGTTCAGTGAGAAGCACTTCGAGCATTACGCGCCCGAGCCGGTACGGGCAGCCGGTGTTTCCGCGCTGGTCTTTCTCGGCGAGCTGCTGGGTTCGGCCTCGCCGGTACAGACGCGGACCCCGGATCTGCTGGGGGCGGAGTTGACGCTGGACCCGGGTGCGTCGGTCACGATCGCCGTCCGCCGGGACTTCGAGCACGCCGTGCTGGCCGAGTCCGGCGGCGTCACGGTCAACTCCGCGCGCGTCGAGCACCGCGCGCTGGCCTACGTTCCCGCAGGTTCGGACACGCTGGAACTGCGCGCCGGACCGGATGACCCGGTGCGCGTGATCCTCCTCGGAGGCGTGCCGCTCGACGAGGAGATCATCATGTGGTGGAACTTCGTCGGCCGCACTCACGACGAGATCGTCGAGTTCCGCCGTCGTTACCAGGCCGAGCTGGGCTTCGACCCGCCCGACCCGCTCGACGACGGCAAGCCGCCGTTGTTCGGTCCCTACGCGTCCGGCCAGCTTCCGCCGCTGCCGGCACCCACCCTGCCGACGACGACATTGCGGCCCCGGCGACCCGGAAACCGCGGATAGTCAGCGGCTCCGAGAGTGACGACCCCACCCAGGTCAGGGACTCAGGACGAAGACCGGGATCTCGCGATCGGTCTTGACCTGGTACTCCGCGTATGGAGGGAAGGCTTCGACGGCGAGCGCCCACCAATGGTCGCGCTCGGCACCGGTCACCTCGCGCGCGGTCAGCTCGACGACCTTGTCCCCGTCCTGCGCGGTGACCCGCGGGTGGGCCTTGACGTTGTAGTACCACGACGGGTTGTCGGGTGCTCCGCCCTTGGAGGCGACCATCGCGTAGCTGCCGTCCTCCTCGACGCGCATCAGCGGGACGTATCGCTTCTTGCCCGACTTCGCGCCGGTCGTGGTGAACAGCACCACCGCGCGGCCGTTGATGGCCACGCCGTCGGTGGTGCCGTCGGCGAGGATGCGTTCGGTCTGCTCACGGACCCATCCGGTGGGACTCAGTTCTGGTTGGCTGCTCACGCGATGGCCAACAGCGGCGCGGTCGCGGATATTCCGGAGCGCTACCGCCGTCGATCGTGACCAGCATGTGGTCACGAACCACGGAGCAACGACTGGATCAGTTCCAGCACGGCGACCGCGCCGGCCTTGTCCAGCGGTTCGTTGCCGTTGCCGCACTTGGGTGACTGAATGCAGGACGGGCAGCCGGACTCGCATCCGCATGCCGACACCGCCTCGTGTGTCGCGGCCACCCACTCGGCGAAGGCTTCGTAGCCGCGGTCGGCGAAGCCGGCACCGCCGGGATACCCGTCGTAGACGTAGACCGTGGGCAGCCCGGTATCGGCGTGCAGGTTGGTGGACAGTCCGCCGATGTCCCATCGATCGCACGTCGCCACCAGCGGCAGCAGGCCGATCATGGCGTGCTCGGCGGCATGCAGCGCGCCCGGCAGGTTCGCGTCGGTGACCCGGACACCGGCCAGCGCCTCCGGCGTCAGGGTGTACTGCACCGCGCGAGTCGGCAACGTCTGGGGCGGCAGGTCGAGTTCTTTGGCGTCGAGGATCTCACCGGAGTGCAGCTTGCGCAGGTACCCGACGACCTGCGAGGTGACCGTCACGTCGACGAGAGCGACCTGCAGCGCACCGTGACTGATCCGCCGCAGGGTGTCGACGACCTCGACCTCCGTGGTCTCGCGCGGCGACGTCGTCCAATCCGGCTCCTCCGGGTGGGCCAGTGCCAATCCGTCGTCGAGGCCGAGTTCGTCGACGACGTAGGAAGCGCCCTGATGGATGTGGACCGCGCCCGGGTGGACGGTGGACAGCGCGCGCACGGTGTCGACCGTTCCCAACAGCTGTGACGTCGACGTGTCGACGATGAGAATCTGACCGCCGATCCCGCCGCGGATATCGATGTCCGCGTGGGGTTCGACGCCGGCTGCGAGGTACCAGCCGGCCTTGCGTCGGCGCAGGAGTCCCTCCTCGGTCAGCTCCGCCACCGCCTCGCCGACGCCGAGCCGCTCGACCTCGGCCGGCTTCAGCGGCAGTTCGGCCGCGGCGCACAGCAGGTGCGGTTTGAGCACGTACGGGTTCGTCGGATCGAACACCGTCGCCTCCACCGGCTTGCGCAGCAACGCCTCGGGGTGGTGGACGAGGTAGGTGTCGAGCGGCTCGTCCCGGGCGATGAGGACGACCGCCGACGCCGCGCCGCGCCGCCCGGCCCGCCCGGCCTGCTGCCAGAAGGACGCGACGGTCCCGGGATACCCGGCGATGATGACGGCGTCGAGGCCGCTGATGTCGACCCCCAGTTCCAGGGCGTTGGTCGTGGCGACACCCAGCAACTCGCCGTCGGCTATCGCCCGCTCCAGTCGGCGGCGATCGTCGGCCAGATAGCCCGCGCGGTAGGCGGCGACGCGCCCGGCAAGGTCGGGGGCCGAGGCCGCGAGAAGACCAGCCGCCGTGCGGGCGGTGATCTCGGCACCCCGCCGGCTGCGCACGAAACACAAGGTCCGCGCGCCTTCGACGACGAAGTCGGCGAGCAGGCGCCCGGCTTCCGCGCCCGCCGACCGTCGGACCGGTGCTCCGTTCTCGCCGGTGACCTCCGGGAGGAATCCCGGTTCCCAGAGTGCGACAGTTCTCTCGCCGGTGGGCGATGCGTCGTGCGTCACTGCGAGGGCCGGCTCGCCGATCAGCCGGCTCAGCGTCCGCGCGGGCTCGGCGGTGGTGGCACTGGCGGCCACGACGACCGGGTCGGCCCCGGCGGCCCGCGCCACGCGGATCAGCCTGCGCAGCACCAGAGCCGTGTGTGCGCCGAAGACGCCGCGGTAGTGGTGGCATTCGTCGACGACGATGAAGCGAAGCTGGCGCAAGAACTGCTGCCAGCGATGGTGGCCGGACAGGATGCCGATGTGCAGCATGTCCGGGTTGGTGAAGAGGATGCGGGAGTTGGCGCGCGCCCATTGCCGCATCTGCGGATCCGTGTCGCCGTCGTACGTGCTCGGCGCGAGTCGCGAGAACTCCGGATTCGTGGCGAGAATCCTTGTGAGGGAACGTAATTGGTCGACGCCGAGCGCCTTGGTCGGTGCGAGGTAGAGCGCCGTGGTGGCGTGGTCGTGCAGCAGGGTCTGCAACACAGGCAGCTGATACGCGAGCGATTTGCCCGACGCGGTGCCGGTCGAGATCACGACGTGCCGCCCGGCGAAGGCGTGGTCGGCGGCTTCGATCTGGTGTCGCCACGGTCGGTGCAGCCCCAGCTCGGCGTATGCGGCCACGATCGCCGGATCGGCCCACTGCGGCCACTGCGCGTGGACGGCGCTGGCGGACGGGATCACCTCGGAGTGGGTCACGGGGGTCTCGGCCGGTGCGGTGCCGGCCAGCGCGGCACGCAGCAGCTCCTCGCCGTAGGAACCGTTCATCTCGTCTCAAACCCTGACTGCGGCTGCCGTGTCCGCCGCGTCACCCAATCTAGTGGCACCGGACTTAGACTCAATCGGCGCGCTGGACTATCGCTGTGGCGGCGAACGTGATTGACTTAATGCGGTCGCGTGATTTGGCCATGTCTCGGGGGATCTCCTCGCCGCAGTCCGAATCTTGTTGCGAGCGTTGTACTTGGGTTTGGTTAGCGGATCACCGCAGGCTTTCACACAGGAATGGCGGTCGGAACCGGCCGCGACGAGAGACATCCTCCCGCCGCAATCAGTAAATATGTAAGGAATGCAGGAATGGCACAGGGAACTGTGAAGTGGTTCAACGCGGAAAAAGGCTTCGGCTTCATCGCCCCCGACGAGGGAAACGGTGACGTGTTTGTGCACTACTCGGAGATTCAGGGATCCGGTTTCCGTACCCTGGAAGAGAACCAGCGCGTCGAGTTCGAGGTCGGCCAGGGTACCAAGGGTCCCCAGGCGACTGGCGTTCGCGCCGTCTAAGACCTCGGGTCGCTAACGCGAACCACGAGACCACACCGCGCCCGTCGCGTCCGGATCAGTCCGGGCCGGCGGGCGCGGTCGTCGCCGCCAGTAGCATTGATCTCGTGAGCCAGCTCGCGTTCTTCTCCGCCGACACCGACGACCCTTCGGTCGCCGATATCGCCGGGCTGCTCGCGGGAACAGGGCAAGCGGTTCCGATGGCGGGTGGAACCCGCGTATCCGTTGTCGTCGACGAACAGTGGCGCGCTCGGGCCCTGGCAGAAGAGTTGGAGGCGATCGGGATCGCCGTCGAGATCGCGACGTCGGAGGAGGGCTCGCCGCTGGTGCGCACCGTCCCGACCCCGTTGCTCGACGAACTGCGCCGGCAATGGTCGACGGGTGCGGCCAAAACCGTGCCGCCCGGGTGGACGCCGACGGCCCGGGCGCTGAGGCAATGGACGATCGCATCGGGGCGTCCCGACGGCGGCAAGTACCTGCTCGGCTTGGACGCGCACGCCCCCGACACCCACCCGGCGCTCGCCACGGCCCTGATGCGGGTTGGCGTCGCACCGATCCTGACCGGCGCGCGCGGTATCCCAGCGCTGCGAATCGCCGGAAAGCGCCGCGTCACCCGGTTCGTCGAAATGGTCGGCGCCCCGCCGGGCCAGCCCGGAGCCGCGGAACTCTGGCCGGTAGTCTGAATTCGTCGCTTACCGTCGTTGACCAGGTAAAAGTGTGCTCGTTCACATCCGGGCGTTCGGCGAGCCGCGTGGATGCATGTGCAGCGGCCCCCGTATATAAGGTAGAAAGCTGACCAACGGGGTACATCCGGTACTCCGAGGTGAACTGAGGGACGCCCGTGGCAAAGACCGACACCGCATCGCCCGGATCGGGCTCGACTCGACGGCTCGTGATCGTCGAGTCGCCCACCAAGGCGCGCAAAATCGCCGGGTACCTCGGAGCCGATTACGTCGTCGAATCGTCGCGCGGTCATATCCGCGACCTGCCGCGCGGTGCCGCCGACGTGCCGGCCAAGTACAAGGGCCAGCCGTGGGCGCGGCTCGGCGTCAACGTCGAAGACAACTTCGAGCCGCTCTACGTCGTTTCGGCCGACAAGAAGTCCACCGTCACCGAATTGAAGTCGCTGCTCAAAACGGTCGACGAGCTGTATCTCGCAACGGACGGTGACCGTGAGGGCGAGGCCATCGCCTGGCACCTGATGGAAACGCTGAAGCCGAAGGTGCCGGTCAAGCGGATGGTGTTCCACGAGATCACCGAGTCCGCCATCCAGGCGGCCGCGGAGAACCCGCGCGAACTCGACATCGACCTGGTCGACGCACAGGAGACGCGTCGGATCCTCGACCGTCTCTACGGCTACGAGGTCTCCCCGGTGCTCTGGAAGAAGGTCATGCCGAAGCTCTCGGCGGGCCGCGTCCAGTCGGTGGCGACCCGCATCATCGTCGACCGCGAACGCGAGCGGATGGCCTTCGTCTCGGCCGATTACTGGGATATCGCCGCCACGCTCGACGCCGGGGCCGACGCGACGCCGCGCACCTTCTCGTCGCGCCTGGTCAGTGTCGACGGCCAGCGCGTCGCCGCGGGCCGCGATTTCGGTTCCGACGGTGCGCTGCGCAAGGCCGACGGCGTCGTGGTGCTCGACGAGGCCCGGGCCCGCGCCCTGACGGCCGGTCTGGACAACGTCACGTTGACCGTCGCCTCCGTCGAGGAGAAGCCCTACACGCGGCGGCCGTATGCGCCGTTCATGACGTCGACGCTGCAGCAGGAGGCCGGTCGCAAACTGCGCTTCACCTCCGACCGCACCATGCGAATCGCGCAGCGTCTGTACGAGAACGGCTACATCACCTACATGCGTACCGACTCGACGACGCTGAGCGAGTCGGCGATCAACGCGGCGCGTGCGCAGGCGCGCGAGCTGTACGGCGACAACTACGTGCACCCGAGCCCCCGTCAGTACACCCGCAAGGTGAAGAACGCGCAGGAGGCGCACGAGGCGATCCGTCCCGCCGGTGACAGCTTCCGCACACCCGGTCAGGTCGCGTCGGCGCTCAACTCCGACGAGTTCAAGCTGTACGAGCTGATCTGGCAGCGCACCGTCGCCTCCCAGATGGCCGATGCCAAGGGCACGACGATGAGTGTCCGGATCAACGGCACCGCCGCCGGCGGCGAGCAGGTGACCTTCTCGTCGTCGGGCCGGACCATCACGTTCCCCGGCTTTCTCTCGGCCTACGTCGAGACCGTCGACGAGCAGGCCGGTGGCCAGGCTGACGACGAGGAGCGCCGCCTGCCGCACCTGACCGAAGGCCAGACGCTCACCGCGGCGGAACTCTCCGCCGACGGTCACTCCACCAACCCGCCCGCTCGCTTCACCGAGGCGTCGCTGGTGAAGGTGCTGGAGGATCTGGGGATCGGGCGCCCGTCGACGTACGCGTCGATCATCGGCACCATCCAGGACCGCGGCTACGTGGTGAAGAAGGGCAGCGCCCTCGTTCCGTCGTGGGTCGCGTTCGCCGTCGTCGGATTGCTCGAGGGCTATTTCGAGAGTCTGGTCGACTACGACTTCACCGCGTCGCTCGAAGACGATCTGGACCAGATCGCCGCCGGCGAGGCGAACCGCACCAAGTGGCTCACCGACTTCTACTTCGGCGACGACGTCGAAAGCATCGGCGACGCCAAGCGCGATGTCGCGCACGCCGGCGGCCTCAAGAAGCTCGTCGGGGTGAACCTGGAGGAGATCGACGCACGCACCGTCAACTCGATCCACCTGTTCGACGACTCGGAGGGTCGTCCGATCTATGTCCGCGTCGGGCGGTTCGGCCCCTATCTGGAACGGACCGTCTCGGAAGCGGGTGCGGCCGAGCCGGAGTTGCAGCGCGCGAATCTGCCGGCCGACATGACGCCGGACGAGTTGACGCTCGACGTCGCCGAGAAGCTGTTCGCCACGCCACAGGAGGGTCGCACGCTCGGCGTCGACCCGGCGACGGGCCACGAGATCGTCGTGAAGGAGGGCCGTTTCGGTCCGTACGTCACTGAGATCCTGCCCGACGACTCCGCTCGACCGGAGGAGGACGGCGACGACGGGGAGGCCCCCGCGCTGACGGTGCCGGCCGGTCCGACCCCCGTCGACGGTGGCGAGGCGCCAGTCCCGCTGGACGCCGAGGCGGGCGCCGGGGTGACAACGAAGACCGTCGCCAAGAAGGCTGCTAGGAAGACCACGAAGAAGGCTGCCGGTCCCAAACCGCGGACGGGGTCGCTGTTCAAGTCGATGGATACCGCGACGGTGACGCTGGAGGACGCCTTGCGGCTGCTGTCGCTGCCGCGGGTCGTCGGCGTCGATCCGGCGACGAACGAAGAGATCACCGCGCAGAACGGCCGTTACGGCCCGTATCTGAAGAAGGGAACGGACTCGCGGTCGCTGGCGACCGAGGACCAGCTCTTCGACATCACCCTGGACGAGGCGCTGAAGATCTATGCCGAGCCGAAGCGCCGAGGACGGGCCGCGGCCGCCCCGCCGCTGCGCGAACTCGGCCCGGATTCGGTGAGTGAGAAGCCGATGGTGATCAAGGACGGCCGGTTCGGCCCGTACGTCACCGACGGCGAGACGAACGCCAGCCTGCGCAAGGGCGACGACGTCGCGTCGATCACGCCGGAACGGGCGATGGAGTTGCTCGCCGACCGTCGTGCTCGCGGCCCGGCGAAGAAGAGCACCAAGAAGGCCGCCGCCAAGAAGACGACCAAGAAGGCCGCCGCCAAGAAGACCACTGCCAAGAAGGCGGCCGCCAAGAAAAAGGCCTGACCGGGCCTACGCGTCGGCGTCGGCCGTCGTTTCGTCGACGTCGAGATCGAGGTCGACATCGATCTCGACGCCCTCGTCGGAATCCACATCCTCGTCGGACTCTGTACCCTCGTCGGCGCGCAGCGGACCGATCTTCGGCCGTGCCAAGAGGGTCTCGATCCCGCGTCCGCGCAATTCGACGCCTTCGCCGATCTCCCAGTGCTTGGCTTCCTCGTCGTCGCCGAGGAAGATCGCGCGGGCCGACCCCAGGACGCGGGTGGGTTCGTCCTTGGCCAGTTCGGTCAGGCGGGCGGCCTCGTTGACCGGATCGCCGATCACCGTGTATTCGAGTCGTTGTTCCGAGCCGATGTGGCCGGCGACGGCGCGTCCGGCTGAGACCCCGATGCCGAAGTCGGTGTCGCCCAACGCGTTCTCTAGTTCGACCCGCAGTTCGCGGGCCGCCGCCAGTGCGCGCCCGGCGAAGTTCTCCAGCTCCAGCGGTGCGCCGAAGATCGCCAGCGCCGCGTCGCCCTGGAACTTGTTGACGAAGCCTCCGTGCCGGCCGACGACGTCGACGACGACGCGGAAGAAGTCGTTGAGCAGGCCCACGACCTCGCGCGGTGCGTGGTGCACCGCGAGCCGCGTCGAACCGACGATGTCGACGAACAGCACGCCGACGTAGCGGTCTTCGCCGCCGAGTTCGGTGCCGGTCTCGATGGCGCGCCGAGCGACGTCTTCGCCGACGTAGCGGCCGAATAGGTTGCGCAGCTGCTGGCGTTCGCGAAGGTCGTCGACCATCTCGTTGAAGCCGGCCTGAAGCAGTCCGAGATCGCTGCCGTCGTAGATGCGCACCGCGGCGTTGAGGTTGCCGTTGCGGACCTCGTTGAGTGCGTGGCGGAGCTGCTTGATGGGATCGTTGATGGCGCCGACCAGGCGGTACACGGCCAGGATCCCGAAGATCAGGGCGGCGGCGGCCATCCAGACGATCGGGCGGATCACCGTTTCCGCGTCGGCGATGCCGAGCGGAACACAGGCGACCATCGCGATGATGGCCAGCTGCGGCAGCGCGACGGCGATGAGCCAGAAGACGGTGATCCGGGTGGACACGCTCGGCGCCTGCACGACGTCGGGGTTGTTGGCCATCGCGGCGACGGTGATCGGGCGCAGCACCTTTTCCGTCTGCATATAGCTCAGGGCGCCGGTCACCAGCGCACCGATGATGCTGCCGAGCGCGACGATGATCGCGGTCTTGGGAGAGTTGATCCCGGTCATGATGGTGAGCAGCGTTCCGCCGACGACCCAGAGACTGACGTTGGACAAGGTCAGCATCCACGGGAGCGCGAGGGCGCGTTTGCGGGCGAACGCGTCGTCGAGGCGGGTGCGGCGGCGATGCCAGATCAGCACCGGCAGCGAGAGTTTGATGCTCAGCAGACCGCCGACGATGGTGGCCGTGATCAGGTAGCCGATGAAGACCGCCTGATTGCGCACCGAGGACTCGGCGAAGGTCAGCGCGTAGTCGCTCGTCATGCCGAAGCGGAGGAAGGCGAAGGTGAAGACGGCGCCGATCAGGTTGGCGCGCAGTAGATCCAGGGCGAGGATCGGCCACGGGGTGCGCGCCAGCCACCGTGCGGTGTGCACGGCGCGAGCCCATCGAGACCGCCTCTCAACCATGCGGTCCAGATTAGTCGGGTGCTTGCAATTGTTAAACACTCCCGCACCCGCTTCGGGTGGCCGTCGGGGCCGATAGTCTGGGTGGCGTGGCAGGGGTATTCGATCGGCTGGTGGGCCAGCACGGCGTCGTCGACGACCTGCGTGCGGCGGCCCGGGGTGCGCTGGCGGCGTCTCGGCGCCTCTCCGAGCACGCTGCCGGCGAAGTATCGATGTTCGGCTCCGAAGCAGGTCAGAGCACTGATATGGCCGCCGGGGAACGCGCGGCGATGACGCATTCCTGGCTGTTCACCGGTCCGCCCGGGTCCGGTCGCTCGGTCGCCGCGACAAGTTTCGCCGCCGCGCTGCAATGTCATTCGGAATCCGATCTCGGATGTGGCGAATGTCGCGCCTGCACGACTGTGATGAATCGCACGCACGCCGACGTCCGGCACGTTGTGCCACAGGGGCTGAGCCTGTCCGTCGCCGAGATCCGCGATGTGGTCCAGGCGGCCGCGCGCCGGCCCGCGACCGGGCGGTGGCAGATCGTCGTCGTGGAGGACGCCGACCGGCTGACCGAAGCGGCGGCGAACGCGCTGCTGAAGGTCGTGGAGGAGCCGCCCGAGCGCACCGTGTTCCTCCTCTGCGCCCCGTCGGTCGACCCGGAGGACATCTCGGTGACGCTGAAGTCGCGCTGCCGGCATGTCGCACTGGCGATCGCCCCCGCGGCCGACATCGAGCGGGTCCTCGTCGAGCGCGACGGGATCGATCAGGCGAACGCCGCATGGGCGGCCTCGGTGTGCGGCGGGCACATCGGCCGGGCCAAGCGGCTCGCGACCGATCAAGCGGCTCGTGAGCAACGTCTGGCGGCCTTGGGGCTGGCTCGCGCCGCAGCCGTGCCCGCCCGCGCGTACGCCGCTGCCGAGGAACTGGTGAAGTCGGCGGAAGATGCCGCGAAGGCGATCAACGAGCAGCGCAACGAGGCCGAGGTCGAGGAACTGATGACCGCCTTCGGTGCGGGCGGAACCGGCAAGGGCACCGCCCGGGCGACGCGCGGAAGTGCCGGTGCGATCAAGGATCTGGAGAGGCGGCAGAAGTCACGGGCCACCCGCACGTCGCGCGACGTGCTCGACCTGGCGCTGATGGACCTGGCCGGACTCTTCCGCGACGCACTCGTCGTCGCGTCGGGCGCACGAGTCACCGCGATGCATCCGGACCAGGCCGAACAGGTTGCGGGTTTGGCCGGCTACGCGTCGAGCAGGCAACTGCTGGCATGTATGGACGCGGTTCTCGAATGTCGCGAGGTGCTCGACTACAACGTCAAACCCAAGTTCGCCGTCGACGCGATGGTCGCCAAGATCGGGCAGGCGCTGGCCCGATAGGAATCGGCAGACCGACTAGAAGTCTCCGGCGAGGCGCTCGATCAACTGGCCGGTGACCGTCGCGATTAGTTCGAAGTCCTTGTCGACGTGAACGACGGTGAGACCGGTGAGTTCGGCTGTGGCGGCGATCAGCAAGTCGGCCGGACCGGGACCACGATGGGTTCCGCGCTCGGCGAGCGCGCGCTGAGTATCCAGTGCGCGTGACTCGGCGCGCGGGGTGATCCCCTCGACAGGCATATCCGATATCGGCGGCGACGTTTGAAGATCCACCCAGCTGTCCGCCGTGCGGGCTGAGAAGCCGACTTCGAGCAGCGTGAGCGATGAAATATGAACCAGACCCCTCGCGATCCGGTCTTGCCACAAGTCGGTATCGGGCGAGTGTGTGAGACGGGCCAGCGCGGACTTGTCGATGAGCCAGGCCATCGGTCAGTCCCAGGCTTTCGCCATCACGTCCTCGTCGAGGAGATCGCTGGCGAGTTCGCTGAATCGTTTGAGGTCGGCGCGCGTAGTGCGGCCGCGGGGGTAGGCCAGGGTTCGTAGCCCTTGCCGCAGATACTCGGATCGGGACAAGCCGAGGCCTTGAGCCTCGCTGTCGATCCGGGCGATGACGTCGTCGTCGACGTTGCGGATGAGGATGTCGGTCACTGATATCACCTCCGGCAAATATGATATCACCTGTTGGAAAGGCGGATGTTTCCGCCAGTGTGTCACCGCTTGGCGGTTTCACCGGAACCGGCCGCTGATCGCCGCGGCGATCTCGCCGGGTGCCTCCTCGGGCACGAAATGGCCCGAATCAGGCAATTCGACGATCGTCAGGTCTGCGAAGGCGGAGGCGATCCTCGGGAGACACGCTTTGGGGCGAAACACCGGGTCTCGCATGCCCCAGACCGCCAGCGCCGGCTTCGTGCCGAGAGCCGTCGGCACGGCGTGGTCCAGCCAGGCCAGCAGCGGCCGCGCGGCCCGGATCTGAGCCGGTGTTGCCGCGAGGGCGACGCGGGCCTCCTCGTCCGGCTGAACGCGGCGGTAGTGGTCGGCCTCGTCGTCGGTGAGGGTGTCGCCCAGCCCGTTGATGAGGAACTTCTCGACGAGCAGGTTGTTCTCGAGAATTCGCCGTCGCATGGGACGCGTGTTCATGATTGCGCTGAACGCGCGATTGGCCAGCTGGTCGACCGGCCAGAACATCGTGTTCGCCAGCACGATCCCGCGGACGCGGTCGGCTCGGGGGACGGCCGCACCGAGGCCGATCGGACCGCCCCAGTCGTGCCCCACGACGATGTAGTCGTCGAGATCGAGGTGATCGACGAGTTCGCCGAGTGCGTCGGTGTGCTCGGCGATCGTGTAGCCGAAACCTGGTGGGCGCTGCGACAATCCGAACCCCAGTTGGTCGACGGCGATGCACCTGTATCGACTGCGCAGCGAGCGCACGATGCCGCGGTAGAGGAAGCTCCACGTCGGGGAGCCGTGGCAGAACAAGATCGTCGGGCCGTGGCCTTCATCGACGTAGTGCATGCGCCCGGCCGACGAGTCGAACCAGCGCGACGCGAACGGGTACAGGTTTGTGTCCGGGGTGAAGTCGATGAACATGAGATCCCTTCCGAGTCGGGCCCCACTACAGGTGTAGAGATATCTGAAATCCAGAACTCTACACCTGTAGCGTTGGGGTGTGTCAACGAAACAGGACGGGCTCGATCGTCGGCGGCTGATCGGGGAGAGCGCCATCCGACTCATCTCCCGCGACGGGGTTCGCGCGCTCACTCATCGGGCCGTCGATCGCGAGGCCGGGTTGCCCGAGGGCTCCACGTCGTACCACGCGCGCACCCGGGGCGCGCTACTCGAGATCATCGTCGGCCGCCTCGCGGAGAAGGCCACCGCCGATGCTCAAGCGGCGGCAGAATCGCTGAACGAGATGTTCGCCGGCGGCGGTGCGCTGAGCATCGGTGAACTCGCCCGCGCCATCGGTGAGCTGGTGGGATCTCTCGCGGAACGTCGCGACGACATGCGGGCCCGGTATGCGCTGATCCTGGAACTCGACGACGTGCCCGAACTCCGCGGGAGGCTGACGACTCGGTCGGAAGTCCACGCGATCAACCGGGATATCGCGGCGCTGTCGCTGGCCCGGTCGGGCCTGCCGAATTCCAGCGAGCAGATCGAAGAGCTGTTGTCGCTGACCGACTCGTTGGTTTTCGCGCGGACGATCCTCGGTGACGGGGTTTCGCCGGAGTCGGTGCTTGCCGCGTATCTGCACGGTGTCGCGGGCCGGCGGCGGGCGTGACGGCCTCAGTGTGTCGCGGAGTGGGTTGCTCGAAAGGCGCGGGGACTGGTCGAGAATCGTGCAACGAACGCCTGCCGGAAGCTCTCCGCGGAGGCGAAGCCGCACTGCCGCGCGATCTGCGAGAACGGGAGCTCGGTCGTCGCGACGAGGCGGGCACCCAGTTCGAGGCGGATCCGACGGACGGCTGCGGCCGGAGGCTCGCCCAGATGTTCGCGAAACAGTCTCGTCAGTTGACGAGTGCTGACGCCGAGGTGCGCTGCGAGGGCCGCTGTGCTCAGATCGTCGCCCGGGTGGGTCAAGATGTGGTTGAGCGCGCGCCGCACCGTCAGGTTGTCGGGGTTCGGCGCAGCGGTGAAGATGCTCATCTGGGCCTGATTCCCCGGGCGCTGCAGGTAGGTGACCATGCCCATCGCCACGTACCGAGCGATCTCGGGTCCGTGGTCCTCTTCGATGAAGGCCAGCGTGAGGTCGAGGGAGGCCGTGACGCCGCCCGCCGTCGCCACGTCGGACTCGCGGATGAAGATCGGTGACGGGTCGACGATGACGTTCGGGTAGTCGGCCGCGAGTTCTGCGGCATATAGCCAATGCGTGGTGGCCCGGCGTCCGTCGAGCAGGCCCGCCGCCGCGAGCACCGTCGCGCCGGTGCACACGGACGCGACGCGTCGGGAGTGGTTCGCCAGTCGTCGTACCTCGTTGACCAGCGCCCGGTCCGCGGCGGCGCCCCGGTGTCCGACTCCACCGGACACCACGAGCGTGTCGGCTTCCCGCACCGCCTCGATCGCCGACTCCCCGCGCAGCACGAGACCGTTCTCGCACTGGATATCCGCTCCCGCCGGCGTCGCCACTGAGACCCGGTATTGGGGGCTCGCGCCAACGCGGTTCGCGATGCCGAGTGCGGTGGTGACGCAGGCGATATCGACGAGTTCGGCACCGTCGTACCCGACCACGACCACGTGTCGAGGTGACATGGGTTCAACCGTAGGGGATGCCATCCCCGCCGTCGGGACGGAAATCCCAGGAAGTGCGCCGACAGGAGGGCGGGCGCCCGGCGGGACAGCCCTGGGCCGCGACACTGTTCTCATGACAAAGTCACTGCTGGTGATCTCAGGCGTTTACCTCGCCGCGATCGGCCTCGCGCTGCTCGTCGTGCCCGCACAGTTCGGCACGGGCGCGGTGCCCGACGATCCATCTACCGAACTCATCGCGCTCCTGCGCCTGCTCGGCGGACCGTTCCTCGGTATCGCGGTGCTGAACTGGATGTCGCGGAACTCCGAACCCGCGTCGATTCGCAACACGGTGATTCTTGCCAACCTGATCGGCTTTGCGGTGGTCGCGGGAAACGACGTCGTCGGCGTGGTGAGCGGTCACGCCCGCGACATCGCCGTGGTGTTCCTGGTCGTCCACGCGGTTTTCGCGCTGCTCTTCGCGATGGTGTGGGTGCGTGCTGGGCGACGCGTCGCTAGTGGAGGGATTCGGCGATCTTGACTGCGACCTCGATGGCTTTGTCCGTCGGTCCGACAACACCGAATTCGACCCGGGGCATCACGACACTCATTGAGATGTCGTCGTCGTACGAACTGTAGTCCTCGTTGGCCATGACGACTCCGCCGAGTCGATCGATCTGCGGAACGGGGCGGACGGCATAGCTAGGGGGAATGTTGCTGTGGAAGCGCTGCGACTTGCCGGTCCGGATGTCGTTGATGGTGTCGGCGTCGGTGGGCGTCGCGGAAAGTCCCACGGTGAAGACTTCACCGTCGGTGTCTATCCGCCAGCGACATAGGATGCCAGTCTCTTCGTCTTCGGGTTCCTGTGGGCTGAACTCCTCGGTCGTGCCGTCCAAGACGCGATCAAGCAGCACCGACAACTCGGCACAGGTTGATGGGATCTTCACCGTGAGACCTC
>NZ_BAEE01000037.1 GCF_000241265.1 Gordonia araii NBRC 100433
GGGACTGCTGCACGGATAGGTGACAATTGGGGTGTCATGCCGCGGCAGCGGCGGTGTTGATCATTGCTTCGAACTCGACGGGCGTCAACCGACCGAGGCGGACTTGCCGGCGCCGACGGTGGTAGGTCCGTTCGATCCAGGTGACGATCGCGATCCGAAGCTGTTCACGAGTGGCCCAGCGCTGGCGGTCGAGGACGTTGCGTTGCAGGAGCGCAAAGAAGCTCTCCATCGCGGCGTTGTCCCCACAGGCCCCGACCTTGCCCATCGACCCTGTTAGACCATGAGTGTTCAAGGCGTGTACGAATTTTCGCGATCGGAACTGCGATCCTCGATCGGAGTGGACGATGCAGCCAGCGACCTCATCGCGGCGGGCGACAGCGCTGTGCAATGCCGCGACGGCCAGCCGGGATTTCATCCGCGAATCGATGCTGTAGCCGACGATCCGCCCGGAGTAGACGTCCTTGATCGCACACAGGTACAGCTTTCCCTCGCCGGTGTGATGTTCGGTGATATCAGTGAGCCACAACTGATTCGGTCTGTCGGCGGTGAAGTCGCGTTGGACCAGGTCATCGTGGACCGGCGGCCCGGATCGTCGGCCGTTGCGGCCACGCTTCTTTCCGAACACCGACCACCATCGGTTGTCGCGGCAGATCCGCCACGCGGTCCGCTCGCACATTGCTCCGACGGTCGTGGCGGCCTCGCCGGCCAAGAATCGGTAACCGAACTCTGGGTCCTCGCGGTGGGCGTCGAACAGGGCGTTGGCGCGATACGCCGCGGTCAGCTCGGCATCGGTGACCGGGTTGACCAGCCACCGGTAGTAGGGCTGGCGGGAGAGCTGTAGTACCCGGCACGACACCGCCACGGGGATTCCGTCGGCGGCGAGCTCCTTTACGAGCGGGTAGAGCCTTTTCCCGGCAGGTTCGCCTGCGACAGATACGCCGCCGCGCGACGCAGCACCTCGTTCTCCTGCTCGAGTAACCGGATCCGCTTGCGAGCCTCGCGCAGTTCAGCGGACTCGGTCGAGGTCACTCCAGGGCTGCGGCCCTCATCGATGTCCGCGCGTCGCATCCATTTGTGCAGCGTCATCGGGTGGACACCGAAGTCTTTGGCGACCTGCTCGATCGTGATTCCCTCGCCACGATCACGGGCCACCCGGACCACATCGGCACGAAACTCCTGGGGGTACGGCTTGGGCACAGCTACATCCTTCCCGACCGCCCGAAGGCAAGCCAGATCAGATGTCACCTATCCGTGCAGCAGTCCC
>NZ_BAEE01000036.1 GCF_000241265.1 Gordonia araii NBRC 100433
ACAGTCAGTACTACGACTGGCAGGTTGAAAATGCGCTACTAGGTGTCGACAAGGCGCAGCGCCCGTTTCGGCCTAGGATACCGGACCGGATACAACCACCAACGGGTCCGATAGCAGCCGCGAACAAAGATGGCTCCGGGCCCGACGACTATCGAACGTCGCGTCCGAGTGTTCGCGATCGAGGAATACTGCAGCAACTGTGGTTGGACGCTAACGCAGGAGCGGAGGCAGCGAAGGGGAAGATGCCCAACGCATCACGGCTATTAAAACACTTTCTAAACGGTTCCGGAAGGTCACAGCAAATGGAATGTCGATGAAATAATCCAGAGTGATAGGGGATTTGCTGAGCGAGCAGAAAAGCGTGCGCATGTCGGCTACGCAAAAGCTCGGAGCGTGATGCCTGAAGGGTACGATGGTCCTATCGCATTCCAGTCCGACTGGGCATCTGGTGAGGATAGTTACCGACCAAGTAAGACTAAGAATCCGGACCTCTGGGCGGCACTTGGTACGTTCACTCTGCAGTCCAGTGGCGTGGCCACTCCTGAATCGGACGGTAGTGTCAGTATTACGTACAAGACTAGCATATATGACTACTACAATTGGAATCCGGACGACCAGCTGACCTCTGGGCTGAATGAACTGCACAAGGCTGGGATGGCGCAGAACTTTGAAACCTTTGGAACAACGGGGAATGTATATGCTACAAATGCTCCGAAGTGATAAGAGATTCTTCCTTTCGATTTTGACGATTGCTGTAGTGACTGTTGTCGCGTCCTGCGGATTCTACGGCGATCCTGTATCTCGTGCCACGGATAAGCTGGGCGTTAGATTGCCTGAATCGGCGACTGAAGTGAGAGCTGATGCTCCTCTTTTTTCCGTTCAGGGATCCTGCCTTGGACTCGAATTTCTTATGCCAAGCAAGCAGTGGCGCGACTATGTAGACGAGTATTTCGATCTAGCCGCGTCGGAGGAGACATATGACGACGGCACTACTTGCGGACAGAATCTGATTCGTTGTGGTCCAGAATTTCGGGTTCCTGCCCAAAGGTGGTCGGATAGGGTTGACGGCGTATATCGCGGGCTAAAGGTTCTTGAGAATTGCCATGGGGCTCGGACGAAAATCGCGTGGGCGCTTGTCGGTCCTTAGGTTGAGAGTTTCGGTGCCAACCGGAATCTCACACGACCTCGACCTGCGTGGGGAATCAATTCGAAGTCCATTCGGCGTCAGGATGCCGAATGGTGCTGGGGTTCGAGTATCGCAGACAAACGAGCATCTATAACTATCGCAACTGAGGACCCGACCGGCCTGGCGTTCCGCGAACTAAATCAGTTACATCGTGCCGGTTGGCCCAAGACTTTGATACAACCGGTACATCCGGAGTCTGCAGCACGAAAGGGGACCCAGGCCGATGAGACTTGGCTCAAGCTCTCGATCCCTCACGTGCTGCCTATTGGTCGCCCTATTTTCCGGATGCTCGACATCTTCGGGCGCCGTGGCTCGGGCGACGGACAGGCTGAATGTCGGCATTCCTGAATCAGCTGCAGATGTTCAAGCACTCGCATCCCTCATCGAGATACAGGGGTCGTGCGTTGGCTTGGAGTTTCTACTTCCCGAGAGTGAGTGGCGAGGGTATGCCGCTCAATATTTCGGCGAGTCGGATGGAGAGGAGACGTTTCTCGAAACGACGCGTGTGGGCGCAACCTTATCGAGTGTGGTACAGACCTTCGGCGACCTGTGATTATGCTCCACGGATATGTCGGCGAAAACGTCGGCCGGGGGAATCTCAAGGTATTCGTCAATTGTCAGGATGGCAGGACAAAGCTCGCTTGGGAGCTAGCGAATCCTTAGCTCTATCCAGCCCATCAGCGCCGACCGAGCTCCGGTGCGACACCACGAAGCACGACTATGACACGAGGGTTCCTGGAAGATGAACGCCGTCGCTCAGGCCAAGTCAGGACAGATGTGGGAGGAGTCGGCCCGTACGAATCTCGAACGCGAGGTTCGCTCGCTTGGCGGGGTCGGGCTTGGCGGGGTCGGGCTCTAGTTCGGTGGCTAGAGGATCTCCGCGAGCTCGGACAACGAGTCGATGATCGTCGCGCGTGACGCTTCGGGGCGCAACGCGTGGAGATGCCCCCACGGTCCGCGCCGAATGAGAATCGGCCTCATGCCGGCATCGGTGGCGGGAAGGACGTCGTTGTCGGTGCGATCGCCGACGTAGGCGATCTGCTCGGGTGGGAAGCCTGCAAGATTCGCGACGGCCGTGAAAAAGCCGGGGAGAGGCTTCTCTACTCCCAGCTCGGCCGAATTGCGGATCTCGTCGACTGGAAGTTCCATGGCGCATAGGGCCTCGAGTGCGCGCGGAGGCTGGTTGCCGGCGATAACGACGCGCAGACCTCGGTGACGCAACTCCGCAAGTGCGGGACGGGCATCCGGGTAGAGGTCGTCTCCGTCGAACCCGTTGCGCAGTCCGTTGGGGTCTTCGGCGGCCCACGCCGTTTCCTCATCACCGATGTCGATTCCCGGCCGGACGATATCGAAGGCCGCGGACACCGGGCGGTCAGTCGCGGCGACGGCACCGATGAGGCCTAGAAACGTCAGGGGCGTCACCCCGAGGCGCTGCGACCAGCGCATCCAGATTCCGGTCTCGTCGATCAAGGTCTCGCCGACGTCGAACACGACCGCGTGCACATCAGAACTCCCCATGGGACGACAATACGTGCGCCCTCACCGCCAGCAATGCTCTTGCCCACCGGTCGATCTCACTCAGTCGTCCCCCAGGCGATCCTCGCCTGACCATTAACGCAATGGGGGATCACTTCTATCGACCGCCCAATTCCGTCGTGTTGGCCTGATGCCTGGAAACCCTTGACCAACGCGCCTCCCTCGCAGTCGATCAAGGCATGGCCGCAGAAGCCCGGGGCGGAACTCAAGTCGTCGAGTTCGTCCGCTCCGAAGTAGGGGGTGACGTATGCCGCCCAGTCTGCTTCGGGAATCAGGAATTCTAGGCTCGAGCAACCACCTTGCACGGTGAAAGGTGGATCATTCACCTTGATGTGTGACGCGTTGGCAGGCACGCTCACACCGATGCGGCTCGCGAAATTCACCGCACCCCGATCAGTGCCGGTACTGGAGCACGATGTTAAAGCCCCAGCCAGTAGTGCCGTCATTACCGCCGTCGCTCTCATTCCGGAAACAACCCAAGAACCACTGTCCGTGGTGCGCGCGCATCGTGTCCGCTGAACGGACTTATCGGGGAGCTGTCGTCGACTTTGGTTCGGAGGTGTCATAAACTTCGAAATTCGGTGCCCATCCCGCCCGATGCAGATCATTTAGGTCCGAGTGTTGTTCTGATGGGTACTCTCTCGTTGTATCCCAGTAATGGTAATGCTTCCCTACCGCCAACCCAGCTCCGGCGCGACCTGCGTCAGAATCGACTCGATCACGTGGGCGTTGTAGTCGACGCCGAGCTGGTTGGGAACCGTTAGGAGCAGCGTGTCGGCCGCGGCGATCGCCTCGTCCTCGCGCAGCTGTGCGATCAGTTCGTCGGGCTCGGCCGCGTAGGTGCGTCCGAAGCGGGCCTTCACATTGTCGATGATCCCGACCTGGTCGGAGTCGGCGCGGCCGCCGAAGTAGGCGCGATCGCGGTCGTCGACCAGCGCGAAGATGCTGCGGCTGACCGACACTCGCGGCTCGCGCTCGTGACCGGCTTCACGCCACGTGTCGCGGAACCGCTGAATCTGTTCTGCCTGCAGCTGGTGGAACGGGATGCCGGTGTCCTCGGTGAGCAACGTCGAACTCATCAGGTTCATGCCCTGTTGGGCAGTCCATTCGGCGGTGGCCCGTGTGCCCGCACCCCACCAGATGCGGTCGCGCAGGCCGGTGGACTGCGGCTCGATCCCGAGCAACCCGGGTGGGTTCGGGAACATCGGCCGCGGGTTCGGCTGCGCGAATCGGGTGCCCTCGATGGCGGTGAGGAAGGCGGCGGTGTGGTCGCGTGCCATCTCCGCGTCGGACGATCCCTCGTCGGGGACGTAGCCGAAGTACTTGTAGCCGTCGATGACCTGTTCGGGCGATCCCCGGCTGACGCCCAACTGCAGCCGGCCACCGGCGAGCAGGTCGGCGGCACCTGCGTCCTCAGCCATGTACAGGGGATTCTCGTACTGCATATCGTGGTTGCAACGCCCGTTCACGTAAGCTTGGTTGCATGGTCGAACTGGTAGCGCTGAGGAAGACGAACGAGGTGGCCGCGTACGTCCGCGCCTCCATGGACCGCAAGGGCGACCGCTGGACGGTCGATACGCAGCTGAGGAAGATCAGGGCGCTGGCCGAGGCCAAGGACTGGAACGTCGTCGAGGTCTACGAGGACAACGCGGTGTCGGCGACGAAGAAGCGCCGCGCTGGCACCCGGTGGGCCGAGATGCTGGACGACGCCCGCGCGGGCCGGTTCTCGATGGTGGTCGCCGTGGACATGGACCGGCTCCTGCGCAGCACGAAGGACCTGAACACGCTGATCGACCTCGGTCTGCGCGTCGTCACCGTGGACGGCGAGATCGATCTCTCGACGGCGGACGGCGAGTTCCGGGCGACGATGCTCGCCGCTCTCGCCCGGTTCGAGGCGCGTCGCAAGGCCGAGCGACAGATCAGGTCGAACGAGCGCCGACGTGCCGAGGGCATCCCCGCGTCCACATGGAAGGCGTTCGGCTGGACGAGGGAGGGCGAAGTGATCGAGGAGGAGGCCGCCGCCGTCCGGCGGGCCTTCGACGCGTTCCTCGGCGAGCCATCGCTGTCGATCCGGCGCATCCGAGAGGACCTGAACAACGCCGGTCATCTCACCGCGCGCGGGTCCGAGTTCTCCGTCGATGCCGTGCGGTACCTGCTGGCGAACTCGCTCTACGCTGGCTTCATCCGCCACTACAAGACCGGCGAGCTGTACCCGGTGCAGGGCGAGGCGTTCCCGCCCATCGTCGGCGAGCAGACGTGGCGGGCCGCGGTGGCGAAGCTGGAGGACAACGTGCGGAGGTCGGCGAGGCAGGGCAATCAGCCGAAGTACCTCCTGTCCACGATCGGCCTCTGTGGGAAGTGCGGCGCGACGCTCGTCTCGGGGACAAATAGCCGCAAGCAGCCGACGTACCGCTGTGGCGAGCAGTTCCACCTCACCCGCCAGCGCGAGCCCGTCGATGCGATGGTCACCGAGGCGGTGCTCACGCGCCTGTCGTCCGTGGACGTGCACGACCTCGTGATGCCGCAGGAGGACGACGGGCCGGATCGCGAGGAACTGCTGACCGAGCGGAACGCCCTGGTCGAGCGTGTGAAAGAGCTGAGCCCGCTGCTGCGCGACATCCATCAGCCGGTCCTGGAGATCACCGCGGCGATCAACGACGTGAAGGCCCGCATCGATGAGATCGACACGGAGCTGCTGGACCGCTCGGTGTCGGTGGCGGCGAAGCTGCTGGCGGGCGTGGAGGAGGCGGTCGGCACCGCGGAGCGTCGTGAGGTCGTCGAGTCGAAGTGGAAGGCGTTGGACATGGACCGTCGCCGGATGCTCGTGGACGAGCTGGTGACGGTGACCATCGAGCCCATAATGCCGGGTCACGTGAAGTTCGACCCCGATCTCGTGCGGATCGAGCCGAGAAGCGACTGACTCATGACTCGACTCGTCATTGCACTGGTGAGTCGAGTCATGGGAGAATGGTTGCAGACAAGAAGATCCCACCGGGGCCGCGACTTAGAAGCGCGGGGTTCTGCTCCCGGATGAGTAGCCGGTCAAACAGCCCAATTACCGTGGCGGGGAACCGGAAGATACTCATGTCTGAGGACTTCCGATGTCTGTCGTTATCGACGTCCCCCGCGCATCCGCGCTCGACCACCCTCGCCTCGATCAGGGCTCCACTCCTTCGCCGCAGGCAGACGGCCACGATCCCGTCATCGCCGCCGCCCGTGCCGCTGGCCGCCGAGCCGGTGAGCGCCTGGCACTCACTCCGCTGACCCCGCGCCAGCGCGCCGCCGTTGCCTCTGTGATGGGTGGTGGTCGCTGATGAGCGCGAACTCCGCCGCCTTCGATCACCTGACCGGCTTCCGCTGGCGTCAGGGCGACCCGTCCCTCGCCGACGCCGAGGCCCAGCTCTACGACCTCGGCGTGCTCCGCTCCGTACTGGAGGAGGCGGTCGAGATCGCCGTCGCCGACGCCCGCGCCGACGGGGTGACCTGGGCCAGGATCGGCGACGCGCTCGGCGTCACGCATCAGGCTGTCATCAAGCGCTACGGCCGGGGCGGTGGTCGCTGATGTACGCCGACGCACGCAACCTCAGCACCGCTCCCACCGACCTGACCCCGCCCGGAGGGCCTGGCCTGGCACCCGCCGAAGGCGGGCTGCCCGTCGTCGTGATGACTGCCCGTAGCCGTGCTTCGCACTCCAAGAGTTACGAGACCCTCATTCGTTCCTACGGGCGCGGCAAGGGCTTGTCGATTGCCGCGCCATGCAACAACGTGCCTGGTCAGCAGCCGGTTCCGCCCTCGCTCCGTCGCGTGGCCTCGTGGGATCATTTTGGGTCTCATTTGGCGGTCAATAGGGGGTCATTTAGGCGCCGCACTCCCTCTGAGACCCTCCGCGCCGCCCGCGGCGGGGGTGGTCGCCGTGGCTAAGCAGGAGAACAACCCGACGAGCATCGGGCTCACGCAATACCTCGATCCGTCGTACTGGGCCTGGGCTGCCGAGGACCCGAACGGGGCCGCGCTGCTCCAGCAGGGTGCCGAGGCGATCCTCGCCTACGTGGTGCAGCGGCTCGAGGCCACCGGCTGCGAGGTCGTCGAGGCCTACGGCATCGTGCACGACAAGGACGAGCGCGAGGTCTGGAGCGACACGGAGAAGGCCCTGGTGGTCGAACTGAAGCCCGAGCACCTGCACGCCGTGATCAAGTTCGCCAGCCGTGCGAAGAGTGCGCCGCTGGATCGGCTCGCGTTCGGCATCGGTGTCGAGCCTCAGTACGTCGAGAAGCCTGGCCGCGGGCGGTACGCCTTCGACAACATGCTGTCGTATCTGACGCACGTGAAGTACGCGGACAAGCACCAGTACGCGCCTTCGGAGGTTGCCACGGTGCGGGGGCCTGAGTATCTCGGGATCGACGCCCAGCGCCGGGAGACGTGGCTGAAGGGCCGCGCCCACGTGAAGAAGAAGGTCGTCGCCGAGAACTTCGAGGACATGCGGGAGCGCGTGCTCCAGGGTGAGATCACGCGGGATCAGATCATGCTCACGGACGAGCTGTTCGACATCTACTCGCGGCATCAGCGGGAGATCGACGACGCGCTGTCGGCCTACGGCCAGCGCCGCGCGTACCGGGCGGCCGCGAAGCTGCGCGCCGGTGCCTTCTCGACGCACGTGGTGTTCGTCCACGGGGATGCCGGGATCGGCAAGACTCGGTTCGCAACGGATTTCATCACCGAGGCGATTAGCGCGGCCAATGCACATGGCGAGCGGTGGCAGGTCTACCGTGCCGCGACGGGGAACCCATTGGATGACTGGCGGGGCGAGGAGGTGCTGCTGCTGGACGATCTGCGGGCCTCGGCGATGGACGCGAACGATTGGCTGCTGCTGCTCGATCCGTATAACGCCTCGCCTGCGAAGGCTCGGTACAAGGGCGAGGTGGCTCCGCGCCTCATCGTGATTACGGCGACGATCGAGCCGGTCGAGTTCTTCTACTACGCCCGCCAGAAGGGCAACGTGGACGAGGCGCTGGACCAGTTCATCCGCCGCCTGGCGTCGGTCGTGAAGGTCTACCGCGCCGACGACATCAACCGCTACCTCGTGCAGCACATCGGGAAGATCGAGCCCTACGAGTGGCACCAGTGCAGCATCCCGACCGCCGCGCACACGCCCGGCATGTACGGCAACGCGTACCACCAGAACGCCGGGTCGCGGGAACTGACGTACGGTCCGGAGACCTCGGCGGAACACGACGCGGACGGTGCGGTCGCGGAGCTGCTCAGCGGGCTCGCGGTGCGAAGTCCGGACGTGCCGCTGGCGCTGATCGAAGGTGCCGCATGAGCACCGATCAGCATTCGCTCTTCCAGGGGGTCGAGGGGGCCGGAGGCCCCTCGCAAGCAGGGCTGGAGGACACGAGCGTCAGC
The DNA here is from genome assembly GCF_000241265.1 of Gordonia araii NBRC 100433. GTDB lineage: Bacteria > Actinomycetota > Actinomycetes > Mycobacteriales > Mycobacteriaceae > Gordonia > Gordonia araii. Next base: position 8,126 of record NZ_BAEE01000036.1, read on the forward strand.
GATGTGTCCGACAGGCCTACTGCTTGCCACTCTGGCGTACAGGTGGAGCAGCAGACCGACTCCCAGGTGAACACCGGTCGGGCTGATGCGGAGGCTGTGCGTCAGAGTCACGGCGGCGCGAAGCGTCGTCGTGGGGGCCGCGCGAAGCTCGATACCGACTTCGGGGAGGAGACGCTCGCGGCGCTTCGCACTCGTGCGAAGCGGCTCGGACTGGCTCCGAGCACGTGGGTACGGACCGTCGTACGCGATGCCCTCCACGCCTCCCGCTCGGAGGAGTTGGACGCCGCCGTGGCGGCGCACCTGCTCGGGGTCGAGGCGCGTGTGCAGGCGTCGGCGGACGCTCGTGAGCTGGCTGCCCAGGTGCGCCCGCTGGCGATCAACGTCAACGACTTGGATCGCCGCGCGCGCGCCGGTGAGGCGGTGGCGCTGTCGTCGGAGGTGCCCGAGCTGATCGAGCTGCTGCGCGAGGTCCGCGCCTTGCTCGGGGATCGGACGGCCGCATGAGCACCACCCACTACAGCCCGAGCACCAGCGCCGCCGACACCGAGCGCTATATCCGCGGGAAGGAGGACGAGCGGGGCGTCGCGATCACGTGCGAAGTGCCGGGAGGCCCTGGCGCATTCTCGGCGCGCGCACGGGCGCTCACGCAGAACACCACGCGCGAGGTCGAGGCGCTGCATTACCGGCAGTCTTTCAGCGACGAGGAGTTCGACCCGAAGAACCCGGAGCACGTGCAGCGGGTGAACGATCTCGGCTATCAGCTCGCGAAGAGGATGCACCCCGACTCGGACTGCCTCGTGGTCAGTCACGTGGATGGCCGGGGCAGAAAGCCGCATAACCACATCTTGGTCATCAATCACAGCAACCGGACCGGAAAGGCGCTCTCGGACTACCGGACGTTCCACGATCGCAAGGCCGGGAACCAGCGGGGCGTGCAGTCGGCGAACGACGAGCTGATGCGAGAGCACGGGCTCTCGGTCGTGAAGCGTCTGGAGCACGCGCCGATGGACTGGGAGCTGCGCCGCGAGGACTTCGCCGAGGGATCGCTCGACCGCGAGATGGGCGACCGGATGAGCGCTGCCCTGACCGATCCCCGCGCGGTGGACAAGGCCGGTCTCGAAGCGGTGATCGACGAGCAGAACCAGCAGCTCGGCGATGACGGGGAGAGGGTGCCGCGGATGCGGCTGCACAGCCCCGTCAGCAAGAAGGGCAAGCGCGCCGGGCAGGAGACCTGGACGCTCTACATCGAGGACTGCCGCGGCGAGTCCGGGCGCGCCGAGCGCCGCAAGCGCGCGAGCGCACTCTCGGCGGACTTCACCCCGGAGGGCGCGCAGGCGTTCTTCGACTACCACCAGCAGCAGAAGGAGCAGGAACATGAGCGCAGCACTCGACAGGCTGAAGCAGCAGAACGGGCCCGTGCAGTCGCCGCCGCCGCTCGGCAGTCCGGAGACGATGGAGCTGTTGACCTCGATCCTCGCCGCCGTCGAGGCGCAGAATACGAGGATCGCCACGCTGGCCGAGCAGCAGAAGAAGCTCGCGGGGTTCGTGAAGGTCATGGACGAGGAGACGACGAGGCGGCTGGAGCGGATCACGGCCCCGGCGTCGACCTCCTCGCCCTCCAGCGACGTGTCCGCGAGGATCGCGAGTATCGAGAGCAGGCAGAACGAGATCGCGAGCACGCTCGGCGAGTTCGCGCAGAGTCTCAACGGCGAGAGCTTGAACGCCGCGTCGCGGAGCTTGGTCGCGGAGGCGCAGAAGAATCGCGCGGCTACGGCCTCGGCGATTGAGGGGCTCAAGGCGCAGGCCGCGGCGAACCAGAAGCTCTTGAGCCAGGTCGGCGGCGCGGTGCAGCGGATCGAGAAGCGCACCGAGGAACGGGTCGAGAAGGCCGTCGAGCAGGTCGCCGGGGAGGCTTCGACCACGATGACCGCGAACCTCGATGCGTCGAACGAACGGGCCGAGCGGATCATCGCGGCGACGGCGAAGCTGGAAGCGCGTCAGCTCTGGTCGGCGGCCGCGGCGATGTGCCTCGCCCTCCTGCCGGTGGTCGTGGTCGTCGCCGGGCTTTGGATGGGTATCGCCGGGCTCATCACCGGCGCTCAGTGGGCGCTGGACGTGGACGGGAGCGTGTGGCTCGGCATCGGGCGGTGGCTCGCGGTCGGCGCTGGCCTTGCCGGGTCCGGCTACGGGCTCTTCGCGTCCGTCCGGTGGGCCGCCGGTCTCGTGGAGACGTGGAAGGGTCGCGGGATGCCGACGTGGCCGAGCTGGCGCAAGAGGTGACCGTGATTCCCGAGGGCAAGCGCGCAGAGCGCGTGCGGCAGCCCTGCAACTGGACGATAGGTCAGCACACACTGTATAGTTCAGTGCATGCTGACTATTGCTTCGCGCCTCGACGTCATGAACCGGCTGGGCCGGGCCATGGCGGACCCGACGCGCTCCAAGATACTGATGTCCCTGCTCGACGGCCCGAGCCACCCCGCCGTGCTCTCGCGCGAGTTGGGGCTGACGCGGTCGAACGTGTCGAACCACCTAACCTGCCTGCGCGACTGCGGGATCGTGGTCGCCGAGCCCGAGGGCCGCCAGACCCGCTACGAGATCGCCGACCCACACCTGGCCGCGGCGCTGACGGCGCTGGTGGACGTGACGCTGGCGGTGGACGAGAGCGCGCCGTGCATCGACCCGCACTGCTCGGTGCCCGGTTGCTGCGCCGCGACAGGCTCGGAGGACGCTTCGTGAGCGCGGCCTGCGGCTGCGACGAGCCGGCCGCCAGCGCCGCCGAGGAGGTGGAGGAGGAGGCCGAGCGCCCGTGGTGGCGCGACCCGGGCCTGGTGGTGCCGATCCTCTCCGGCGTCGCGTTCGGCATCGGCCTGTTGCTGGAGTGGTTGGGGCTGCACGTCGCGGCGCTGGTCGCGTTCTGGGCGGGCCTGCTGCTGGGCGCGTACACGTTCGCGCCCGGCGCGCTGCGGAACCTGTTCGTCAAGCGGAAGCTGGGGATCGCGCTGCTGATGACGATCAGCGCCGTCGGCGCGGTCATCCTCGGCTACGTCGAAGAGGCCGCCGCGCTGGCGTTCCTGTACTCGATCGCCGAGGCCCTGGAAGACAAGGCGATGGACCGCGCCCGCGGCGGCCTGCGCGCGCTACTCAAGCTCGTGCCGGAGACCGCCACCGTGCTGCGCGACGGTGCCTCGGTCGAGATCCCGGCGAAGGAGATCGCCGTCGGCGACGTGCTGCTGGTCCGCCCGGGCGAGCGGGTCGCGACCGACGGCCTGGTCCGCGTTGGCCGCTCCAGTCTGGACACGTCGGCGATCACCGGCGAGTCGATCCCGGTCGAGGTCGCGCCCGATGATGCAGTGTCGGCGGGCGCGATCAACACCGCCGGAGTCCTGGAGGTCGAGGCGACCGCGGCGGGCACCGACAACTCGCTGACCACCATTGTGGAGCTGGTCGAGCAGGCCCAGGCCGAGAAGGGCGACCGGGCCCGCATCGCCGACCGGATCGCCCGCCCGCTGGTGCCCGGCGTGATGGTCCTCGCCGTCCTTGTCGGCGTGCTCGGCTCGCTGCTCGGCGACCCCGAGACCTGGATCACCCGCGCCCTGGTCGTCCTCGTCGCCGCCAGCCCGTGCGCGCTGGCGATCGCGGTGCCCGTCACCGTGGTCTCCGCGATCGGCGCGGCGACGAAGTTCGGCGTCGTCATCAAGAGCGGTGCCGCCTTCGAGCGCCTCGGCGGCATCCGCCACCTCGCCGTCGACAAGACCGGCACCCTGACCCGCAACCGGCCCGAGGTCACCGCCGTCGTCGCCGCCGACGGGTTCGACGACGCCCAGGTGCTCGCCTGGGCAGCGGCCGTGGAGCAGCACTCGACGCACCCGCTCGCCGCCGCCATCGCCGCCGCGGGCCAAGGAGCGCCCGCCGCGCAGGACGTGACGGAGGAGGCCGGGCACGGCATTGGCGGCATGGTGGACGGCCGCCGGGTGACGGTGGGCAGCCCCCGCTGGATCGACGCGGGGCCGCTCAAGGCCCGGGTCGAGGACCTGGAGGCCGAGGGCCAGACTTGCGTGCTCGTGGCCGTCGACGGCGAACTGGCCGGGGCGATCGGCGTCCGCGACGAGCTGCGCCCCGAGGTCCCCGAGGTCGTGCGCACGCTGCGGGCCCAGGGCGTCGAGGTGAGCATGCTCACCGGCGACAACGCCCGCACCGCGCACGCGCTCGCGCAGCTCGCTGGGATCGGCGACGTGCACGCCGAGCTGCGGCCCGAGGACAAGGCCCGCATCGTCGCCCAGCTCTCTAAGGCCTCGCCGACGGCGATGATCGGCGACGGCATCAACGACGCCCCCGCCCTGGCCGGTACGACCGTGGGCATCGCGATGGGCGCGACCGGATCCGACGCCGCGATCGAGTCCGCCGACGTCGCCTTCACCGGTCACGACCTCGGCCTGATCCCGCAGGCTCTGCGGCACGCCCGCCGAGGCCGGGCGATCATGAACCAGAACATCGTGCTGTCCCTGGCGATCATCACCGTGCTGCTGCCGCTGGCCATCACCGGCGTGCTCGGCCTGGCCGCAGTCGTCCTCGTCCACGAAGTCGCCGAGGTCGTCGTCATCGCCAACGGGCTGCGCGCCGCGCGTGCCCGCAAGAGCCAAGCGGCGGCTGCGTCGCCTGAGACGGCGTCACCGGCCGCGGTCCGCGCGGACAGAGCCTGAGAGGAGTGGATCGTGGAGATCACGTTGCAGTACTTCGACGGGTGCCCGAACTGGGAGGTGCTCGACCGGCGGCTCACCGAGGCCCTCGACGGCCGATCGGACGTCCGCGTCGTGCATCAGCGAGTCGAGACTGCCGAGGACGCCGCCCGCCTCGGGTTCCACGGGTCCCCGACCGTCCTCATTGACGGCTCCGACCCCTTCGCCGACGAGCACACGCCGGTGGGGCTCGCCTGTCGAGTGTTCCGCACTCCTGCCGGGCTGGCTGGTTCGCCCACCGTCGATCAGCTGCGCGAAGTACTCGATGCGCCTCTATGAGGGTGGAGCACCGCCGGGTTGCGCGATCATCGCACCGACGCTCAGCGCAGGAAGAGCCGCCTTCATCGAAAACCAGCCAGGATTGCCGTCAACGTTGTGCTGTAGAGCGCGCCGACGCTGACAACAAGTGCTACAACCCAGGCATGCGCTAGCGCATGTCGATCACGCCGGTCCCGATCTCGATCCGGTCCGTCTGCGCTCCGATCGCCGCCAGCAAGGGGAACGGCGACGCGAGCTGACGCGCGAAATGGTGGACGCGGAAGTACGCGCCGTCGGCGCCGAGCTCTTCGGCCGCGACCGCCAGCTCGACCGACTGCAGCAACGCATCCGACGCCGACCGGGTCTGTGACCCGGGTGCCGGCGACCAGTGGCCGAAGGACAGGAATCCGATGTTCTTCATATCGCCTACTAACCGGACCGTGGTCCGAATATTCCCACCACGGGTGTCATGCCTGGTCAGCGGTCCGGTCGCGCGTTGTCCGTGAACACCCTGTCGAGAACGCTTCTGTCGCCCTGGAGGTCGCCTGCCGCGAGCGCCTGGTCGACGGTGAGCTGGCCGGCCGCGAGTCCGACAACGATTTCTGGTGGGGCGACCAACACCGTGTCGGGTTTCGGGTCGGCGCGTGTGGACGCGCTGGGCCCCTCCTCGTCGACTCGAAGCGTCATGAAGAATCCGTCCGTCTCGATGCCGATCTCGACAGGTGGCGAGGCGACCCTGCCCCGGAGCAGCGCGGGCAGTGCGAGGGTCAGCCAGCGAGGCCGGAACAGGTCGTCGCCCGGTCCCGTCATGAGCAAGGGGGAGCCCCACCTGCCGAGTGCTTCCATCGGTTCGCGGAGTCCCGCACCCCATTGAGTGAGGGCGTAGACGACACTCGTATCTTCCAGGCGGCGTTCGAGGAGCCCGTTGGCCTCCATGCTCCGGAGCCGATCTGCCAAGAGGTTCGACGCGATTTCGCCGAGCGAGGTCTTCAACTCGGAGTAGCGCAACGGCCCGGGCAGCAGCTCGCGCACGATCAGGAGCGTCCAGCGGTCGCCGACCACGTCCAGGGAGCGCGCGAGTGCGCAGAACTGCCCGTAAGAGCGGTCGCCGCGCGAATGTTGGTTGACTTTCTCCATCGTGGTTGATTATATCAACTACGAAAGATGAATGTCGATCCGAGGAGACCCGCATGACGTTGAGCATCAGTTGGCTGGCCGTCGTGGCGGGGACCGCGGTCGGGATGGCGATAGCGTGGGTCTGGTACGCGGACTCGGGCCTCTTCGGACGCGTGTGGCGGGAACTGACCGGCGTGACGCAGGAGGACTCCGCGAGAGTCGGCAAACGTCCGGTGGTCGTACTGCTGGCGTCGATCGTGCTCACCGCGATCGCCCTCGCGATCGCCTGTTCGCTCGCCGCGGGGTTCTTCGACGACCAGTCGCCGTGGCTCGCGCTCGCCGTGGGATTCGTCGCCTGGCTGGGGCTCTCGGCGACGACCTTGGCGCAGCACAACGCTTTCGAGCAGAAGCCGGTGCGATTGACGGTCATCAACAGCGCCTATCAGCTGGCATTGTTCCTCGGGATCGCGCTGACGGTCGGGCTTCTCGAATAGCGGCGAGGCGATGCGCCGCGGTGGCGTCGTCGTGTTGGAAGCGGGTTTTGCGCAGGCCGAGTGATAAGCTGCTCAGCGGAACATCGCGATTTGCCGATGTCGCCCGAACTGCTGGACAGATCGAAGTCGGATCGGTCCTCGGTAGTGGCCGCCGGAAGGCATGGGTTCCCCTCGTCATTCCGGCTGCTTCGATCGAAGGCCGTCTGCACAGCATGCGACGCATGCCCGCCCAGCACAGTGGCGAAATCGTGCACCTCAGCGCATGTCTCCCGAAGCCGTGCCACGCACTCACGCCTGGTCAGCGGCCTCGTTACGTATATTCACCGGCCGCCACACTGGCGCGCCGCATCGAAGGGATGAACCCCACACATGTCTGACACCCTCGACGTCTACGAAGACGACGTCACCGAAGCCACCGCGATCATCGATAACGGCAGCTTCGGCACCCGCACTATCCGCTTCGAGACCGGGCGCCTCGCGCTGCAGGCCTCGGGCTCCGTCGTCGCCTACCTCGACGACGACACCATGATCCTGTCGACCACGTCGGCCTCGAAGGCGCCGAAGGACCACTTCGATTTCTTCCCGCTCACCGTCGACGTCGAAGAGCGCATGTACGCCGCTGGCCGTATCCCCGGCTCCTTCTTCCGTCGCGAGGGCCGCCCGTCGACCGACGCGATCCTGACCTGTCGACTGATCGACCGCCCGCTGCGCCCGACCTTCGTCGACGGTCTGCGCAACGAGATCCAGGTCATCGAGACCATCCTCTCGCTGGACCCCAACGAGTACTACGACGTCGTCGCGATCAACGCGGCCTCGGCGTCGACCCAGATCGCCGGCCTGCCGTTCTCCGGCCCGGTCGGCGGTGTGCGCGTCGCACTCATCCCCACCGAGGAGAACAAGAGCGGCCAGTGGGTCGCCTTCCCGACCGTCGAGCAGCTGAAGGGCGCCGTGTTCAACATGGTCGTCGCCGGCCGGATCACCTCGGGCGAGGGCGATGGTGCCGATGTCGCGATCATGATGGTCGAGGCCGAGGCCACCGACAACGTGCTCGAGCTGATCGCGGGCGGTGCGCAGGCGCCGACCGAGGAGATCGTCGCCGAGGGCCTCGAGGCCGCCAAGCCGTTCATCGCCCGGCTGTGCGAGGCGCAGAAGAGCCTGGCCGAGGCGGCTGCCAAGCCGACCGGCGAGTTCCCGCTGTTCCCGCCGTACGAGGCTGACGTCTTCGACGCCGTCGAGGCGGCCGCGTCGGAGAAACTGGCCAAGATTCTGACCATCGCGGGCAAGCAGGAGCGCGACGAGAAGACCGACGAGTTGAAGGCGGAGCTGCTGGAGCAGCTCGGCGGCCAGTTCGAGGGCCGCGAGAAGGAGATCGGCGCCGCGTACCGGTCGCTGACCAAGAAGCTGGTCCGCCAGCGCATCCTGACCGACCACTTCCGCATCGACGGCCGTGGCATCACTGACATCCGTTCGCTGTCCGCGGAGGTCGCGGTCATCCCGCGCGCCCACGGCAGCGCGCTGTTCGAGCGCGGCGAGACCCAGATCATGGGCGTCACCACCCTCGACATGATGAAGATGGCCCAGCAGATCGACTCGCTCGGTCCGGAAACCTCCAAGCGCTACATGCACCACTACAACTTCCCGCCGTACTCGACCGGTGAGACCGGCCGCGTCGGCTCGCCGAAGCGTCGCGAGATCGGCCACGGCGCACTCGCCGAGCGCGCGCTGGTTCCGGTGCTTCCGAGCGTCGAGGAGTTCCCGTACTCGATCCGTCAGGTGTCCGAGGCGCTGGGCTCCAACGGCTCGACGTCGATGGGCTCGGTGTGTGCCTCGACTCTGTCGATGCTCAACGCCGGTGTGCCGCTGAAGGCCCCGGTCGCTGGCATCGCGATGGGTCTGGTGTCCGACGAGGTGACCGTCGACGGCAAGTCCGAGACTCGCTACGTCGCACTGACCGACATCCTCGGCGCCGAGGACGCGTTCGGCGACATGGACTTCAAGGTCGCCGGAACGAAGGACTTCGTGACCGCGCTGCAGCTCGACACGAAGCTCGACGGCATCCCGTCGAAGGTCCTCGCCGGAGCGCTGAGCCAGGCGCGCGACGCCCGTCTCACCATCCTCGACGTCATGGCCGAGGCCATCGACGAGCCGGACGAGATGAGCCCGTACGCCCCGCGGATCACCACCGTGAAGATCCCGATGGACAAGATCGGCGAGCTGATCGGCCCCAAGGGGAAGACGATCAACGGCATCACCGAAGAGACCGGCGCCAGCATCTCGATCGAGGACGACGGCACCGTATTCGTCGGCGCGACCGACGGCCCGTCGGCGCAGGCCGCGATCGACAAGATCAACGCCATCGCCAACCCGCAGCTGCCCAAGGTCGGCGAGCGCTTCCTCGGCACGGTCGTCAAGACCACCGCCTTCGGCGCCTTCGTCTCGCTCCTTCCGGGCCGCGACGGTCTGGTGCACATCTCCAAGCTGGGCAACGGCAAGCGCATCGACAAGGTCGAGGACGTGGTCAACGTCGGTTCGAAGCTGCGCGTGGAGATCGCCGACATCGACGAGCGCGGCAAGATCAGCCTCGTCCCGGTCGCCGACGACGCCTGATCTGAAGCACTGCGACAACGCGGTGGTTGTGACCGATACCGGGTCGCAACCACCGCGTTGTTCGTCGACGGCTTACTGTCGACGCCGGGCCGCCTCTACTGCTCGCAGATCGCGCGTAGCGTGAAGTCATGGGTGGATCAACAGTCATCGTCGGGGGCGGCCTCGCGGGCGCGAAGACCGCCGAAGCGCTTCGGGAACGGGGTTACGACGGGGCGATCGTCCTGCTCGCCGCCGAATCCCACCTCCCGTACGAGAGACCGCCGCTGTCGAAGGGGTACCTGTCCGGCTCCGACGACCGCGACTCGGTCTTCGTGCACGACCGCGCCTGGTACGACGAGCACGACGTCGACCTGCGGGTCGGGGTGACCGTCGAACGGATCGACCGGGACGCGCGCCAAGTCGCGCTGTCCGACGGCTCCGCGGTTCACTACGACAAGGTCGTGATCGCCACCGGATCGCGGCCCCGCCGGTTTCCCGGCGATCCCGACGTCGCCTATCTGCGCACCCTCGACGACTCCGATGCCCTGCGGGCACGGTTCGGGGAGGGCAGGTCGCTGCTGATAGTCGGCGCCGGCTGGATCGGGCTCGAAGCCGCGGCGGCCGCGCGCGGCGCCGGCACGGCGGTCACCATCGTCGAACCCGCCGACGCGCCGCTGGAGAAGGTACTGGGCAAACAGCAGGGCGGCGTCATCGCCGAACTGCATCGCCGGCACGGCGTCGACCTGCGCCTGAGCACCGGAGTCGAGCGGATCGAATCCGGCACGGTCACGGTCGACGGCGGGGAGGAGTTGACGGCAGACACCGTCCTGGTCGGCATCGGAGCCGAACCGATCACCGACGTGGCCGCCGATGCCGGTCTGGTCGTGTCCAACGGGATCGACGTCGACGCGGGGCTGCGCACGAGCGATCCCGATTTCTTCGCCGTCGGCGACGTCGCCAACCAGGACCATCCGCTGTTCGGCCGGATCCGCGTCGAGCACTGGGCTAATGCGCTGAACCAGCCTGCCGTCGCCGCGGCCAACGCGCTCGGCGGCGACGAGACCTACGCACGTCTGCCGTACTTCTACACCGACCAGTACGAGTTCGGCATGGAGTATCGCGGCTACGCGTCCGGCGAGGACCAGGTCGTGGTCCGCGGCAGCGAGGACGACCTGGAATATCTGGCGTTCTGGCTGGCCGACAGAGTCGTCCGGGCCGGGATGAACGTCAACATCTGGGATCGCGGCGACGACATCGCGACGCTCATTGAGTCTCAGCGCAGGGTTGATCCGGCGCGCCTAGCGGATCCGTCGATTCCGCTGGCGGACGTCTGACGAGCGAGATTACGCGACGTCGATCGGCCCGGCCGTCCCGCTGAACGCCCGCAGTGCGCCCGCCGCGGACTTCGCGTCGCCGTAGTAGCGGATGCGATAGACGCCGGCGGCGTTCCGCGGAACGCGCCAGGTGATGGTCACCTTCGACGCCGAGGTGCTGCCCTGGGGACGCTCCCATTTCAGCTCGGTCGACTCGTGGTCGTCGTCGAAGGCAACCGTCCAGCCCGCCGGGGTGCGCTTCTCAACCGCGAAGTAGCCCGCGGTGCCCCGCCCGCGCCGGATCCGGTTCGTGGGATAGGCGCCGCAGAACGACGCCCGGACCGTTTCGCCGCCGCGCACCCTGCTTTTCGGTGCGGCCACGACATCACCGAAACGGTGGCCCGGCATCGGAGAGTCGGCCGGTTGGGAACCGAGGAGGTCGGGTTGTGGCCGAGTCTTCCCGGCCGGACGGGGCCCGGTCGAGAGGCGCCGTCCGGCGGCCATCGCCGCCGCCATCCGGTGGAACTCCTGCATGTAGGCGCACAACGTCCAGCGGCCGAACAATGTCGCGCCACCCTCGTACTGCTGTGACACGTACTCCTCGGGCGTGGTGACGTACTGGCTGAACCCGTTCGAGTAGCCCTGGACCAGCACATTCTCCAGCGGCACCCGCAATGCGTCGGCGATGACCTGCCGCACGCGCAGACCCGAGACGATCGTCACCTCCGCCGGAATGGCCGCCAGCACCAGGTCGCCGATGCGGATCAGCTGAATCGGCAGCGTCTGCTCGACCCACGGCTGGGGCGGCAGGAGCCCGAGCGGAAACATGATCGCCTTGGGCGCTTGGCTGTCGGCGATCCACGGTTCCGGGGTCGGCACCGCGTCGGCGCCCAGCGCGATAGCCAATTCGTTGCGGGCGCCCTCGTGGATGAATCCGAGTTGGCTGCGCGTGTTCTCCTCTTGGCTCGTGGCGACCGCCGCGGCGCCCATCATGGCCGGCGTGGTGCGGACGGTCCGCCCGTGCGGGGTGAAGTCGCCGCTGACGGTGATGTCGGAGAGCGTGACGTATCGCGCCGATGCGTCGACGCCGGTGCGCGTCATCGGTCCGGCCTGCCCGAGTGCGTTCTGCGCCGCCCGGTCCTGGCGACGGCCGATGATGACGCGATTGGCCCGGTTGCTCTCGGTGGGGCCGCCTGGATTCATCTTGCGCAGCCACAGATTGGGGGACATGTCACCGGCGTTGGTCTGCGCGTGTGCGCTGATGACGCCCGGGCTCCGTTGCTCGGCGAGATAGGCCGCGTAGCCCTTGTTGTCCGACGAGATGAGGAAATTGGCGTCGGTCAGCGAGGTGCCGTGGGTGGCGAACCAGGTGATCTCGCCGATCACCTCGCCGCCGCGGCGCAGTCGGAGAGCCGTGACCTGCGGGTCGATCTTGTCGGGAAAGTGGCGTTTATCGGACCGGGGGTTGAGGTCGAAGGCGGGCTGCGATCGATTGGCACTCGCGTTGTGCAGTTCGGTCCGGCCCAGTTCGACCGTTCCCGGGGCGAGACTGTCGTGAGCCTGGGCGACCGCTTCGAGCAGCCCTGCCATCTCCGCGGCGAAAGAGTTGCGGCGGTGGCCCTTCGCGGCCAGCACGTACGCGTAGTCCCATGACGTCCCACCGCACGAGTTGTGGTTGTGCGTCGCGTTGATGTTGACGTTGTGCAGGTTGTAGGTGTTGCCGTAACGCTTCGCCAGCTCCGCGAGCAGCGTCGAGTGATGCGAGGTGAACACGCACGCCAGATCGGCGTTGATGAACAGGACCCGCTTTCCCGTCGCCGCGTCGGCGACGATGAACGCCCGGGCCCAGGTGCGCTGAAGCAGGCCGTTGGCCACCTGGTCCATATCGGAGTAGCCCATCATGCCCTGTCCGGCGATGGCGCCGGTCAAGTCACCTTTCCCCGCTCCGACGAGATAGCCGCCGGGGGAGGCCGCCGAGGCGCCCGGCCCCGCGGCATTCGCGATGCCCAACCCGGTGGCGGTCACGGCGACGGACTGGATGAGACTTCGGCGCGACAGGTTCGGCAAGCCACAACTCCTGGTTAGAACAGGTTGCAATTCCTAGAAGATTAGCGCGGGTCGTGGACGCGAATTCACCGCCCCTGCTCGTGCTTTCACCCGGTGTGCGCCGAACGAACCGATAGGGTCGGTCGCGGGCGGTCGTTTGCGGGCGCTGCGGAATCGGTGATCGGCGATGGAGGGTCGAGTGAATCTGGACGAGTACATGGGCTACGACGCGACCGGCTTGGCAGAGCTGGTGGCAAGCAAGCAGGTCACAGCGAAAGAACTGCTCGAGTTGGCCCGCAAACGGGCGAGCCAGGTCAACGGCAAGCTCAACGCCATCGTCATCGACATCGACAAGGAAGCCGACGAGCAGGTCGACGGCGAGTTGACCGGACCGTTCGCGGGTGTTCCATTCCTCGTCAAAGACCTCGGCCAGGAGTATCGGGGATACCCGACGACGGCGGGTTCGCAGTCACTGCGCAACGATGTCGCCACCGAGAACGCACTGATCACTGACCGATTCCTGGCGGCTGGCCTGGTCGTCTTCGGTAAAACCGCCACGCCGGAGCTGGGGTCCAAGGGCATCACCGAGTCGGCGTTGTGGGGTCCGTGCCGCAACCCGTGGGACACCTCGCGCACTCCGGGCGGCTCGTCGGGCGGGTCCGCCGCCGCGGTTGCGGCAGGTGTCGTGCCGGCCGCGGGCGCCAACGACGGCGGCGGGTCGATCCGCATCCCCGCAGGGTGCAACGGACTCGTGGGCTTGAAACCCAGCCGCGGCCTCGCGCCGTACGGGCCGCAGACCGGCGAGCTGATGTTCGGCATGGCCGTCGACGGTGTCGTATCGCGGTCGGTGCGCGACAACGCGGGATTGTTCGACGCGATCGTCGGTCGCAACCGCCTCGCCGACTACCAGGCGGCACTGCCGACGCGGAAGTTCGCCGAGGCGATCAAGAAGAAGCCGCGCAAGCTCAAGATCGGCTTCTCGGCGCACTCGGCGATCACCGGCCGCGCCGAACCGGAGGCGGTCAAGGCCATGGCGGCGACGGCGCAGCTGCTGACCGATCTCGGCCACCAGGTCGAGGAGGTCAAGCCGCCCTATGACGACAAGGCGCTCGCGGAAACCTTCTTGACGATCTGGTTCGCGCAGTTGGAAGGGCAGATCGCCGACATCAAGAAGCGCACGGGCGCGAAGGACGGCGACTTCGAACCGGACACCCTGGCGGTGGCCGAGATCGGACGGGCGAACGGCGTCGCGGCACTTATGCAGGCCTTGCGAAGGACCACCGAGTACACGCACGCGATGGAACGTTTCTACGCCGACCACGACTTCTACCTCACCCCGACGATGGCCCGCCCGCCGATCAAGGTCGGCGAATTGGACACGCCGGCGCCGCTGCAGGTGGCGGCGCGGGTCGTCCATCGCGTCCGCGCCGGGAAAGCGCTGGTCCTCAGCGGAGTCATCGACCAGATGATCGAGGACAACATCGGATGGGTGCCCTACACGCAACTCGCGAACCTGACCGGCCGCCCGGCGATCACCGTCCCGACCTACTGGACCGACAACGGCCTGCCGCTGGGCGTCCAGTTCAACGGCACGCTGGGCGCCGACGCCGCACTCCTGCAGCTCGCCGCCCAATTGGAGGAGGCGCAGCCCTGGATCGACCGGTTCCCGGCTGAGCCGCGCCACCACCTGGCGAGCTGAACCGGTCGATCTGGCCATCGAAACGGCCCGCGACGAGATAGTCGCGGGCCGTTCCGAACCGTCATCAGACGATGTCGAGCAGTGACGTCTCGTCGTCGGTGCCGATTCCGCCCAGCGGTTTGGCCGTCGAGTCGTCGAGGATCTCGTTGAGGTGCGCCTGGATGTCTTCGGGCGTGCATTCCGGGTTCGTGTAACCCTCGTTCATCGCCAAGGCCAGTCGTTGCATCAGGCCGCCCTGGGTCAGGATGATCTCGCCGGCGACGCTGCACTCGTCACTCGCGAGGTAGGCGACCGTCGCCGACACCATCGCCGTCGTCGCTGTTGGCGACTGCCTTCCCGCCCGCGGCATTGATAGCGGCGGTCGCCTCTTCGGCTGCGGTCGCGTCGACGTCGTTGACGACGACCGATGCGCCCCGCGAAGCGAGCAGCTCGGCGTGTGAACGCCCCAAACCGCGGCCCGCTCCGGTGACCACCGCGACCTTGTTGTCGAACCTCAACATCGTTTCACTCGCTTCCCTCTGGTGCTGTGCGGCGGTGTGCCCCCGACGTGAGTCGGGGCGAGCAGAAACCGCGCGCCGTATCCGGTACGTGGCGATTGTCGCCCGTGGCGGCGGTCACAGGTGTCCAGATTCTTGGACAGTAGCGGCACGGTCGGGGTGGCCGCGCGTCGCCCGGGCGGTGGTGCGGTCACTAGACTCGACGACGATCAGCGACGGAGGAGAGTGGCAAATGGCGGACAGCATTCGCGTCGGGGTGCTCGGCAGCAAGGGCAAGGTCGGGCAGGCGATCGTGGCGGGGGTCGACGCGGCGCCGGACACCGACTTCACCGTCGGCGTCGACAAGGGGGATGACCTGTCGGCATTCGTCGACAGCGAGACCCGGGTGGTCGTCGATTTCACCCATCCGGACGTCGTGATGGACAGCCTGGAGTTCCTGGTAGAAAACGGAATCCACGCGGTCGTGGGGACCACGGGCTTCACCGCCGACCGCCTCGAAACCGTGCGGTCGTGGGTTGACGCCAAACCCGGTGTCGGTGTGCTGATCGCCCCGAACTTCGCCATCGGCGCCATCCTGTCCATGTACTTCGCCGAGAAGGCCGCGCGGTTCTTCACCTCCGCCGAGGTCGTGGAGTTGCATCATCCGCAGAAGGCCGACGCACCGTCCGGCACCGCGACGCGCACGGCCGAGCTCATCGCGGCCGCGCGAGCCGAGGCCGGCCTGGAACCGATGCCCGACGCCACGTCGACCGGGCTGCAGGGTGCGCGAGGCGCACTCGTCGGCGACGTGCACGTGCATTCGGTGCGGCTCGCGGGGCTCGTGGCCCACCAGGAAGTCCTGTTCGGCACCCAGGGGGAGAGCCTGACCATCCGGCACGACTCGATCGACCGGACCTCATTCGTGCCGGGCGTGCTGCTCGGCGTCCGCGAGATCGGCGGGCACCCGGGGCTGACCGTCGGCCTCGACAAGTTCATGAACCTCTCGTAGGGATTCGCGACGATGAGCGCCGACACCTCCAAACGCAGTTCGTTGCCGATTCTGCTGATGATCGGCTTCCTCGTGCTCGGCTTGATCATGTACATGGCGATCCTCGGCTGGCGCGGCGTGCAGCTCATCGCCGCCGGCACGCCGACGGGAATCGGTGTCGGGCTCGGTGTGCTGATCCTGCCCGTGCTCGGTGCGTGGATGATCTATTCGACGCTCTCGGCGGGCCTGTGGCACCAGCGGTTGGCCGCCGCCGCCGGGGAACAAGGACGCGATCTCGACGTGTCCGGGTTGCCCAGGCGCCCGTCGGGACGCCTCGAACGCGACGCGGCCGATGCCCTGTTCGACCAGGTCCGCGCGGAATGGGAGGCCGACCCGGACGACTGGTGCAACACCTATCGGATCGCCCGCGCCTACGACTACGCCGGCGACCGGACCCGCGCCCGTCAGATGATGAAGACGGCCGTCGCGCAGTACCGCTCGTCGGACCCCGAACGTCGCTGAAAGGGGCAGACCCATGGCCCGGTTGCTCATCGTCCACCACACACCGTCGCCGCACTGCCAGGAGATGTTCGAGGCGGTGGTCGCCGGGGCCACCGACCCGGACATCGAGGGCGTCGAGGTGGTCCGCCGGGCGGCGCTGCACGTGTCGCCCGCCGAGTTCCTGGAGGCCGACGGCTATCTCCTCGGCACCCCGGCGAATCTCGGGTACATCAGCGGCGCGTTGAAGCATGCGTTCGACTCCGCGTACTACCAGATCCTGGATTCGACGCAGGGGCGCCCGTTCGGCGCGTACCTTCACGGTAACCAGGGCACCGAGGGTGCCGAGAAGGCGATCACGACGATCACGACGGGGCTCGGCTGGATCAAGGCCACCGAATTCGTGGTGGTGTCCGGGGCGCCGACCAAGGAGGACCGCGAAGCGTGCTGGGAGCTGGGTGCGACGGTTGCCGCGCAACTGATGGGGGAGTAGGGCCGGGAGCGGCCCGGGCAGGCGAATGACGATAACCGAAGTCGCGCCGCCACGTTCGACGCCGGCGGCAACCCGGCGCGCCATCTGGAATACGTTGCGCGGATCGAGCGGCAACCTGGTCGAGTGGTACGACGTCTACGTCTACACCGTGTTCGCCACCTACTTCGAGCGCCACTTCTTCGACGCGGCCGACAAGAACTCGACCGTCTACGTCTACGCGATCTTCGCGGTCACCTTCGTGATGCGGCCGGTGGGGTCGTGGTTCTTCGGCCGCTTCGCCGACCGCCGCGGTCGCCGCGCCGCGCTCACCGTCAGCGTCTCGCTGATGGCGGCGTGCTCGTTCGTCATCGCGCTGGTGCCCGGTCGGGAGACGATCGGCGTGGCCGCCGCCGTCATCCTGGTGGCGTGCCGGCTGGTGCAAGGGTTCGCCACCGGCGGCGAGTACGGAACGTCGGCCACCTACATGTCCGAGGCGGCCACCCGTGAGCGTCGTGGCTTCTTCTCGTCGTTCCAGTACGTGACGCTCGTCGGCGGACACGTCCTCGCGCAGTTCACGCTGCTCGTACTCCTGTCGCTGTTCACCGCCGACCAGGTCTCCGAGTTCGGCTGGCGGATCGCCTTCTTCATCGGCGGGCTCGGCGCGATCGTCGTGTTCTGGCTGCGCCGGACGATGGACGAGTCGCTGTCGGACGAGCAGCTGGCGGCCGTCCGGGCGGGGGAGGACACGTCGTCGGGGACCGTGCGCGAACTGCTCGTCGGCTACTGGCGGTCGCTGGTGCTCTGCTTCCTCATCACCATGGGTGGCACGCTCGCCTTCTACGTCTACAGCGTGAACGCGCCAGCGATCGTGAAGGCGGCCTACGCCGACGACCGTGCGATGACGGCCACGTGGGTCAATCTGATCGGACTGATCTTCCTGATGTTGATCCAGCCCATCGGGGGCGCTATCAGCGACCGGATCGGCCGAAAACCGATGCTGGTCTTCTTCGGCGTTGGCGGCGTCGTCTACACGTACTTCCTCATCACGTTCCTGCCCACCTTCCATACCGCGCTGGCCTCGCTCGCGATGGTGTGCGGCGGCTACGTGATCATCACCGGCTACACATCGATCAATGCGCTCGTCAAAGCGGAGTTGTTCCCGTCGCACATCCGGGCACTCGGCGTCGGCTTGGGTTACGCCCTGGCCAATTCGATCTTCGGGGGCACGGCACCCTTGATCTACCAGGCGGCCAAGAACGCCGACCGGGTGCCGTGGTTCATCGCCTACGTCACCGTGACCATCGCGATCTCGCTCGGCGTGTACGTCTTCTTCCTCCGCAACAAGGCCGAGACCTACCTGGACCGCGAGAGGGGCGCCGCGTTCGTAGCGGTGAAATGAGTCCGTGGCAACGGCTCCGATGGTCGAACGACCCGAGCGCGAGCCCACCACGGATCGGCTGCTCAGACGGGCGCTGCTCCCCCGTGCCGCTAGCTACGTCGGAGGAAATCTACGGGCAGGCCGTCGGCCGGGGTAGGGCCGGTTCCATAGGTCAGTTCGAGCCGGTAGTCGTCAGGGACCGACCATTCGAACCGCTGCAGCATCTGGTGCATGATCGCCTTGATCTCCATGCCCGCGAAGTAGAGGCCGATGCACTTGTGGGCGCCGCCGCCGAACGGCGACCAGGCGAAGCGGTGCACCTTGTCCTCGCGGCGTTCGGGGGAGAAGCGCTCCGGATCCCACTTGGTGGGTTCGGGCCACCACTCGTCGAGCAGCATCGTCGCCCACGGGTGGATGGCGATGAGGGTGCCCTTGGGGATGTACTTGCCGAGGATGTCGGTATCGCGGATCGCCATCCGGAACAGCATCCCGACGGGGGCGTTCATGCGCAAGGTCTCTTTGAGTGCCAAGTCGAGACTGGGCAGTTTGTCGATGTCCTCGTAGTCTATGGCGGTTTTGCCCAGCGCCAGCGATTCGGAGCGGAGGCGGTCCTGCCACTCGGGGTTGCGGCCGAGGAAGTAGGTGAGCATCGACAGGGCGATCGTGCTGGTGTCGTGGGCCGCCATCATCACGAAGATCATGTGATTGACGACGTCTTCGTCGGTGAAGGTCTCACCGTCGTCGCTCTCGGTGTGACACAGGACGGTGAACAGGTCGTCGCCGGTTCCGGCCCGCCGCGTCGCGATCTCGGAGCGGAAGTATTCCTGCAGCGCCTCGCGCCCCCGTAGGCCCCGCGCCCAGGTGCCGACCTTGATATCGGCCCGTATCAACGCTTGTCCACCGCGCACGGCGGCCTCGAACGACGACTCGAGTCGGTGCGCCTCTTTCTCGGTTACCGCCGCGCCCATGAATACCTCGGTGGCGAGGGTCAGCGCCAGGTCCTTCACCCGGGAGTAGACCGGGAATCCGGCACCAACGTCCCAGTTGGCGAGGGTCTTGTCGATATGTGGGGTCATGATCCCGAGGTAGCCGCGCAGCCGGGCCGGGGCGAACGCCTGCTGCATGATGCGCCGGTGATGCATGTGCTCCTCGAAGTCCATGAGCATGATCCCGCGGCGGAAGAACGGGCCGATCATTGGCTCCCAGCCGTGCTCGGAGGAGAGTGCTTTCTCTTTGTTCATCCACGCAGCCTCAACCTCAGCCGGCCCGACGAGCGTCACCAGGTTCATCCCGATGCTGCGGCCCCAGGAAACTCCGCCGTAACGCTCATAGCGCTCCATGGACACCTTGAGCGGGTCGTTGAGCATCTCGAACACACTGCCCAAGTACGGCATGCCGGCTTCGCCCATCACAGGCTCGAGCCCGGATTCGGCCGGCGGCTGCGCGAGCGGCGCCGGCCGGCTGGGATAGGCAGAACTGACCTGCGCCAAGGCAGACCGGATCATTCTCCTCGCGTCGGACTGGACGTTCTTCAGATTTGGCGCCATCGCCGCTCTCCCCGTGGGCTGGACTGGATCCGACAGAATGAAACGGATCAAGATTTCTGTCTCAACATTGAGAGTAAGGAGTTCGGGCGCCGATGTCACCGGTTTCAGTCAGCGGATAGTCCGCTGCCGTCGTCGTGCCTGCGACGCGCCTGGTGGCGTGCTGGATAGACTCGACCCATGAGCGCGTCCATCCCCACCCCGTACGAGGACCTGCTGCGTCACGTGCTCGAGAACGGCACCCCCAAAGCCGACCGGACGGGCACGGGCACCCGCAGCGTCTTCGGGCACCAGCTGCGCTACGACCTGGGTGAGGGCTTTCCGCTGATCACCACGAAGAAGGTGCACCTCAAGTCGATCGTCTACGAACTCCTGTGGTTCCTGCGCGGCGATTCCAACGTCCGTTGGCTGCAGGAGCGCGGGGTGACGATCTGGGACGAGTGGGCCGACGCGAACGGCGACCTGGGCCCGGTCTACGGGGTCCAGTGGCGAAGCTGGCCGACACCGTCGGGGGAGCACGTCGACCAGATCGCCAACGCCATCGAGATGCTCAAGGCCAACCCCGACTCGCGGCGCAACATCGTCTCGGCATGGAATGTCGGCGAGATCCCGCAGATGGCGCTGCCGCCGTGCCATGCCTTTTTCCAGTTCTACGTCGCCGACGGCAAGCTGTCCTGTCAGCTCTACCAGCGCAGCGCGGATCTGTTCCTCGGCGTGCCGTTCAACATCGCCTCCTACGCGCTGCTGACGCACATGGTGGCTCAGCAGGTGGGTCTGGGCGTCGGCGACTTCGTATGGACCGGCGGCGACTGCCACATCTACGACAACCACGTCGAACAGGTGACGACGCAGCTTTCCCGCGAGCCGTTCCCATACCCGAAACTCCGTCTGCGTCAGCGGGATTCGATCGACGCCTACGAGTTCGAGGACGTCGAGGTGCTCGACTACCAATCGCATCCGGCGATCAAAGCGCCGGTGGCCGTGTGAGCGAGAGTTGGGTCGCGCTTCCGGTCAGGGTCCAACTCGTGTGGGCGCAGGCGCGCGACGGGGCGATCGGGCGGGACAACGCGATTCCGTGGCGCGTTCCTGAAGACATGGCGCGCTTCAAGGAACTGACCATCGGCTATCCGGTGATCATGGGCCGCAAGACCTGGGATTCGCTTCCGCCGAAGTTCCGTCCGCTGCCGCACCGGCGCAACATCGTGCTGACCCGCGACGACGCGTGGAGCGCCGAGGGGGCTGTCCGGGCGCGGACCCTCGACGAGGCGCTCGTCCT
Source organism: Gordonia araii NBRC 100433 (assembly GCF_000241265.1). GTDB lineage: Bacteria > Actinomycetota > Actinomycetes > Mycobacteriales > Mycobacteriaceae > Gordonia > Gordonia araii. The sequence goes on from NZ_BAEE01000036.1 coordinate 29,006, forward strand.
CGCCGACGGCGAGCCGGTCTCGGTGATCGGCGGCGCCGAGGTCTACCGGGTGGCGATGGATCGTGCCACCGAGCTGCGGGTGACCGAGATCGACGTTGAGGTCCCCGATGCCGACGCCTTCGCGCCGCCGATCGGCCCCGGATGGGAGGCCTTCTACACCGGCGACTGGTTGCTCTCGAAGTCGGGGGAGCGCTACCGCTTCGTGAACTACCGGCCTGTGCGATAGCAGCGCTTCTGGGGCAAAGCGCCGAGCCGGGAAGCGGTGAGGATCTAGCCTCGTCTCATCACCGAAAGCCGATGCGAGGAGCGGGCATGACCATTCTGCGCGGGTTCGCACCCTGGATCGCCTACGCCGTCGTCGCGAGTATCAGCGACACGTCCTGGCGCTGGGCGGCGGTTGCCGCCGTGATCGTGGGCCTCGCGCTGATCCTCGACGACCGCCGTCACGGGATCACACCCGACGCCCAGATCCTCGAGATCAGCGCCATCGTGTTCTTCGTCCTGGTCGCCATCGTCGGCTTCGTCACCGAGAACTCGGAGTTTCACCGGTACGACAGTGCCCTGGCCTTCGGCTGGCTGGCGCTCACCGCGTGGGGATCGCTCGCCATCGGCAAGCCGTTCACCGAAGGCATTGCGAAACGTGAAGTACCCCAAGAGTATTGGGGCACCGAGAAGTTCCGCCGAATCAATCGCGCGATCACCACGGTCTGGGCCCTCGCCTTCACCGCGACCGCGATCGCCGTGTGGGTGATCTATCGCCGCGAACTCGGCGACACCGCGGACATCGTCGCCCAGGCGCTCGGCTTCATCATTCCGATCACTTTCACCAACTGGTACAAGGGGCGCGCAACCGCCGGCGCCGACGAGACGCAGCCGACTGCCTGACGCCCGCTTTGGCATGTGCTCACCGAAAATGACAAAGTAGAGCGGTCTTTCGGCAGGAGCGGCCTGCCGGCGCACGACGAGGTGGGTACTGGTGGCGGTTTCAGTTGACGGCAAGTCCTATTCGCTGGTGATGTTCGACCTCGACGACACCTTGGCCGCGTCGAAGAGCCCACTGACCGACGAGATGGTCGACCTGATGCGCCGACTGCTCGGCGAGGCCGCCGTCTGCATCATCTCCGGAGGAAACGAGACCCAGTTCCGCAGCCAGGTTCTGGGGCGGATCGGAATCTTCGACGGGTTGGCGGATCTGCACCTGATGCCGACGTGCGGCACCCACTACATGAGGTTTGCCGATGGTGAGTGGGAGACGGTGTACAAGGAGGACCTCAGCGAGGACCAGAAGCGCCGCGCGCTGACCGTCGTCGAAGAGGGGGCCCGCGAACTGGGCCTCTGGGAGTCGAAGACGTGGGGCCCGATCCTGGAGGATCGCGGTAGCCAGGTGACGTTCAGCGCGCTGGGGCAACAGGCGCCGGTCGACGCCAAGGCCGCATGGGATCCCGATGGCCGCAAGAAGGAATCGCTGCGCGCGTACGCCGCGGAACGGCTGCCCGACCTGGAGGTCCGCAGCGGCGGATCGACATCGGTCGACATCACCCGCAAGGGCATCGACAAAGCCTACGGAGCCCGACGGCTCATGGAGATTCTCGACCTGGGCACCGCGGACATCCTGTTCTTCGGCGACCGGCTCGACGAGGGCGGCAACGACCGCCCGGTCGCGGACTTGGGAATCGACTCGATCGCCGTCCACGGCCATGAAGACACCGCGGCGCGGCTGAGCGCGATCCTGGCCTAGTCCGGTCCGCTGAGTTCACCGATCCCGCCTCGTTTCGCCGCTCCTGCATCGATCGGTGCAGGTTGGCCGAAACGGTGCTGGACCGGTCAGGCGCGCAGGCGGTCGCGCAGTGCGGTGATCTCCTGGTCGGACAGGCGCAGCCCCTTGCGCAGGTAGCCGTCGAAACTCCCGTATACGCGGTTCGCGGTGGCGAACGAAGTGCGCAGGTACGACAGCCGCACGCCTTGAAGAGGATCGGCGGGCGAAGTGTGCCGGAACTTGTTGGACGCAAGGTAGTCGCGCTCGACCGTGGCGCGGTCGACCCCGGCGATGGTGAGCAGCAACGCGGCGGTCCAGCCGGTGCGGTCCTTGCCGGCGCTGCAGTGGAATAGGGCGGTACGGCCCCGGTCCAGCGTTCTGGACACGAGTCGCAGGGTGTTGGCGAATCCGGCGCGCGCCCCGGCGTCGGTGACGAAGTAGGCGTAGGCGGAGTCGAGGTCCACCGCCTCGACGAGGTCGAGGCCGAAGATGTCCTCGTCGAAGTGGCGGGTGCGCGGAATCGACCGGTCCGGCTGAATCTGGCGTTCGACCGTCGTGCGCAGGTCGATCACCGTCGCCAATCCGAGGCGGGCGAGCTTCCGTTCGTCTCCGTTGGTCAGCTTGGACAGGTTGTCGCTGCGCAGCACCCGCGGGTTCAGCGAGTGACCGTCGGTCGTCCGGTAGGTCGCGAAGGTGCGCGTGTTCTCGGTACCGACCAGCTTGACCAGTCGAGGATCGGACTTGACCGGCGGCACGGCGAGCGCGGCGGGCGCCCCCAGCGCGCCGAAAGCGAGTGACGCGGCAACGAGGGGGAGAGCGAGAAGTCGGGGTAGCATCCGCATGCCCTGACTGTAAATGGAATCGAGTCCGGTTCGCTCAGCGGGCGAGCAAAGCGCTGCGCAACGCGTTGACGTCTTGCGGTGTCATCCGCAGGCCGATCCGGACGTAGTTGTCCCAGTTGCCGTAGAGCGCGTCGGCGTGCCGGAACGCTCCACGCACCCACTCGACGTCGACCCCGTCCCGTTGTGCCTGGAAATCGGCCTCGATCGTGGCCATCGGTGCGTCGAGCAGCCGCAGAAGCAGAGCCATCGCCCAACCGGATCGGTCACGGCCGGCCGTGCAGTTGATGACGACGGCGTCGTTGCGGCCAGCGGTCTGCGTCACCTTCAGGAGCATCTTCCGCCACGCCTCGAGCGCGCCCGGGTTGTCCACGAAGGTGCGATACATGCCGGGGAAGTTCGAGTAGCCGGAGAACGGGGCGAGGCGCATGACGTCGGCGACGAAGGTCGGGGCGCCGGGAGCCGGACGGTTGGGCCGCAGCTGGCGTTCGGGGTCGGACCGGAGGTCGATGACGCTGCGCACGCGGAGCCGCCTGAGGTCCTGTTCGCCGGCCGGGGTCAGCCCGCCCAGATCGCTGCTGCGGATCACCTTCGCCGAGATCGCCCTGCCCTGGTTGGTCTTGTAGTTCGCCAGCGTGCGGGTGTTGAACGCGCCGTCGATCTTCACCCGGGCCGGCGGCGGCGCGGCCTGCGCGGGTGCGACCGTGACGGTCGTCGCGGCAGGAGCGATCACCAGCGCGACGAGAGCGACGAGCGGCCCTCGTGCGCGGCGCACCGATCCGGCGGTGGTGAACATACAGCTAATCTAGTGAATCACCCCCTACTCCGACCATGGCATTGGCCAAAAGAAGGCAGTGAATCAGCAGTGTCCGAGATCGTCCCCCTGAAGGTGCAGCTGGTCGCGTCGACCCAGTTCACCGCGCCCGACGTTCCGTGGAGCACCGACACCGACGGCGGCGAGGCCCTCATCGAGTTCGCCGGCCGCGCTTGCTACGAGAGCTGGGACAAGCCGAATCCGCGCACCGCGACGAACGCCGGGTACCTGCGCCACGTGCTCGAGGTGGGGCACACGTCGCTGTTCGAGCACGCGACCGTCACCTTCTACATCACCGGCATCTCGCGCTCGTGCACGCACGAGCTGATCCGGCACAGGCACTTCTCCTACTCGCAGCTCTCGCAGCGCTTCGTCCCCGAGCACGACGCGAGCGTCGTCGCGCCGCCCGCGATCCGGGGCGACGACGAGCTGGAGGAGTTGTTCCGTGAGGCGACCGACGCGAGCCGCGCCGCCTACACCGAACTCCTGACGCGGCTGGAAGCCAAGTTCGCCGACGTTCCCAATGCGATCCTGCGGCGGAAGCAGGCGCGTCAGGCTGCCAGGTCGGTGCTGCCGAACGCCACCGAGACGAAGATCGTCGTGACGGGCAACTACCGGGCGTGGCGGCACTTCATCGGTATGCGCGCGACCGAGCACGCCGACGTGGAGATCCGCCAGCTGGCCGTCGAGTGCCTGCGGCAGCTCGTCGACGCGGCTCCGACGGTGTTCGGCGACTTCGAGATTTCGGCGCTGCCCGACGGCACCGAAGTGGCCACCTCGCCGTACGTTCTGGAGGGATGAGCGGGTAGCCTTACCGACTATGAGCGCAGGTGAGACCCCGACGTCCGAGCGTGCCTTCGGCACGATCGGCGTGGCCATGGTGACCCCGTTTTCCGCCGACGGTTCGCTGGACCTCGAGAAGGCCGCGGAGTTGTCCAACCACCTGGCCGACAAGGGCGTCGACAGCCTGATCCTCGCCGGCACCACCGGTGAGTCGCCGACCACGCAGCCGTACGAAAAGCTCGAAGTGCTGCACGCCGTCCGAGACGCGGTCGGCGATCGTGTGAAGATCGTCGCCGGCGTCGGGACCTACGACACCGCCGAGAGCGTCGTCTTCGCGCAGGATGCGCAGAAGGCCGGTGCGCACGGTCTGCTGGTCGTCACGCCGTACTACTCGAAGCCCCCGCAGGCCGGCTTGCTCGCGCATTTCACCGCCGTCGCCGACGGCACCGACCTGCCGGTGATGGTCTACGACATTCCGCCGCGTTCGGTGGTGCCCGTCGCCGACGACACCATGCGGCGGCTCGCCGAGCACCCGAACATCGTCGCGGTGAAGGATGCGAAGGGCGATCTGGTCGGCGGGGCGGAGATGATCGCCGAGACCGGGCTGGACTACTACTCCGGCGACGACGGGTTGAACCTGCCGTGGTTCTCCGTCGGCGCGGTCGGTTGCGTCAGCGTGATCGGCCACCTGGTGTCCGACCGGCTGCGCGACCTGCACATCGCCGTCGGTAACGGTGATCTGGACAAGGCGCGCGACCTCAACCTGTCCATGGCACCGCTCTACCGGGCCATGTCGCGACTCGGCGGCGTCACGATGGTCAAAGCCGCGCTGCGAATCCAGGGATTCGACGTCGGCGACCCGCGCCTTCCGCAGGTACCCGCCGACGGTGAACAGATCGAGGCCCTCATCGCCGACCTTCGAGCCGCGAGCGTGCTCTCGTGACCGAGCAGCCCGGCACCGAGCAGCCCGGCACCGATCAGCCCGGCGCGCGACGCCGGCGGCGTAGCGCGAGCCGGCCGTCCGGACCGCCGGTGGAGCCGCCCGCCGTCTCGGCGCAGGAGCCGCCGGCCGCCCGGGAGGATCAGCCCGCCGATCGGCGACCGTCGGAAGAGTCGCAAGCGGCACCAGCCCGCGCGGACAACACGGCGAATGTGCAGCCGTCGGCCGAGGCGGCGTCGAAGAAGCCGAAGAAGCGGAAGAAGAAGTCCGGCGGGCCGGGCGGGGGAGCACCAGCGGCCAGGCCCCTGCCGGTCGACCGGCTCGGGCTTCCGCCGAAGCTGCCCAAGGGCGGACTGCGGGTGGTCGCGCTCGGCGGCATCGGCGAGATCGGCCGCAACATGACGGTCTTCGAATACGACGGCCAGCTGCTCATCGTCGACTGCGGGGTCTTGTTCCCCGAGGATGCTCAGCCCGGCGTCGACCTCATCCTCCCGGACTTCCATTACATCGAAGACCGGATGGACGACGTCGCCGCGATCATCCTCACCCACGGACACGAGGACCACATCGGCGCGGTGCCTTTCCTGCTGCGGCTGCGCGGCGACATCCCCGTCGTCGGGTCGCGGTTCACCTTGGCACTGGTCGAGGCCAAGTGCCGCGAGCACCGACAGCGCCCCAAGCTCGTCGAGGTGACCGAGGGGCAGCGGACCCAGCACGGCGCCTTCGACTGCGAATACTTCGCGGTGAACCACTCGATTCCCGACGCCATCGCCGTCGCCATCCGCACTCCCGCCGGTTTGGCGCTGCACACCGGCGACATCAAGCTCGACCAACTGCCACTCGACGGCCGTCTCACCGACCTGGCCGGGTTCAGCCGACTCGGCGACGACGGCGTCGACCTGTTCCTCGTGGACTCCACCAACGCCGAGGTTCCTGGATTCGTCACTCCCGAGCGCGAGATCGGCGTCGTGCTCGACCAGGTCATCGGCCAGGCGCGCCAGCGCGTCATCGTCGCGTCCTTCGCCAGCCACGTGCACCGGATCCAGCAGATCGTCGATGTCGCCCACCGGCACAACCGTCGCGTGTCCTTCGTCGGCCGGTCGATGGTCCGCAACATGCAGATCGCCCAGGATCTCGGATACCTCTCGGTACCCGACGGCGTCGTCGTCGACCTCGATACCGCCGCGTCCCTGCCCGACGACCGTCTCGTGCTCATCTCGACGGGGTCGCAGGGCGAGCCGCTCTCGGCGCTGTCGCGGATGGCGCGCGGTGAGCACCGGCAGATCAACATCCGCGAGAACGACCTGGTCGTCCTGGCGTCGTCGCTCATCCCGGGCAACGAGAACTCGGTCTTCGCCGTGGTCAACGGTCTGGTGCGGCGCGGCGCGAAGGTCATCACCCAGCAGAGCGCGAAGGTGCATGTCTCTGGGCACGCCTCGGCCGGCGAACTGCTGTACCTGTACAACGCCGTCCGCCCGACCAATGCGATGCCGGTGCACGGCGAGTGGCGCCATCTGCGCGCCAACGCCGCGTTGGCCGAGGCGACCGGCGTCGACCCGGAGCGGATCGTGCTCGCCGAGGACGGCGTCGTCGTCGACATGGTGGACGGCCTGGCGAGCATCGTCGGCCGGGTGCCAGTCGGGCACGTCTACGTCGACGGGTTGTCCGTCGGCGACGTCGGCGAGTCGACGCTCTCGGAGCGCCTCGTGCTGGGTGAAGGCGGTTTCATCGCGATCACCGTCGCCGTCGACGCGGCCACCGGCAAGCCCGTATCGGTGCCCGAGGTCTCCGGCAGGGGCTTCTCCGACGATCCCGACGCGCTCAAAGAGGCGGCCGAAGTGGTGAACAAGGCGCTCGACGTGCTGGCGTCCGAAGGCATCACCGAGACGCATGCGGTCGCGCAGGCGATCCGGCGTGCAGTGGGCCGATGGGTAGCCGAGACCTACCGTCGTCGGCCGATGATCATTCCGACGGTCCTCGAAGTGAACCGCTAGCCTTCCTCCCGCATCGATCCGCATATCCCGACGCGATCCCGTCGGGATATGCGAATTCGTGCGGGAGGAACCGGCTATGGCAGGAGTCCGCGAGCCCGAAGAACCTTGGTGAGGCGCGGGATCATCGAGTTGGACTTCAGATCCGACCAGGTCGATCGGTCGACGGTGAGTCCCAAGCCCCTCAGCCGGTCCTCGCGGACCTTTTCCCGGATGACGACCTGCGAGGCATCCTCACCCGGACGACGCAGCTTCGTGTACTTCGTCTCGCCGTCGAACTCATGGACCACCTTTCCCTCCCAATCGAAGTCGACGAAATACTGTGCGCCGTCGGCCCAGAACTCGCGCTGAAGTGTGGGCTCGGGGAGCCCGGCGGCGATCATCTGCGCACGGCACCACGACTCACCGGGGTTATCGGCCTTCGCGTTGCCCACCGCGATCGCACGACGGGCCATGCGGACTCCTGCGCGTCGGCGACGACCGCAGATGTCGGCCATCAGTTCGCGATCGGCGCCCGCGCGCAACGCGGAGTCGACGACGGTCAGTGCGCCCGGGAATCTGCTCGCGCAGGCCAGGTCGACAGCGGTGCGCTCAAGAGTCGTCACGGCGACGCCGTCGACGACGGTGACCTCGTCCTCGGACAGCTGCCCGGAGTGGGTGTGCCGGACTGTCCGAATGTCGCCCGACTTGGTTCCCGAGGTGAAGTGCACGCGACGAAAGTCGCAGTGCAGGAGACCGAGTCGGTGCACGGCGGCGGCAGATTGGTGGCTCAGCACTCCGCCGGCGGCGTCGGGCTTGCCCGCGACCGCCAAGGCGAACCGACGGTGATGTTCGTCGGGGTAGCTTCCCGGCATGGTGTGGGCGAAGCAGCCAGGGGCTAGTTTGATCAGATCTTCGCCCGGTTGGCTGGCTCGACGCAGTTCACGGTCGCTCAGTCCGTGCGCAAGCGCTGCCGCTCGATAGATGATTCCGTTCGGATCAGAGGGCGGTGTGTCCATACCTTCTTTGACGCAGCAGCGTCCGGGACGGTTCCGCGGCGGCGTCGACGTGCTTCCTCCCGCACCGTTCCACATATCCCGACGCGATCCCGTCGGGATCTGCGAATTCGTGCGGGAGGAACCGGATGTCACGAAAACGACACGGCGGATACGTAACCTGTGTGGCGTATGTGACTCTTGTTAACGGGGGCGTTAGAGTTTCCCCATGGCTTCGAAGGCACCCAGTCGTTCTTCTGCGCGCTCGGCCGCTTCGCGCGGGTCGGGCAAGTCCCAACCGGCCCGGTCTGGATCGACCAAGGCGAAGACCCGCTCGTCGGGCGGGCGCACGGCGGCGTCCGGTAGTCGCAGCGGAGCGCGTAATTCGACGACGCGGTCGGCGAATTCCCGCGGCACCGGTCGGGCCAACCAGTCCAAACGAGCTACCCGGGTCTCCAACGCCTCGGTCGATCTGCACCGCCCGACTGCCGGAGCGCGTGTCGGTCACGGCATCGCGACGGTGTGGGGCTTCGCCGCGCGGGCGGTCGGGTCCGTCGCCCGGATCGGCAGCGACTACGAGCACACGGATGACCCCGACGTCTACGGCGAGGAGTCCGCGGCGGCGCCCGAGCCGCGCCGCGACTCGATCGCGCTGATCCTTCTGGTCCTCGCGGCCGCACTCGTCGCGTTCGTCTGGTTCCACGTCGCCGAGCCGGTCGGCCCGTTCATCGACGCGCTGGTTCGCGCGGCCGTCGGCATCGGGGCCTTCGCGATTCCGGTCCTCCTGTTCCTGGCGGCCATGGTGCTCATGCGCCGTCCCGCCGACCATGTGCGTCGGCCGCGGATCATGGTGGGCGCGCTCCTCGTCGTACTGGCCGTCCTCGGGCTCATCCATCTGATGGCCGGACAGCCCGCCGACATCGACGGCCGCAGCGCCGCAGGCGGATTTCTGGGTTTCGCCGCGGGCACGCCGCTGACCAGCGGTGTCACCGTGTGGCTCGCAGTCCCGTTGCTCGTTCTGGTCTGCCTCAGCGGTGCGGTGATAATCAGCCGCCACTCGGCGCGCGAGATCTTCCACGGCATCCGCGGCTATCTCGGCCTCGGCACCGGTGTCGGAAGCTATGGCGTGGTGGGCGCCGACGACTTCGCCGATGACTACGACGGCGAAGACGGCGAGTACGCCTACGACGAATATGACGACGGCGACGAGTACGCCTACGACGACTACGACGCGGAGGAGCCGGTCGCCGTACCGGCGCCGTGGGATGACGACGTCCCCGACGAGGACGGCGCCGCCGACGCCTCCGACGTGGACTTCGGCTACGGGAGCATTCCCCGTGCGCCGCGCGCTCCCCGGCGGGCGCCGACGCCGCACGAGAACTATCCGCCCGACGGTGTGCCCGCCCCGGCCGCGGTGATGGGATCGCTCGACGACGTCGAACTCGCGAATCAGGTGACCATGCCCATCGGCGACGAGGTGACTCAGCCGATCGTTCCGGTCGGTGCGGGTCGAGCACAGCAGGGAGCGGCGCCCGCCGCGCGCCCGCCGCGCAAGCGGGCGTACCGGCTGCCGCCGGCCAAGCTGCTCATCGACGGCGATCCGCCCAAGCGCGGAAGCCGCGCGAACGACGAGATGATCGATCGCATCACCGGCGTGCTGGAGCAGTTCAAGATCGACGCCGCGGTCACCGGCTACACGCGCGGACCGACCGTCACCCGGTACGAAGTCGAGCTCGGACCAGGCGTCAAGGTCGAGAAGATCACCGCGCTGCAGCGCAACATCGCCTATGCGGCGGCCACCGACAACGTGCGGCTCCTGGCGCCCATCCCGGGGAAGTCGGCGGTGGGCATCGAGGTCCCTAACGCCGATCGCGAGATGGTCCGCCTGGCCGACGTCCTCAAGGCGCCGAAGACCCGCAAGGACAAGCATCCGCTGGTCATCGGTCTCGGCAAGGACATCGAGGGTGACTTCGTCACCGCCGACCTCGCGAAGATGCCGCACCTGTTGGTCGCGGGTTCCACCGGCTCGGGTAAGTCGAGTTTCGTCAACTCGATGCTGGTCTCGCTGCTGGCCAGGTCGACGCCGGACGACGTCCGGATGATCCTCATCGACCCGAAGATGGTCGAGCTGACCCCCTACGAGGGCATCCCGCACTTGATCACGCCCATCATCACGCAGCCGAAGAAGGCCGCGGCCGCGCTGGCCTGGCTGGTCGAGGAGATGGAGCAGCGCTACCAGGATATGAAGGCGAGTCGCGTCCGCCATATCGACGACTTCAACGCCAAGGTCCGCTCGGGTGACATCACCGCGCCGCTGGGCAGCGAACGCGTCTACCAGCCGTACCCCTACATCGTCGCCATCGTCGACGAGCTCGCCGACCTCATGATGACCGCTCCGCGCGACGTCGAGGACGCCATCGTGCGCATCACGCAGAAGGCGCGCGCGGCGGGAATCCACCTCGTGCTGGCCACCCAGCGGCCGTCGGTCGACGTCGTCACCGGATTGATCAAGACGAATGTGCCGTCGCGACTGGCGTTCGCGACCTCGTCGCTGACCGACTCCCGCGTCATCCTCGACCAGCCGGGGGCCGAGAAGCTCATCGGCATGGGCGACGGTCTGTTCTTGCCGATGGGGGCGAGTAAACCCATCCGGCTGCAGGGCGCGTTCATCACCGACGAGGAGATCAGCGCCGTCGTCGAATTCGCCAAAGAGCAGGCACAACCGGAGTTCGTCGACGGCGTCACCGAGGCCAAGGCCGGCGACAAGAAAGAGATCGACGCCGACATCGGCGGTGATCTCGACGATCTGTTGCAGGCCATCGAACTCGTCGTCAGCAGTCAGTTCGGCTCCACGTCGATGTTGCAGCGCAAGCTGCGCGTCGGATTCGCCAAGGCCGGCCGCCTGATGGATCTGATGGAGACGCGCGGCATCGTCGGACCGTCGGAGGGATCCAAGGCCCGCGAGGTGTTGGTGAAGCCCGAGGACCTGGCCGGCGTCATCGCGTCGATCAACGGCGGGGACCCGTCGGCGGGCGCCGGCTGACCGGCTAGACTGGAAGGCACGATCAGGAGGGGAGTATCCCCACCGACGGCGCTCTCGTCAGTACGGCGTCGCAGATCCGGTGCGCCGATCGCGCCGGAACGCGACTCCCGGGACGCCGGTCCGCTTCGCGGATGGGAGAGACCTCCAGCATCGCTTCCTTGTGTTGCGCGCTGGAGGGTTTAACCGTTGGATATCTCACTGCTCACCTGGGTGATCACCTGCGCGGTGGTACTCGGTCTGTTCGTCTTCGACTTCGTCTCGCACGTCCGCGTCCCGCATGAGCCGACGCTGCGCGAATCCGGCTTCTGGTCGACGGTCTACATCGGCATCGCGATAGCCTTCGGCTTCTTCGTGTGGTGGCGCTGGGGTGGCACATTCGCCGGTGAATACTTCGCGGGCTACGTCACCGAGAAGGCACTCTCGGTCGACAACCTGTTCGTCTTCGTCGTCATCATGGCGAAGTTCGCGGTACCGCGGATCTATCAGCAGAAGGTGCTGCTGCTGGGCATCGTGATGGCGCTGGTCATGCGCGGCGTCTTCATCGCGGCCGGCGCCGCGGCCATCGCCCGGTACAGCTGGGTGTTCTACGCGTTCGGCCTGATCCTCATCCTGACGGCCATCAACATGCTTCGCGAGAGCGACGAGCCCGCGAAAGAGGGCCGCATCGAGCGATTCGCGAAACGGCACTTGCGCACCAGCGAGAACTACGACGGCGACAAGCTGTTCACCCGCGTCGACGGCCGCCGCATGGCGACGCCGCTGCTGCTGGTGCTGATCGTCATCGGCTTCACCGACCTGCTCTTCGCCTTCGACTCGATCCCGGCCATCTACGGCCTGACCCAGGAGCCCTACCTGGTGTTCGCGGCCAACGCTTTCGCCCTGATGGGCCTGCGACAGCTCTACTTCCTCATCGGCGGACTGCTCGACCGACTGGTGTTCCTCTCCTACGGGCTCTCGTTCATCCTCGCGTTCATCGGTGTGAAGCTGGTCCTGCACGCGCTGCACGAGAACACGCTCGGCTTCATCAACGGTGGCGAGCACGTCTCGGTCCCGGAGATCTCCACCGGACTGTCGCTGGGAGTGATCGGCGCGACACTGGTGGTGACCACGGTCGCGAGCCTGGTCTACTCGTCGGTCCGGAAATCCCGCGCCGGCGAGACACGGGATTAGCGTTCCCGTGCCGGACTAGTCGGCTGCCGGCAGGTCGTGACTGTCGTCGAGGACGGCCAGCATCCGCGTGTTGCCCAGCGTGTTCGGCTTGACGTAGGACAGGTCGAGAAACTCGGCGACACCGGTGTCGTAGGAGCGGCACATCTCTTCGAACACCTCGCGGGTGACCGGCGTGCCCTCGATTTCGGCGAATCCGTGCCTGCTGAAGAACTCGGTCTCGAAGGTCAGGACGAAAACTCGGTGCAGGTCGAGGCTGCGGGCCTCGGCCAGTAGGCGCGCGACGATCCGGTGGCCGACGCCGCGGCCAGAACACGCGGGGTCGACGGCCACGGTCCGGACCTCGCCGAGGTCGGACCACAGGACGTGCAGCGCGCCGCAGCCGACGACGCCCTCGTCGGTCTCGGCCACCCAGAATTCCTGGATCGACTCGTACAGGGTGACGAGGTTCTTCTCCAGGAGGATCCGGCCGGCGTAGACGTCGATCAGCTCTTTGATCCGCGGCACATCCGAAGTGCGGGCGCGGCGGACCACAGGCACGGCGGATGGAACGGATTCAGACGTCATGGACAAACAGCGTAGCCCCGGCAGGGCGACGCACTGCCGTTTGCCCGACCGCTCGGATCGATCGGCGTGCAGCTAGGCTGAGGCGGTGGAAATCTGCGAGGGCGGCGCGACGGCGCGCGATACCGCCCCGGGCGCCCGGGAGGCTGTCGCCGGCGACCCCGTGCCGGTCGCACCGTCGGTGTGGAATATCGCCAACCTGCTGACCGTGCTTCGTCTGTTCCTCGTCCCGGTGTTCGTGGTCGCGCTTCTCGTCGACGACGGGCAGTCGACCTTCTGGCGGTGGGCGGCCTTCGTGATCTTCGCGGTGGCGGCCGTCACCGACCAGGTCGACGGGCGGCTCGCGCGCAAGTACAACCTCGTCACCGACTTCGGAAAGCTCGCCGACCCGATCGCCGACAAGGCACTGATCGGTGCCGCGCTGGTCGGGCTGTCGGTCCTGGGCATCCTGCCGTGGTGGGTCACGGCGATCATCATCGCGCGCGAGGTCGGCGTGACCGTGTTGCGGTTCTGGGTGCTGCGCCACGGCGTCATCCCGGCCAGTCGCGGCGGCAAGCTGAAGACGCTGCTGCAATCGATCGCGATCGGTCTCTACGTGATGCCGCTGCCGCATCCGTGGGAATGGTCGGCTCACATCGTCATGGGCGCGGCCGTGGTCGTCACCGTCGCGACCGGCGTCGACTACGTCTACCAAGCGCTGGCCCTGCGGCGTCGCGCACGAAGCGGGTCCGTCGGTGACTGATCCGCTGAGTTCGGGCACCGTCGCCGCCGACGTCGTCGCCGAGCTCCGCCGGCGCGGAGACACGGTCGCGACCGCCGAATCCTTGACCGCCGGACTGTTGTCGGCGACGATCGCCGGAATCCCGGGTGCGAGCGCGGTCCTGCGAGGCGGGGTCGTCGTGTACGCGACGGACCTCAAAGCGACTCTCGGAGGAGCCGATCCCGGCAGGCTGGCCGCCGACGGACCGGTCGCGGCCAGTACCGCGAGGGCACTGGCGCTGGGCGTCGCGCGGAATGCGGGAGCGGACTGGGGCGTTTCCCTTACGGGGGTCGCCGGACCGGAGCCGCAGGACGGACACGAGCCCGGGACCGTCTTCTGCGGAATCGCGCATCGACGGGTCCTCTCGGACGAGGTCGTGACCCAACGGTGGGACCTGACCGGCAGCCGCTGGGAAATTCGACTAACCTCGGCCAGACGAGCGTTGGAGGAACTGTTGACGATGGTGCGCGCGGACAGCAGCGCGACGAAGGAGGCTTGATGGCAGAGCAAGGCGTGCTTCTGCGAGAGGTGCTGGGCGCCGGCCTGCGTCAAGCCCGGACCTCTCAGCAGCGGACCCTGCGGGAGATTTCCACCGCCGCACGGGTGTCGCTGGGCTACCTGTCCGAGGTTGAGCGCGGGCAGAAGGAGGCGTCGAGCGAGTTGCTCGCCTCGATCTGCGAGGCCCTCGACCTGGAATTGGCCGACCTGCTCGTCGACGCGGGAACCGCGCTGCGGGGCGAGGACGCATCGCCGGTGGCCGCGCCCGTCGTCGTCGCCGCCACGGGCCCGTCGAGCGGCCATTCCGACCAGCTGGCTGCCGCGTAGGCATCCGGCACGTTAGATTTGATCCCATCAGCCGTCCACGGACCGTCGTGTGGCGTGCACAACGAGACGAAAGAGTAAAAAGCGATGGCCAACCCGTTCGTGAAGCTGTGGAACTACATGAAGGCTTGGGGGAACGCCACGATCGACGAGAAGGCCGATCCCAAGATCCAGATCCAGCAGGCGATCGAGGACGCTCAGCGACAGCACCAGGCGCTTTCTCAGCAGGCCGCGGCCGTCATCGGAAACCAGCGCCAGTTGGAGATGAAGCTCAACCGCCAGCTCGAAGACGTCGAGCGGTTGCAGGCCAACGTTCGCCAGGCGCTGACCCTGTCGGATCAGGCGACGGCCGCCGGCGACACCGCGAAGTCCACCGAGTACACGAACGCCGCCGAGGCGTTCGCCGCACAGCTGGTCACCGCCGAGCAGTCGGTCGAGGACCTCAAGACCTTGCACGACCAGTCGCTGCACGCCGCCGCGGAAGCTAAGACAGCCGTGGAGCGCAACGCCATGATGTTGCAGCAGAAACTGGCCGAGCGCTCCAAGCTGCTCACGCAGCTCGAGCAGGCGAAGATGCAGGAGCAGGTCAGCGCGTCGCTGCAGCAGATGAGCGAACTGACCGTGCCGGGCAACACCCCGAACCTCGACCAGGTTCGCGAGAAGATCGAGCAGCGTTACGCCAATGCCCTCGGTTCGGCCGAATTGGCGCGCAACTCGGTGTCCGGGCGCATGGCCGAGGTCGAGGCGTCCAGCACGAAGCTGGCCGGACACGCCCGGCTCGAGCAGATCCGCGCCAGCATGGGCGAGCTGCCGAAGGGTGACTCCGCGGCGGCGCCGTCGCTGGAGAAGAAGGCGAAGCCGCAGGCGAATCCCGCGGACTAAAGTACCTTCGATGCGCGTGGCCGTCGTGGCCGGTGACGAGGCCGGCCACGCGTTTCCCGCGTTCGCCCTTGCCGAGCGATTGGCCGCGGCCGGTCACGAAGCCACCGTCTTCACCGGGACCCGATGGTCCGGGGCGGCTCTGACCGGAGGAGAGGTCGCCGAACTGCCGGGACTGGCGGCCGCCGACGATGACGACGATGCCGACGCCGGGGCGAAACTCAGCACTCGTGCCGCCCGGATGGCGTTGCTGCTGGCACCGCGGCTGTGCGGACGATTCGACGTGGTGGTGAGCGACATCATCACCCGTGCGGGAGCCTGGGGCGCCGAGCTCGCGGGGCTGCCGTGGGCCGAACTCTCGCCGCACCCGCTCTACGACCAGTCCCGGGGTCTGCCGCCGATCGGCATGGGCCTGGCCGCCGGGCGCGGCGGCGTCGGCCGGCTGCGCGACCGCGCGCTCCGCGCTATGAGCGCACGAGCCATCGCCTCGGGTGCGCGGCAGCGCGAGCAGGCGCGCGCCTCGATCGGGCTGACCGTGGCAGAGCGACCGGTGGCCAGGCTGGTCGCCACGCTGCCCGCGCTGGAGGTGCGCCGGCCAGACTGGCCGGCCGATGCCCACCTCGTCGGCCCGTTGCTCTGGGAGCCGACGCGGGAGCTGTTCGACGTCGGCCAGACCCCGGATCCTCTCGTCGTGGTCGCGCCGTCGACCGCGGTGACCGGACAGGGCGGGCTCGCCGACGGAGCGCTGCGCGGATTGGGTGTGAACGTGCTCGGACGACCCGTGCGCGTCGTGCTGTCGGGGCTGCATCTGCCCTCGGTGCGAGAGCTGCGCGACGGTGCGGGGTCGGGGATCGCCGAGCTCGTCGCCGGCACCGGGCGTCAAGACGAGGTGCTGGCGCGCGCGTCGGCGGCGGTGTGCGGTGCCGGTCACGGCATGCTGGCGAAAGCGCTCGGAGCGGGGGTGCCGGTGGTGATGGTGCCCGGCGGGGGAGATCAGCAGGAATTGGCGGCGCGCGTCGAGCGACTGGGCGCCGGTGTGACGGTCCGAGAACCCGATCCGGCGCGGATCGCGGACGCGGTGCGCCGGGTGCTCGACGAACCGGGTTTCGCGACGGCGGCCAGACGCGTCGCGGCGTCGGGGGCGTCGGTGGTCGATCCGGTCGCGGTGGTGCAACGGGCGGTCTCGGACCGGCTGTCGTAGGGTCGGCGGTATGCGCCTGACAGACTTCACCGAACTCATGTACGACCAGTTCGGCGAGCAGGCAGCGGCATCGATGCTGGTGGATCATGTGCTGACCGATCTCGGCGGGCGCACCGGTGCCCAAGCGATCGAGGACGGGGTCGACCCCCGCGACGTCTGGCGCGCACTGTGCCGCGATTTCGATGTGCCGCGAACGAAGTGGTAGGACACGCCCAGTGTGTCGTTGACGAACAGACGTTCGAACGTTGTGTAATCTCGGCGGTGGAACCGAAACCGACCGCAGCGCGTCCAAGTTGTAGCCGGGGTTGGGTGAACCGGTCGCCGGACCGGAATTGTCCGACCGCGCCAATACCGTGACGCACACACAGACCCAACGACAACCAAGCACCACCGACAGCGCACGCAAGGAGAGCACCATGGCCCCCGCATCGCAGGACCGCGAGAAGGCGCTCGATCTGGCTCTGGCCCAGATCGACAAGAACTACGGCAAGGGCTCGGTCATGCGACTGGGCGAGGAGACCCGCCAGCCCATCGAGATCATCCCGACGGGGTCGGTCGCCCTGGACATCGCGCTGGGAATCGGCGGACTGCCGCGCGGCCGCGTCGTCGAGATCTACGGCCCGGAGTCTTCGGGTAAAACGACGGTCGCGCTGCACGCGGTGGCCAACGCTCAGGCCCAGGGCGGGATCGCCGCGTTCATCGACGCCGAGCACGCGCTGGACCCCGACTATGCCGCGAAGCTCGGGGTCGACACCGATGCGCTGCTGGTCTCCCAGCCGGATACGGGTGAGCAGGCGCTGGAAATCGCCGACATGCTGATCCGTTCGGGCGCACTGGACATCCTGGTCATCGACTCCGTCGCCGCCCTGGTGCCGCGGGCCGAGATCGAAGGCGAGATGGGCGACAGCCACGTCGGCCTGCAGGCGCGGCTGATGAGCCAGGCGCTGCGCAAGATGACCTCGGCGCTCAGCAACTCCAACACCACGGCGATCTTCATCAACCAGTTGCGCGAGAAGATCGGAGTGATGTTCGGCTCGCCGGAGACGACGACCGGCGGTAAGGCCCTGAAGTTCTACTCATCGGTGCGGCTGGACGTGCGTCGCATCGAGACCCTCAAGGACGGCACCGACGCGGTCGGCAACCGGACCCGCGTGAAGGTCGTGAAGAACAAGGTCGCGCCGCCGTTCAAGCAGGCCGAATTCGACATCCTCTACGGCGAGGGCATCTCGCGCGAGGGGTCGCTGATCGATCTCGGCGTCAACGAAGGATTCATCCGCAAATCCGGATCCTGGTTCACCTACGAGGGCGATCAGTTGGGGCAGGGCAAAGAGAACGCCCGTAACTTCCTCAAGGAGAACCCGGATATCGCCGACGAGATCGAGAAGAAGATCAAAGACAAGCTCGGCGTCGGAGTTCCGGCTGAAGGGGCGGGTGCCGAGGTCGATCCGGACGCGCTGGCACCGGCCCCCGTCGAGTTCTAGAAGGGAACCGGAGTGACCGAGCCGGCGGATACCGCCGACCAGCCGGAGCGGCCTCGGAAGGTATCCGCATGGGACGCCGCGTTGCGGCTGCTGGGCGTGCGCGCCCGCAGCCGCAGCGAGATGGTCGAGCGGTTGACGCGGCGCGGCTTCAGTTCCGAGGAGATCGAGGCCGTCATGGCCCGTCTCGACAAGCATCAGCTGCTCGACGACGAGGAGTTCGCTCGCGAGTGGGTTCGTTCGAGGGCCGAGTACTCGCGGCGCGGCAGTGTCGGTCTGCGGCACGAGTTGCGGGCCAAAGGAATTGACGAAGTCTTCGTCGTAGCGGCCCTCGAAGAGGTCGACCCGGACGACGAATACCGCCGTGCGCGTGAACTGGTCGAGCGCAAGCTCTCGTCGTCGAAGGCCGATCTGAGCGAACGCGAGGTCCGCGAATCCATGAAGCGGCGGCTCAGCGGGATGCTGCTGCGGCGCGGCTTCCCGCAGGGGCTGGTCCACGACGTGGTCGGGGAGCAACTGCGAGAGCACTCCCGCAGCTGACCGCCGTCACGGCGCGACGGCTTCCTCGAGGTCGACGGCCTCCACCTTTCCGCGCTTGCCGCGGCCGCTGCGCATGCGCTTCTCCAGCCAGGTCGCGAAGGCCGACAGGGAGAAGTTGATGGCGATCATCACCAGGGCGACCACGATGAGCGCCGGAATGTAGTTGCCGTAGAAGGACGCCGACATGATGCCCGAGCGGACGACCTCCACGTAGCCGATGATGTAGCCCAGCGCACTGTCCTTCAGCGCGATCACCATTTGCGACACGAGAGCCGGCAGCATCGCGGTCACCGCCTGGGGGAGCAAGACCATCCGCATCAACTGGGACTTGCGCAAACCCAGCGCGGTTCCGGCCTCGCTCTGCCCGCGTGGCAGCGAGTTGATTCCGGAGCGCAAGATCTCCGCGATCACGGTGCCGTTGTAGAGGGTGAGGCCCGTGACCACGGCCGCGAAGGCCAGCTGGGACGGTGGGACGATGCCGTACTGGGCGTAGAAGTAGTAGGTGAACAAGATGAGCAGCAGCACCGGGATGGCGCGGAAGCCCTCGGTGAACGCGCCGCAGAACAACCGCACCGCCCGGTGTTCGGACAGCCGGCCGATGCCGAGGAACGCACCCAGGACCAGTGCCGCGACGATCGACACGACGGCGGCTTTGATCGTGCCCCACAGTCCCGGGAGGATGTAGACCGTCCACGTCGACGCGGTGATGAACGGGCGCCACATGTCTCCGGTGAGCTGGCCGCGATCGCCGAGCCGCATGATCACCCAGGCGCTGACGACCGCGATAACGGCGAGAAACGCCGCCGCGATGACCGCGTTGCGGATCCGCGCCCTCGGGCCGGGGGCGTCGTAAAGAACGGTGGCTTCTGCGCTCATCGTTTCACCGCGAATCGTTGGGCCAGCCAGCCGAAGACGAAGCCTTCGGTCAGCGTGATGATCATGAAGCCGACCGCGATGACCGCGAAGATCGCGAGCACGAGGTTGGCGTGGTTCTCGATCTGCGTCTTCATCAGCAAAGCGGCCTCGGCGACGCCGATCACCGAGGCGATCGTCGTGTTCTTCGTCAACGCGATCAGGACGCTGCCCATCGGGGCGATGACGGAGCGCAGCGCCTGCGGCAACACGATGACGCCGAAGACCTGCAGGAAGCCGAGGCCCAGGGATCGTGCGGCCTCGGCCTGTCCGAGCGGCACGGTGTTGAAGCCGGCCCGCAGCGTTTCGCAGACGAAGGTGGCCGTGTACAGCACGAAGGCCAGCACGGCCAGCCAGAAGTTGTTGTTGGCCACGAAGCTGGGGCCGGCGGGAGCCAGCGCTACACCGAGATTCGTGTACAGGCCCAAGGAACAGAACAGCACGATCAGCGTCAGCGGGGTGTTGCGCACGACGTTGACGTAGCCGGTGGCGAACCATCGCATCACCGGGACCGGGGAGACCCGCATGCCGGCGAGGATCACGCCCCAGATCGTGGCGCCGACCGCCGACAGCGCCGTCAGCTTCAGCGTGGTCCAGAAAGCCGGCCACAAGGCTGGAGCCATGTCCGCCCACAGCGTGCTCATCGGGCCATTCCCGTCGGACACGGTGTGGAAGTCGACTCCAGGAAGCTCAGGTCGCCAGGTGATGGTTCGAATCCGAAACGCGAGCCGGGCTCGGCCGCGCGTCTGATCATCTGGTCGACGGTCTCGTCGCCGATGGCGCCGCGCAGCGCCTCCTCCCATCGCGACGGGTGGCCGTCGCGCGGGGCGAGCATCGCGCGCAGTGCCTCGTTGACGGCGGCCACCGCGTCGGGCTGGCCCTTCGCCATGCCGATGCCGTAGCGCTCGGTGGAGAACGGTCGCCCGGCGGGGATGAAGTCACCCTTGGGGCTGCAGGTGTCGTGCGGGTACGTCATGCTCAGCACCCTCATGTCGTATTTCGGGAAGAAGTGGGCGTAGCCGGCGAGGATCACCTCGTCGGTGGTCAACGCGTCGACCTTGTCGTTGCTGAGGGCCTCGACACAGGACGAATAGGAGTCGAATTCCTGCAGCTGCACACCGGGTAGCTGGCGCTTGACGTTCTGCGCCGGGGTGGAGCCGGTCACCGAGCAGAGAATGCGGTCGGGGTTGTCGAGATCGCCGAGGGTGCGCACCGGAGAGTTCTCCCCGCGGACCAGCAGCCCCTGGTAGTTGATCAGGTAGGGGCCGGCGAAGTCGACCTTTTCCGCGCGACTCGCGCTGATCGAATAGGTGGCCGCGATCATGTCGACCTCGCCGTAGCTGATGAGGGCCTCGCGCTGCGCCGACGGCGTCTCCCGCCAAGTGATGCGGGGGCGGGCGACGCCAAGCTTGTCCGCGATGTGGTTGACCACGAAAGTGGAAACCGACGGGTCGAAGCCGATGATCGTGTCCTTGGTGGGGTCGCGCAGGCCGAGTCCGGGCTGGTCGTACTTCGTGCCGAGAATGACGTGTCCCGACCGGATCGAGTCGAGCAGGTTCCGCGGATTGCTGCCGCACGCGGTCAGCATCCCGGCGCAGGCGGCGAGGACGACGAATGCGCCGAGAATGCGTGCCGCGCGGCGCATCGGCCGCGACGTGACTGGGCGGCCCATCAGTGGTCCAGGATCTTCGAGAGGAAGTCTTTGGCCCGCGCGCTGGTCGGCGAGGTGAAGAAGGAATCCGGGTCGGTGTCCTCCACGATCGCCCCGTCGGCCATGAAAATGATGCGCTCCGCCGCCTTGCGGGCGAAACCCATCTCGTGGGTGACCACGACCATGGTCATCCCTTCGTGCGCCAGCGACACCATGACGTCGAGAACCTCGTTGACCATCTCCGGGTCGAGTGCGGAGGTGGGCTCGTCGAACAGCATCACCCGCGGCTCCATCGCGAGTGACCGGGCGATCGCGACGCGCTGCTGTTGGCCGCCGGACAGCTGGGCGGGGTATTTGTCGCGTTGCTCGGCGACCCCGACGCGCTCCAGCAGGGTCATCGCCATCGCCTCGGCGTCGGACTTGGATTTCTTGCGGACCTTGATCGGCGCGAGCGTGACGTTCTCCAGGATCGTCTTGTGCGCGAAGAGGTTGAAGGACTGGAAGACCATTCCGACCTCGGCCCGCAGGTTGGCCAGCCCCCGGCCTTCCTCGGGCAGGAGCGTTCCGTCGAGATAGATCTCACCGCTGTCGATGGGTTCGAGCCGGTTGATGGTGCGACACAGTGTCGACTTTCCCGAACCCGACGGACCGAGGAGCACGACGACCTGACCGGTGGGAATGTCGATGTTGATGTCTTTGAGCACATGGAGATCGCCGTAGTGCTTGTCGACGTGGCGCAGCGAGATCATCGGGGTGGCTTGGGGATCGGGGGACGCCGCTGCTGTCATAACCGACCACCTTAGTACCGGTGCGAAGCCGAGGCAGTGCAAGTCGGTTTGTCCACCGCACTATCCTGGTACAGGTGAGTACCGACAGCCTGCCCATCGATACGTTGCGCCCCGGCGAGGACCGGCGCAGCTATGAGGTGCGCACTTTCGGTTGCCAGATGAACGTGCACGATTCGGAGCGGATCTCGGGCCTCCTGGAGGAGGCCGGCTACGTAGCGGCGGCCGACGGTGACGAGCCCGATCTGGTCGTGTTCAACACGTGCGCCGTGCGCGAGAACGCCGACAACAAGCTGTACGGCAACCTGTCGCACCTGGCGCCGGTGAAGCGGCGCAAGCCGGGCATGCAGATCGCCGTCGGCGGGTGCCTCGCGCAGAAGGACAAGTCCACCGTCCTGGACCGCGCGCCCTGGGTCGACGTGGTGTTCGGCACGCACAACATCGGCTCGCTGCCCGCACTGCTCGATCGGGCGCGCCACAACGACGAGGCCCAGGTCGAGATCCTCGAATCGCTGGAGCGCTTCCCGTCGACGCTGCCCGCGCGCCGCGATTCGGCCTACTCGGGCTGGGTGTCGGTGTCGGTCGGCTGTAACAACACCTGCACGTTCTGCATCGTGCCGTCGTTGCGCGGGAAGGAAACCGACCGTCGCCCGGCCGACATCCTCTCCGAGGTGCAGGCCCTCGTCGACCAGGGGGTTCTGGAGGTGACGCTGCTCGGCCAGAACGTCAACGCCTACGGCATGTCGTTCGCCGACCCGGAGCAGCCGCGCAACCGAGGCGCCTTCGCCGATCTGCTGCGCGCATGCGGCACGATCGACGGCCTGGAGCGGGTCCGTTTCACCTCGCCGCATCCCGCCGAGTTCACCGACGACGTGATCGAGGCGATGGCTCAGACGCCGAACGTGTGCCCGCAGCTGCACATGCCGTTGCAGTCGGGCTCCGATCGCGTGTTGAAGGCGATGCGCCGCTCTTACCGGCAGACGAAGTTCCTCGGCATCCTCGACCGTGTGCGCGCCGCGATGCCCCATGCCGCGATCACCACCGACATCATCGTCGGCTTTCCGGGTGAGACCGAGGAGGATTTCCAGGCCACGCTCGACGTCGTCGAGGCGGCCAGGTTCAGCTCGGCCTTCACCTTCCAGTACTCGCCGCGCCCCGGGACGCCGGCCGCGACCATGCCCGACCAGGTTCCGCCGGAGGTCGTCACCGAGCGCTATCAGCGGCTGATCGCGTTGCAGGAGAAAGTGTGCCTGGCCGAGAACGAGACCCTCGTCGGCACCGAGGTCGAACTGTTGGTCACCGCCGACTCCTCCCGTAAGAGCGCCGAACACGAACGGCTCACCGGGCGGGCCCGCGACGGTCGGCTGGTGCATTTCGCACCCGGTGCCGACGGTTCGGCTCCGGGTGTCAAGATTCGCCCGGGTGACATCGTGACCACCACCATCACCTCCGCCGCACCCCATCACCTGATGGCGGACGGCGGGGTGCGCACGATCCGCAACACACGCGCCGGCGACGCCCACGAGGCGAACCTGCGCCCGACGACCGCTTCGGGTGTGGGCCTCGGCCTGCCGACGATCGGTGCGCGGCCCGCCGAGCCCGCGGTTTCCGGGTGCTCGTCGGGCGGTTGCTCCTAGGCCACCGACCACACCAAACGACGGGACACGATGTGAGCAGCGATTCGACACAGCCGAGCGGCGGGTTCGAGCAGTTCGAGGAAGATCTCCGCAAGGCCGAGAAGAAGGTCGCGGGCGAGATCGATCCGGGCGCCCGGGCGCTCGTCGTGGCCGTCGCGGTTCTCGTCGCCGTCGTATCGCTCGCGCTGCCGCACACCGGTTCGGTCAACGGCTTCGACGTGCTGAGCTTCAACGATGCGGCTCAAAAGGCCCAGATCATCATCACCTCGCGGGTCTTCGTCTACCTCTTGCTGATCTTCGGCGTGCTGTTGTCGGCCTTGGCGCTGGTGACCCGTCGGTGGACGCTGGCCTGGATCGCGCTGTGCGGATGCATGGTCTCGGTGGTCGCCGGAATGTTGGCGTGGTGGTCGCGGACGACCGCCGGAATCAACGCGATCCCCGGTCCCGACGGCCAGCTGCTGCCCCCGCCGGGTGGCGTCGGCGTCGGCTTGATCCTCGGCCTGCTGGCGATGATCGTGCTGTCGTTCCACTGGGCGCGAGTCGTCTGGTCGCGCAACGAGTACCAGCTCGCGATCGAGTCACAACGGCGCGAAGCCGCCGCGAGGGAAGAGGAGCGCATGCGCGGCCTGACCGACTCCCCTCGCCGCGACCGCACCGACAGCGACTGAACCGACGGGGCCCAATAGCGCCGATCGTGCCCAGAATCCCGCCGATCGTGCCCAGATTTCCGCCGATCGTGCCCAGATCTACGTCGACCGTGCCCACATTCCCGCCGATCGTGCCCAGATCTACGTCGACCGTGCCCGGCTCTGGCTCGCGAGCTGGTGAAGCCCGACGACAGGCGCATGACGAATCCTGCGGGAGGGCGATTGGCACCACTTCCGCGGAACTCATCGGACCGGCTCCCAAGTGCTACGGCGATCGATTCGTGCCGAGCCTGATCAGGTCGCCGGCCACATAGCCCAGTCGGGATCGGTCGTTGCCGGCTGAGTCACAAAGGCACGGTCGACGCAAAGCTGGGCACGGTCGACGCGAAACTGGGCACGGTCGGCGAGAAACTGGGCACGGTCGGCGGAAATGTGGGCACGGTCAGCGGTCGGAGACGGCGCTCTTCGCCGCGTCGGCCCACTCCTGCCACTGCTTGGCCTGCTCGCGCAGCTTCTTGGCCTCGCCGGCCTTGCCGCGCTCCTCGGCTTTGCGCGCCTGCTCCTCCAGGGTCGCGACCTTCTCCGCGAATTGTGCTGCGCGTGCGGCGACTTCGGGGTCCTCGCGGCGCCAGCTCTCCTGTTCCGCGTCGCGGATCTTGCGCTCGAGGGCGCGGAACCGGCCGTCGAGACGGCCCATCTGGTCGCGTGGCACCTTGCCGATGGCGTCCCACTTCTCCTGCAGCGTGCGGAACGTGCGCCGTGCGGCGGGTAGGTCGGCCACCGGGTCGATCGCCTGCTCGGCATCGTCGAGGAGCTTCGCCTTGGCCTCGCCGTTGGCGGCGAACTCCTCGTCGCGCTGCGCCGTCTCGGCGTTGCGCGCGCCGAAGAACACGTCTTGGGCGGCCTTGAACCGCTGCCACAGCGCATCGTCCACGTCGCGCGGGGCGCGGCCGGCGGCACGCCACTCGTTCATCAACTCGCGGAATCGTGCGGAGGTTGGGCCCCAATCGGTCGACGAGGACAACTCTTCGGCCTGTTCGATGAGCGCTTCCTTGCGTTCCTTGGCCGCGAGTCGGTCGCGGTCGAGTTCGGCGAAATGCGCGCCGCGACGGCGGTTGAACTTGTCGCGGGCGCGGGCATAGCGCTTCCACAGCGCATCATCCGTGCGCCGGTCGATGCCCTTGATCTCGCGCCACTCGTCGAGAATGGCGCGGATTCGGTCGCCAGCCTCTTTCCACTGGGTCGAATCGGCGGCGAGTTGCTCGGCTTCGACGGCCAACGCCTCCTTGCGCGCGATCGCTGCCTCGCGCTCCTTCGCGCGTTCGGCCTTGACCTCTTCGGCGACGTCCTCCGCTGTTGCGGTGATCGCCCGCAGCCGGGATTCGAGCGCTGCGACGTCACCGATGACATGAGCGGTCGGCAGTGCGTCGAGGAGATGCTGTGCCGCCGTGCGTGTCTTCCGCGGATCACCCGACCGGGCGGCCAGCCGCTCCTCCAGGATCTCCACCTCGGTCGCCAGATCTTCGAAGCGCCGCGAGTAGTGCGCCAGGCCTTCGTCGGGACTGCCCGCCTGCCACTGGCCGATCTCGCGTTCGCCGTCGGGGGTCTTGAGCCAGACCACGCCCTTCTCGTCGACCCGGCCGAACTCGTGCGGATCTCCCGCGTGCGTCGGCTGGTGGGTGATCGGCGCATGGGTCACCGGGCGCGCAGTGGGTCGCGGCCCGGGGCGCGGTCCGGGTTTCGGAGCCGGTTTGGGTGCGGCCGCGGGCGTTGCGTCGGTCGCGTTCTCGGAGTCGGAGGTCGTCATGGCGGTGTCCTCACCGTTGTCGTGCCGCGCGTCACGGCTGCCTGGATCTCATCGGTGCGCGCCCGGAGGCCCGGGGCGCTGGGCTCTATTCAAGCAGGTCGACTAGCGTCGTGGGTTGTGTTGATTTCGGTGGTCTTCGTCCCGGGCGCCCCGGCGCTGGTTCCCGAGGTGTCCGGTGCCGGAGCGGTCGAAGTCGCGCCGGTCCGGGAAGCGGTGCGGGCGGCGGCTGCCGACCAAGCGGCGCTGACCGGGGATTGGCTGGCCGTCGGCCCCGACGACGCCGGGTCGATCGCCAGTCCGGACGCGGTTCACCCCGACGCCGGTTCCTTCGGCGGGTTCGGGGTGAACCGACGCGTGGCCCTGCGCCCGGGCGTCGAGGCCGGGCTGGTCGGCTCCCTGCCCACCTCGATGCTGCTGGCCGGCTGGGCGCGCGAATGCGTTCCCGACGCCGACCGGGTGACGGTCGTGCCGACCGTGCTTCGGGCAGATTCCGATCCGGATGACTGCGAGCGGATCGCCGATGAGTTGAACGAGCGTCTCACCGGGTCTGTGCCGGTCGCCCTACTGGTCGTCGGAGATGGCGCCATTCATCTGAGCGACCGCGCGCCCGGCGGCGGCAGGGAATCCGAAGCGGTAGCGCTTCAGGCGCGCATCGACGCCGCCCTGGGCTCCGGCGACCCGGCGGCCGTGCGGTCGTTGGATTGGGGCGAGTGCTCGCGATGGGGCGTCTCCGGCCGCGGGGCATGGGAGGTGGCCGCCCGCTGTGCGCCAGCGACCGCGGAGGCGAACGTGCATTACCGCGGAGCACCGCTGGGGGTCGGGTACAACGTCGTGACCTGGCGGTTCCGATGACCCGACCGGTTCCGATCGTCGTCGTCGGCCCGACGGCGAGCGGAAAATCTGACGTCGCCCTCGACGTGGCGGAGCGCTTCGACGGGGAGATCGTCAACGCCGACGCCATGCAGCAGTACCGCGGCATGGACATCGGAACGGCGAAGCTGCCGTCGTCGCAACGACGGGGAATCGTCCACCATCAACTCGACGTCTTGGACGTGACGCAGACGGCGACGGTGGCCCGCTATCAGCGCGCGGCGATCGCCGACGTCGAGGCGATCATGGCCCGCGGGCGCACGCCGGTCGTCGTCGGGGGATCGATGATGTACTTCCAGGCGCTCGTCGACGAGTGGGCCCTGCCGCCCACCGACCCTGCCGTTCGAGGGCGATACGAGGATCAGCTGGCGCGCATAGGGACCGCGGAGATGCATCGGCGGCTGGCGGAGGTCGATCCGGTGGCGGCCGGTGCGATCCTGGACACCGACGGCCGGCGGATCGTCCGAGCGTTGGAGGTCGTCGAGCTGACCGGACGGCCCTTCGCCGCCTCGCAGCCGCAGATCGGGGATCCGCGGTGGGGCGCGGTGATCGTCGGCGTGGACCGCGACACCGAGGCTCTCGACCGTCGCATCGCCGCGCGGACCGACGACATGTTCGACGCCGGATTCGTCGACGAGGTCGAAGGGCTGCTGGCGACCGGTCTGCGCGACGGGCAGACAGCGATCCGGGCCATCGGATACGCGCAGGTCGTGGCTCATCTCGACGGCGAATACGACGTCGACCGCGCCCGCGAGCTGACGTTCATCGGCACGCGGCGGTACGTGCGCCGCCAACGCTCCTGGTTCCGGCGCGACCCGCGAATCCGTTGGTTCGACGGCGGTGACGCGGGGCTCGCCGACGCGGTTGCGGCGCATTATCGCGACCGTGCACCTGGGTAGACTGGGCCGGTGACTAGCGCTGCGGCGTTCCCGCGGGACTTCTGGAAGGGCCACGGGACGCAGAACGACTTCATCATCGTCGACGATCCCGGCGCCCTCCTTGCGCTGGAGCCGGCGACGGTCGCCGCGCTGTGCGACCGGCAGCGGGGGATCGGTGCCGACGGGCTGCTGCGGGTGGCCCGTGCGGGCACTCTCGTCGACGCCGGCGTACTGAACGGATTAGGCGAAGGGATCGCTGCCGACGACCTCTTCATGGACTACCGAAACGCCGACGGCTCCATCGCCGAGATGTGCGGCAACGGCGTCCGCGTCTTCGCCCACTTCTGCCGGGTCGTCGGTTTGGCGGACACCGACGAATTCGTCGTGGGCTCGCGGGCGGGGGCCCGACCCGTGCGGATACACGAGTTCACCCCGACGAGCGCCGATGTCAGCGTGCAGATGGGTCCCGCTCGGCGTGGCGTGACGTCGGCGGCGACGATCGACGGGCACGTCTACCGCGGACTTGCCGTCGACGTCGGCAATCCGCACCTTGCCTGTGTCGTGGCCGGGCTGAGTCACAAGGAACTCGCCGCCCTCGACTTCACCGGCGGAGCTGACTTCGACGCGTCGGTGTTCCCCGAGGGCGTGAACGTGGAGTTGGTGACCGAGCCGGTCAGCGACGGTGCCGTGCTATCGGCATCGATGCGCGTGATCGAGCGCGGCGTGGGGGAGACCCGTAGCTGCGGCACCGGACTGGTGGCCGCGGCCAGCGCTGCCCTCGCGTCGCGGGACCGCGAGAGTGGACAGCTGAGGCTGACGGTGCCCGGCGGACGCGTCGAGGTCGAGATCGACGGAGTGACCGGATCGACGCTGCGCGGGCCCTCGCGACTCGTTGCGCGCGGCGAGCTGTTCGACGGCGCGTTGGCCTGAGAACCCGGAACCGGGAAACCCGGATGCGCCGAGGGGTGTCGCGGTGCCATCATGGACGTATATGACTGACCATGAACTCACGGTCGCCCCGGACGCCGTTGAAGATCCGGGATTCGCGCCGCTGGCGCCCGCCGCTGAGCCGACGACCGGCGAACTGCAACTCGACGACCGCGCCTCGCTGCAGCGCGTCGCCGGGCTCTCCACCGAACTCGCCGACATCACCGAGGTCGAGTACCGCCAGCTGCGCTTGGAGCGGGTCGTTCTCGTCGGGGTGTGGACGTCGGGCACGGCGGCGCAGGCGCACGCCAACATGGCCGAGCTGGCCGCACTGGCCGAAACGGCGGGCTCGCAGGTCCTCGACGCGGTCATCCAGCGCCGAAGCAGCCCGGATGCCGCCACCTACATCGGTTCCGGCAAGGCGGCCGAACTGCGCGACATCGTCGTGAGCACCGGTGCGGACACGGTGATCGCCGACGGCGAGCTGACGCCGGCTCAGCTGACCGCGCTGGAGAAGGTCGTCAAGGTGAAGGTCATCGACCGCACCGCGCTGATCTTGGATATCTTCGCCCAGCACGCGACCAGCCGCGAGGGCAAAGCCCAGGTAGCGCTGGCCCAGATGGAGTACATGCTGCCGCGGCTGCGCGGTTGGGGTGAGTCGATGTCACGGCAGGCCGGTGGCCGAGCGGGCAGCAACGGCGGCGTCGGTCTGCGCGGTCCCGGTGAAACGAAGATCGAAACCGATCGTCGGCGAATCCGCGAGCGGATGGCCAAGCTGCGGCGCGAGATTCGGGGCATGAAGACCGCCCGCACCGTGAAACGGCTGGATCGGCGCCGCAGCGGCGTTCCGACGATCACCGTCGTCGGGTACACCAACGCGGGCAAATCGAGCCTGGTCAACGCCATGACCGGCTCCGGTGTGCTGGTGCAGAACGCGTTGTTCGCGACCCTGGACCCGACGACGCGACGGGCCCGACTCGACGACGGCCGCGAGGTCGTGTTCACCGACACCGTCGGATTCGTCCGTCACCTGCCGACGCAGCTCGTGGAGGCGTTCCGTTCGACGCTGGAAGAGGTCGCCGACGCCGATCTGCTGATTCACGTCGTGGACGGCTCCGAGACGTTCCCGCTCGACCAGGTCGCGGCGGTGCGCACGGTGCTCGGCGAGGTCATGACGGAATCCGCGGCATCGGCCGCCCCGCCGCCTGAGCTGCTCGTCGTCAACAAGGTCGACGCGATGGACGAGCTGGCTCGTGCGGAGCTGGCCGCCGCGCTGCCCGGCGCCGTCTTCGTCTCGGCTCGCACCGGGGAAGGGCTCGACGAACTGTTCGAGCGGATCCGTTCCGAAGTGGGCCGCCACGACGTCGAGATGTATGTGACCGTGCCCTTCGACCGCGGGGATCTGGTCTCGCGCATCCACGCCGACGGTGAGGTTCAGTCGGCCGAGCACCACGAGTCGGGAACGTCGATGCGTGTGCGGGTTCCGGCCGCGCTCGCCGGAGAACTCGAGGAGTTCGCCCGGTCGGCTAAGTAGACGCCTACGTTCGACCTCTCGCGGCCGCCGGGATAGGTGTCTTGACAGGGCATCGGGTGCCGGCGCTTTCAGCTTGCGCGAGATATATGCGATTCGCATGCGATGGGCGAATGGCGGAATCGGAACTGGAAGAAGCGATCACCGAGTGGCACGCGAGGTGCTACATCTGTCGCGAGATAGCTGCGACCGAATGAGTTCGCCGGGGCTCACGCCTGGCAGGAGAAGGTGTTCAACGAGTTGACCGAAGGACGGAGCCAGCAGCGACGTGACAGCTTTCAGGCAGCGATGACCGATCTCATCGCACGGTCACACGCGATCGACGATGGTTCGGTGTGATTGAGCCGTTGACGGTCGAAGGCCCCGTGGGGTCCGTTCGGGGCCTCCGCGTCGGGCAGCGGCAAACCGTTCCGACCTTAGATACGGCGCATCACCGTCACGACCTTGCCGAGGATGACGGCACGGTCGCCGGGAATCGGGTCGAAGAGCGGGTTGTGCGGCATCAGCCACACATGTCCGTCGTCGCGCTTGAAGGTCTTCACCGTTGCCTCGCCGTCGATCATGGCCGCGACGATGTCGCCGTTGTCGGCGACGTTCTGCTGGCGGATGACGACCCAGTCCCCGTCGCAGATGGCCGCGTCGATCATGGATTCGCCGACGACGCGGAGCAGGAAGTGCGAGCCGTCGCCGACCAGTTCGCGCGGCAGCGGGAACACGTCTTCGATCGCTTCCTCGGCGAGTATCGGACCGCCGGCGGCGATCTGGCCGAGGACTGGAACGTAGGTCGGGGTCGGCATGTCGTCGGAACCTGCCGCAGAACCACCGGGGGGCGGATCCTTGCGGTCGGCGGCGACGTTCACCGCGCGCGGCCGGTGCGGATCGCGCTTGAGCAGGCCTTTTACCTCCAGCGTGCGGAGCTGGTAGGCCACCGACGACGTGGAAACCAGCCCGACGGCATCGCCGATCTCGCGGATGCTCGGGGGATACCCGCGCTCGCGGACCGACTTGCGGATCACCTCCAGCACGTCTCGCTGTCGTTGCGTCAACGTCGCCTCGACGGCGGCCGGTGAATCAGTGAGGCCGGAGGGCGGAGTCTTCTTGGTGGCCATCGTTTTCTCCTCTGCTCGATGTGGCCACGGTAGCGAAGATCGGCGGCACACTCAAACATTTGTTCGACGTGTCGCGGGACTTTGTCGGACCGGCGTGGTAGAACTTTCGAACAAGAGTTCATCGAACACACGAACGAGGAGATGGAAGATGAGCGCACCAGTGATGCACCGTCCGGCCCCGGTGTCGCCGCGCCCGCGCCGGTCGCCAGAGGTCCTTCGGCGTCCTGTTGATTCCCGGTTGCCAGCTCCGCGTCCGGCGGGCGGCAGCGTGTGCGCGGGTGGGCCGACCGGCCCCGCCGCGAGGCCTGACGAGCGGGTGTTCGCCCGTCGCCGCGCGACCGCGGGGATTCTCGTCGGCGCCGCGCTGGCCGGCCTGGTGTGGTTCTTCGCCGTGATCGGCGGCAACTATGAAGCAGCGTCGGCGCCGGATCCGGTCGCCACCTCGGTCGTGCACGTCCGTGGCGGCGAGTCGCTCAACGCGATTGCCGCCCGTGTCGCCCCGGAGATGCCGCGACAGGCCGTGATCAACCAGCTCCGGGCCCTCAACAACCTGTCGTCGGCCAACTTGACCGTCGGCCAGGCACTCGTCGCGCCGGTCTACCGATGAGCATGGTCTGCGGTCAGCGGTGTCACCGGTATTGTTGGGGGCATGCACTGTCCCTTCTGCAAGCATGAGGACACCAAGGTCGTGGACTCGCGCGTGGCCGACGAGGGGCAGGCGATTCGCCGGCGGCGGGCATGTCCGGAGTGCGGTCGCCGATTCACGACCGTTGAGAATGCTGTGTTAGCCGTGGTCAAACGCAACGGCGTGACCGAGCCGTTCAGCCGCGAGAAGGTGATGCGCGGCGTGCGCCGGGCCTGTCAGGGTCGGCAGGTCGACGAAGATGCGCTGGCACAGCTGGCGCAGCAGGTGGAGGACGCGGTCCGCTCGTCGGGATCGGCCGAAGTGCCCAGCAACGAGGTCGGTTTGGCGATTCTCGGTCCCTTGCGCGACCTCGACGAAGTCGCCTACCTGCGGTTCGCGTCGGTATACCGGTCGTTCGAGTCGCTCGCCGACTTTCAACGCGAGATCGACCAGCTGCAGGCGAACCGGGCCTGATCGGCTCAGGTGAACGCCGCGAGAGACTTGAGAACCCGCTTCTCCGATACGGGATAGGCGGTCTTGAGTCGCTGGGCGTAGAGCCCGACACGCAACTCCTCGACCGTCCAATGGGCGTATTCGTTGAACGCGTTCCGTCGCTGTTCAGGAAGCTGTGCCAGTCGCTGATTCCAGTATTCGACGACGCGGTCGATCGCCGCGGTGGCGTCCCGGTCGCGGGCGGTATTGGCGTCGAGCGAGTCCAACCGGACGACGGCGGCATCCAGATAGCGCGGGACCTGTGCCAGATGAGCGGACGGGGTGGCCGCGACGAAGCCGTCGAACACGAGGTCGGTCAGTTGCTCGGCGACGTCGTCCGCGGCGAGGGTGCCTGTTCGTGCCTCGATCGCCGCGTGAACTTCGGGGAGCTTCGCGAGGACGGCGAGCGCCGCGAAGAAGATATCCGGTGCCCGCTCGGCGACACGCGGTCCGACTTCCTCGCGCAGCGCGGCGAAGTCGCTTGGGCCGCGCAGCGCCGCGGCACGCTCGGGTGCGACGGCGTCGCGGATGGCGCGTCGCGTGCAGTCGGCGAGCAGAGCGTCGAGGGACGGATAGGGGCTCTGGCTCAGCGCCAGCTTCTGCGCTGCCGACAACCCGCCGGTGATCTTGCGCGACAGCGGGGGGATGGCCGCGTCGAGCAGGACGAGGACGGCGCCGTGGAGCGCATCGTCGCGGGCCGCGGCCGAGGGGTACAGGGCCGTGGATACCTGCGGTCCGCCGCGCGTCGACAATCCGGGATAGCGGGTCACCTGTTGCCCGGCGATCTGTGCGGAGACGTGATCGTCGAGATCGCCGAAGGTTTCCGCCGTCCACTCCGACGCGGTAACGTGCGCCGGCTCATCGGGCCGTGTTGCCGGTTTGTCGTCGCGCTGTAGCCGCTCCAACGATCTGCTGGAGGCCAAGACGCGGCCGCGATCGTCGACGACGGCGAAGTTCATCCGCAAATGCTCGTCGACGCGATCGACGTCGAAGTGGTCGGCGGTGATCGTCGCCCTGGTCATCGCGGACAGTTCACGGGCCAGCCCGTTGACGAGCGGTTCGCTGCGCGGCGTCAGCCTCGCGAGCGCTGCTTGTGCGAACTGTGCAGACGGGGAGGCCAGCTTGCGTATCTGCTTGGGCAAAGTCTTGATGAGGGCGGTCGCGAGGTCCTCGCGCATTCCTGGGACCGACCAGTCGAAGCCGGCCGGCCGAACGTGGTCGAGGAGCTGGCGGGGTATCTCCACGGTGACGCCGTCCTCGGGATCCCCGGGGGCGAATTTGTAGCGCAGGTTCAGACGCAGTTCGCCCTGGGCCCACGTCCCCGGATAGTCGGAGTCGGAGACCTCGGCCGAGACGACGACGTCCTGCGCCTGCAGATCGAGCAGGCCGGGGTCGGTCTTCGACGCTGTACGCCACCACGAGTCGAAATGGCGAGCCGAGACGACCGTCTCCGGTATGCGGGCGTCGTAGAAGGCGTAGAGCTGATCGGCGCTGATGACCAGATCCCGGCGCCGCGCCCGGTGCTCGACCTCGGCCGCGTCGTCGAGGAGGGCGCGGTTGCGGGCGAAGAAGGCGTGCTTGGTCTGCCAGTCGCCGTCGACCAAGGCGTGCCGCAGGAACATCTCGCGGCAGAGCTGCGGATCGGTCTTCGTATAGGTCACGCGCCGTGAGGCCACCAGGGTGACGCCGAACAGGGTGACGCGCTCGTAGGCCATGGTGGATCCGCGCCGCGACGACCAGTGCGGCTCGCTGTAGTTGCGCTTGCAGAGATCGCCGGCGAGCTGCTCGGCCCACGCCGGGTCGATCCGGGCGACCGTACTCGCGAAGGTGCGCGACGTCTCGATCAGTTCTGCTGCCATGAGAAAGGCCGGCGGCTTCTTCGCCAGCGGCGACGACGGGAAGATCATCAGGCTGGTGTTGCGGGCGCCCTGGTACTCCTTGGAGTCGGATTTGCGGGCGGCGATGTTCGACAGCAGCCCGGCCAGAATCGCCTGGTGGACGGAATCGGGATTGCGCTCGCCGGATCGCTTCGTCGACCAGCCCAGCGAGGCGACGGTGCGCTGCAGTTGGCGGTGCAGGTCGCGCCATTCGCGAATGCGGGTCCAGTGCAGGAATTCGCGCTCGCACTGGCGCCGAAACTGGTTCCCCGACAGTTCGTGTCGTTGCTCGGCAAGGTAGTCCCACAGGTTGAGCAGCGCGACGAAGTCCGAGCCGGGCTCGTCGAATCGGCGATGCATCTCGTCGGCCGCTTCCCGCTTCTCCGCCGGGCGCAGCCGAACGTCGGGGATCGACAGCGCCGCGGCGACGACGAGAACGTCGGCGACGCAACCGAGTTCGTGCGCCGCGACGAGCATGCGGGCGGGGCGCGGGTCGATCGGCAGGCGCGCCAGATCACGGCCGACGGCGGTCAGCTTCGGCGCCCGCCCGGGCGCGACGGTGACGGCCCCGAGTTCGCCGAGTTCGGCCAGGCCGTCGGCGATCGCGCGCGGGGACGGCGGGGAGACGAAGCCGAAGTCGGCGATGTCGCCCAGCCGCAGCGACACCATGGACAGGATCACGCCCGCCAGGTTCGCCCGCAGGATCTCCGGATCCGTGTACTGCGGGCGTGCCTCGAAGTCGTCCTCGTCGTAGAGGCGGATGCAGATGCCGGCGGCGACTCGACCGCATCGCCCGGCGCGCTGGCGCGCACTGGCCTGCGATATCGGCTCGATCGGCAGACGCGTGACTTTCGTGCGGGTCGAGTATCGGGAGATGCGGGCCGTGCCCGTGTCGATGACGTAGCGGATCCCGGGCACCGTGAGCGAGGTTTCGGCGACGTTCGTGGCCAGCACGATCCGGCGCCCGTTCGACGGGGTGAAGACGCGACGCTGTTCGGCGATCGACAACCGCGCGTAGAGAGGGACGATCTCGGCACCGTGGTTGCTCCGGTGGGCGAGCGTCTTCTGCGCGTCGCGAATGTCGCGCTCGGTCGGCAGAAAGACGAGAATGTCGCCCGTCGCACCGCTCCACAGTTCGGTGATGGCGGCGTCGATCTGCGCACCGGATTCGGTGCCGTGCTCCGGCGGCCGGTAGCGGATCTCCACCGGGTACGTGCGGCCGGAGACCTCGATGATCGGCACGCTGTCGTCAGCGGTGGCGAAATGCCGCGCGAACTTCTCCGGCTCGATCGTCGCGGAGGTGATGATCACCTTCAGGTCGGGCCGGCGGGGCAGCAGCCGTTTGAGGAATCCGAGGATGAAATCGATGTTGAGACTGCGTTCATGCGCCTCGTCGATGATGAGCGTGTCGTAAGCGCGCAACATCGGGTCGCTCGCGATCTCGCGGAGCAAGATGCCGTCAGTCATCACCTTGACCAGTGTCGTTTCGCTGACTCGATCGGAGAATCGGACGCAGTACCCGACGGTGTCACCAATCTCGGTCCCGGTTTCGGCGGCGATACGCTCGGCGACCGACGTGGCTGCGATGCGGCGCGGTTGGGTGTGCCCGATCGTCCCGTTGATCCCGCGACCGGCCGCCAGGCAGATCTTCGGCAGCTGAGTGGTCTTGCCCGAGCCGGTCTCGCCCGCGACAACGATGACCTGGTGGTCGCGCAACGCCTCGGCGATCTCGTCGCGGCAGGCGCTAACAGGAAGTTCCTCGGGAAAAGTGAGTTCGGGCAGACGCGCGCGCCGCGCCGCGATCAGCTTGTCGTCGGCGTCGCGGGACCGGCGCTTAGGAGACGGCGACATGATCAGTCCAGCCTACGTGCGAGAGGTCGGCCGGTTGCGAGCGCCTGATCAGCGTCCTCCATTATGGAGACATGACCTATTCGCTTTGGCACGGTTTCGCCGACATGGGCGCAGTCAGCAAGTCCGGCCCGTTCGTCCTGACCCGCGGCGAGGGCGCCTACGTCTTCGACGCTCAGGACAACCGCTACCTCGATGCGACGGCCGGACTGTGGTTCACCAATATCGGACACGGACGCACCGAGGTCGCCGATGCCGTGGCGGCCCAGCTCGGCAAGCTCGCCCACTACTCGGGCTTCGGCGACCACGCCGCCGACGTGTCGATCGAGTTGGCTGAGCGACTTTCGGCGATCGCGCCGGTTCCGGGCAGCAAGATCTTCTTCACCTCCGGAGGCAGCGACGCCGTCGAGACGGCGGCGAAGCTCGCCCGCCGCTACTGGCACGAGGTCGGACAGCCGGAGAAGACGATCATGGTCGGCCGGTCGAAGGCGTATCACGGCATGCACGTCGCCGGTACGTCGCTGGCCGGCATTCCCGCCAACGGCGAGGGCTACGGCGAACTGATGGCCGACGTGGAGACCGTCAACTGGGACGACGCCAAGAGTCTGCTGGGGTTGATCGAGCGGATCGGTGCCGAGCGGATCGCCGCGTTCTTCTGCGAGCCGATCATCGGGGCGGGCGGGGTCTACCTGCCGCCGGAGGGCTACCTGGACGAGGTGCGCGGCATCTGCCGCGACCACGACATCCTGTTCGTCGCCGACGAGGTGGTGACCGGCTTCGGCCGGATCGGCGGCGGCGCATGGTTCGCCTCGTCGCGCTTCGACCTTGAGCCGGACATGATCACGACCGCCAAGGGGTTGACCTCCGGATACCTGCCCATGGGCGCGGTGTTCGTCGCTCCGCGCCTGGCGGAGCCGTTCTTCGCCGGCGGAGTGTGGTGGCGCCACGGGTACACCTACGGCGGTCACGCCGGTGCCGCCGCGGCCGCGTTGGCGAATCTGGACATTCTGGAGCGGGAGAATCTGCTCGACCGGGCGAGTGCGCTGGAAGGCGAACTCGCCGCAGCCTTCTCGCCGCTGGCCGAGCTCGACGTCGTATCCGAGGTGCGCACCGGCCTCGGCGCCGTGACCGCGGTCCAGCTGGAGGATCCGGCCAAGGCGCCGGCCGCGGTGGCCGAATTGCGTCGCGCCGGCGTGGTGACGCGTGCCGCCGGCCAGGGGGCGCTGCAGGTCTCGCCGTCGTTCGTCATGACCGCAGACCAGGTCGAGGACATGGCTCGCCGTTTCGGCGGGGCACTGGAACAGCTTTAATCGCGCTCGTCCCTGGGCACGGTCGACGAGAATCTGGACA
Organism: Gordonia araii NBRC 100433; assembly: GCF_000241265.1. GTDB lineage: Bacteria > Actinomycetota > Actinomycetes > Mycobacteriales > Mycobacteriaceae > Gordonia > Gordonia araii. Next base: position 66,503 of record NZ_BAEE01000036.1, read on the forward strand.
CGGTCGGCGAGAATCTGGGCACGGTCGACGGAAATCTGGGCACAGTCGGCAAAACCCCGGGTCCGCGGTTGCGGACCCGGGGTTCTGTCGTTTGGTGGTGAACCTAGCTCAGCGCACTCTTGGTGGTGAGTGCCTGGGCGACGCCGGCGACGATCGAAGCGACCTTGAGCGCCTCGAGTACCGCCTCGCGGTCCAGTCCGCCTTCCCGCACGGTCGCCTCGTGGGCGCCCACGCAGTGCTCACAGCCGTTGATCGCCGACACGGCCAGCGACCACAGCTCGAAATCGACCTTGTCGACGCCCGGGTTGCCGATGATGTTCATCCGCAGACCGGGACGCAGGTCGTCGTAACGGCCGTCGAGGAACCCGCGGCCGCGGTAGAACACATTGTTCATCCCCATGATCGACGCCGCGCCGAGCGCGGCGTTGTACGCCTCGGCCGACAGGATGTCGGCGGCCTCGTCGCCGATCTCGGCGATCACCGTCGTGTTGCGAGTGGCAGCCGCGGTCGCCAACAGCGTGCCCCACAGCTGCTGCTCGCCCAGCGCGGTGGTCCGGCTGATGGTCCCCAAGTTGAGCTTGAGGTCCTTGGCGTACTCGGGCAGTGCTTCCTTGAGGTTGTCGATGCTCATGCGATCAGACGCTCGCGCTCATCAGCTCGCCAGCGGCGATGGTGGGATCGCCCTTGCGCCAGTTGCAGGCGCACAGCTCGTCGGACTGCAAGGCGTCCAGGACGCGCAGCACCTCGTCGACGTTGCGGCCGACCGACCCGGCGGTCACCGACACGAACTGGATCTCGTTGTTCGGGTCGACGATGAAGGTCGCGCGGTCGGCGACACCGTCGGCGTTGAGGACGCCGGTGGCCTCGGCCAGTTCGCGCTTGAGGTCCGAGAGCATCGGGAACGGGAGGGTCTTGAGCTCGTCGTGCTGGGCGCGCCACTGGAAGTGGACGAACTCGTTGTCGACGGAGGCGCCGAGCACCTGGGCGTCGCGGTCGGCGAACTCGTCGTTGAGCTTGCCGAAGGCGGCGATCTCCGTCGGGCAGACGAAGGTGAAGTCCTTCGGCCAGAAGAAGACGATGCGCCACTTGCCGGGGTGATCGTGGCTGGAGACCTGGGTGAAGTAATCGTCGGGCTGCTGGGCGTCGACCTTCGACAGGTCACCGCCGATGACCGCGGTCAGGTTGTAGGCGGGGAACTGGTCGCCAATCGTCAAGAGAGCCATCTGGGATTCCTCCTGTGGTCGTGGTGGGGTGGGCGCGTGCGTCTCGCGAGCGCCGTTCAAAGGGGACTGACACCATTCTGGCCGAGCCCGGCTAAAAGGTCTACGTGATGATTAGCACTATATTGATAGCTATGACCGATCAAAGTTATCAGCCGTCGATCGCGGGTCTGCGAGCCTTCGTCACCATCGCCAGAAAGCTCCATTTCGGCAGTGCGGCAACAGAATTGGGAATCAGTCAGCCGTCGCTGTCGCAGGCGCTCGCCGCGCTCGAGGCGGGTTTGGGGATGCGTTTGGTCGAGCGGACTACTCGGCGTGTCTTCTTGACATCGCAAGGCGAGCAGTTGCTGCCGCGGGCGGTGGCCGTCGTGCGCACCGTCGATGAACTGCTGCTGGCCGCGCGCGGTGCCGAAGACCCGCTGCGCGGGGGTCTGCGACTCGGGCTGATCCCCACCCTCGCGCCGTACGTCCTTCCGGCGATCCTGGCCGGCATTGCCGCGGAGCTGCCGGAGTTGACCCTGCAGGTGGTGGAGGATCAGACGGCGCGATTGCTCGACCAGTTGCGCGAGGGAACACTCGATTTGGCCCTGCTCGCGCTGCCCGCAGATGCGCCAGGGATCGCCGAGATCCCGATGTACGACGAGGATTTCGTGCTGGCCCTGCCGGCCGGCCATCGCCTAGCCGGCCGCAAACGGGTCGATCCAGCCGACATGGCCGAGCTGCCCCTGCTGCTGCTCGACGAAGGACATTGTCTGCGCGACCAAGCGCTGGAAGTGTGCCAGCTCGCCGGCTTCCGTCCGGATCTGGGGCAGACCAGGGCGGCGTCGCTGGCGACGGCGGTGCAGTGCGTCGAGGGGGGCTTGGGAGTCACCTTGATCCCGGCGACCGCCGTCGATGCTGAGACGGCCGGCGGGCGCCTCGCGACGGCGACTTTCGCGACGCCGCGGCCGGGACGTCGCATCGGCCTCGTCTACCGCGAATCGGCCGGGCGGGACAGTGCCTACGAGACGTTCGCCGAGATGCTGACCGAGATGATCGTCGCCGCCGCTCCCGGCGCCGGAATTCGGCCGGCGCAGCACAAGACCGGCGCGGCGTCGCGCTCCAAGCAGAAGAACGCGCGGTAGTCGGGGGGTTACCGGCCGGGAGCCGGCAGCGGTTGTTTACAGTGGTGCACGACACAATCGACTTGTGAAGGACGATAAATGCACCACTTGGGCAAGGCAGCACTGGCCGCTGTGACCGCGGCGGCATCGGCCGCGGCGATTGTTTCCGCCGGCACGGGGGAGACTGCCGCGGCACCGCGGTACACCGCCAACTACCCGACGCCCATCAGCGGTACCAGCACGACGGGCGCCTGGTGGCAGGGCTTCCTGCTCAATCGTGCCCAGACTCGTCAGTTCCACAACGATGGCACGTGGACCCGTTTCACCTGGTGGGATCCGGCCGCGTACAACACCGAGATGGCCAAGGCGTTCAACCCGAAGCGCGGCGGCACCGGGTGCATCGTCGTGATGACCGTCGTCCGCAACAAGGCCGGCGTCGTCAGCCTGGCCACCGGGCCGAACTACATCCGCGAACAGGGATACGCGACTCGCCGCCCTGACGCACCGAACGCGCTCTACTGGAGCACGAAGAACTTCCGCTGCGTCTAGCGATCGCTGCGTATTGCGGCGTCAGTGCCCAGTCGATGACGACGGGTGGGGTCCTGAACGGTGGTCGAGTGCCGAGGAGCGCAGCGACTCGGTGTATCGAGCCCACTGCCATGGTGCCCACTCGGCGCAAGTCAGGTGCCCAGTCGGCATGGGGTGGGGTGCCCACTCGGCGATTGCTGGCAGGGGTTCTGAATTGGTGGTCGAGTGCCGAGGAGCGGAGCGAGTCGGTGTATCGAGACCACCGCCGGGTGCCCACTCGACGCAAGTCAGGTGCCCAGTCGGCGTGGGTGAGGTGCCCACTCGGCGTGGGTGAGGTGCCCACTCGGCGTGGGTGAGGTGCCCAGTCGGGATCTAGATCTGTTGGCCGGCCAGCTCGGACCACTCGTCGAGCAGGCTGGAGTCCGTCTCGCGGATCGTCGCGCCGAGTTGCTCGGTGATGGTGGCCAGCTCCGGGTGGTCCAGCAGGGACTGCGGTAGTCCGCTGCGCAGCACGCGGTAGCAATCCGAGAGGTAGCGCAGCACGACGCCTTCGCTGCGGGCCAGACCGTGCTTGGCGATCAGCTCGTTGAAGGTCATGTCCGCTTCGAGCATCTCGCGTAGCACCGACTTGGGCGACGGGGGACTGGCCCCCACCCACGGATGGCTGCGGCGGTAGATCGAGAACGCCTCGTCGATCAGCTCCCGCAGCGGCTGCGGCCAGCTGATCTCCTCCAGCCGCGCGATGCGCTCCTCGTACTCCACGCCGTCGGCCTTGAACTCGGCCATCGCCGTGTCTCGGGCCGCCTTGCGCTGGGCGAACAGCACCGGACGCGGATCCTCCACGGTCGCTTCGACGAGTGACACGACATCCAGCGGGAAGTCGGGGCTCTCGGCGTCGAGCAGGTCGAAAGCGGCGAGCGCGAAGGCAGAGAGCGGGTTGGTGAGCGCGAAGTTGGCCGGCACGTCGACCGACAAGGCGATCGCCTTGCCGTCGGCGTCGGGTGCGGGCAGACGGGTCACGATGCCGGTGTCGAGCAGGTCCCGGTACAGCGCGACAGTGTGGCGGATGTGCGCGAGCTGCCGCGAACGGGGTTCGTGGTTCTCCTCGAGGAGGTGGCGCAGCGCGGCGAAACAGTCGCCGGGACGCGCGATCACCTCCATCAGCATCGCGGTGGTCATGCGGAAGTGGGAGCGCAACGGCTCGTCGTCCGCGGTGGTCAACGACTCGAAGGTCTTCTCGCCCCATGACACGAAGCCTTCGGGCGGTCGGCGCCGCACCACTTTGCGCTGCTTCTTCGGATCGTCGCCCGCTTTCGCCAACGCCCGGGCGTTCTCCACGTCGTGCTCGGGCGCCTGGGCGACGACGTAGCCGACCGAATCGAATCCGGCGCGGCCGGCGCGGCCGGCGATCTGGTGGAACTCCCGTGCCCGCAGGCGCCGGACCCGCCGGCCGTCGTATTTGCTCAGCGCGGCGAACAGCACGGTCCGAATTGGCACGTTGATCCCCACGCCGAGCGTGTCGGTGCCCGCGACCACCTGCAACAGCCGCTGCTGGGCCAGGCGTTCGACGAGGCGTCGGTAGCGCGGCAGCATTCCGGCATGGTGCACACCGATGCCGGCGCGCAGAAGTTTGGAGAGCGTCTTGCCGAAACCGGTGCCGAAGCGGAAGTCGCCGATGGCGTCGGCGATCGCGGCTTTCGTCGCCTTGTCCGCGACCTTCGCGCTCAACAACGCCTGTGCTCGCTCGACCGCCGCGGCCTGGGTGAAGTGGACGACGTAGACCGGTGCCCGCCCGGCGTCGACCAGGTTCTCGATCGTCTCGTGAATCGGGGTGAGCGTGTACTCGAACTCCAACGGGACCGGCCGGACCGCGTCGGTCACGGCGGCGACGTCGCGGCCCGTCCGGGCGCGCAGGTCGTCGACGAAGAAGCCGACGTCGCCCAGCGTCGCCGACATGAGCAGGAACTGCGTGTCGGGCAGTTCGACGAGCGGCACCTGCCACGCCCATCCCCGGTCGGGGTCGCCGTAGTAGTGGAATTCGTCGGCGACGAGGAGGCCGATGTCGGCCCCCGGCCCGTCGCGGAGGGCGACGTTGGCGACGACCTCGGCGGTCGCGCAGATGATCGGCGCTTCCGGGTTGACCGTCGCATCGCCGGTCGCGAGGCCGACCTCGTCGGCGCCGAAAGCCTCGCAGAGGGCGAAGAACTTCTCACTGACCAGCGCTTTGATCGGTGCCGTGTAGTAGGCGCGCTGGCCACGCGCCCGGGCGAAGGCGATCGCGCCGGTCGCGACGAGGGATTTGCCGGAGCCGGTCGGGGTCGCCAGGATGACGTGGCTCCCCGAGGTCAGCTCCAGCAAAGCCTCGGCCTGGTGCGAATAAAGGTCCAGCCCGCTACTGCGCGCCCACTCCTCGAACTCGTCGTAGGCGAGTGCTTCATCCGCGCTGACCCGCAGGACGCTGGTGTCGGTGGATTCGGTGCCGAGCGGATCGCTCACGCGGGAGACGGTCCGTCGGGACCCGTCTCGTCCGCGTCGGGAGCCCCGTCGTCGCCGACCTCGTCCTCGGTCGCGAGTGCCTGCTCGGCGAGGTAGCGCTGGAACTCGTCGCCGAGTTCGTCAGCGCTGGGCAGCGGCTCGTCGGCGGCCAGCAGCGAAGCCTGCTGTTCGGCGGCTTCGGTGTAGGAGTCGTACTGCGATTCCAGGGCCGCGACCACCGAGGCGACCTCGCCGTTGTTGGCGAGTTCGTTGTCGATCTGGACGCGCAGCGCGTCCGCGGCGCTCTCCAGCGCCTTGGTGGGCAGGTCGAGTCCGGTGAGTGTTCCCAGGCTGGTCAGCAGCCGTGCCGACGCGGCCGGGTAGGCCGACTGCGACAGGTAGTGGGGAACGTGCACCGAGATTCCCGAGGTGCGGTAGCCGTGCTCGGACATGCGGAGCTCTAGCATCATCGACGCGCTGCCCGGCAGCTTCATCGGCGAGCCCCAGCGCGGCATGTCGCCGAGGAATTCGACGTCGCTTCCGTGCGCGGTGATCGTCGACGGCCGGGTGTGGGGCACCGCCATCGGGATGGCGTTGAGACCGACGACGTCGCTGACGCCGAACCGATCGGACAGCCCACGGACCGCGGCGGTGAACTGTTCCCAGCGAAGATCGGGCTCGGAGCCCGACAGCAGCAGGAACGGCTCGCCGGCATTGTCGCGGATCGCGTGGACGGTCAGCGCGGGCATCTCGACGCCGGTGAACGCCTGGCCGGAGAAATCCATGACCGGCCGGCGCGAGCGGTAGTCGATGAGTTCGTCGGTGTGGAAGGTCGCCACCAACTCGGAGTCGAGGCTGTCGCGCAGGTGACGCGCGGCGAGTGCGACGGCGTGGCCGGCGTCGGCGAAGCCGTCGAGGGCGTGGACGAGTACAGGACCAGCGCCGGTGCTCTTGGACACCTGGGGCGCCGGGAACTCCAGCTCGTACAGCGAGCTGTGCTCGGCGGGCTGGCCGTGCTCGTCGGGCTGGAAGGCCATTGATCCTCCTTCAAGGGGTAAGTCAATTGTCCCAGACGCGGGACTCGGATCGCTATCGGATATAACCCCGGGCGGCAAGCTGGCATTCCCACCGGTCACCTGGCACAGTGAAGGGTGTGATTGGTGTGACTGCAGTGACTCGACGGCGGTTCCGTGGGCCGTCGGGCGTCACCGCGGCGACATCCGTCTCCCGAACCGGGAAATGGATGTCGTCGCTCGCGGTCATGGCGCTGGCGGCGATCACCATGAGCGCGTGCGCCATCGACGGTGATCCGCATGATTCGCTCGTTCACCGCAGCGTCGATCCGGCGGCCTTCCCCGTCGAACAGGGCACCGATGTGACACCGGTTCCGCCCGGGCAGCTAACCGCCATCGTCGGGGACATCACGGGACACCCGGTGGGCGCGCAGATCGTTCCGCCGGACTGCGCGCCCCAACAGATCTCCCCGGCACCGACGTCGACCGTGGTGCAGACCGGGTTCGGGCGGCCACCGGCGCCGGGGGCGCCGCCACCCGCCTACACGACGGTGATCACCCGCACGGGCGACTCGCTCGACGACGTCGCGGCGACCGTCGGGAGATGCGCCGAGTACCGGCGTTCGGCCGGGGTCGAGGTGCTCGTCACCCAGCGCGTCCTGGCGCAGGTGCCGTCGGTCCGGCGCGCCACCACCGTCGGCTACAGCCGAACCGAAGCCACGCCGGGCGCCGGGCAGCCGGTGACGACGACCCTGCTGGTGGCCCAGCGCGGGAACGTTCGCGTGTACGCGACGCGACGCGCCGTCGGTGCCGACCAGGTCGGCCGGGAAGCCGACTCCGCGCTGATCAGACTGTTCGAGGCCGCCACGGCGGCCGGCTTGCGCTGAGCTCATCGCGGCGGCGGGCGGAACCGGCTGGGCCTTCGCTGCGTCTCAGTAGGCATGACGAACAGCTTGCCGACCTTTTCCCTCGACACCTCCACACTGCTGACCGCGATCCCGGGACTGCTGGGATTCCTTCCGGAGCGCTCCTTGGTGGTGATCGCCTTCGACGCCGACGCGTCCATCGTCGTCACCGCACGTCACGACCTTCTGATCGGCGATGACGGCGAGCCGACGACGCCGATGCGCGAGACAGTCGCCGACATCGCCGATGTCTGCGCGCGTGGGGACGCGGTGGTCGCGGCGGTGGCCGTGGTCGACGACCGATTCGCCTTGTCGTCGCCCGTCTACCGGCGGCTGTGCGCGGACGCCGACGACGCACTGGTCGCGGCCGGCGTCCCGGGTGGGGTGCGCGCGGGCTTCGTGATCGAGCGGTTCGCGGCCGGACGGCCCTGGTACACGTGCTGGTGGTTGCTCGAGGGGCGGGGCCCGTCCGGCGCCGATGCGGACGTGCCGGAGATGCTCGGAATCGACGACCCCGGTTTCGGCTGCGGCCTACTCGGGGATCCGCAGGCGTCGCCGATCGCGCTCGAGCGGTCGCTGCACACCGGGCGGGTGGTGATGGCGAGCCGAAGCGAGCTGGCGGCGTCCCTCGCACCCACCGCGCACTGCACCGACGACGCCTGCCGGGGTAAGCCCCGACGCCCCCGGCCGACCACGACGGCCGCCGGCGAAGCGAAGCTCCTGCGCGGGGCGCTGACATTGCTGACCGGTTCTCGGCCGCCGGAGATGACCTGTGCCAATGTGCGCCTGCTCAGCCGTGCGGTCACCACTCTCGGCGTCCGGGACGCCTTGCTCGCCCTCGGCGCCGGGGAGAACCGGTTCGTCGCCGAATCGGCGTGGCGCGAACTGGCGCGGCGCGGTCGCGGGGAGATCAGGGCCAGTGCGGCGACCATGCTCGCGCACCTGTACTACCTGTGCGGGGAAGGGGCTTATGCGGGTGTCGCCATCGATACCGCGCTTGCGGCGTGCCCGACGTGGCACCTGGCGCGGCTGTTGAACACCGCGTTGGCAGGCGGGGTCCACCCGGCACTGCTGTGGGATGTCCTCACCGAGTCATACTCGGCGGCACAGGGATTGGGCGTCGTACTGCCGCCGGCCACCATGGTCCGGCCCGGCTGAGCGCCGGCCCTCAGACGCGCTCGACGAAGATCGAGTGCGCCATCTCCTCGGAGAGTTCCAGCCCGTCGTGGCCGGGCGTCGTGACGACGAAGGTGCGCTCTTTGCCCCGACGGTCCTGACCGGTAACAGTGACTCGCGCGTTGGGGACGACGCCGACCTCGCGCAGCGTGACGATCAGCTGCTGGTCGGATTGGGCGTGTTCGGACACACGGCGCACGACGACGGCCTGCGGCTCGCCGCCGGCCAGCTCCGCCATCCGGATCGCGTTGTCGTCGACCGGCTTGGTCACCGCCCCGAGAAGATCGAGACCGGGGATCGGGTTGCCGTAGGGCGACGTCGTCGGGTTGTCGAGGACCTCGAGGATCCGGCGCTCGACGTTCTCGCTCATCACGTGTTCCCAGCGGCACGCCTCGTCATGCACCTCGTCCCACGGGAGTCCGATCACGTCGACGAGGAGCCGTTCGGCGAGCCGGTGCTTGCGCATCACGGCGATCGCCAGATCACGGCCCTTGCCGGTGAGTTCCAAGTGGCGGTCGCCCGCCACCCGGACCAGACCGTCGCGCTCCATGCGCGCCACGGTCTGGGACACCGTTGGGCCACTTTGCTCCAGCCGCTCCGCGATCCGAGCCCGCAACGGCACGATCCCCTCTTCTTCGAGGTCGTAGATCGTGCGCAGATACATCTCGGTCGTGTCAACAAGATCGTTCACGTGAATCCCTGCGCCTTTCGTCACCGCCACATTACCCCGAAACGACATCCTGTCCGGCATGTGACGCGCACGGGCTAGCCTGGTCGATGTGCCGGAGACGACAGCGGGTGCGGTGATCTGGAGTGAGGGCTTCCAGGCGTATCGGTGGGCGCGCGAGCACCCGATGAATCCGGTACGGCTTGCGCTGACGATGAGCCTGGCCGGTTCGCTCGGCGTCCTCGACGGCGTCGACCCGATTCCGCCCCTCGACATCGACGACGACCTGCTCCGCGTCGTGCACACCCGCAACTACATCGACGCGGTCCGTGAAGTGGGCGGCCCGGACGGCGGCCCGAACAAGGCGCTGTACGAACAGCTGTACGGCCTCGGCGACATGGACAACCCGGTGTTTCCCGGGATGCACGAGGCGGCCCGGATGCTGGTCGGCGGATCGGTCGCCGCCGCGAAGGCGATCGCCGACGGAAAGGTGCGGCGAGCGGTCAACATCGGCGGCGGCATGCACCACGCGATGCCGTCGCGCGCCGCCGGTTTCTGCGTCTACAACGATTGCGCCGTCGCGATCGACTGGCTCCTCGGGCATGGCTTCGACCGCATCGCCTACATCGACGTCGACGCCCACCACGGCGACGGGGTCGAGCGGGTCTTCGCCGACGATCCGCGCGTGCTCACCGTCTCGCTGCACCAGCACCCGGCGACGCTGTGGCCGGGCACCGGCTGGCCCACCGAGATCGGCGGCGAGGCGGCCACGGGCTCGGCCGCCAACGTCGCGCTGATGCCCGGCATCGTCGACTCGCTGTGGCTGCGGGCCTTCCACGCGATCGTCCCGTCGCTGATCGGCGAGTTCGCCCCGCAGATCATCGTCAGCCAGTGCGGAGCGGACAGTCATCGGGCCGATCCGCTGACCGATCTGTCGCTGACCGTCGACGGTCAGCGCGCGGCGATACTGGCCATGCGCGACCTCGCCGACCGCTATTGCGACGGACGCTGGCTCGCGGTCGGCGGCGGCGGCTACGGAGTCATCAACGTGGTACCACGGATCTGGACGCATCTCATCGCGGCGGCACTCGGACGCGAGGTCGACCCGGCCACGCGCATCGGCGACGAGTGGATGCGCAGCGCACACGATCTGGCGTCGACCGTCGATCCGGCGTACACGGCCGAACCGATCGGGACGATGGGCGACGGCGGCAGCGTCGCCTTCGACCCGTGGGACGGAGACGCCGGGTCCGACCCACCGCCGGGCATCGACGAGCGAACCTTCCGGCAGACCGACCGGACTATTCTGGCCACCCGCCGCGCGGTGTTCCCGCTGCACGGCCTCGACCCGGAGGACCCGCGTGACTGAAGCGACCGAGCCGTCGACCGAGGGAACTAACTCGGCGGGCACGACGGAGGGTCGCGCCCGTTGGGAGTACCCGCGCGAGTGGGCCGCCGATGTTCTGGCTTCCGACGGCGGTGTCGTGCACCTGCGGCCGATCGTGCCAGACGACGCCGACGACGTCGTCGCCTTCCATTCGCGGCTTTCCGAGCGCACTCGCTATATGCGCTATTTCGGTCCCACACCGGTGCTGCCGCCGCGCGAGGTGGCACGGGTGACCACCGTCGACTATCGCGACCGAGTCGCGCTGGTGGCCTTGCTCGGCGGAAAGATCATCGCCATCGGCGTCTACGAGGGCCTCGCTGCCGCTGGGCGGCCCGAGTCCGCCGAGGTCGCCTTCGTCGTCGACGACGCGCATCAGGGCCGCGGACTCGGGCCGATCCTGCTCGAACACCTCGCGGGCGCCGCCGCCGAGAACGGGTTCACGAGGTTCGAGGCCGAGGTGCTGGCCGAGAACACCAACATGGTCACCGTGTTCCGCGACGCGGGATATCAGCTGAGCCGCAGTTTCGACGGGTCCAACGTCCACGTCGAGTTCCTCATCGATCCGACCGAGGCGCTGCTGTCGGTGCGCAACGCCCGGGAACGGGCCTCGGAGGCGCGCAGCGTCGCCAACCTGCTGCGGCCGGAGTCGGTGGCCGTCATCGGGGCATCGTCGGACCGCCGCAAAGTCGGCAACGTCCTACTCGCCAACATCATTTCGGCCGGGTTCACCGGGCCGGTCTACCCGGTCAACGGCCCGGGAGCCGGGGGAGAGCGGGCGCCGGCGTCGTCGGCCGACACCGAGGACGGCGTACGGCGCCCCTCGTCGGTCCTGGGGATCCGCGCCTACCCGACCGTGCGGGACATCCCCGACCCGGTCGACCTCGCGGTGGTGGCCGTTCCGGCTGCGGTGGTCGACGAGGTTCTCGACGACTGCCTCGCCAAAGGCGTCAAGACGCTGGTGGTCGTGTCGGCCGGTTTCGCCGAGTCCGGCGAGGCGGGCAAGGAGAGCCAACGCCGCCTGGTCGCCGCCGTCCGTGAGCACGGAATGCGTCTGGTCGGGCCGAACGCCCTCGGCGTTGCCAACAACGACCCGAGCGTCTCGCTCAACGCGACGCTGGCGCCGCGGATCCCCGAACCGGGCCGGGTGGGGTTCTTCTGCCAGTCGGGCACCCTCGGAATCGCGATTCTCGACACCGCCGCGCGCCGGCAGCTGGGCTTGTCCACCTTCGTCTCGGCGGGCAACCGTGCCGACGTCTCCGGCAACGACGTGCTGCAGTACTGGGACACCGACGACGCCACCGACGTCGTGCTGCTGTACCTGGAGAGTTTCGGCAACCCTCGCAAGTTCTCCCGGATCGCCCGACGGGTATCGCGCGAGAAGCCGATCATCGCGGTCAAAACCCCGGTGGGTCCCGATGACGACCGGGTCGCGCGCATGGTGCTCGAGCAAGCCGGCGTCATCCAGGTGGAGACGATCTCCGAGCTCTTCGACGCCGCCGCACTCCTGGCGTATCAACCATTGCCCGCGGGCCCGCGGACCGCGGTCGTCGGGAACTCCTCGGCACTCGGAGCACTCGCCGCCACCGTTGGAGCGGGGCTCGGCCTCGACGTCGTCGACAGTGTCGACGTCGGTCCGGCGGCTTCGGCATCGGAGTTCGGTGCGGCCGTCGCCGCCGCGGCCGACAACGACGACTGCGATGCGATCATCGCCGTCTTCGTTCCTCCGGTCGCCGTCAAGGCGGATGAATACGCCGCCGCTTTGCTCGCCGCGACCATCGGATCGGCGAAACCGGTGGTGTCGACCTTCCTCGGTGACGAAGGGCTCCTGCCCGGGCTGTCGGTCCACGGCGAGGACGGCGCGCCGGTCCGCGGTTCGATCCCGAGCTATCGCAGCCCCGAACGTGCCGCGACCGCGCTGGCGCACGCGTGGCGCTATCGGGCCTGGCGGGAGCGCCCCGATTCGGCGACCACCCGGCCCCACGGCACCGACCCGGAGACCGTGCGCCCTCAAATTCGCGAGCTGCTCGCCGAGAACGACGACGAGGTCGTCACGTTGAGCCCGTCGGTATCGGCCGGCCTGTTGAAGCACTACGGCATCGACGTCGTTCCGTTCGCCGAAGTCCGCTCGATCCACGAGGCGTCGGCGGCGGCCAGGCATCTCGGCTTCCCGGTGGCGGTGAAAGCCATCTCGCCGCGGTGGCGCGGCCGCGCCGATCGCGAGGGCGCCCGGTTGGACCTGCCCGACGCGACCTCGGTGATCACCGCCTTCGGCGAACTCTCTGAATTGACCGGCGACGACGTCCTGCACGTCCAGCGGATGGCGCCCAAGGGCGTCGCGACGATGCTCCGCGCGTTCACCCACCCGCGATTCGGAGCCGTCATCTCCTTCGGGATGGCCGGTCACACCTTCGAACTGCTGGAGGATGCCGCCTACCGGGCCTTGCCGCTCACCGATCTCGACGCCCGGGACCTGGTCGCCGCACCGCGCTCGGCCGCACTGCTGACCGGCTACCAGGGGCAGCAACCCGCCGACACGGACGCGCTGGCCGACTTGCTGATGCGCGTGTCATTCCTCGTCGAAGACATCCCCGAGGTGCGCGAGGTGCTGTGCGACCAGATTCTCGCCTCCACCGACCGGGCGTCGGTTCTCAACGCGCAGATAACGATCGGCCCGGTGTCGAAGGGGATGGACACCGGACCGAGACGCCTGGGGGATTAGAGCCGTTGCCGGTCAGCCCGCGTAGGCGCGCAGCCGCTCGGCGCGGTCGCCGACGCGCAGCTTGACCATCACCTCGCGTTCGATCTGCCGTACGCGCTCACGGGAGAGCCCGAACGCGCGACCGATCTGGTCGAGCGTGCGCGGCTGACCGTCGTCGAGCCCGTACCGCATGCGGATCACCTGCTGCTCGCGGTCGTCGAGGGTGGCCAGCACGCTACGGATATCGGAGTGCAGCAGGCCGGCGATGACGACGTTCTCGGCGGAGGTGGCCTCGGTGTCCTCGATGAAGTCGCCGAGCGGCGCCTCCTCGTCGGAGCCGACGGGCATGTCGAGGCTGACCGGGTCCCGGCTGTGGTCGAGAAGATCCGCGATCTTTTCCGCGGGGATTCCCGATTCCGCGGCCAGTTCGTCGTCGGTGGCCTCGCGGCCCAGCTGCTGGTGCAGCTCGCGCTTGATGCGGGCCAGCTTGTTGACCTGCTCGACGAGATGGACGGGCAGGCGGATCGTGCGGCTCTGGTCGGCCATGCCGCGGGTGATCGCCTGGCGAATCCACCAGGTCGCGTAGGTCGAGAACTTGAATCCCTTGGCGTAGTCGAACTTCTCCATGGCGCGGATGAGTCCGAGGTTGCCTTCCTGGATGAGGTCGAGCAACGGCATACCGCGACCGGTGTAGCGCTTGGCCAGCGAGACCACCAGGCGAAGGTTCGCCTCCAGCAGGTGTGCGCGCGCCTGCTCGCCCTCGCGGACGATCTGATTGAGGTCGCGCTTGCGCACCGGCCCGATCCGTTTGCGGGTGGCCAGCACGTGTTTGGCGTACAAGCCCGCCTCGATCTGCTTGGCCAGTTCGACCTCCTGCTCGGCATTCAGCAGAGCCGTGCGACCGATGCCGTTCAGATACACGCGGACCAAGTCGGCCGACGGGGATTGGGCATCGAGGTCGGATTCGGTGGGAGCCGGGCGGACGGACGTGGTCGACATATGGCCTCCTGAGGTCGAGTGCGTTCACCCGGTTCAACGCCACCGACCGTCCGATTAGTTCCCGCCCTCACACTTTGATGTCTGAGAAGTCGCTGAGGCGGACCGGCGCCGGGTCAACCGTCGGTGGGGCGCTGGTCGGGCAACCCGCGCTGGGGCGCAGGCGGCGGTGGGTCGGCGACCTCGGAGTCGATGACGACACCCGGGGCGGCCAACGACGCCGGCTCGGCCTCGCGATGCCCGTAGTGGTACTCGGCGACCTCGCCGCGTTTGCGGGCGGGGCGATCGTTGGCGACGAGCACGGCCACCCACGGCAGCGGGATCGACAGGGCAACGACGGCGAGGGCCAGCAGCCCGTTCTGCGTCGCTCCGTACACGATGCACGCGAGGATCAGCGCGGGGACGCGGAAGGCCATCAGAACCAGGTACCGGCGTACGCGTGCGCGATGCTGTTCCTCCGGGCTGTTCTGGGCCCGGGTGATCAGAAACGCCTCGTCGGCGGTGTGCGCGCGCATAGTTCCACTCTGGCACTCCTGGGCGTGCGATGCATCCCCCGGGGGCGTCCTATCCGGCAATCGGGCCGGATTCCCGCGCCGCTCGCCCGAGCGGTTGGCGTTGACGGTCCGAAGCGTCACAATGGACCCCATGGCTACCGAGACGATTGAACGGCCCGACGTCGACGAGCGGACCGACGACGACACCGACATCCCGAAGGTCTTCCACTACGTGAAGAAGGACAAGATCGCCGAAAGCGCGGTCATGGGCAGCCACGTCGTGGCGCTGTGCGGCGAAGTCTTTCCGGTGACTGCGGCGCCCAAGCCGGGCTCGCCGGTGTGCGAGAAGTGCAAGAAGATCTACAACAAGCTCCGTAAGGGCTGATTCGCCCGGCGTCATCCCGTGTCGGAGTCGCCGGAGTCTCCGCGTGCTCGGCGGGAGAGCGGGCCGCTGCCGAGTTTGGCCGGCAGCCCCTTGATGCCGTCGGTGATCCCCTCGGCGAGCTCGGCGCGCTGCTCATCGAGCCAGTAGCGGACGCGGACGCTGCGCGTCGGCGACGACGGCCACATCGATTCGATGGTCGCGTTGAGTTCGGCGCCCACCATGATCGCGAATCCGAGGAAGAACGCGAAGAGCAGGAAGGCGATCGGCGTTGCCAGCGCGCCGTAGGTGTAGCCGCTGCGCGTGATCGAGGCCAGATAGAGGCGTAGGCCGAAGGTCGCGATCCAGAACACCGTCGCGGCCACGACGGCCCCCGGCAGCAATCGGTGCCACGGCACCGGATGGCGCAGCGCCAGGTGGTACAGCGTCGTCAGCATCATCACGAGGACCAGCCCGACGAACGGGAAGTAGCCGAGGTTGATCAGGGTCGTCACCGCCGGGCTCCACGACGAGGGCACGAGCTGTCGCAGGTAGTTCGGTCCGATCGCGACGAGCGGCAGCACGACGACGGAGGCGGCGAGGAACACGATGTAGATGACGAGGGCGAAGATGCGCTGCCACACCGGATTCCGGACATCTTGCTGGTGATGCGCGGTGGTGATCGCGGCGACGTAGCATGACATGGCCGACGAGCCCGCCCACAGGGAGATGACAAAGCTCACCGAGGTCACCCCGGCGCGCCCCTGACTCAGCATGCCGTCGAGCGTCGGGGCGACGAGATCGTTGACGACGTCGGGGGTGAAGGTTCGTTCGGCCAGGCCGAGGATGCGGTCGTGGATGATCGTGGTGATGTCGGGGCTGACCCATCCGAGGAAGTAGCCGATGCTGCCCAGCACCCCCAGCAGCAGCGGCGCGAACGAGAGCGCCTGCCAGAAGGCGGCCTGCGCCGACCAGCCGATGATGCCGTGATCCCACGACGCGACGATCGTGCGCCAGATCAGCGTCGGGACGCTGCGGATTCCACCGGGATGCGGTTTCTTCTCGGGGGCGTCGTCGTCGGTGGCGTGAGCTGCGGCGTCATCGGTCATGGCGAGTTCCACCTTTCCCGATAGGGGCTACACGTCGTGGGCAACGCGCCGGACGATGACACCGCTAGTAGACTCGGACAGGTTGTCCGGCCGGGGACGGCGAGTCTCAGAGGAGTGTATTCGCGAGTGACGACCGATGCTGTCTCGGCTATGCCGTTGCGCGCTTGGCAGCGCCGCGCGCTGACCAAATACCTCACCGCGAAGCCGCTCGATTTCTTGGCCGTTGCCACCCCGGGAGCGGGAAAAACCACCTTCGGCCTGCGGATCGCGGCGGAACTGCTCGCCGACCGGACCGTCGAGGCGGTCACGGTGGTCGCACCCACCGAGCACCTCAAGCACCAGTGGGCCCAGGCGGCGGCGCGGCTCGGCATCTCGCTGGACTCGAACTTCTCCAACTCGACGGGAGCGACCAGCTCGGATTTCGACGGGGTCGTGCTGACCTATGCCCAGGTGGCTTCGCATCCGTCGCGGCACCGGGTGCGCACCGAGAACCGCAGGACGCTGGTGATCCTCGACGAGGTCCACCACGCGGGCGACGCGAAGTCGTGGGGCGACGCGATCCGGGAGGCGTTCTCCGATGCGACGCGCCGCCTGTCGCTCACCGGTACGCCGTTCCGCTCGGACGACTCGCCGATCCCGTTCGTCACCTACGAGCCGGAGCCGGGCGGCGGTGCTCGGTCGAAAGCCGACCACACCTACGGCTACGCCGACGCTCTCGCCGACGGGGTCGTGCGTCCCGTGGTGTTCCTCGCGTACTCGGGCCAGGCGAGCTGGCGGACCAGCGCGGGCGAGGAGTACACGGCACGGCTGGGCGAGCCGTTGTCGGCCGAACACACCGCGCGGGCCTGGCGCACGGCGCTCGACCCCCACGGCGACTGGATCCCCGCCGTTCTGCAGGCGGCGCACACCAGGCTGACGCAGTTGCGTGCTTCCGGCGTGCACGACGCCGGGGGACTGGTGATCGCGACCGACCAGACCGTCGCGCGCGACTATGCGGAACTGCTCACCGAGATCTCGGGTGCGAGAGTGACCCTGGTGTTGTCCGACGATCCGGGGTCTTCTGCCCGCATCGCGGAGTTCGCGGAGTCCGAAGACATGTGGATGGTCGCGGTGCGCATGGTGTCCGAGGGCG
This sequence comes from Gordonia araii NBRC 100433, assembly GCF_000241265.1. Lineage (GTDB taxonomy): Bacteria > Actinomycetota > Actinomycetes > Mycobacteriales > Mycobacteriaceae > Gordonia > Gordonia araii. Next base: position 83,767 of record NZ_BAEE01000036.1, read on the forward strand.
TCGACGTGCCACGCCTCGCCGTCGGCGTCTATGCGACGAGCGCGGCGACGCCGCTGTACTTCGCCCAGGCGATCGGCCGGTTCGTTCGTTCTCGGCGACCGGGCGAGACGGCCAGCGTCTTCCTGCCGTCCGTGCCGGTGCTGCTGGATCTGGCCAGCCAGTTGGAGGCCGAGCGCGACCACGTCCTCGGCAAACCGCACCGAGCCGACGAGGGGCTCGACGACGCGGCGATCATCGAGGCCAACAAGACGGCCGATGAAGAGGGCGAGGAGGAAGCCGCGTTCCACTCGCTGCACGCCGATGCCGAACTGGACCAGGTGATCTTCGACGGATCGTCGTTCGGCACCGCCACCTACGCCGGTAGCGAAGAGGAATCCGATTATCTGGGGCTGCCCGGGCTGCTCGACGCCGACCAGGTCCGCGAGTTGCTGTCGCGCCGCCAGGCAGAGCAGCTGACCAAGCGGTCCGTCGCCTCGGGGGGCAACTCCCGCGAGGGAGCGGCAGAAGGCCGGACGGCCGCCGCCGCGCTGCAATCGCTGCGCAAAGAACTCAACTCGCTCGTCGCGCTGCACCACCACCGGACCGGCAAGCCGCACGGCGTGGTGCACCGCGAATTGCGCGAGCGACTGGGCGGGCCGCCCACCGCGATGGCGTCGGCGGAGCAACTCCACGAGCGCATCAAGGCGTTGCGGGAGTGGCGCTGAACCCGTGAGGTCCTAGGGCACCGGGCGCTGCTGCCTGCCGAAGCTGCCGCCTACCCGACAAATCAGCTACCCGACAAACCAGCGGCGCCGCGAATCTCGATGACTCGCGGCGCCGCTGTTGCGTGCGTGATCTCGCGCTGACGCGAGGACCGATCAGACCAGCTCGGCGGTCGGCTCGGTGATGGACGCGCCGAGCTTGACCAGGCCGGCCTCGTGCTCGGTGAAGTGGTGGCGGCAGAAGAGCAGCTCACTGCCCGAGGGGAGCGAGACGATCACCTTCGCGGCCGCGCTGCAGCGGTCGCATCGATCCGCGGCGGTCAGCGTCGTGGTGGCACTCGTAGCGGTGGTGGTCATGGTTCCTCCGTCCCGGGCGAACAATCGTCCCTCGTGAGCGTAGGCGAGGAAATCCGCCTCTTCACACTCTGTCAGACGTTTGGCGCATCCGGATTGTTCCCAGCCCCGGTGTGTCGCATCCCACTTCCGCCGAGTGGGCACCTCAACCACGCCGAGTGGGCACCTCAACCACGCCGAGTGGGCACCTCAACCACGCCGAGTGGGCACCCAGGTCATTGCCTAGTCGAGGTAGTCGCGAAGTACCTGGGAGCGGGACGGGTGGCGCAGCTTGCTCATCGTCTTCGACTCGATCTGGCGGATGCGCTCACGGGTCACGCCGTAGACCTGCCCGATCTCGTCGAGCGTGCGCGGCTGACCGTCGGTGAGGCCGAAGCGGAGTCGGACGACACCGGCCTCGCGCTCCGACAAGGTCTCCAGTACCGACTGCAGCTGGTCCTGCAGCAACGTGAAGCTGACCGCGTCGACCGCGACGATGGCTTCGGAGTCTTCGATGAAATCGCCGAGCTGGCTGTCGCCCTCGTCGCCGATTGTCTGGTCCAACGAAATCGGCTCACGCGCGTACTGCTGGATCTCCAGCACCTTCTCCGGCGTGATATCCATCTCCTTGGCCAACTCCTCCGGCGTCGGCTCGCGGCCGAGGTCCTGCAGGAGTTCGCGCTGGATGCGACCGAGCTTGTTGATCACCTCGACCATGTGGACCGGGATGCGGATCGTGCGGGCCTGATCGGCCATCGCGCGGGTGATGGCCTGCCGGATCCACCAGGTGGCGTATGTGGAGAACTTGTAGCCCTTGGTGTAGTCGAATTTCTCGACCGCGCGGATCAGGCCGAGGTTGCCTTCTTGGATCAGGTCGAGGAAGGCCATGCCGCGACCGGTGTAGCGCTTGGCCAGCGACACCACCAGTCGCAAGTTCGCCTCGAGGAGATGGTTCTTCGCCTTGGTGCCGTCGTAGGCAACCTCGCGCAATGCCCGGCGCTGGGCCATCGGCACTTTCTCGCCCGAGGCGTGCAGCCGGGTCAGCAGTTCCGCGGCGTAGAGACCGGCTTCGATTCGCTTGGCGAGCGCGACCTCTTCCTCCGCGTTGAGCAGCGCGACCTTGCCGATCTGCTTGAGGTAGGCGCGGACCGAGTCCGCCGACGCCGTCAGCTCGGCGTCTTTGCGGGCCTGGCGCAGCTGCTCGGATTCTTCCTCGTCCCATACGAAGTCGCCGGACTCCTTGGCGTCCTTCTCGTCGCTCTTGGCGTCCTTCTTCGCGTCGGCGGGTTCCTCGGCTTCGTCGGCCTCGGCGAGATCGACCTCGACGTCGTTGAGATCGACCTCGTCGTCGGAGATGTCCTCGATCGAGGTTGGGCCGTCTTCCAGCTCCGTCTCGTCAGCCGGCGTCTGCGCGTCCTCGGGCTTCGTCGCACCCTTCTTGGCGGGCGCTGCCTTCTTCGCCGCGGCTTTCTTGGCGGGCGCTGCCTTCTTGGCCGGGGCCGCCTTCTTTGCCGCGGCCTTCTTGGCGGGCGCTGCCTTTTTAGCCGGGGCCGCCTTCTTCGCGGCGGCCTTCTTGGCGGGCGCTGCCTTCTTCGCCGCGGCAGCCTTCGTGGTCTTGCTCTCGGCGTCGTCGGCGCTCGTCGCCGTGGCTGCCTTCTTCACCGACTTGGTGGCACGTGCGGTCAGTTTCTTGGCCGTGTCCGCTGCCTTGCTGGCCGCGGTCTTCTTGGCCGGGGCGGAATTGCGCGCGGAGGTTTTAGTGGCAGCCACGGACAACCTTTCAGAATCTAACGAGGGGCCGCGTCGCGGTGCCGGGCTGCTGCCCCGTCGGCAGCGCCCTGCGGGCGTGAGCGGCGCGCATGGTGGGTCTGTTGGGTCGCGTCCGGGCTGTCTCGTCCGTCGCAACGTGTTCCATTGTAACGAAACACTCAGGTTTGAGTGGTAACCACCAGGTCAGGGCGTTGTCGCTACGGCCGTAAACCGCCCTGAGCGGCCATGGCCGCTCCGACGATCCCGGCGGTGTTGAGCAAGGTGGCCGGTACCGCGGGCGTTTGGTTGGTGAGCAGCGGGATCCATTTGTGGGATTTCCGGCTGATCCCGCCACCCAGGATGAACAACGCGGGGGAAAACAGCTTCTCGTATTCGGCGAGGACGCGGGAGAGCTTGGCCGCCCACTTCTCGTAGGACCAATCGTGCTCTTCCTTGGCCCGTGCGGATGCCTGGTCCTCTGCGATGTCCTTCCCGACCTGCAGATGACCGAGTTCGGTGTTCGGCAGCAACTGCCCCCCGGCGAAGAGGATCGCCGACCCTATCCCGGTACCCAGGGTCAACATGATCACCACACCGTCGACCTCGTTGGCGCCCAGACCGTACTTGGATTCGGCCAGACCGGCGGCATCGGCGTCGTTGAGCACGGTGAGACCGGAGTTCACCAGGTGCCGTTCGAACAGCGCGTACGGGTCGGTGCCGATCCACCCCTTGTCGATGTTGGCCGCGGTGCGCACGACACCGTTGGAGACGACGGCGGGCAGCGTGATGCCAACGCGCCCAGACCAATTGAAATGGGCGACGACCTCGGCCACGGTGGCCGCGACCGCCTCGGGAGTCGCCGGTTTGGGGGTTTTGATCTTGAATCGGTCGCCGACGAGTTCGCCGGTCGACAGGTCGACGATGCCGCCTTTGATGCCCGATCCGCCGACATCGACGCCGAATCCGTAGCGCGGGTCGGTGGAGTCGATCGCGAGTTGTTCGGCGCTGGCTGCCGATTGCTGGGACGAGACGGGCGCTGCTGGGGTAACGGACATCTGGGCGGCCTCTCGGGAAGGGCGTCGTGGTGCGAGCGGAATGGCCACAGGCTATCGGGGAGAATGGAGCCGTGACGACTACTCCTCCAAACCGGCATTGGGTGGCGGTCAACGACCTCCCGGCCGAACACGCGTCCCTGCCTGCCGAACTCGTTGAAGTCGCCGTCGCCGTGGCCGAGCGCGCTGCCGCCCACGTGCGGACCAGGCGGCCCGAGTTGTTCGGCGCCGCCGCGCCGTCGGAGGACGCCGACGTGGTGCGCACCAAGTCGGCGCCCACCGATCCGGTCACGATCGCCGACACCGAGGCCGAGGCGGTCATCCGTGCCGAACTCGCGCGGCTGCGGCCCGACGATGCCATCCTCGGCGAGGAGGGCGGCGGTGCGCGAGAGGTGCCGACCGGCGTCCGCTGGGTCGTGGACCCCATCGACGGGACCGTCAACTTCCTCTACGGCATCCCCGCGTACGCGGTGTCGGTCGCGGCCCAACTCGACGGCAGGTCCATCGCCGGCGCCGTCGTCGACGTGGCGCGCGGCGCGACCTATCACGCCGCGCTGGGCGGTGGCGCCTTCCGCACCGACGCCTCCGGGGCGGTACGGCTGAGCGCCAGCGCGGCCCGCGAGCCGGCGTTGGCCCTGGTGGCCACGGGATTCGCCTATGCCGCGGACCGTCGGCGCGAACAGGCCGCGATCCTGTCCGAACTGCTACCGCGCGTACGCGATATCCGGCGGATCGGCGCGGCCGCGATCGACCTGTGCCTGGTCGCCGAGGGCGCGGTCGACGCACACTACGAGCACGGGCTCTCGCCCTGGGATTGGGCGGCCGGAGCTCTCATCGCCGCCGAAGCGGGGGCCGTGGTGGCGACGCCGAGCGCCGACTCGCGTGCCGACGCCGGCGACGTCACGCTCGCGATCGCGCCGGGGCTCGCCGACGCGTTGACCGCGGTGCTGAGCGACACGGGCGCGCTGGCCGCGTTACCGCTTCCGGGGGAGTAACGGCAGGGTCAGCAGGTGCCGGCGTGCACCGCGCGGACCAGTTCGGGGTCGACGCCGGTCTTCGCGTTGCGCGGGTCGGCCGACCGCAGCGCCTCCAGCGCGGCCTGGGCATCGGCCGACTGCTCGGTGCTGGTGTAGTACTGGCCGAGGGCCAGGTCGACGTCGGTGCCCGGCCTTCCGTCCATGACCAGCTGGGCGCACGGCACGGCCAGCCACACCGCGGCCGCACTGGCCTTTCCGGCCTCGCCGAATCGGATCTGGCCGACGCAGTTCAGGTCCCGGTTGGGGTAGACGGGGTCGTCGCCGTAGGCGTTCTCCTGCGTGGGGGAGAATCCCTGCGCGACCAGATCATCGGAGACTGATTGAGCCTTTCCGCGCTGGTTCGAGGCGTTGAGCACTCGGACGCCGAAGGTCGCCAGCGCGGCCGGCGCGACGTCGATCATCTCGGTACGGTCCATGGCGCTCAGTTTCGGCGGTGGAGCAGGCGATGCGCCGCCCGGCCCGGCGGCGGCTGGGCCGGCGGCCGCGGCGGACGGCTGATTGCAGTCGACCGGGACGCGCGACGAGTCGCCCCGGGTGAGAGCGACCGACCAGACGAGAACGCCGAGGGCCGCGAGAACCGCGGTCGCGACGACGGCAGGTCCGGGAACCCGGCGGCGGAACGCGCGGCCGTTGTGGTCCTTGGAATAGCCGTTGGTGATTGAGGCGACCACGCTGGTCCACCCTTCCTGCTCATCGTCGGTGCTCCCGGCGCCGTCTCCGGCGCGGTCTGGGCATCACTGTAGCCGGGGTCGCCCGCGGTGCGGTGGAGGTGACACCCGACTGCGCCCAGATCCGTTCCCGGAGCGCCACGATCGGCCCGCGCCGCGCCACAATTGACTTCCCATCGAGGGCGCGCTACATTGCGGCTGCCTCAAACAGCCGCCAGCCGCTTGGAAACAGCCCTGGGTGTGACGTAAATCACAACATCGAGCGCTGCATGAGGGCAACAAATTTGGGTGGCGCGACGTTGGAAGTCCACACCGACGAGCGACACAGGGGAGAAGGACCAGGACAATGGCTACTGATTACGACGCACCGCGCAGGACCGATTCCGACGACCTGAGTGAGGACTCCCTCGAAGAACTGAAGGCGCGCCGCAGCGAGGCGCAGGCGGCTTCGGTCGACGTGGATGAAACCGAGACGGCCGAGTCTTTCGAGCTTCCCGGTGCCGACCTGTCCGGCGAAGAACTCTCGGTCCGGGTCGTTCCCAAACAGGCCGACGAGTTCACCTGTACGCGCTGTTTCCTCGTGTACCACCGCAGCCGCCTCGCCCGCGAAAAGGGCAACGAGCGGATCTGCGTCGACTGCGCCTGACCTGCCGCTCGCGTTGTCACGCGCAGGTGAATCAGGCCAGCTCGGTGTGTGGTCCCGCCGTCCGCGGCCTGGTGCGCGTGCGTTTGCGGCGTAGCAGCACTTTGCGCGACCCGTCCGGGTAGAGCCGAGTGCGCTTGAGTTCCCAGCCTCCGAATTCGGCCTGAATGGCCAGCCGCATCGTGGCGCTGATCCGCGTCACCTCCGGCGGCAACCGCAACAACAGCGCCTCGACGTCGTCGGCGACGGTCTCGGCCTCCCATCCCGGCGGCAATCGTCGCAGCCGGCTGACGCCGTAACCCTCCAGCCCGCTTCCCGCTGGCTCGCCCAGCTCACCGGTCAACACGTTGCAGTCCCTCTCCGCTGGCCGACAGTGCGTAGACGGCCCCGGATGCCGGGTCGACGACGACCGAATTCGGTTGCCGCACGGCGGCGATGCTGGCCCGCTCGCGCGGTTCGCCCGACGACAGGTCGTAGGCGACGAGTCGATTCGCCGCCGTCGCCGACACCCACAGCAGGTTGCGCCGGTCGTCGTAGGCCAGGCCGTACGGCCCGTCGGCGACCGGGAATCGGAATCGGGTCACCAGTGGGTCGCCGTAGAAACCCAGGAGCTGTCCGTCCCGCGGGTTCGCGACGACGATTCGCCCGTAGTGATCGACGGTCATCGTGGTCGCGCCGTTGCCCGCCCGCAGCGCGGGGCCGCGCTGTCCGGCCCCCGGATCGATCGTGGTGACCAGCGACTGAGCGCGATCGAGCACTACGATCTGGCGCTTGTCGCCGTGCCGGGCCACACCGACCGCGTCGATCCGCACCAGCCCGGCGACGTCGTCGGTCTGGCGCAGCCCGGCGTCGAGAACGAGCAGGCGTCCGTGTTCGGTACCGACGAGGACTTCGCCGCCGTCGACCGCGACGGACAGTCCGGGGCGTGTCAACGGCGCTTCGGTCGTCGTGCCGTCGGCCGCGATGCGGACCGCCGTCGTCGGGCCGACCGCGACGAACCGGTCCCCGTCGGGGGCGATCGCCCGCACCGGCGGCGTGGGGACTGTCTTGGGCGGCCGGCTCAGATCGTTCGCGGCGAACAGCGCGACCGACCGGCCGTCGGTGGCGATGGCGGCTAGGGTGCCGCCCGCGATGGCCAGTGCGCCGCCCAGCCCGGGAGCCGGGACGACCGTCCCCTCGGCGGCGCGACTCACCGGCGGCGCCGGCAACGGCGTCTGCGGTGACACCGTGGGAACATCGGGGCGGCCGTGCTCGTCCCCGGAGCCGCAACCGGCGATCCCGACGGTGACGAGGACCGCGACGGCGAGGGATGCGAGAGCGTGCGGGCGCGAAGACATGCTCTCCATCTTGCCAGTCCGCCCGGTGAGTAGGATGGCCCGTCGTGGTGGAGATGACATGGCTGCAGACGATCGTATTGAGCGTGGTGCAGGGGCTGACCGAGTTCCTGCCGATCTCCTCCTCGGGCCATCTGCGGATCGTCTCCGAACTCTTCTTCGGCGACGACGCGGGCGCCTCGTTCACCGCCGTCTCCCAGCTCGGCACGGAGGCGGCCGTGCTGGTGTTCTTCGCCCGTGACATCTGGCGCATCGTTCTCGCCTGGTTCGCCGGCCTGCGGAATCCGGACGCCCGCGGCTCCGACTATCGCATCGGCTGGGCGGTCATCGTGGCGACCATCCCCATCGGGATCATCGGGTTCTTCTTCGCCGATCAAGTCCGCACCGCGGCCCGCAATCTCTGGATCACCGCGACGGTGCTAATCCTGTTCTCCGGCGTCTTCTGGCTCGCCGAGCGGTACGGCACCCAGCAGCGGAGTCTGGAGAAAGTGACAATGCGCGATGCGATCGTGATGGGTCTGGCCCAATGTCTCGCGCTGATCCCGGGCGTGTCGCGTTCGGGCGCTTCGGCCAGCGCCGGGCTCTTCGTCGGCCTCGAGCGCGAAGCCGCCTTCCGGCTGTCCTTCCTCCTGGCCATTCCGGCGGTGACCGCATCGGGGCTGTTCAGCCTGCCCGACGCGTTCGAGCCGGCCGGCAAAGGGCTCGCGGCCAGTGGGCCGCAGCTCATCGTCGCGGTAATCATCGCGTTCGTCGTCGGCTATGCCGCCATCGCCTGGCTCCTCAAGTTCGTATCCCAGCACTCGATGAACTGGTTCGGCGCGTACCGCGTCGCGCTCGGCCTGTTCATCATCGGGCTGCTCGCCAGCGGCACGATCGCGGCCCAATAGGCGCGTCGCCGGTGGGCTGAGAGCTGTCGCCGCCCGTAAGCTGAGACCCATGGCGGTCATTCTGGTGCGGCACGGGCGCTCGACGGCGAACACGGCGTCGGTCCTCGCCGGACGCAGCCCGGGAATCGGACTCGACGACCTCGGCAGGCAACAGGCAGCCGATCTTCCCGCGCGCCTCGGCGAGCGTTGCGCCGACCTGGTCGCCGTCGCCCGGTCGCCGCTCCAGCGCTGTGCGGAGACCGTGGCACCGCTGGTCGCGGACCTGAGCGGGGTTCCCGAAATCGTCATCGACGACCTGGCCGAGGTGGACTACGGCGAGTGGACCAACCGCCCACTGGCCGAGCTGGCGCGGGAACCCCTGTGGCGAACCGTGCAGCGCCAGCCTTCTGCCGCGGTCTTCCCGGGCGGCGAGGCGATGTCGGCGATGGCGAATCGCGCGGTGACCGCCGTGCGAGAACTCGACGCCCGCTACGGCGGGCCGGAAGGCTCCGATCTGTGGGTCGCCTGCACCCATGGCGACATCATCAAAGCGGTCATCGCCGACGCCATGGGCCTGCACTTGGACGGATTCCAGCGCATCGTCGTCGAGCCGGCGTCGCTTTCCGTCGTTCGGTACCACCCGAGGCAGACGGTGGTACACACCGTGAACAACACCTCCCGGCTGTCGCTGCCCGCGCCGAGCGCCGCGCTCGCGCAGACGGCTGTCGGCGGATCCACCGGAACGACGGAGGGTTAGATGTCGCGCGCTATTCACGTCTTCCGCAGCCCGGACCGCTTCGTCTCCGGAACCATCGGCGAGCCCGGCGACCGCACGTTCTACGTGCAGGCCGTGCACGCCAGCCGGGTCGTTTCGGTGCTGGTGGAGAAGCAGCAGGTCGCGATTCTCGCCGACCGAATCGACGCGTTGCTCGACGAGGTCGGCCGTCGTTTCGGCACCCCCATCCCCCCGGCGACCGGCGAGGTCGAAGACCTGCGCCCCCTGGTCATGCCGGTCGATGCCGAATTCCGCGTCGGCACCATGGGCCTGGGCTGGGACGCCAACGAGAACTCCGTCGTCGTCGAACTGCTGGCCGCGACCGACGAGGCGCTCGACGAATCCATCGTCCTCGACGACCGCGACGACGGACCGGATGCGCTCCGGGTCTTTCTGACCACCGAGGCGGCCCGCAATTTCGCGGCGCGCGCGGAAGCGATCGTCTCCGCCGGCCGGCCGCCCTGCCCACTGTGCTCGGAACCCCTCGATCCCGACGGGCACCTGTGCGTCCGCACGAACGGCTACAAGCGCGAGCCGGTGGCGTTGGAGCCCTTCGAGTTCGACGAGGGCGATCTCGGCGGCGACACCCCTGACGACGAGTCGGGGTAGCGGGGTGTCCGGCGAGACAGGCGTTCCCGACGCGTGCGAGGTCCTGGCCAACGGGGATCTGGAGGTCCTGGGCCGGATCCCGCATGCCAGCAACGTGACGCTGGTGGCCACCGTCACCGCTGCCGACGGGACGGTCACGCGGTGCGTCTACAAGCCCGTCAGCGGTGAGGCGCCGCTGTGGGATTTCCCTGACGGCACCCTCGCCGGACGGGAAGTCGCCGCCTACGTCGTGTGCGCCGCACTTGGCTGGGATACCGTGCCGCACACCGTGTTTCGCGACGACGGTCCGCTCGGTGCCGGGATGGTTCAGCGATGGGTGGACGTCGCCGATACCGCCGAGGCGCCGCCGGCGCCCGAACTGGTCGACCTGTGCGCACCGGAAAGCGTGCTGTCCGGATACTTCCCGGTCGTCACCGGATTCGACGGCCGCGGGGACGAGGTGGTGCTCGTCCACGCCGACGATCCGCGGCTGCAGCGCATGGCCGTCCTGGACATGCTGCTCAACAACGCCGACCGTAAGGGCGGGCATATCCTCACCGGTGCCGACGGGGTGGTCTACGGCATCGATCACGGAATCTGCCTGCACGTCGAGGACAAGCTGCGCACCGTGCTGTGGGGTTGGGCGGGCGACCCGATTCCGGGCGGCCTCGTCGTGGACGTCGACTCCTTCGCGAATCGTCTCGCCGAGCCCGACGGCGAGCTGGCCGCGACCCTGGGCGCGTTGATCACCGACGACGAGCTCGCCTCGCTGCTGCACCGCGCCCGGCGCCTCGTCGACGACCCGGTCCTGCCGAGCCCGCCGGAGCACCGCCCGATTCCCTGGCCGCCGTTCTGAGGCGGCCGGCGGGCGCGGTGACGACCCGGGCGCGGGAGCCGCGCACGGCCCCGCCGACCGATGCCGGGCCCGGCCACCTAAGCTGACGAGCATGCAGTCGTGGACTTCCCCTGAGCTGCCCGTGCTAGCCGGGAGCCCGCCCGCCCTTCGCCTCTACGACACGTCCGCCAGGCAGGTGCTGCCGGTCGCGCCGGGACCGACGGCCACCATGTACGTCTGCGGGATCACCCCCTACGACGCGACCCACCTCGGGCACGCTTCCACCTACGTCACCTTCGACCTGATCAACCGGCTGCTCCGCGACGCGGGGCACGACGTCCGCTACGTGCAGAACGTCACCGACGTCGACGACCCGCTGTTCGAGCGGGCCGAGCGCGACGGCATCGACTGGCGCGAGCTGGGCGACCGCGAGATAGACCTGTTCCGCGACGACATGACCGGGCTGCGCGTACTGCCGCCCGAGCAGTACGTCGGGGCGATCGAGTCCGTCGACGAGGTCGTCGAGATGGTCGGCAAGCTGTTGGAGTCGGGCGCGGCCTATGTCGTCGACGACCCGCGGTACCCCGACGTGTACCACCGGATCGGCGCCACCGAACAGTTCGGCTACGAGTCCGGATACGACCGGCCGACGATGGAGCGCCTCTTCGCCGAGCGCGGGGGCGACCCCGATCGGCCAGGCAAGCACGACCGGCTCGACGCCCTGTTGTGGCGGGCGCACCGCGACGGAGAACCCTCCTGGCATGCGCCGTTCGGGCCCGGTCGGCCCGGGTGGCATGTCGAGTGCTCGGCCATCGCGCTGAACCGTCTCGGCGCCGGTTTCGACATCCAGGGCGGCGGCAACGACCTCATCTTCCCGCACCACGAATTCTCCGCGGCGCACGCCGAGGCGCTGACCGGCGTGCGACGGTTCGCCAGGCATTACGTGCACACCGGAATGATGGGCCTCGACGGCGAGAAGATGTCCAAGAGTCTGGGCAACCTGGTGTTCGTGCACAAGCTGCGCGAGGCGGGTGTCGACCCCGGCGCCGTACGTCTAGCGCTCGCCTCGGAGCACTATCGGGCCGACCGGATGTGGACCGACGACGTGCTGGGGCTGGCACAGGCGCGGCTGAACCGGTGGCGGACCGCGGTCGCGACCGGCGGCGGTCCCGACGCGTCCGCCGTCATCGACCGCGTGCGCGCCCACCTCGCCGACGATCTCGACACGCCGAAGGCGCTCGCCGCGATCGACGGCTGGGTCTCCGACGTCGAATTGGGTCTCGGACGCGACGCCGGTGGCGCCGACGACATCGCGACGGCCGTCGACGCGCTGCTCGGCGTCGTCCTGCGCTAAGGTCCGAACGTGGCACAGGCGACGCAGATCCCGGCGGACACCGCCGAGGGAGTATGGACGGTGGTCACCCGCACCTCGACCTATTTGCTCGACTTCGGGGAGATGACGCTGTTGCGGGCGCCCGGCGTCGGTAGCAGCGGGGACGGGAACTGGGAGGTCAGCGAACTGCGCCGCGACTCCGAAGACATCCCGCTGCTCGGCGTGAAACTGTGTGAGGTCGGTGTCTCCGCGCAATTCTGGGTCCGGGCGGTCGACGACCCGAATGTCCGCACGTGGCGGATCACGACGCCGGTCGTGTCCATCGAACGGATCGGCTGACCGGCTACGCCGAACCGGACCCGGGGCCGCGGCGCCGGAGGTAACGCTCGAAATCCGCCGCCAACTGCTCACCGTCGATCTCCGGTAGCGCGTTCGGGTCGGTCGACGTCGCGTCGTCGTTGGCCTCGAGTGCCCGGATGTACTCCGACATCTCCTCGTCGTCGGAGGTCATCTCGTTGACGGTGCGCTCCCACTCGTCGACCCGCACCGGAAGCTGATCCATCGGGATCTCGACGTCGAGGACCTCTTCGAGCCGCCGCAGCAGCGCGAGCGTCGCCTTCGGGTTGGGCGACGCTGAGATGTAGTGCGGCACGGCCGCCCATAGCGATACCGACGGAATGCCCGCCGCCACGAGCTGGTCCTGCAGGACGCCGGTGATCCCGGTCGGACCCTGATACTGCGATTCGGCGAGACGGTACCGTTTGGCGGCTTCACTGCTGTAGGCCGAACCGGACACCGGAACCGGACGGGTGTGGGGAGTGTCGGCCATCATCGATCCGAGCATCACCGCCGACGTGACTCCTGCCACATCGGCCACCTCGGTGATCTCGGCGACGAATGCCCGCCAGCGGAAGTTGGGTTCGACGCCGCGGACCAGGAGCAGGTCGTGTTCGGCGCCGGGCGGGGTGCACGTCGAGAAAGTCGTCGTCGGCCACTCCAGCCGTCGGCTGACCCCGTCGACGAGACGGACCGTAGGGCGGTTGACCTGGAAGTCGTAGTAGTCGTCCGGCGTGATCTCGTAGATCTGCTCGGCATTCCAGAACAGCTCCAGATGCTCGATCGAGCTGCTCGCCGCCTCGCCGGCGTCGTTCCAGCCCTCGAACGCGGCCACGAGCACGGGATCGCGCAATTCGGACAGGCGCTGCAGGCGTTCGGCGGTCATGGACCAAGCCTAAGGCTGAACGGCTGCGACGGGCGAATACTCTTAAGGACATGGACCCCTCGTCGCCAACGGCATCGAACTACGACTCGACGCTGCTTTCGGCCATGTCGGAGCGGGTGCTGATCGGCGACGGGGCGATGGGCACGATGCTGCAGGCGGCCGACCTGACCCTGGACGACTTCCTGGGTCTGGAGGGGTGCAACGAGATCCTCAACGAGACCCGTCCGGACGTCCTGGCCCACATCCACCGCGCCTACTTCGAGGCCGGCGCCGATCTGGTCGAGACGAACACCTTCGGCTGCAACCAGTCGAATCTCGGCGACTACGACATCGCCGACCGGATCACCGACCTCGCCTACCGCGGCACGGCGATTGCGCGGGGCGTCGCCGACGAGATGGGCAAGACCGCCTACGGCACCGACCGTTTCGTCGTCGGGTCGATCGGGCCGGGCACCAAGCTGCCGAGTTTGGGCCACACGACCTTCGGCGTGCTGCGCGACGCCTACCAGCAGTGCGCGGTCGGCATGCTCGACGGCGGCGCCGACGCCATTCTGATCGAGACCGCGCAGGACCTGTTGCAGGTGAAGGCGGCCGTCGTCGCGTCGCGGCGGGCGATGGAGGCGCGCGGTCGCCACATCCCCATCCTGGTGCACGTCACCGTGGAGACCACCGGAACGATGCTGCTGGGTTCGGAGATCGGCGCGGCGCTCACCGCACTCGAACCCTTGGGCATCGACGTGATCGGCCTGAACTGCGCCACCGGTCCCGCGGAGATGAGCGAACATCTGCGCTACCTGTCGCGGCACGCGCGGATCCCGGTGTCGGTGATGCCGAACGCCGGTCTGCCCGTGCTCGGTCCGAACGGCGCCGAATACCCGCTCACCGCGGAAGAACTCGCGGTCGCCCTCCGTGATTTCGTCACCGACTACGGCCTCTCGATGGTGGGCGGCTGCTGTGGCACGACGCCCGAGCACATCCGCCAGGTCGCCGAGGCGGTGGCCGCCGTCGAGCGGGCGCCGCGCGAGCAGCAGCACGAGTCGGCAACGTCATCGCTCTACACGTCGGTGCCGTTCGCGCAGGACGCGAGTTTCCTGGTGATCGGCGAGCGGACCAATTCCAACGGCTCCAAGGCTTTCCGCGAGGCGATGATCGCGGAGGACTATCAGCACTGCCTCGACGTCGCCAAGGAGCAGACCCGCGACGGCGCCCACATGCTCGACCTCAACGTCGACTACGTCGGCCGCGACGGCGCGCAGGACATGACCGCGCTGGCCACCCGTTTCGCCACCTCGTCGACGCTGCCGATCATGATCGACTCGACCGAGCCGGAGGTCATCCGGGCGGGTCTGGAGGCGCTCGGCGGTCGCTGCGCGGTCAACTCGGTGAACTTCGAGGACGGCGACGGCCCGGGGTCGCGCTACCAGCGGATCATGGAACTCGTCGTCGAGCACGGAGCGGCCGTCGTCGCCCTGACGATCGACGAGGAGGGTCAGGCGCGCACCGCCGACGACAAGGTGCGGATCGCCGAGCGGCTGATCGCCGATCTCACGTCGACGTGGGGCCTGACCGACGAGGACATCATCGTCGACGCGCTCACCTTCCCGATCTCCACCGGCCAGGAGGAGGTGCGCCGCGACGGCATCGAGACGATCGAGGCGATCCGGCGGCTGAAAGCGGCCCATCCGAGCCTGCACTTCACCCTCGGCATCTCGAACATTTCCTTTGGCCTGAATCCGGCGGCGCGACAGGTGCTCAACTCGGTGTTCCTCCACGAATGCGTGCAGGTCGGGCTGGACACGGCGATCGTGCACGCGTCGAAGATCCTCCCGATGGCGCGGATCCCCGAAGAACAGCGGGAGACGGCGCTGGACCTGGTCTACGACCGCCGGCGCGACGGCTACGACCCGTTGCAGAAGCTCATGGAGCTGTTCGAGGGCGTGTCCGCGGCCTCGGCCCGCGAGAGCCGGGCCGCCGAACTCGCCGCCCTGCCGTTGTTCGAGCGTCTCGAACGGCGCATCGTCGACGGCGAGCGGGCCGGTTTGGAAGCCGACCTGGACGAGGCGATGACGCAGGTGCCGCCGCTGCAGATCATCAACGAAACCCTGCTGAGCGGAATGAAGACCGTCGGCGAGCTATTCGGCTCCGGACAGATGCAGTTGCCCTTCGTCTTACAGTCGGCCGAGGTGATGAAATCGGCGGTCGCCCATCTGGAACCGCATATGGAGGCCACCGGCGACAGCGGCAAGGGCCGGATCGTGCTGGCCACGGTGAAGGGGGACGTCCACGATATCGGCAAGAACCTCGTCGACATCATCCTGTCCAACAACGGCTACGAGGTGGTCAACCTCGGCATCAAGCAGCCGATCAACACCATCCTGGAAGCGGCCCGCGACAAGAACGCCGACGTGATCGGCATGTCCGGGCTGCTGGTGAAGTCGACGGTGGTGATGAAAGAGAACCTCGAGGAGATGAACTCCCGGGGTGCCGCGCAGTACCCGGTGCTGCTCGGCGGCGCGGCCCTGACGCGCGCCTACGTCGAGAACGACCTCACCGAAACCTACGAGGGCGAGGTCCACTACGCGCGAGACGCGTTCGAGGGCCTGCGGCTGATGGACGACATCATGGCGACCAAGCGCGGGGAGGGTCCGGCGCCCGACAGTCCCGAGGCGATCGAGGCGGCGCAGAAGGCCGCTGAGCGCAAGGCCAGGCATGCCCGGTCGAAGGCGATCGCGGCCAAGCGGAAAGCCGCGGAGGAGCCGGTGGAGGTGCCCGCCCGGTCCGACGTCGCCACCGACAACGAGATCCCGGTGCCGCCGTTCTGGGGCAATCGGATCGTCAAGGGAATCCCGGTCGCCGAGTATCGCGAGATGCTCGACGAGCGCGCGCTGTTCCTGGGGCAGTGGGGGTTGCGCGGCACGCGCGGTGGCGACGGCCCCTCCTACGAGGAGCTTGTCGAGACGGAGGGCCGTCCCCGGCTGCGGTACTGGATCGACCGGCTCGCCACCGAGGGCATCCTCGCCCACGCCGCGGTGGTGTACGGCTACTTCCCGGCCGTGAGCGAGGGGAATACCGTGCACGTGCTCACCGAGCCCGATCCGGCGGCACCGGTGCTGCTCAGCATGGACTTCCCGCGCCAGCAGCGGCCGCGGTTCCTGTGCGTCGCCGACTTCATCGCCTCGCGGGAGGCGGCGATCGAGTCCGGCCGCCCCGACGTGCTGCCCATGCAGCTGGTGACGATGGGTACGCCGATCGCCGACTTCGCCAACACCCTGTTCGCCGAGAACGCCTACCGCGACTACCTGGAGGTGCACGGGATCAGCGTGCAACTCACCGAGGCGCTGGCCGAGTATTGGCACCAGCGCGTGCGGTCGGAGCTGACCTTCGCCGAGGGATCGATGGCGGAGGAGGATCCCGACGATCCGCAGGGCTTCTTCGACCTCGAGTACCGGGGCGCGCGCTACTCCTTCGGCTACGGCGCCTGCCCGAACTTGGAGGACCGGGCGCACATCGTCGACCTGCTGGAGTCCGAGCGGATCGGTGTGACGCTGTCCGAGGAGTTGCAGCTGCACCCCGAGCAGTCGACCGACGCCTTCGTCCTGCACCATCCCGAGGCTAAGTACTTCAACACTTGATCGTCGCGCCGGACAGCCGCCACCCGTCGCGGGTGATGCGCCGGTGGCAAACGGTGACACCGTCGCGATCGCCTTGGTTAGCTGACGTGGTGAGCAGCGTCGACGACAGTCAGCGATACGTCACCCGCCTCGGCGCCTCGCTGATCGCGACGATCGCGCCGTCTCCTTCGGTCGACGAAGCACTCTCGGAAGTGAGTGCGCGGTACGGCCTGGACACCGCGAGCGCGGTGCTCCCGCGCGGCGCAATCACCGTGAACCGTGCCGACGGCGCGACGATCTTCGAACGCGCCCCGTCGGGGTATCGCCTCGATCAAACCGCTGCCGTCCTCGACCTCGTGGGCGCCAGCAAGGCCGGTGCGGTCACGCCGGAGGAAGGGATTCGCCGGCTCGACGCGATCGATTCGATGCCACCCGCGGTCGGGCCGGTCGGGCGCTTCGCCGGGATCGTCCTGATCGTCGTCGGGTTGTGCCTGAATCAGGACCCCGGCCTGCACGAGTTGATCGTCGCGGGAGTGCTGTCGGTGATCACGGCGACCGTCGCCGTATCGCTGTCGCGGTGGGGCGCGCTCTCGTTGTTCAGCGCGACACTCGTCGCCTTCCTGACCGCGTTGCCGGTCGCCGTATTGTCCGAGATCGGCTTTCTCGACGCACCCGCGCAGGTCATGGTGCCGCTCATGTCGATGTTCACCCCCGGCGCGGCCCTGACCATCGCGATCCTCGAGATGTCGATGGGGGCGATGCAGACGGGTGTGACCCGGCTGATCAGCGGCGTCCTCCAACTCTTCCTGCTCGCCTTCGGCATCATCCTGGCCGTGTCGGTCACCCCGGGATTCGACGGCGTCGACGTGGGCGGTACCAACCCCGGGATGCCGACGGGCGTCCGCTTCGCCGGCGTGATTCTCTACGTGCTCGGTGCCTGCCTGGCGTTCTCCGCGCCGCGGTCGGCGCTGCGCTGGCTGGCGATCGTGATCCTGGCGGCGTGGGGGACCCAGGAACTCGTCGGGCTGGCGCTGCACGGCTACGCCTCGTCGTTTATCGGCGCGGTCGTCGGTGTCGTCGTGGCCCAGCTGGTGCACCGCTACTTCGAGGGGCCGGCCGCGCTCGTCAGCCTCAACCCGATCTTCCGGATCCTCGCGCCCGGAGGTCTGACGCTGATCGGCGTCACCTCGGCGGCCACCCAGGGGAGTGTCGGCGGCAGTGTTCCCGCCGACATCGGTTCGCTGGTCTTCACGTTCATCGCCGTCGCCTTGGGAATGGGTGCGGGCCTCGCGCTGACCCACCTGCGCGATGCCAAAGGGGGCATGCGCTGGGGCCTCGGCGACTAGCGGTGACCACATCGGCTCTCCCGTCGGCGATGTGACCCATTCGCCGCTGTGAGACACGTCCCGGCATTGGGAACTGCCGCGCGGCAGATGCGATGATTCGACGGTGAGCACCAAACCGGCACCCGCGGCGATCCTGTGGGACATGGACGGCACCCTGATCGACTCCGAGCCGATCTGGGACGTCGCGGTCAGCGATTTCGCGACGCGGCACGGGTTGGCGATGGACGCCGACCTGCGTGAATCCACCCTGGGCAACTCGTTGCCCGACGCGATGGGCAAGGTCTACGACGCGGCCGGGATCGGTGACGGCGACCGGGACGCCGCCGCGGACGCGCGGTGGCTGCTGGATCACGTGACCGACCTGTTCAACGCGGGATTGCCCTGGCGTCCGGGCGCCCAGGAAGCACTCGACGCCGTCGCCGACGCAGGTGTCGCGATGGTGCTGGTCACCAACACGGTCCGCGAACTCACCGAGGTCGCGCTGGCGACGATCGGGCGGGGCCGTTTCACCGCGACGGTGTGCGGCGACGAGGTGCCCATGGGCAAGCCCGCGCCGTTCCCGTATCTGCGTGCCGCCGACCTCTTGGGATATGCGCCGCATGCGTGCCTGGTCGTCGAGGATTCGCCGACCGGGGCCGCGTCGGCGTCGGCGGCCGGATGTCCGGCGCTCATCGTGCCGTCGGCGGTGGCGGTCGACGACGGCCCGGGCCGCGTCTTTCGAGATTCACTCGTCGGGGTCGATACCGCGGAGCTGGCCGACGCGTGGCAACGCGCGCTGGCGGTGCGGTGATCCCACCCCCACGCAAACCCAGCAGTATGCGACAAACCCAGCACGTGAAACGGGTGGGGTTTGTCGCATACTGCTGGGTTTGCGCACTGTTGCTCGGGGCGGTCGCGCCGGTCGCGCATGCCGCGCCGGTCGCGCATGCCGCGCCGGGCGCGCATGCCGCGCCGGGCGCGTGCTCGCCGACGGTGACGGCGGTCGGCTATTCCGACGCGCTCGACAAGAAGACGTACGGACCGGATCGCGTCGCCGGTCTTTCGGGCCTGGCCTACGACGCCGCGTCGGGGCGCTACCTCGCCCTGCCGGATCACATGCCCGAGGGCGCCGTGGTGTGGCAGCTCACTGGGCTCGACGACCTGCCGCCGCGTCCGCGCATCGCAGGCGCACCCATCCGGTTGCGCGGTGCCGACGGAAGGCAGCTCGCCGGGCGCGCGGACAACGAGGGGATCGCCGCACTGCGCGACGGGTCCTTCGTCGTCAGCTCGGAACGGGGCCCGCGAATCTCCGTCTTCGCTCGCGACGGGCGCTGGCGCTACGACGTGGAGGTACCACCGCGGTATCGGATCGCCCCGCTGGGCCGGGCCGCGCCCAACGCGGCGTTCGAAGGTCTGACGGTCACGCCGGACGGGAATCGGCTGATCGCCGCCATGGAACGCGGTCTCGCCGGCGACGAGCCGCGCACGCGCCGGTTCCTGGACTATCGGCGCGACGCCGGTGGACGGTTTCGGCTGATCCGCGAACTCGTCTACCGAACCGCACCGGGGATGCGGATCTCGGAGATCGCGGCCTACGCCCCCGACCGGATCGTCGTGCTGGAAGCCGCCTACTCGCCTCGGCGGGGATCGAGCGCCGTGCTCGCGACGGCCGTGATCGGGCCGGCTCGCGGACCGGACATCGTGCGCCGGGTGACCAGACGGCCGCTTGCCGACCTAGTGGATTGCCCGGCACTGGGTGCGCGGAGCCGTCAGTTTCAGCGCAATCCGCTGATGGACAACTACGAAGGCATGACGGTCGCGGCACGCCCGGGCGGGCACATCATCCATCTGCTGTCCGACGACAACTATTCGCCGGCGCAGACGACCCGTCTGCTGACGTTGTGGGCTCGCCTGCCCGGGCCACGCGGTTAGCAGGCCGGCACGACGCCGTGGGAGGATGGACAACCGTGAAAACCTTCGAGGAATTGTTCGCCGAGCTGGGGGATAAGGCACGTACCCGCCCCGCGGGCAGTGGCACCGTCGCCGCACTGGATTCCGGTGTCCACACGTTGGGGAAGAAGATCATCGAAGAGGCCGGCGAAGTGTGGCTGGCGGCCGAGCACGAGTCCGACGAATCGCTGGGCGAAGAGATATCTCAGTTGCTCTATTGGCTGCAGGTGATGATGATCAAACGCGGGCTGAGCCTCGACGACGTCTACCGCCATCTGTGACGCGAGAACCCGGCACTCCCATAGCGAACCGATAGGACCGAGTAACCCATGCTGCGTGTGGCAGTCCCCAACAAAGGCGCGCTCTCCGAGTCCGCCTCCACCGTCCTCGCCGAGGCCGGATACCGGAAGCGCTCGGATTCGAAAGACCTGACCGTCCTCGACACGGCCAACGACGTCGAGTTCTTCTTCCTGCGTCCCAAGGACATCGCGATCTACGTCGGCCAGGGCACGCTGGACCTGGGTATCACCGGTCGCGACCTGGCCGCCGACTCCGGGGCGTCGGTCGACGAGCAACTCGCCATGGGGTTCGGCTCGTCGACCTTCCGCTACGCCGCGCCGGCCGACCAGACCTGGACGGTCGCGGATCTGGCGGGCAAGCGAATCGCCACGTCGTACCCGAACCTGGTGCGGGCCGACCTCGGTGACCGGGGGATCGAGGCCGAGATCATCCGCCTCGACGGCGCGGTGGAGATCTCGATTCAGCTGGGCGTGGCCGACGCGATCGCCGACGTCGTCGGTTCCGGTCGCACCCTTCGCCAGCACGGGCTCGCGGCCTTCGGCGAATCGCTCTGCGATTCCGAGGGCGTCCTCGTTTCGCGCGCCGGTTCCGAACTCACGAAGGCGGGCAAGCAGTTCGTGGCGCGCGTCCAGGGCGTCGTCTTCGGTCAGCAGTACGTGATGATCGACTACGACTGCCCGCGGACGCTGCTGGACGAAGCGTCCAAGCTCACCCCCGGACTCGAATCACCCACCGTGGCGCCGATGGCCGATCCGGAGTGGGTCGCGGTGCGCGCGATGGTGCCGCGCAAGGATCACCAGAACCTGATGGACGAGCTGGCCGAGCTGGGTGCGAAGGCGATCCTGGCCACCGACATCCGTTCCTGCCGCTTCTGAGAGCGATCTACCGCGCCGCCAGCAGCACGGTCTGCGCGGTCCTCGCCACGAAGCCCTGCTCGTCGTACAGATCCGCGTAGGTGGCGCCGAATCCGGCCGGTCCGGCCGACAGTTCGGAATCGATCGCGATCCACGATCCGACCGGCCGGCGCAGCAGGTGCATCGTCGTGTCGGTGTTCATCCAGGTCCACTCGCGCGGGTCGAGCGTGGTCCCGACGCCGTTGGCGACATCGGCGACGACGCCCAAGGAGTCGAGGAAGTCGGTCTCCTCGCCTTCGACCAGCGGTGCCAGCGGCCGGATCCACACCGCGTCGGTTGAACCGGTTCGTCCGTCGACCCATGCGGTCTCCGTGCTGCCGATGAAGCCGACGGTGCCCCAATCGACCCCCGGCGCGGTTTGCGGCGTGACGCCGCGGTGCACGGTCAACTCACCCGGAAGCGGTGACATCGGCGGCCGAGGCGCGTGCGCGATCTGTGCCGACGGCGAACCGTGCAGCTGCCATGCGCGTGCGGTGGCCGCCGTTCGGTAGGAGCCGTCTGGCTGTCGGGTCTGCAACTCCGCGCCAATGAGACTGATCTGGCGGCCGGGACGGATCACCTCGCCCTTGACGCGGTTCGTGTCGAGGCCGACCGGGCCGAGGATGTCGGTGGCGATGCGGGAGAAGGTGACCGATTCGCCGGTACCGGCCGCCGCCGCGGTGCGGCGAAGGACCCGGGTCAACAGGCCGGTCGGGGGACCGCCGTGCTGGATCTCCGACGTCCACACCGACACCGAGGATTCGGTCGGGGCGAAGTACTCCCAGCCGTCGTCACCCGCCTGCGCGTCGTCGACGACGGTCGGGCGATAATAGGGTTCGTCCGCGATGTGCTGGTCCACCCGACCCACGATATCCAGCGGCCCCGCGACCGCCGCCACCCGACCTCCGAGGAGACCATCCGATGCCGACCACCGGGCCTTTCGAGGTCGGAGACCGGGTACAGCTCACCGACGCGAAGTCTCGCAAGTTCACCGTGGTCCTCGAGCCGGGCAAGCTGTTCCACACCCATCGGGGGGCTATCGCCCACGATGATCTCATCGGTTCGCCGGAGGGCTGCGTCGTCGCTGCGACCAGCGGTACCGAGTACCTGGCGCTGCGTCCGCTGCTCACCGACTTCGTGTTGTCCATGCCCCGCGGCGCGCAGGTCATCTACCCGAAGGACTCGGCGCAGATCATCACCGAGGGCGACATCCATCCGGGGTGCCGCGTCATCGAGGCGGGCGCCGGTTCGGGTGCGCTCACCTGCGCCCTGCTGCGCGCGGTGGGCGGTCCCGCGACGGCGGGCGGGGCCGACGATGCGACCGGCTCGGTGCTCTCCTACGAGATCCGCGACGACCACGCCGAGTACGCCAGCAAGAACGTCGAGACCTTCTTCGGGTCCGCGCCACGGAACTGGGAACTGCGGGTCGGCGACCTGGCCGATCACGACCCCGCCGACCAGGCGGACCGCCTGATCCTGGACATGGTGGCACCGTGGGAGCCGCTGGAGACCGTGGCGCGCACGCTGAAGCCGGGCGGCGTCCTCGTCGTCTACGTCGCGACGGTGACGCAGCTGTCACGGATCATCGAGGCGCTGCGCGACCAGGAGTGCTGGACCGAACCGCGCGCCTGGGAGTCGCTCGTGCGGGAATGGAGCGCCGTCGGCCTGGCCGTGCGGCCCGAGCACCGCATGCAGGGCCACACGGCCTTCCTCGTCACCGCGCGCCGCCTGGCCGACGGCCAGACGACCTTGCGTCCGCACCGCCGCCCGACCGGACGGGCCAAAACCGCCGCTCAGGGGGATTCGTCGTCCGGAGATGCGGGGTCGGAAGCGGCGCCCGCCGCCGACGCCCAGTAGCGCGAATCACCCGTTTCCGGGGCCCGGGTGCGCGCATCTCGACCCGATCGCCGGTAGCGTGGAAAGCGGCGCGGGATAAGGAGCCAACAGTGAGTAACGAAGAATCAGGGGCCAACCCGAGCGGCGGCGCAACGCGGCCGACGGGCACAGCCGAGCAGTTGCAGGAGCGCGTCGACAATCTTTCCGCGCGCAACGCGAAGCTCTTGGAGACCCTGAAAGAGGCTCGCCAGCAACTCGTCGCGCTGCGCGAAGAGGTCGATCGGCTCGGCCAGCCGCCCAGCGGCTACGGCGTGCTGCAGTCGGTCTATCCCGACGACGCGACCGTCGACGTGTTCACCTCCGGCCGCAAGATGAGGCTGACCGTGTCGCCCAACCTGGACGTCAGCGAGATGCGGGTGGGGCAGACGTTGCGCCTCAACGAGGCCCTGACCGTCGTCGAAGCGGGTGATTTCGACGTCTCGGGCGAAATCGCGATGCTGCGCGAAATCCTCTCCGACGGCTCGCGGGCCCTGGTGGTGGGACACGCCGACGAGGAGCGGGTGGTCGTGCTCGCTGAGCCGTTGCGCGCCTCCGACGACCCCGACGAGCACCGCCGCAAACTGCGCCCGGGCGACTCGTTGCTGATCGACAACAAGGCCGGCGTCGCCTTCGAGCGCATCCCCAAGGCCGAGGTCGAGGATCTCGTCCTGGAGGAGGTGCCCGACGTCGACTACTCCGATATCGGTGGCCTCGGCCGGCAGATCGAGCAGATCCGCGACGCCGTCGAGCTGCCCTTCCTGCACAAAGAACTGTTCCGCGAGTACTCGCTGCGCCCGCCCAAGGGCGTCCTGCTCTACGGTCCGCCGGGCTGTGGCAAGACGCTGATCGCCAAGGCGGTGGCCAATTCGCTGGCCCGAAAGATGGCGGAGGCCCGGGGCGACAACGCGCACGAGGCGAAGTCGTACTTCCTCAACATCAAAGGCCCCGAGCTGCTCAACAAGTTCGTCGGCGAGACCGAGCGCCACATCCGCCTGATCTTCCAGCGGGCCCGCGAGAAGGCCTCCGACGGCACGCCGGTGATCGTGTTCTTCGATGAGATGGATTCAATCTTCCGCACCCGTGGGTCGGGCGTGTCCTCCGACGTCGAGACGACCGTCGTTCCGCAGCTTCTCAGCGAGATCGACGGCGTCGAGGGCTTGGAGAACGTCATCGTGATCGGTGCCTCCAACCGCGAGGACATGATCGATCCGGCGATCCTGCGTCCCGGCCGGCTCGACGTGAAGATCAAGATCGAGCGTCCCGACGCGGAGTCGGCCATCGACATCTTCTCCAAATACCTGACCGAGGAGCTGCCGATCCACCCCGACGACATCGCCGAGTTCAACGGCGATCGCACGGCCTGCGTTCGGGCCATGATCGAACGCGTCGTCGACCGCATGTACGCCGAGAGCGAGGACAACCGCTTCCTCGAAGTCACCTACGCCAACGGTGACAAGGAAGTCATGTACTTCAAGGACTTCAACTCCGGTGCGATGATCCAGAACGTCGTCGACCGAGCCAAGAAGTACGCGATCAAGGCGCAGCTGGAGACCAGCCAGCCCGGCCTCCGCATCGGTCACCTGCTGGATTCCATCCTCGACGAGTTCGCCGAGAACGAGGATCTGCCCAACACGACCAACCCCGACGACTGGGCGCGGATCTCGGGCAAGAAGGGGGAGCGGATCGTCTACATCCGCACCCTGGTGACCGGCAAGAGCACGGGTGCGAGCCGGGCCATCGACACCGAGACCTCGACCGGCCAGTACCTCTGATTCGCGGGCGATTCGCGGGTAACTAGGCTGGAGATCATGCAGCGAATCATCGGGATCGAGGTCGAGTACGGCATTTCCGCGCCCGATGATCCGACCGCCAACCCGATCATGACGTCCACCCAGGCGGTGCTCGCGTATGCCGCGGCCGCCGGGGTGCCCCGGGCCAAGCGGACCCGGTGGGACTACGAGGTGGAGTCCCCGATGCGCGATGCACGGGGCTTCGACTTGGGTCGCAGCAACGGCCCGGCACCGATCATCGACGCCGACGAGATCGGCGCGGCGAACATGATCCTGACCAACGGCGCGCGCCTCTACGTCGACCACGCCCATCCGGAGTACTCCGCGCCGGAGGTCACCGATCCGATGGACGCGGTGATCTGGGATAAGGCCGGTGAACGGGTGATGGAGGCGGCCGCGCGGTACGTCGCGAGCGTGCCCGGCGCCCCGCGGCTGCAGCTCTACAAGAACAACATCGACGGGAAGGGCGCCTCCTACGGCACCCACGAGAACTACCTGATGGATCGCGACACGCCGTTCGCCGACGTCGTCACGGGGCTCACGCCCTTCTTCGCATCGCGGCAGGTGATCTGCGGATCCGGGCGCGTCGGCATCGGCCAATCCGGCGACGAGGCGGGGTTTCAGCTGTCCCAGCGCGCCGACTATATCGAGGTCGAGGTCGGCCTGGAGACGACGCTCAAGCGCGGCATCATCAACACCCGCGACGAACCGCACGCCGACCCGGACCGGTACCGGCGGCTGCACGTGATCATCGGCGACGCCAACCTCGCCGAGACCGCGACCTATCTCAAGGTGGGGACCACCGCGCTCGTCCTGGACCTCATCGAGGCGGGGGTGGACTTGTCCGATCTGGAGCTGGCACGGCCGGTGTCGGCCGTGCACGCCATCAGCCACGATCCGACGCTGTCGGAGGTCGTCGCCCTGGCGGACGGCCGCGAACTCACCGGTCTGGCGATCCAGCGCGAGTATCTGGCGCGGTGCCAGCAGTTCCACGACCTGCACCACGCCGACGACGCCTCGGCCGCCAATGTGCTGGCGATCTGGGCGGATGTGCTCGACCGGCTCGAACGCGACCCGATGGAGTGCGCCGACATCCTCGACTGGCCGGCCAAACTGCGGCTGCTGGAGGGCTTCCGGCAGCGCGAGGGCCTCGGCTGGTCGGCGCCCCGACTGGCGCTGATCGACCTGCAGTACTCCGATGTACGGCTGGACAAGGGGCTGTACAACCGGCTCGTCGCCCGCGGATCGATGAAACGGCTGGTCGACGAGGCGCAGGTCGCCGAGGCGGTGACCAGCCCGCCGCCGGATACGCGCGCGTATTTCCGCGGCGAATGCCTGCGCCGGTTCGGCGCCGATATCGCCGCGGCCAGCTGGGACTCGGTCATCTTCGACCTGGGCGGGGACTCGTTGATCCGCATCCCGACGCTGGAACCGTTGCGGGGCAGTCGTTCCCATGTGGGTGCGCTGCTCGACTCGGTGACGTCGGCGGCAGAACTCGTCGACGAACTCACGGCCAAGTAGCGCAGAGCCGACGGGCAGGTTTCCAGTAGGGTGGAATCCGAATTCGCGTGAATGGAGGCGGCATGGCGCAGGAACAGAAACGATCCGGTGGTGGCGGCGACGACGGTGACCTCGGTCCCGACGGAGCGGCCGGTCAGGAGCGCCGCGAGAAGCTCGCCGAGGACACCGACGATCTGCTCGACGAGATCGACGACGTGTTGGAAGAGAACGCGGAGGACTTCGTGCGCGCCTACGTGCAGAAGGGCGGCCAGTGAACCGGTCGCCCGGACCCGACATCTCCTCGTTCACCGACTACCTCGGCCAGCACGCACCCGAGCTGTTGCCCGGTCGTCGCGTGGAACGGCACGGCGTCGCTCCCGGTTCGCCAGCCTCGGTGCCGCACGGCACGACGATCGTGGCCGTCGCCTACCCGGGCGGTGTGGTCATCGCCGGTGACCGGCGGGCCACCGCGGGCAATCTGATCGCGACGCGCGACATCCAGAAGGTCTTCATCACCGACGACTACTCGGCCGCCGGTATCGCCGGCACCGCGGGCATCGCCGTGGAGATGGTGCGCCTGTTCGCCGTCGAACTCGAGCACTACGAGAAGATCGAGGGCGTTTCGCTGACCCTGGACGGCAAGGTGTCGCGCATGGCGGCGATGGTCCGGGGCAACCTGGGTGCGGCGCTGCAGGGCCTGGCCGCGATCCCGCTGCTCGTCGGCTTCGACGCCGACGCGGCTGATCCGCGCGCCCGCGGCCGGATCTTCTCCTTCGACGTCGCGGGCGACCGGCACGAGGAGTTCGGCGGCTATCAGGCCATCGGTTCGGGCTCGGTGTTCGCGAAATCCTCGCTGAAGAAGCGGTACCGCGGAGACCTGACCGCCGAGGAGGCGCTCAAGATCGCCGTCGAAGCGCTGTACGACGCGGCCGACGACGATTCGGCGACCGCCGGGCCCGACACGGTCCGCAAGATCTACCCGACCGCGGTGACGGTGGACGCCGAGGGTGCGGCCGAGGTGCCGGACCGGCAGATCGCCGAGGCGGCCGGGCAGATCATCGAAGAGCGCTCGCGGAGCTATGACGAGCTCCGCGACGAGGCGGGGGAGTAGCGATGACCTTCCCGTATTACGCGAGCGCCGAGCAGATCATGCGCGACCGCTCGGAGCTGGCGCGCAAAGGCATCGCGCGCGGCCGCAGCGTCGTGACGCTCACCTACGCCGACGGTGTCCTGTTCGTCGCGGAGAACCCGTCGAACACGTTGCGCAAGGTGTCCGAGATCTACGACCGCATCGGCTTCGCAGCGGTCGGCAAGTACAACGAGTTCGAAAGCCTGCGCCGGGCCGGTATCCAGCTCGCCGACCTGCGCGGCTACAGCTACGACCGCGCCGACGTCAGCGGCTTGTCGCTGGCCAACGCCTACGCCACCACACTGGGCACGGTGTTCACCGAGCAGCCCAAACCGTACGAGGTCGAACTGTGTGTCGCCGAGGTCGCCAAACCGGGCCGGGACACGCCGTCGCAGCTCTACCGGATCGGCTACGACGGCTCCGTCGTCGACGAGACCCGATTCCTGGTCATGGGCGGGCACACCGAGGCGATCACGGCGGCGCTCACGGAGTCCTTCGAGCCGGATCTGGCCCTAACCGCCGCCCTCGGCATCGCGGTGACGGCGCTGGCCAACCCGACGCCGCCCGCCCAGCCCGACGCCGGGCGTGCGACCTCGAACGGAGCCGCGAACGACTCGTCGCCGACCACGCCGCGCGAGCTGGCCGCGACCGACCTGGAGGTCGCGGTTCTCGACCGGACGCGCCCGCGCAGGGCATTCCGGCGGCTCGGCCACGACGAGGTCGCCGCCCTGCTGGCCGACGCCGGCAAATCCAAGAAGGGCTGACCGGCATGCAGCGTCGCATCATGGGGATCGAGACGGAATTCGGTGTCACCTGCACCTTCCGTGGACACCGCCGGCTCAGCCCCGACGAGGTCGCGCGCTACCTGTTCCGCAGGGTCGTGTCCTGGGGGCGATCGTCGAACGTGTTCCTGGACAACGGTGCGCGGCTCTACCTCGATGTCGGATCGCACCCGGAGTACGCGACCGCCGAGTGCGACGACCTGCTGACCTTGATCAATCACGACCGGGCAGGGGAGCGCATCCTGGTCGACCTGCTGCTCGACGCGCAGAACCGGTTGTCCGACGAGGGCATCGGCGGCGACATCTACCTGTTCAAGAACAACACCGACTCCGCGGGCAACTCCTACGGCTGCCACGAGAACTTCCTGGTGGTGCGCTCCGGCGAGTTCTCCCGGATCTCCGATGTGTTGTTGCCGTTCCTCGTGACCCGCCAGCTGATCTGCGGTGCGGGAAAGGTACTCGCGACGCCGAGTACAGGGCAGTTCTGCCTCTCCCAGCGCGCCGAGCACATCTGGGAGGGCGTATCGAGCGCGACGACCCGCTCGCGTCCGATCATCAATACCCGCGACGAGCCGCACGCCGATGCCGAGAAGTACCGCCGCCTGCACGTGATCGTCGGCGACTCCAACATGGCCGAGCCGACGACGATGCTCAAGGTCGGTTCGGCGCTGCTGGTGCTGGAGATGATCGAGGCGGGCGTCAGTTTCCGGGATTTCGCGCTCGACAACCCGATCCGGGCGATCCGCGAGATCAGCCATGACCCCACCGGCCGCCGTGCGGTGCGGCTGGCCGGCGGTCGGGAGGCCAGCGCCCTGGACATCCAGCGCGAGTACTATTCGCGCGCTGTCGACCACATGGCGAACCGCCAGCCCGACGAGATGCTCAGCAAGGTCGTGGACCTGTGGGGGCGGATCCTGGACGCGGTCGAGTCCGACGACTTCTCCTCGGTGGACACCGAAATAGACTGGGTGATCAAGCGCAAGCTCTTCCAGCGCTACCTGGACCGCTACGACATCGACCTGGGCGACCCGAAGATCGCCCAGCTCGACCTGGCCTATCACGACATCCTTCCCGGTCGTGGCGTTGCCGACGTGCTCACCCGCAAGGGACTGATCGCGCGTGTCACCACCGACGACGCCATCGACGCCGCCGTGCACACGCCGCCGCAGACCACGCGCGCCAAGCTGCGTGGCGAGTTCATCAGCGCGGCCCAGGCCGCCGGGCGCGACTTCACCGTCGACTGGGTGCACCTCAAACTGAACGATCAAGCCCAGCGCACCGTCCTGTGCAAGGACCCGTTCCGCTCGGTCGACGAGCGCGTCGATCGCCTCATCGCCTCGATGTGACCACTAACCTGTTCGTGTGACGAAACGCGCGAAAGTCGAGCGACAGCTCAACCTGGTCATCTGCCTGCTGTCGACGCGTCAGTTCGTCTCCGCCGAGTACATCCGCCGCAACGTGGGCGGGTACTACGAGAACGACAGCAGCGACGAGGCGTTCTTCCGGATGTTCGAGCGGGACAAGGCCGACCTGCGCGACCTGGGCATCCCGCTGATCACCGGCCCGACATCGGGATACGGCGAGGCGGACGACGGCTATCGCATCGACCGCGAACGCTACGAGCTGCCCGATATACACCTCGACGGCGACGAGGCCGCGGTCGTCGCCCTGGCGACCGCGCTCTGGGACAGTTCCGAGGTCGCCGCGATCGCGCAGAGCGCGGCCCTCAAACTGCGCGCGGCGGGCATCGACGTCTCCGCCGACGAGGACTGGGTGGTCAGTCCCAAATCCGCCGGCCGGGGCGCCGGCGACGAACGGGTCCTGCGCACCCTCCTGGAGGCGAGCGAGCAGCGTCGCGCGGTCGAGATGTCCTATCAGCGGCCGGGCGCCCAAGCCTCGGTGCGCCGCCTGGAGCCGTGGGGCGTCGTGACTCACCGCGGGCGCTGGTACGTCGTGGGGCACGACCTCGATCGGGAGCAACAGCGCACCTTCCGTCTCTCCCGGATCACCGAGGTGACCCCCACCGGCCGTCCGAAGGCGTTCACCCCCGGCGTCGAGCCGGGCCGTCTGCGCGAACTGGTTGCCGAATCGGTCTATTCGGCGTTCCGGGAGAAGCGGAGCGAGGCCACGATCTGGGTCGCCGCCGACCGCGCGGCCTGGCTGCGCCGGCTCGCGTCCTCGTCGAGGCCCTCGGTGCTCGACGGCGAGCCGGGCGATGAGCTGACCGTGACCTACGACTCCACGTCGTCGATGGTGCGCACCGTGCTGCGCGCCGGGCCCGACGCCGTGGTACTGGCCCCCGACGGGCTGCGGCACGCGGTGGTCGCGGCCCTCGACGAATTGGCGGTGCGGTGATGGCGGAAGCATCGGTCTCGCGGTTCTCGCGGCTGCTGGCGATGGTGCCGTACCTGGCGTCCCGGCAGGGGATCGCCGTGTCGGAGGCCGCCGCCGATCTGGGTATCACCACCGGACAGCTGACGAAGGACATCGAACAGCTCTTTGTCTGCGGGCAGCGGCAGAACGGCTTCGAAGACCTCATCGACGTGCAGTACGACTCGGGTCATGTGCGGGTCCAGTTCACGGCGGGCATGGACCGGCCGTTGCGCCTGACGGGTGCCGAGGCCGCCCTGCTACAGACCGCGCTGGCGACGCTGGCCGACATTCCGGGCGTCGACGCCGACGCGACGCGTAGGGCGATCGCCAAGATCGAGGCCGCGATGGCGGTACCGGTGCGGGCGAAGAAAAAGGGCCTGCGTGCCCGGGGCGAGGAGTTGGCCGCAGCCGAGTCCGCGGCCCGCGCGCAGCGCAGCGAACCGTCGGCCGACGGGGGAGGCGCGCCGACTTCCCGTCGCCAGCGTCGCTACGACGAGGTACGGGAAGCCGTGCGTGCGCATCGGGCGCTACGGCTCCGGTACTACACACCGGCCCGCGACGCCGTGAGCGAACGGATCGTCGATCCGATCACGGTGAAACTCATCGACGGCAACGCGTATCTCCAAGCGTGGTGCCGAAGCGCCGAAGACACCCGGTTGTTCCGGTTCGACCGGATCGAGGCGGCCGAGCAACTCGACGAACCGTCGAATCCCCCGCCCGCGGCCGCTGCTTCGGTCGGACCGGCCGGGTGGGAGGAGCAGGACCTTCTGACCGCGGAGTTGGAGATCGCCCCGGAGCAGCTGTGGGTGACCGAGAACTACCTCGTCGACATCATCGACGACGGTTCCGGCCCGGCGCCCGACGGCGCGCCGGTGCGGGCCCGCGTGCACTACGGCTCGCAGGAGTGGCTGGTCCGTTTCGTGTCCGGCTTCGGCGGGACGATCCGGCTCGTCGGCGAACCGGAGATCTCTGCTCAGGTACACGCACGGGCGGCTGCCGCCCGGGAGCGTTATCGGTAGCGCGAAGGCGCTACCGGGCCAATCGCGTAGACTTGGCGTCGAGTCAAGCCCCTTTCGGACAGGAGTTGCCCATGACCGGGTGGATGCAACCGTCGCACCTCATCATCATCGCCATCATCTTCTTGCTCCTGTTCGGCGCGGGGAAGCTGCCCGCGGCCGCCCGCGGACTGGGCCAGTCGCTGCGCATCTTCAAGAGCGAGATCCGCGAGATGACCAAGGACGACGGCGATAAGGACACCGACGCCGCCGCCCAGCGCGAGCTGCCGCCGGGCGAGAAGGGCGAGGCCGCCGCGGATCCCGCGTCGGAGAAGAAGTCGGCCTAGTCCGCCGCCCGCGTGCGCATTCCCTTCGACCCTCGCCGCCGCCGCAGCAAGGTCAATCCCGACGGCACCATGTCGTTGGTCGACCATCTGCGCGAGCTGCGCACCCGTTTGATCATCGCGCTCATCGCGATCGCCGCCACCACGATCATCGGCTTCATCTGGTACTCGCACGGCGTCTGGCGACTCGATTCGCTTGGCGAGCTGTTGCGTGGCCCGTACTGCAGCCTCCCGGCGGACGTCCGCGCCTCGTTCTCACCCGATGGAGAGTGCCGACTACTGGCGACGGGGCCGTTCGACCAGTTCATGCTGCGCCTGCAGGTCGCGCTGACCGCCGGCGTCGTGCTCGCCGCGCCGATCTGGTTCTACCAGCTGTGGCGGTTCATCACGCCCGCGCTGCACCGCAATGAACGTCGGTACGCCGTCGGATTCGTCACCGCGGCCAGCCTCCTCTTCGTCGCCGGCGCGGTCCTGGCCTACCTGGTCGTGTCGAAGGCGTTCGGATTCCTGCTGAGCGTCGGCAGCGACGTCCAGATCACCGCGCTGGCGGGCGATCAGTACTTCTCGTTCATGCTCAACCTGCTGATCATCTTCGGGATCAGCTTCGAGCTGCCGGTGCTGCTGATCGCGCTGAACCTCATCGGCGTGCTCAGCTACGAGCGTCTCAAGCACTGGCGTCGCGGGTTGATCTTCGCCATGTTCGTCTTCGCGGGCATCGTGACGCCCGGATCCGACCCGTTCACCATGTTGGCGCTGGCGTTCGCCCTGACGATCCTGCTGGAAGCCTCGATCCAGTTCGCCCGGTTCAACGATCGCCGCCGAGCGCGCAAGCGGGCGCGTCTGGAGGACCTCGCCGACGACGAGGCCAGCCCGCTGCCTCCGCCGGGACCGCGGCCGACGGCGGCCCCGATCGGCGCCCCGGCCGGTGTCGCGTCCGCGGATCGGGAATCGGTTCGCGATCGGGCGAACTTCGATGACATCCTGTAGTCGATGACGATTGGATTCACCGCCGAGGGTGCGCTCGCCGACTTCACCGGACGGCTCGCCTTCCGGCTCGACGACTTTCAGCGGCGCGCCTGCGAGGCGCTGGCCGCCGGGCACGGCGTGCTGGTATGCGCGCCGACCGGCGCGGGTAAGACCATCGTCGGGGAGTTCGCCGTCCATCTGGCGCTGGCCAGCGGGACGAAGTGCTTCTACACCACGCCCATCAAGGCGTTGAGCAACCAGAAGTTCCACGACCTCGTCGAGATTCACGGCGCCGCGAACGTCGGCTTGCTCACGGGTGACAACTCGGTCAACCCCGACGCCCCGGTGGTCGTGATGACCACCGAGGTGGTCCGCAACATGATCTACGCGGACAGCGCGGCGCTGGACGGACTGTCCTTCGTCGTGATGGACGAGGTTCATTTCCTCGCCGACCGCTTCCGGGGGGCCGTGTGGGAGGAAGTGATCCTGCACCTCGACCCGTCGGTGCGCGTCGTGAGCCTTTCGGCCACGGTGTCGAACTCGGAGGAGTTCGGAGCCTGGATCCAGACGGTGCGCGGCGACACCACCGTCATCGTCGACGAGATCCGGCCCGTGCCGTTGTGGCAGCACATGCTGGTGGGCAACCGGCTGTTCGACCTGTACGACCCGCGGTCACTCGCCGACGGCAATCCGCGGGTGAATCCCGAACTCACCCGCTATATCGCACACCGCGACCTCACCGCCGCGACCGATCGCGGCGATCGGCGTGAGGACCGCAAGGGCCCGCGCCGAGGCCACCGCGGGCGCGGCCGGCGACCATCGGGGGACCGAGGCGGAACCCGCCCGGTGTCGCGGCCGGAGATGGTGGTCCGTCTCGATCGCGAGGGACTGCTGCCCGCGATCGATTTCATCTTCTCCCGAGCGGGCTGCGAAGGGGCGCTCGCGCAGTGTGTGCGCTCGGGGATCAATCTGCTCGACGACGAGCAGCGGGTGGCGGCGCTGGAGATCGCCGACCGCTATCTCGCCGAGCTGTCCCCGGTCGACGCCGATGTCCTCGGAGCCGATCAGTGGCGGCTGGGGATCAGTCGCGGGTTCGCCGCGCATCACGCCGGGCTGCTGCCGACGTTCCGGCACGCTGTCGAGGAGTTGTTCGTCCGCGGCCTCGTGCGCATGGTCTTCGCGACCGAGACGCTTGCGCTGGGCATCAACATGCCGGCCCGGTCGGTGGTCCTCGAGCGGCTGGTCAAGTACAACGGCGAGGCGCACGTCGACCTGACTCCGGGCGAGTTCACCCAGCTGACGGGACGCGCGGGGCGGCGCGGAATCGACACGGAGGGGCACGCCGTCGTCGTGTGGTCGCCTCAGATGCAGGTCGCCGAGGTCGCCGGGCTGGCCGGCGCGCGGACCTTCGCGCTGCGCAGTTCGTTCGCACCCGAGTACAACATGGCGGTCAATCTCATCGACCGACTCGGGCTGACCGGATCCAGCGAACTGTTGCTGCGCTCCTTCGCACAATTCCAAGCGGACCGCTCGGTCGTCGGGCGGGCGCGCAAACTCGACGGGCTGCGGCACGAACTGCGCAAGGTCGAGGGCGAGCTGTCGCGCGCGGCGGCACAGCGGGGCATCGACGACGGCGCTGACGACGGCGGCACGGGTGACCGTGATCCGTACCGCGGATTCGTCGGCTACATGGAACTGCGGGAGGACATCCGGCGGCGCGAGCGCGAGCTGAAGTACGCGCGGCGCCACGACGCCCAGGTGGAGATCGCCGACGAACTCGCGGCCTTGAAGCGAGGACAGATCATCGGCCTGTATGGCAATCGCCACCGCGGCGTGGCAGTGGTTGTCGAGACCGCCGAGGACATCGTCGATCCGAAACCGATGGTGCTCGCCGAAGACGGGTGGTGCGGCCGTGTCGGCGTGCGCGATTTCCTCAACGGCCCGACCGTGCTCGGGAACATGCGGCTGGCCCGCCATATCGATCGCCGGACGGGACGGGGGCGGCGCGATCTGGCGTCGGCGCTGCGTTCCACCGGCGTCACGCTGCCCAAGGGCAAGCAGCGCAAACGCGCCGCCGCGGCCGATGACGCCGAGCTGGCCCGGCTCCGGGAGCTGTTGCGGGCGCATCCGGCGCACACCGCGGCCGACGTCGACGAGCTGACGCGGATGGCGCAGAAGCGCAACCGCCTGCTGCGCGAGGTGCGGTCGCTCGAGGCGGAGATCGCCGAGCGAACGTCGGCGCTCAGCGCGACGTTCGACAAGGTCGTGGCGGTGCTCCTCGAGCTCGGCTACCTCGCCGAGGCGAAATCGGGTGGCGGCGAGCTGGTCGTCACCGATGCTGGACTTAGGTTGCGCTCGATCTACAGCGAGAGCGACCTCTTGGTCAGCGAGTGCTTGAGAGAAGGGGCCTGGATCGGGTTGTCACCCGACGAACTGGCGGCCGTCGTCGCGAGTCTGGTGTACACGTCTCGACGCGAATCGGGGGGTGGGACAGATCGAATGCCCGGTTCGGCGGCCCTTCGAGCAGCGCTCTCGGGCACGGCGCGGATCTGGCGCGACGTCGTCGAGGCGGAGTTGCGGCACGGCGTCACGCCGACTCGCGAGCCGGACACGGGCTTCTCGGTGGCCGCCGCGATGTGGGCGTCGGGCCGGTCGCTGGCCGAATCCCTGATGGCGGCCGGTGAGGCCGGACAACTCCTCTCCCCGGGCGATTTCGTTCGGTGGAACCGGCAGGTGATCGACCTGCTGGACCAGATCGCCGGCTGCGCGGGACGAGACGATCCCGTCGGCCGCACCGCGATCGCGGCCATCGCGGCGATCCGGCGCGGTGTGGTCGCAGTCGAACTCGGTTGACGTGAGGTAGCGTAGTGCCGTCTGCCACCGACGGTGGTGTGTGTCGTGTTGATGAGGGAGGACGCCATGACCGAGCCGCAGCAGCCGGAGCCGGGTTCTGAGAACAACGAACCAAACGAGGACGTGACCCAGTCCGTCGAGCAGCCGTCGTCCGGCACGCCGTCGCAGTCCCCTTCCGGCACCGATTCCGCACCGGCCGATGCGGCACCCGGTCAACCGTCGTCGCCGCAACAGCCGTCGCCGCAGGTTGGTCAGCCCGGTCAGCCTCAGCAGCCGGGGCCGTCGCCGTTCGCTCAGCCGGGCCAAGCGCAGCAGCCGGGGCAGCCGCCGTATACCCAGCCACAGTTCGGTCAGCCTCAGCAGCCGGGGCAGCCGCCGCAGCCCGGGCAACCTCAGTTCCCGGGTCAGCCGGGACCCCAGTTCGCTCAACCCGGTCAGCCGCCGTTCGGCCAGCAGCAACCCCAGTACCCGGTACCCCCGGGGGCTGGCGGGCCTCACACCGGTCAGTTCCAGCAGCCGGGCCAGTATCCGCAGCCGGGCCAGCCGCAGTTTGGCGGACCGGACTTCGCGGCGATGGGCACCACCGGGGGCAAGTCCAAGTCGCTCAAGCTGGCATTGATCGGCGCCGGCGGCATTCTGTTTCTCGGGGCGCTGCTCGCCTTCACCGCCTTCGTGGCACCGGGCTGGGCGCCCAAGACGCTGTCCCAGACCGGCGCTCAAGACGGCGTGAGGCAGATCCTCACCAACAGCTATCAGGTCAAGAACGTCAAGGACGTCAACTGCCCGAGCGGCCAGCGGGTCAAGCAGGGCGAATCCTTCGACTGCGACGTGACCGTCGACGGCAGCAAGCAGAAGGTGACGGTCACTTTCGTCGACAAGAAGGGCAAGTTCGAGGTCGGGCCTCCGCGCCAGTAGCGGCGACGATCGCGCACGGTGCCCACTCGGCGTGGGCGAGGTGCCCACTCGGCGTAGGTGAGGTGCCCATTCGGCGTAGGTGAGGTGCCCACTCGGCGAAAAGTGGGGTCAGCGATCGGCTACCACTTGAACGCCGTCGCGAGGCGGCCGACCGCTGACTCGATACCCAGCTCGGCGGCCAACCGCTCCAGGCCCGCCGGGTCACTCGGCGCCGTCGGCAGTCGGTCGTCCCCTTCTTCGACGAGTTCGGCATCGGTTTTGACGAAGACGACAGTGCGTGCGGCCTGCAGGTAGTCGGCCGATTCTTGCAGGGCAGTCCGTGCCCGCGGGGTCAGCGCCGATCCCTTCGTCGTCGCGGCCTTCTCGAGCGCGTCGAGGCTGCCGTATTCGACGAGTAGTTTGGCCGCGGTCTTCTCACCGATGCCGGGCACGCCGGGCAGCCCGTCCGAGGGGTCGCCGCGCAGCATCGACATCTCCGCGTAGTCGGTGCCCGCGCGATCGGGTTTGAGACCGTACTTGGCGGCGACTTCGGCAGGACCCATCAGCGCCGCCTTCGCGAGCCCCTGGCCGACGTAGAGCACCCGGACCGGTACCGGGTCGTCGGCCACGACCTGCAGTAGGTCACGGTCACCGCTCACCACCAGCACCGGGTCGACCGCCTCGGTGAAGGCCAGGGTTCCGATCACGTCGTCCGCTTCACAGCCGTGCGCGCCCGCGGTGGCGATTCCGGCACGGCGCAGCGCGGCCAGAATCATGTCGACCTGCGGCGTCAGCGTGTCGGGGACTTCTTCGACGTCGATGTCGGATTCCGACTCGGCCTCGACGGCGACGCGGTGGGCCTTGTACGACGGGATCAGCTCGGTGCGGAAATCGGGGCGCCAGTCGAAATCGAGGCAGACGACCAAGCGGCTGGGCTCGTGCTTGGCGACCAGCGCCGCGATGGTGTCGAGGAATCCGCGCACCGCGTTGACCGGCCGCCCGTCGGGGGAGGTGACCTTCTCCGGGATGGCGTAGAAGGAGCGGAACCACAGGCTTGCGCCGTCGAGCAGCATCAGTGGGGGCATGCGACACAGTGTGGCATGCGGCGACGGCCGGCGCGGTGAGCACACGGGTAGCGTGAAAAGAATGACGGTGGGCAAGTCGAGGATGTTCGCTTCGCTGTCGCACCGCAACTATCGGGTCTATTTCACCGGTGCTCTCATCTCCAACATCGGCACGTGGATTCAGCGCGTCGCCCAGGACTGGCTGGTGCTGGAACTGTCGCACGGCTCAGCCGTGGCCGTCGGTATCACGACCGCCCTGCAGTTCCTCCCGGCGCTGCTGCTGTCGCCGGCCGGCGGACTGCTGGCCGACCGGATGGACAAGCGCGTGCTGCTCGCCGTGACCCAGACCTGGATGGCGGTGTCGTCTCTGGTTCTGGGCGTACTGGCGGTCGCCGGGCTCGCGCAGACCTGGCACGTCTATCTCATCGCCCTCGTCTTCGGGATCGGCGCGGCAATCGACGTCCCCGCCAGACAGTCCTTCGTGACCGAGGTGGCCGGACGGGACAACCTGACCAACGCGATCGGGCTCAACAGCGCCTCGTTCAACGCCGCGCGGCTCATCGGTCCCGGTGTCGGTGGCCTGATCATCGCCGCGTTCGGGAGCGGCTGGGCGATCCTGACGAACGCCGTCAGCTACGGCGCCATGCTGGCCGCGCTGTTGCTGCTGAACTCGGCCGACCTGGAGCGGGCGAACCCGGTGGCCCGGGCCAAAGGTCAAGTCCGCGAGGGATTCCGCTACGTGGCGGCGCGCCCCGAACTCGTGATCGCCCTGGGCGTCGGGTTCGCCGTCGGCACCTTCGCGCTGAACTTCCAGCTCACCAACGCGGTGATGGTGAGCGCGGAGTTCGGACTCGGTGCGAAGTCCTACGGGTTCGCCGGGTCGGTAATGGGCATCGGCTCGCTGGCCGGGGCGCTGCTCGCCGCCCGCCGGCTGGCCGCACCCCCGCTGCGGTACGTGGTCGGTGCCGCACTCGTCTTCGCGGCACTCCTCGGTGTGCTCGGCCTGATGCCGTCGTATCCTGCCTACCTCGTGTTGCTGCCGGTCGTCGGGCTCGCCGGACTGCTGACGATGACGGCGACGAACATGTTCGTGCAGACGTGCAGCGCCCCGTCGCTGCGCGGCCGGGTGATGGCGCTCTACGCGATGGTGATGATGGGTGGAACCCCGGTGGGCGCACCGCTGATGGGCTGGCTCGCCGAGGTGTTCGGTCCGCGGGCGCCACTGTGGGGAGGCGCCGTGCTGCAGGTCGCGACGATCGGGGCGGTCGTCCTCGTCGTCCGCCTGCGTTCCGCGCGCCGCCTACGCGACCAGGTCGCGACCGGATCCGACGAGGTCCCGTCGCAGGTAGCACTCCCACCCGAGCAGCGAGGTCCTGGTGGTGTCGTCCAGGGCCCGGATCGCGCGTAGCGTGCGGCTGCGCTCGAACTCGGTGCGGTGCGCTTGCAGCGCCCGCCATTTCACATCCAGGAACGCGCGGACGTCGACGACTTCGTCGATCCGCTCGTCGGGACATCCGAACGCGAAGGCGGCGTCGCGGGCGCCCGAGTCGCCACGAGAAGCCATGACCTGTTCCCATGCGCGTTGAGCGCGCGACACGCTGACCGTGACCAGGTAGAGCGAGGACACCTGCCAGGCGGGACCCGCGCCGGGGTACAGGTGGGGTTCGGCCGCGGCTTCGGCGGCGGCCAGCACCATGCGGTGGGTGTGGATGTGGTCGGGGTGCCCGTAGATGCCGAACGCGTCGGTGGTGAGCACGATATCCGGCCGCAACGCCCGGATGTGGGCGGTCAGCGCCGCGACGGAGTCGTCGAACGGTACGGCGACCAACGGCGGCTCGGCCGACGAGTCCGCGACCCCGCCGTCGGCATAGCCCAGCATGATCGGTTCGCGAGGCAGGCCGAGGAGTCGTAGCGCATCGACGAGTTCGAGGTGCCTGGGTTGCCCCGCGGCCCAGGTGGTGGTCAGGACGTCGGCCTGCCCGCCCGCGGCGCAGTGCCGGGCGAGCGTGCCGCCGGTCCAGATCGTCTCGTCGTCCGGATGCGCTTGGACGCACAGGATGCGCGGCAACGTCATCGCGTCAGCCCGCAACGTTGGAGGTGCACTGCGACACGAGGACCTTGGGGCTGCCGCCGGCAAGATTGCCGCTGGCGGTGTTGATCGCGGTCTGTTTGGTCGCCCCCCAGGCCGACGCCCAGGCCTGGTTCGCCTGCGACTGGACCAGGGCGCCGCAGGCGTTTCGGAACCACAGCACGACCTGGCAACCGGATCCGCACTTGGTGCGGGCGAGGCTCTCGGCGGACGATCGGGTGGCACCGTTGATGGCCCAGCCGATCCGGCCGCTCGCCTGCGATATCGCGATGGCGCCGTAGAGGTTTCGCGTGCGGGTCGTCGTATACGGGTACCGGTAGGGCGTGGTCGTCGTCGTCCACGGGGTGCGCGTGGTGGTTCGCGTCTCCCACCGGGTGGTCGTCGCCGACGCGCGAGAGTGGTCGTTGCGGGCGTAGGCGAAGAAACCGACGACCGCGACGCCGAGGACGAGGAGCGCGGCCAGGACCACGCCGCCGACGACCAATGCGATCGTCGTGCCGTTGTTCGACGGTTTCGGCGGCCCGGGAGGCGGCGGGTAGCCCGGCCCGGGAGGCGGGTACTGAGGCGGTGGCGGCTGATAGGAGTAGCCGGGCGGTGGAGGAGGGTAGCCCCGGCCGGCGGGCCCATTCGGGTCATTCGGCGGGTAGGTCATGGGTCTCAGCATAGGCCGAGCGACCTCGCCGAGATCATTCGATGGACGCTAATACACTGTCGTCGTCACACCGTGATTTGTCCCGGCCGCCGGCCGGGCGGGAGAAAGGACGACTCGACATCATGGCTCAGGCGGAGACGAGGGAGTTCCAGGCCGAGACGCGCCAGCTGCTCGACCTGATGGTGCACTCGGTCTACTCCAACAAGGACAGCTTTTTGCGCGAGCTGATCTCGAACAGTTCCGACGCGCTCGACAAGCTGCGGCTGGAGTCGTTGCGCGACAAGGATCTCGACGTTGACACCGACGACTTGCGCATCGTCTTGGAGCCGCATTCCGACGGCGACGTGCGGAGCCTGGTCGTCGCCGACAACGGCATCGGCATGTCCCGCGACGAGGTCGTCGACCTGATCGGGACCCTCGCGCGGTCGGGAACCGGGGAACTGCGCCGGAAGCTGGCCGAGGCGAAGGACGCCGCCGCCTCCGACGCGCTGATCGGGCAGTTCGGCATCGGCTTCTACTCGACGTTCATGGTGGCCGACAAGGTCACGCTGGTCACTCGCAAGGCGGGGGAGACCACCGGTACGAAGTGGGAGTCCGGCGGCGACGGCACCTACACCCTGGAGACGGTCGACGACGCGTCGCAGGGCACGAGCGTGACCCTGGCGCTGAAGCCGGTCGACGCCGAGGACCATCTGCACGACTACGCGGACCCGGCGGAGCTGCGCGCGCTGGTGAAGCGCTACTCGGACTTCATCAGCTGGCCGATCAAGATGGAGGTCACGGTTCCCGCACCGCCCGCGGAGGAGGGCGGTGAGCCGGGCGAGTCGACGACGCAGTGGCAGACCCTCAATTCCGGCAAGGCCCTGTGGGCACGTCCCCGCGACGAGGTCTCGGATGAGGAGTACGCGGAGTTCTACCGCCACGTCAGCCACGCCTGGGACTCTCCGCTGGAGGTCGTTTCGGTGAAGGCCGAGGGCACCTTCGAGTACGAGGCGCTGCTGTTCCTGCCGAGCCAGGCGCCGTTCGATCTGTTCGCGCCCGTGCGCCACGGCGGCATCCACCTGTACGTCAAGCGCGTATTCATCATGGACGACGCCGACCTGCTGCCCGAGTACCTGCGCTTCGTCGCCGGTGTCGTCGACGCGGCCGATCTGTCGCTGAACGTCTCGCGCGAGATCCTGCAACAGGACCGCCAGATTCGCGCCATCCGCCGCCGGCTCACCAAGAAGGTGATCGCGACCGTGAACGATCTGCGTTCGTCGCGGCCCGACGACTACCGCGCGTTCTGGGGCAACTTCGGCCGCGTCTTCAAGGAGGGGCTGGTCAACGACCCCGACAACCAGGACGCGATCCTCAAGGCCAGCGTCTTCACCTCGACCGACGCGTCCGCCGACGGGACCGAGGGCCTGACGTCGCTCGCCGAATACGTGGGGCGGATGAAGGCCGGCCAGGACGCGATCTACTACATGACGGGCGAATCGCAGCAGCAGATCCGCAACTCGCCCCACATGGAGGCATTCGCGGCCAAGGGGATCGAGGTGCTCACCCTCGACGACCCGGTCGACGAGATGTGGGTGACCACAGTCGCCGAGTTCGACGGCCATCCGTTCGTCTCGATCGCCAAGGGCAGCGTCGATCTTGACGCCGCCGACGGCGAGGACGAGAAGGATGCGGAGAAGGAGCGCGAGAAGCAGAGCGAGGAGTTCGCCGATTTGCTCACCTGGCTCGGCGCGACGCTGGCCGACGACATCACCGAAGCGCGCATCTCGAGCCGGCTGACCGACTCGGCGGCCTGCCTGGTCGGCGAAGCGCACTCGATGTCGCCACAGCTGGAGAAGCTGTACCGCGCGTCGGGCCAGCCGGTGCCGCACGTCAAGCGGGCGCTGGAACTCAACCCGAAGCACCCGTTGGTGGCCGGTCTGCGCAAGGCGTTCGGCGACGAAGGCGCCCGGGACGGATTGAGGCCGACGGCGCAGCTGCTCTACGGCCTGGCGCTGCTCGCCGAAGGGGGCGAGCTGCCGGATCCGGCCGCGTTCGCCAAGACGCTCGCCGACCAGTTGGCCGCACAACTCGACGGCTGAGGTCGAGGGCCCGGCGTCGTCTCGAATCGAGCGGCGCCGGGAGGCGAGGCCGCGCCTCAGGCGCCGGCGAACGCGACGAGGCGGCCGACCGGGTGACCGCCGGGCAGATCGAGGAGCAGTGACGCCCCGTCCAGCGGGATGCCGTAGGGGTCGGCGGTGCTGATTCCGGGGTGGGCTTCGGCGACGAGTTCCCGGAAGCGCGACTGCAGCCGGGGGTTGGTGGTGATCACTTTGCCCATCCAGCTGACCCGCCACGCGTCGCCCGCCTGCCATC
This sequence comes from Gordonia araii NBRC 100433, assembly GCF_000241265.1. GTDB lineage: Bacteria > Actinomycetota > Actinomycetes > Mycobacteriales > Mycobacteriaceae > Gordonia > Gordonia araii. Next base: position 126,643 of record NZ_BAEE01000036.1, read on the forward strand.
CGGCGCCGCGCAGCGCGGCACCGACGGAAGTGGCCAGTTCGGCGGCCGCCGCGTCGATGACGTTGCGGGCGACCTCGTCGCCGGCGTCGGCGGCCGATGCGACCACCTTGGCGAAGCCGGCAGTCCGCCGCACTCGCAGCGGATCGCCCTGCACGATCATGTAGATCTCCGCCAGCGGTCCGAACTCCGCTTCGGCCAGCCCGGTCAGCGACGTCGCCGGGCCGCGCCCGTCGAAGGCCCGCAACGCTGCTTCGACACCGGCGCGGCCGATCCAGTAGCCGCTGCCCGCGTCGCCGAACATGCCCCAGCCGTCGACCTTTGCGGTGTCGGCTCCGACACCGAGCGTCACGACACCGGTGCCCGCGGCCACGACGGCGCCCGGTTCGAGGCGGTTGGCGGCCAGGAACGACGTAACCGAGTCGTGGGCGAGGCCTACCCGGTTGACGCCGAGTACCGCGCAGGCGACGAGAAGCTCGTCGGGCCGCGTCGCCGCGGGCGTCAGGCCGGACACGCCGGCGGCGAGTTCGGCACCGGGCAGGCTCCGGCCGTTGAGGGCGTGCTCGGCGATCTCGGCGACCTGCGGCACCACCGGATGATCGGTGCGGACACCGGCGAGCTCGACGGTGGTGTCGGGCCCGCCGCTGCCCGGATCGGTGATGCGGACACGCGCACCGGTCTGGCCGCAGTCGATCGCGATGCGTGGACGGTTCGGTCGGTTCGGCGTCGTGTCGGACATCGGTGCGGATCCCTACTTGCCCTGGAACTTCGGCGGACGCTTCTCGAAGACCGCGGAGATGGCCTCGGTGAGATCCTCGCTGGGCAGGAAGGCGGCGTTCCAGGCTGCGACGTAGCGCAGGGAGTCCTCGACCTGGGCGCGGCGGCTGTGGTCGAGCACCGTCTTGGTTCCCTGCACGACCAGCGGGGGGAGGTCGGCGATCTCGCGCGCCGCGGCGCGGGCGCCGGCGAGCACGGCCTCGGCGTCGTCGAAGACCTCGTTGACCAAGCCGATGCGCTCGGCACGAGTGGCGTCGATGTCCTTGCCGGTGAAGGCGAGTTCGCGGAGATGACCGTCGCCGACGATCGAACCCAGCCGGGCGAGCGAACCCATGTCGGCGACGATCGCGACGCGCACCTCGCGTACCGAGAACTTCGCGTCGGCGCTGGCGTACCGCACGTCGGCCGCCGTGATCAGGTCGACGCCGCCACCGATGCACCAGCCGGCGACCGCCGCGATGACCGGCTTGCGGCAGTCGGCCACCGCGTTGATCCCGGCCTGCATGCGTTTGATCGTGTCGTGGAAGTCGGTGCGGGGGCCGGCCTTCGCGTCCTCAGCCAGGACCTTGCCGAAGTCGCCGGCCATCGCGGGGAGGTCGAGGCCGAACGAGAAGTGCTTGCCCGACCCGGTGAGGACGACCGCGCGCACTTCTTTGTCGGTGTCGAGTGCGCCGAAGAGGGGGACGAGTTCGCTCCAGAAGTCCGGCCCCATCGCGTTGCCCTTGCCCGGACCGATGAGGGTGACCTCCGCGATCCCGTCGGCGACGTCGACCTCGAACGCTTTCCATTCCTGCACATAGCTCATGGCTGACAACCTACCCGTGGCCGTGCCGGCGGATGTGCAGACGAGGCCCATCGCGATTCTCGGAGTCGGATCGACCGGCGGCGGTGTCACGGTTGTAACGTGTTCTAGAAGTGAACGGGCCGGGTGGCCGGGAGAGCGAGGCACGATGTCGGTGTTCGACGGGCATGAGGCCGACGGGAAGTCGGCGGAGGAGATCGAGGCGGACGCGGCGCTGTTCGGGCCGTTGGCGTCGTCGGTCCGGTCGTTGATCGACGCGACCGTGCTCACCGATTCCGAGCCGGCCGACATCGAACGGGCGCAGGCGCTGATCACCGAGGCGACCGCCTTGCTGAACCGTAGGCGGATGCCCGGTCCGTTCGGCGTGAAATGGAATGCCGACGGATCGCGCCGGTCGTGGGGCAACGCCGTGGTCGGATTGCGCAATCCCATCGCACCGCCGCTGAAGGTGCATCACCACGACGGTCTCGCGTGGGCGGAAGCGGAGATCGGCGCGCCCTACGAGGGACCGCCCGGGCTCGTGCACGGCGGGGTGGTCGCGCTGTTGCTCGATCAGGTTCTGGGTGCGGCCGCCGACCACGCGGGTGTTCCCGGTATGACCGGGACGCTGACGATCCGGTATCGCAAGGGCACTCGCCTCGGACCGCTGCGCGTCGAGGGGCGCGTCGACCGCGTGGAGGGCGTCAAGACCTTCGCCGTCGGGCAGGTGCTCACCGGCGACGGGATGTGCGCCGAGGCGGAGGGGGTGTTCGTGCTGCCGAAAGAGGTGCGCGAACTCGCCGAGAAGCTGGGGCAGCAGCGGTGAGCGGCTGGACGGCCCACCAGGCGGCGGTCACGCTCGCCGCGCCGGATCACGGGGCCGCGGTGGCGGCGTACTCGCGTCTGTTCGGACCGGGTTCGGCCATGGCGCCCGCGGAACATCAATGGCAGGTCGGTTCGACGCGGCTGGTGGTCCGGGCTTCCGCGGTCGACGGCGAGGATCGCCCGCGGATCCTGATCCCGGTGCGAGACCTCGTCGACCCGGCGACCCCCGATGTCTACACGACCGTCGTCACCCTGCTGGAGCGCCGATCATGCGTGCTGCGCCCGGACGCGCAGATCGGCGACGCCCGTACCGGCGTGGTCGAAGGGCTGCCGGTAGGGGTCGTCGACGCGGCAGCGCTGCCACGGCTGCCATCGGGGGACGCGACGGAGATCGGCGCGCTCGACCACGTCGTGGTGAACAGCCCGTCCCGCGATGCCGCACTGGCCTTGTTCGGAGCCGTACTGGGCTTCGACTTCCGGCTGGAGCAGCGGATGTCGCTACCGAACCTGGGCGACGTGCACCAGCTCTTCCTGCGCGGCGCCGGCACCATCGTCGAGGTGCTGGTGAACGAGGCGGGCGATCCGGCGATCTCGCTGTGGGGCCTGGCGTGGACCAGTGCCGACATCGACGCGTCGCACGCCCGTCTCGCCGGCGCCGGCACCGATCTCAGCCCGATCCGCAACGGCCACAAGCGCGGCACGCGCGTCTTCACCGTCCGCGACGATGCGCTGATCCTCCCGACCATCGTCATCGGACACGACGAGACCTGATGGCTCGCGGTTGATCTCGATGCACCCGAGTCGCTGCGCTCCTCGGGCACTCGATCACCCAAGGGAGGTTGCCCTGGGTGGTCGAGTGCCGGCGAGCCGCAAGGCGAGCCGGCGTATCGAGACCGACGATTGCCTGCGGAGCTGACCGGGGTGATCTCGATACACCCGAGTCGCTTCGCTCCTCGGGCACCGGTGGGTTGAGTGGCCGCGACGGAGGAGCGGTCGTATCGAAACCTCGATCACCCATATGGTGGTCGAGTGCTGGCGAGCCGCAAGGCGAGCCGGCGTATCGAGACCCGGTGGGTTGAGTGGCCGCGACGGAGGAGCGGTCGTATCGAAACCTCGATCACCCAAATGGTGGTCGAGTGGCCGCGACGGAGGAGCGGCTGTATCGAGACCCGGTGGGTCGAGTGCCGGCGTATCGAGACCTCGCGAGCCGGTGTCGCCAGCCGCGGTTCAGGTGAGGTCCCGCACGACCTCGGCGACTCGCCGCACCTGATCGATGTCACTGCTGGTGGGGATCAGATGGACCTCGTCGGTGCCGATGGCGGCGAAGCTGCGCAACACCTCGGCGAGCTCGTCCTCGTTGCCCGACCATCCGGTGGTCTGCGCCATCGCGTCGACGTACTCGGCGGGAATCCAGTTCATATAGCGGAGCAGGTGCGTGCGCACCTGCTCGCGGGCCTGTTCGGCCGGGCCCAGCGCGAACCAGAACGACGTCGCCAGGTGCGGGCCCGGCTTGCTGAGCTGTGCCCAGGACGACCGGGCGACGTCGAAGAGTTCGTTCTGCTTGGCGGCGTCGAGGTCGAGCGTCGTGCCGGCCAGTCCGTCGGCCCAGCCGGCGGCGTTGCGCACGGTCTTGGGGCCCATGGTGCCCACCAGCAACCGGGGACCGCCGCATTGTGCCGGGGGCGGTCCGACGGGCAGCACGGCGTCGCCGACCTTCTCGCCGGCCCAGACCCGGCGCATGATCTCGACGCGTTCGGCCATACCGCGGATGGTCTGGGTCGTCGGATCCGCCCCGACGGCACGGTAGTCCTCATGCCGGCCACCGACACCGAACCCGACCGTCAGCCGTCCTTCGGCGAGCAGGTCGCCGGTCGCCAACGCCTTGGCGCACATCACCGGATCGTGCAGCTGCGGCACGACCACCGTCGTGACCAACCGCACGCGGTCGGTCCACGCGGACGCGGCGCCCAGCAGGGTCAGACTGTCGGGGTTGTCGAAGGCGATGCGCTCACCCCAGCACAGCGAGGAGAACGGGCCTTCGTCGACAGTCTTCGCCCAGGTTCGAAGCGTCGCGGCATCCAGCTCCGGTTCCATCACCGGCAATGTCATTCCCACCTGCATCTCTGTGATTCTGGCACGGACGGCGGTGGGGGTTAACCCCCACCGGGTTGTCCGGATAACGCCGTGTCTCCCGCCGGGCCCGGCGCCTAGGTTTGAGCTATGGCTGTTGCAACCGACGTACTTCCCGCACCGCAGCGCGAGCGCACCAACAGGTGGCAGATCGGCGTGGTGCCCACCGCATCGATGCTGACCACCGCCGCGATCGCCACGGTGTGGTTCTGGATTCCGCTGGGCATCTTGATCATCGCCGTGTCGTCGATACCGTCGGTGGTCGGTTTCCTGCTCGCCGGCATCGTGTTCATCTACCTGATGCGCGGCGTCGAGTGGGTGGAGCGACTCCGCAGCGAAGCGGTGTTCGGCATGGGCATCGGTGTTCCGCCGCGCCGGATGTCGCAATACTCCGGGTTCCAGGGGTGGGCGCACCAACTGTGGCTGGACGTCAGCAGCGCCCGGTTCTGGAAGGGGGTCGCCCACCACTACCTGCGGATGACCTACGACATGGTGGTCGCCGGCATCGCGCTCGCCTTACTGGCCTTCGCGTTCCTCGGTCCGGCCGCCGCCACGGCCATCCAGCGCAGCGACGCCGATGCGGGACTGAGTTTCATCCCGCCGCCGCTGGCATGGCTGGTCGCGATCGTGTCGGTCGCCGCCGCGGTGGCACTCCTGGTCTACGCGCCGGCGCTCGACGCGACGATCGACCGCTGGCTGCTGTCTCCGTCGCCGACGGCGGCGCTGCAACACCAGGTCCATGCTTTGGCCGACGCCCGGCAGGGGGCGGTGTCTTCCGCCCAGACCGAGCGGCACCGGATCGAGCGCGACCTGCACGATAGCGTGCAGCCACGGCTGGTGTCGCTGGCGATGACGATCGGGCTGGCGCAGACCAAGCTGGACTCCGATCCGGCTGCCGCCAAGGCGCTGATCGACGAGGCGCACGACGATGCCAAGAGCGCACTGGTCGAGCTACGCAACGTGGTACGCGGGATAGCGCCGACCATCTTGGCCGACCGCGGGCTGGACGCGGCGTTGTCGTCGGTCGCCCAACGCGCCGAGACCTCGGGCGTGCCAACGGTGTTGAACGTCGATCTGCCTCGCCGACTGCCCGACGAGATCGAATCGGTGGCCTACTTCGTGGTCGCCGAGGCACTGACCAACGTGGCCAAACATGCCGAGGCGACTCAGGCGGTGGTCACCGTCCGGCTCGACGAGGGCGCCGACCTGCTGCACGTCTCGGTGTTCGACGACGGCAAGGGCGGCGCGGCGATCGACACCGGTGAGAACGCGACCGGGTTGCGGGGTCTCGCCGAACGGGTGCGCGCCGCCGGCGGGTCGTTCGACGTGACCAGTCCGGTCACCGGTTCCACCATCGTCACGGCGGTGCTGCCATGCGCATCGTGATCGCCGAAGACTCCGCGCTGTTGCGGGCCGGCATCGAACGGATCCTGGCCGACGCCGGACACGAGGTCGTCGCCGGGGTGCCCGACGCCACCAATCTGCTGCGCCTGGTCAACGACCAGCGACCCGACCTGGCCATCGTCGACGTCCGGATGCCGCCGACCTTCACCGACGAGGGCATCCGGGCAGCGGCGCTGCTGCGCAGCCAGAACCCGGAGTCCCCGGTGTTGATTCTCTCCCACTACGTCGAGGAGCGCTACGCGACGGACCTCATCGCCTCGGACACCAAGGGTTTCGGCTATCTGCTGAAAGACCGGGTTGCCGATGTCCCGGCGTTCCTCGACGCCGTCGAGGTCGTCGGCGGAGGTGGAACCGTGCTCGACCCAGAGGTGGTGTCACAGATATTGGTTCGTTCCCACCGCCGTAGCGCGCTGGACCAGCTGACCCCGCGCGAACAGGACGTCCTGCAGTTGATGGCCGAGGGGAAGACCAACTCGGCGATCGCGACCACGCTGCACATCTCGGTCGGCTCGGCCGAGAAGCACATCGCCTCGATCTTCGCCAAGCTCGACCTGGCTCCCGACGAGAACGAGAACCGTCGAGTGCTGGCGGTCCTGCGCTACCTCGAAACCTAATCCGAAGTCTGCTACCCGGAAGGACCTCCACCGTGACTGCCTTAACCGCGCCCCCAGCGGCCGATCCGCCACCGCATCTGACCTCGGGCGGGCGCAACGCGTTTCGTGCGCTGCTGGTCATCGCCGCCGCGCTGTTGCTTGTTCTCGGCCTCACCGGACTCGGTGTCGCCGCCTGGGGGGTGAGCCACGTTCGCGTGGTCGCCGACCATCAGGCGCTGCCTGCCACCATGCGCACGCTCGTCGTCGACACCGGCGAGGTGCCGGTGGCGATCCGGATCGACGCGGAGCGCGAGACCCGGGAGGCCACCGCCGATCTGCGACTGGTCAACACCAGTGAGAGCGGCGCGCACCGGCTCGTCGTGGACACCGAAGGCACGGAAACGCGAGTCAGCATCGCGGGCAACCCGTCACCGGCGCTCAAGTGGGCGCGCGGCGGCGAGATCACTGTCTCGGTGCCGCCCGAACAGGCGCGACGGCTGACGGTGCGCACCGAACAACAGCTGGGCGCGGTGATCGCCACGGCCGATCTCGATCAGCTCGTGGCCCGCGCGCGTGACGGTGCGATCGTCCTGCGCGGCGCCGCGCGCAGCATCGAGGCGCACACGGTCAACGGCGAGATCATCGCCCGCGAACCCATCGCGGTGGCCGAACGATTCAGCGCCACGACGTCGTCCGGTGACATCACCGTGGACTTCCGCGATACGGCGCCGCGCACGGTCGAAGCCGTCAGCCGCAGCGGCAACGTGATGATCGGCTTGCCCGAGCGAGGGCCGTACCTGGTCAAGGCGCAGTCCGGCGTGTCGGCGAAGGTTCGGGTGCCCGAGACGAATGACCGGGAGGCCGCGGTCAGCGAGGTCACCGCTCGATCGGGCACCGGGGAGGTCGTCGTCGACGACATCTCCCTGGGTCGCCGGTAGCCGTCGGAGGGCTGCTGATCCGGCCCGCGTCGGCCCAGGAATTCGCGAGCCGCCGGGGAGGTTGTGCAGACCATGACTGAACCTGCCGCAACGGCTTCCTTCGATCCGGCCATCGTCGCGGGCCCCGAGATCGAACTCGGCCTGGACACCTTCGGCGACATGACCGTCGACGAGGACGGGCGGCGCCGCACCGCTGCCGAGGTTCTGCGCGACGTCGTCGACGAGGCGGTCCTCGCCGACGAGGTCGGGGTCGACTTCATCGGTCTGGGGGAGCACCACCGCGACGACTTCGCGATCAGCGCTCCCGACATCGTCCTGGCGGCGATCGCCGGAAAGACCAGTCGGATACACCTGGGCACCGCGGTCACGGTCCTCAGCTCCGACGACCCGATTCGGGTGTACGAGCGCTTCGCCACCCTCGACGCCGTTTCCAACGGTCGCGCGGAGGTGATCCTCGGACGCGGATCGTTCACCGAGTCCTTCCCGCTGTTCGGCTTCGACCTCGACGACTACGAGATGTTGTTCGACGAGAAACTCGACCTGTTCGCCAAGCTGCGCGACGAGCAACCGGTGACGTGGTCGGGGAGGCATCGTCCGGCGTTGGTCGGCCAGGACGTGTTCCCCAAGACCGAATCGGGCCGGCTCACCGCCTGGATCGGCGTCGGCGGCAGCCCCGAATCGGTGGTGCGGTCGGTGAAGTATCAGATCCCGATGATGCTGGCGATCATCGGCGGTTCGCCCGGGCGTTTCGGCCAATACGTCGACCTGTACCGCCGCGCCCAGGTGCATCTCGCGCCCGAGACCGGCCAAACCGAGCGGATGCCGCTCGGCGCCCATTCTCCGGGTCACATCGCCGATACCGACGAGCAGGCCGTCGACGAGTATTGGCCGCACTACCGTGCCATGAACGACCGAATCGGACGCGAGCGCGGCTGGCCGCCGGCGACGAAGGACAAGCTGATCGCCGAGGTGCGCGGCGGTTCGCAGTACGTCGGCTCGCCGGAGACCGTGGCGCGCCGCATCGCCGACACCGCGACGACCCTTGGGCTCAGCCGCTTCGACCTGAAGTACGCCACCGGGCCGATGCCGCACGGCAAGCTGATGCGCAGCGTCGAGCTGTACGGAACCCGGGTGATTCCGCGGGTTCGCGAACTGCTCGGCGAAGCGGCCGTCAGCCCTTGAATCGGCGCAGTCGCAGGCTGTTCCCGACGACGAAGATGCTGGAGAAGGCCATCGCCGCGCCCGCGAGCATCGGGTTCAGCAGACTGAGTGCGGCCAGCGGGATGGCCGCGACGTTGTAGGCGAACGCCCAGAACAAGTTCGTCTTGATGGTGCCCAGCGTCGCCCGCGACAGCTTGATCGCCTTCGGGGCACCGCGCAGATCGTCGTTGACCAGGGTGATGTCGGACGCTTCGATCGCGACGTCGGTTCCCGCGCCCATCGCCAGGCCGAGGTCGGCCTGGGCCAGCGCCGCGGCATCGTTGACGCCATCGCCGACCATCGCGACGACCTTGCCCTGCCGCTGCAGGTCGGCGATGGCCGTGACCTTGTCGGCCGGCATCACTTCGGCGACGACCTCGCCGATGCCCACCGAGTCGGCGACGGTGCGGGCCACCGCGGTGTTGTCGCCGGTGAGCAGGATGGGGGTGAGGCCCAGCCCCTTCATCTCGGCGACCGCCTGGGCGCTGGTCGGCTTGACCGAATCGGCGACGACGAGCAGGCCGCCCGGCTTGCCGTCGATGCCGACGGCCACGACGGTGTGACCGCGCTGCTGGGCAGCGGTGAACGCCTCGGTCAGCGACTCCGGCAGGGCGATCGACCAGTCGGCCAACAGCGCAGGCCGACCGACGACGACGGCCTTCCCGTCGACTACGCCCTGAACGCCGCTGCCGGCGAGATTGGCGAATTCGTCGGGGGAGGGCAAGTCGCCCACCTCGTCGCGCGCCCCTTTGGCGATGGCGGCCGCGATCGGGTGCTCGGAAGCGTTCTCGACCGAGCCGGCGATCCGCAGCAGCTCGTCGTGGGTCACGCCATCGGCCGCCACGACATCGACCAGCGTCATCTCACCGGTGGTGACGGTGCCGGTCTTGTCCATGACGATGGTGTCGACCCGCCTGGTCGATTCCAGAATCTCCGGGCCCTTGATGAGGATGCCCATCTGCGCCCCGCGGCCGGTGCCGACGAGCAGCGCGGTCGGTGTGGCCAGTCCCAGCGCGCACGGGCACGCGATGATGAGAACCGCGACCGCGGCGGTGAAGGCGGTCGTCGCGCCGGCCCCGGCGCCCAGCCAGACGCCGAGGGTGGCGACGGCGATCGCGATCACGATCGGAACGAAGACTCCAGCGATCCGGTCGGCCAGGCGTGCGACCGGGGCTTTGCCCGACTGGGCGGCCGTCACCAGCCGTGCCATTCCCGCCAGGGTGGTCGCGTCGCCCACGCGCGTGGCGCGCACGATCAGTCGGCCGCCCGCGTTCACGGTCGCGCCGGTCACCGTCGACTCGGGTTCCACCTCGACCGGGACGGATTCGCCGGTCAGCATCGACTCGTCGACCGCCGACGCGCCGCTGACGACGACGCCGTCGGTGGCGATCTTCTCGCCGGGGCGCACCACGAACTCGTCGCCGACGCGCAGTTCCTCGATCGGCACGCGGTGCTCGGCCCCGTCGCGGAGCACCGCAACATCCTTGGCGCCCAGGTCGAGCAATGCCCGCAATGCCGCGCCGGCCTCCCGCTTGGAACGCTTCTCGAAGTACCGACCGGCCAGCACGAACATGATGACGCCGGCGGCGACTTCGAGGTAGATGTGCGACGCGCCGTCGCCGCGGGCGATCGACAATGAGAACGGATGCCGCAGGCCGGGTTCGCCGGCCGTCCCGAGGAACAGGGCGTACAGCGACCAGACGAACGCCGAGATCGTCCCGACGGACACGAGGGTGTCCATGGTCGCCGCGCCGTGGCGCAGGTTGATCCACGCCGCGCGGTGGAACGGCCAGCCGGCCCAGACCACGACGGGCGCCGCCAGGGTCAGGCTCGCCCACTGCCAGTAGGTGAACTGCCACGACGGGACCATGGCCAGCGCGATCACCGGCACGGACAGGACGACGGCGCCGATGAGACGATTGCGCAGGCCGCGCAGCTCGTCGTCGGCGGCCTGGGCCGCGGGGTCGACCGTTTCGCCGTCGACCTCGCGCGGAGGTTCGGGCAGCCGCGCGGTGTACCCGGTGCGCTCGACTTCGGCGATGAGTTCGGTCGGATCCAGCGACGACGGCGCGCTCACATGGGCGGTCTCCGTCGCGTAGTTGACCTCGGCGGTGACGCCGTCGAGCTTGTTGAGCTTGCGCTCGATGCGATTGGCGCACGATGCGCAGGTCATCCCGCCGATCGCCAGGTCGACCGTGGTGGTCTCGGTGTCGGGCGCGGTCATCGCGTCGACTCCTTTCGGATCAGTTCTCGGTGTCGACGACGAAGGTCGCGGTTCGCACGACTCCGTCCACCTGGAAATCGAAGTACAGCAGGTAGCGCCCGGTCGACGGCGCCTGGGCACTGAAGGAGACTGTGCCCGCATCGCCGTGCGCCGATCCGCCGTGGCCCGCGTGACCGTCGCCGTGATCGTCATGCCCCGTTGAGCCCGCGTCGTGCTCGCCGTCCAGCGGATGCACGTGGGTGTAGGCGAGATCCCCGCTTCGCAGCGCGACGAGGTGCCCGCGGGCGCCCAGATACGGCTGGAGGGCGACGGGGTGCTCGCCGCCGTGGGTCACGCGGATGGTCAACGTCTGGGCCGCGTTCGCCTTCAGGGTGCCCTCGAGCGTGGCGGTGAACCCGTCTACGGTGCTCGTCCGGCCCGGCTGGGCCGCGACGGGTGCGAAGTCGCCGCCGACTTCGAGGTCGCTGGACAGCACGACGGGGTCGTCGCCGTCGCGGTCGCCGGGGACGAAATCGGCGAACACGCGGTAGGTGCCGGCCGCGGGGGCCCGCCACGGCGTGGTCCACGCTCCGGCCGCGTCGCGCTGCGGATGCACGTGGGCGAAGTGCTGACCGTCGCTGCGCACCACGATCAGGTGGAGCTCTTTCTCGTGGGCCGGGGTGAACTCGGTGAGCGCTTTGCCGTCGGCGTCGTTGATCGTGAACCGGAGCGGGCCTTGTTCGCCGGCCCGACCGGGCCCGCTCAAGCCGGCGAGCGCGTAGCCGTCGGCGGTGCGACTCGTCCCGGCCACCGCGCCGTGGTCGTCGTCATGTCCGTCATGCGCGCCGTCGCGAGCGTCCTGTTCGCCGGCGGAGTGGCCGTGGTCGCCGCGGTCGGCGGACTGCCCGCTTTGGTCGGGGACGACGTAGCGACCGACGAGTAGCGCGGCCGCGAAGACCGCGACCAGACCGGCGGCGAACAGGCTGAGGCGTACGGGGGCTTTCATCGTGTCCAACTCTCGCGTTCAGGCGGGCGTGGCTGAGTAGCCGGCCTCGGTGACGGCGGCGAGCACGGTGGCGTCGTCGACGGCGCCGTCCGCGGTGACCTTCAACTCGCCGGTCTTCGCGCTGACGTCGACGGCGGTCACGCCGGGGATCTCGCTGACCTCCTCGCGCACGGACATCTCGCAGTGGCCGCAGGTCATTCCGGTGACTCGGTACTCGGCGACGCTCATGATGACTCCCTCGGTAATCGACTATCCCGTCCCGGACGGGCTGAATGACACCGAGGCTATACCCCTGGGGGGTATAGATCAAGGCTGCTTTGGCGTGTCCTGCGCCACCGTCGCGAAACGACCGTGCCCGGACCCGACGAGCGGGTCCGGGCACGGTGTGCGAAACGGCGCGAGTCAGTCGCGGATTTCGAGAACGTCGTACGCGTTGTCGGCGTACTCGGCGCGAATGCGCTTCTTGTCGAACTTGCCGACCGACGTCTTGGGCACCTCGGAGACGAAGGCCCAGCGTTCGGGCAGCTGCCACCGGGGAACGAGGTCGGCCAGGTGGGCGCGCAGCTTGGCGGGATCGGCGTTGGCCTCCTCGGCCACGACCGCCAGCACGAACGGCCGCTCATCCCATTTCTCGTCGGGCACCGCGACGACGGCGGCCTCGGTGACCACCGGATTGGACATGATCGTGTTCTCCAGCTCGACCGAGGAGATCCACTCGCCGCCGGTCTTGATCAGGTCCTTGGTGCGGTCGACGATCGTCATGTAGCCGTCCGGGCTGATCGACGCCACGTCACCGGTGCGCAACCAGCCGTCGTGGAACTTGTCCGGATCGACCGCCGGGCCGTCCGGCGAGTAGTAGGCGCCCGTGATCCACGGGCCGCGGACCTCCAGCTCGCCCGCCGACTCACCGTCCCAGGCGACCTCGTTGCCGTCGTCGTCGATCAGTCGTGCCTCGACGGAGGCGGGGAAGCGGCCCTGGGTCACGCGGTAGGCGAAGGCCTTCTCGTCGTCGTCGACACCGAACGGCGCTCGCGACACCGAGCCGAGCGGAGACGTCTCGGTCATGCCCCACGCGTGAGTGATCGGCGCGCCGAACTCGTCGAACTGCTTGATCATCGACGGCGGCACCGCGGCGCCGCCCACCACGACCTCGCGCAGGTGGCTGATGTCCTGTGGCGAGACGGCGAGCTGCGCGGCGACGCCCTGCCAGATCGTCGGCACAGCCGCGGCGAACGTCGGCTTGGCCGCGGCCATGATCGCGAGCAGCGGCTCGGGCTGCAGGAAGCGGTCGGGCATGACCAGCGTGAGACCGGCCATCATCGCGGCGTAGGGCAGGCCCCAGGACATCACGTGGAACATCGGGACGATCGCGAGCACGGAGTCGCTGTTGCCCAGGCCCATGCCGGAGGTGGAGCAGACCTGCATGGAGTGCAGCCAGATGCTGCGGTGGCTGTAGACGACGCCCTTCGGGTCGCCGGTGGTGCCCGAGGTGTAACACATCACCGCCGGGTCCTTCTCGTCGAGCTCCGGCCATTCGTAGGTGGTCGGCTCGTCGGCGACCAGCTCGTCGAAGGAGTGCACGGTGATCCCGTCGGGCGCCTCGAAAGCGCTCGCCGGGCCGTTGGCGACGATCACGTGCTGCACGTTCGGCGTGGCCTTCACGTACTGGGCCAGCATCGGTGCGATCGAGGCATCGACGATGATGACCTTGTCGTCGGCATGCTTGATGATGTAGACGGCCTGCTCCGGCGAAAGGCGCAGGTTGAGGGTGTGCAGGACGGCACCCATCGCGGGCACGGCGCCGTAGACCACCTGGTGCTCGTTGTTGTTCCACATGAAGGTGGCGACCCGGTCTCCGCGCCCGACGCCGAGCTTGGCCAGCGCGTGTGCCAGCTGGGCGCTGCGGTCACCGAGTTCGGGGAACGACATCGACCGCAGTTCCGAGCCGGTCCACGTCGTCACCCCGGTCTCCGGGTAGGTCCGCCGGCTGTACTCCACCAATCGGGCGATGGTCAACTCACCGGTCTGCATGGTCGATGCGATCACAGAAAATGCCTCCTAGTCGTGGTGTGACCCAACTTACAACGCCGTGGCGGTGCTGCGGATGGCAACCCTGTAGTGCGCCCGAGCTGGCACGCCGTCAGAGTTTCGAGGCCGCCTTCTCGTCGAGAAACCACACGGTGCTGACCCGCCCGTGCGCCCCGGCGCACGGCCAATCAGCAGCGTCAGCGCCGTGTACGCCGGCAGCCACCGCGTCGGCCTTGTCGGCCCCCGCGACGAGGAACCACACGTGCCGCGAAGAGTTGACCGCGGGCAGGGTCAGGGTGATCCGCCGCGGCGGCGGCTTCGGCGAATCCGTCACCGCCACCACCGATGCGGACCGCTCGGCGACGGCCGGTGTGTGCGGGAACAGCGAGTTGATATGACCCTCGCCGCCCATACCGAGGAGATGGACGTCGAAGACGGCGCCGTCCTCGCGGGGTTCGAGCGCGTCGACGATCGCACCGTAGGCCGCGGCCGCCGCCTCGATGTCGTCGCCGTATTCGCCGTCGCTGGCCGCCATCTCGAAGATCCGCGCGCCGGCCGCATCCGGATCGTCGAGCAACGCCGAGCGCGCCTGTCCGACATTGCGGTCGGGATCGTCGGCGGGCACGAAGCGATCGTCGCCGAAGTACAGGTGCAGGGCGGGGAAGTCGATCTCGTCGGTGCGCCCGGACAGCAGTTCCAGGAGTGCGATGCCGTTGCTGCCACCGGTGAGCACGACCCGGGCGATGCCGCGCTCGCGCTGGGCGTCGGCGATGACCGCGATGAGACGGTCGGCGGCCGCTTCGACGAGTTCCGCCGACGACGGGTGAATGTCGGTGCGGGGCGTTGATGGCATGGTCGTCACCTCGTGGTGTGCAGGAGTCGTTTGGTGCCGTGCAGCGCACGGGCGTAGGTCTCGTCCGGATCGAGGCGCCGGAGTTCCTCGGCCAGGCATTCGCCTGTCGTGCGTTCGCGCCACGGCGTCCGTGCATCGGGTCGTCCCGGGTCGCGCACCAGGGTGTCGCGGCCGTCGGCCGTCAGCGAGAGCAGGCCGTCGGCGCAATCGATCTCGACCCCCAGATCTCCGGTGAGGCGCTCGGTGGGGACCCGGAGGCATTCGGCGAGCCACCCGGCCAGCAGGTCGAGCCCCACCGACGGGCCGGGGCCGCTGACGCGGACCTGGGCGGGCTTGCGGGCTGGCACCCGGTCGAAGGCGGCGGCGAGCAGGGCCCGCCACGGCGTGATCTGCGCCCACGCGATGTCGGTGTCGCCGGGGGAGTAGCTGCGCAGCCGCTGGGCGAGGATGCCCTGCGCGTCGAAGCGGTTCGTGCCGTCGAGGATCCGTCGCCCGGCGAGCGCCCCCAACCGGTCCTTCGCCGGGTTCTTCGGCGCCGTACCCGGCCACCAGGTGACCACCGGGGTGTCGGGGAGCAGGAACGGTGTGACCACCGCGTGCGCGTGTGCGCCCAGCTGACCGAACAGGCGCAGGACCACGACCTCGGACGCACCGGCATCGCCGCCGACGCGGATCTCCGCGTCCAGACGGGCCGCCTTGCCCCGGTCGGCCGCGGAGGCCACGATCACGCGGCACGGGTGCTCGCGGCTGGCTTCGTTGGCGGCCGCGATGGCCGCCTCGGTGTCGTCTCCCGGCTCGGTCTTTACGATCAGCGTCAGCACCCGGCCGAGGGCCAGCTCGCCGCCGCTGTCGCGCATGCGCACCAGTTGCTTGGAGACCTCGGTCGTCGACGTGTCCGACAGCGTCTTGATCATGGCGTCACGTTCCTAGTGGTCGACTCTCTCACGGCCGTCTCCAGCTCCGGCCGGTGCGCGACAGCATCTCGTCGGCGCTGGCGGGACCCCAGGTTCCCGATTCGTAGGTCTCCGGCCGGCCCTTCTTCGCCCACGCCCGCAGCACCGGGTCGAGGATCTCCCAGGAGAGTTCCACCTCGTCGTTGACCGGGAACAGCGACGGCTCGCCGAGCAGGACGTCGAGGATGAGCCGCTCGTAGGCCTCTGGCGAGGATTCGGTGAACGCCTCGCCGTAGCTGAAGTCCATGTTCACGTCGCGCACCTCCATCGAGGAGCCGGGAACCTTCGAACCGAACCGCAAGGTCACCCCCTCGTCCGGCTGCACGCGGATCACCAGGGCGTTCTGCCCGAGTTCCGCGGTCATCGTCGAGTCGAACGGCAGATGCGGCGCGCGTTTGAACACCAGCGCGATCTCGGTGACGCGGCGGCCCAGCCGCTTGCCCGTGCGCAGGTAGAACGGCACGCCCGCCCAGCGCCGGGTATCGACTTCGAGTGCGATGGCGGCATACGTCTCGGTGGTCGAGTCCTTCGCGAAGCCCTCCTCGTCGAGGAGCCCGCACACCGACTCGTTGCCCTGCCAGCCGGGACCGTACTGTCCGCGGGCGGAGTTCTCCTCCAACGGCAGGATGTTGCGCGTCGCGGAGAGCACCTTGATCTTCTCCGCCTGCAGTTCCGCTGGCGCGAACGACACCGGTTCCTCCATGGCGACCAGCGCCAGCAACTGCAGCAGATGATTCTGGATCACGTCGCGGGCGGCGCCGATGCCGTCGTAGTAGCCGGCTCGCCCGCCCAGCCCGATGTCCTCGGCCATGGTGATCTGGACGTGATCGATGTAGTGGGCGCTCCACACGGGGTCGAACAGCTGGTTGGCGAAGCGCAGCGCCAGGATGTTCTGGACCGTCTCCTTGCCGAGATAGTGGTCGATGCGGAAGACCGACTGCTCGGGGAAGACGCTGTTGACCACCGCGTTGAGCTTGCGGGCGCTGGCGAGGTCGTGGCCGAAGGGCTTCTCGATGACCACGCGCCGCCACCGGCCGTCGCGCGGCTGGGCGAGTTCGGAGCGCTTGAGCTGATCGCAGACGACCGGGAAGGAGTCCGGCGGGATCGACAGGTAGAAGGCGTGGTTCCCGTCGGTGCCGCGCTCCTCGTCGAGGGCGGTGAGCGTCGCCGACAAGCGGTCGAAGGCGTCGTCGTCGTCGAATGTTCCCTGGACGAAGCGGAAGCCCTTGGCGAGTTCGTGCCACACGTCCTCGCGGAACGGCGTCCGGGAGTGCGCGCGAACCGCGTCGTGCACGACCTGGGCGAAATCCTCGTCGGCCCATTCGCGCCGCGCGAACCCGACGAGGGCGAACCCGGTGGGCAGCAGGCCCCGATTGGCGAGGTCGTAGATGGCCGGCATCAGCTTGCGCCGCGCCAGGTCGCCGGTGACGCCGAAGATCACCATGCTGCACGGTCCGGCGATCCGGGGCAGCCGCTTGTCGCGCTCGTCGCGCAGCGGATTGTGGTGGCGGCGGGCGGCGCGCGACGATGCCACCGTGTCTAGGCCTTGGCGCTGAGCTGGTCGCCGGTCGCGGCCAGCAGGTCGGTCCAGGAGTCGATGAACTTCGTGACGCCTTCGTCTTCGAGCTGGGCGAACACATCGTCGAGGTCGACGCCGGCGGCGGCGACGCGCTCCATCACCTCGCGAGCGTCGGCTTCTTGCCCGATGATGGACGATTCGTTGACCCAGCCGTGGTCGGCGAACGCTTCCATCGTCTTGCCCGGCATGGTGTTGACGGTGTCGGGGGCGACGAGTTCGGAGACGTAGAGGGTGTCGGGGTAGTCGGCGTTCTTGGTCCCGGTGGAGGCCCATAGTGCGCGCTGGGGGCGCGCGCCGTGGGCGGCAAGGTCGGGGAACCGCACCTCTTTGGTGAACACGTCCTGGTAGCGCGCGTAGGCCAGGCGCGCGTTGGCCAGTGCGGCCTTGCCGCGCAGTGCGAGTGCCTCGTCGGTGCCGATCGCGTCGAGACGCTTGTCGATCTCGGTGTCGACCCGGGAGACGAAGAACGAGGCCACCGAGTGGAGGTCGGCGATGTCGCGTCCGGCGGCCAGCGCGGCGCCGAGGCCGTCGAGGAAGGCCTCGATCACCTCGGCGTAGCGCTGCACCGAGAAGATCAGGGTGACGTTGACGCTGATGCCCTCGGCCAGGACGCGGGTGATGGCGGGCAGCCCGGCCTTGGTCGCGGGGATCTTGATCAGCAGGTTCGGGCGGTCGACTTCCTGCCACAGCTCGATCGCCTGGGCGACGGTGCCGTCGGTGTCGTGGGCCAGCCGCGGGTCGACCTCGATCGAGACGCGGCCGTCGACGCCGTCGGACTCGACGAATACCGGTGCGAACACGTCGCACGCGTCGCGCACGTCGTCGGTGGTGATCGTGCGGATCGCGGCGTCGACGTCGGCGCCGGAGGCGGCGAGTTTGGCGACCTGCTCGTCGTAGCTGTCGCCGGCCGAGAGTGCGGCCTGGAAGATCGACGGGTTGGTGGTGACACCGACGACCGACCTGGTCGCGATCAGCTCGGCGAGCCGGCCGCTGCGCAGCAGGTCGCGCGACAGGTCGTCGAGCCAGACGGATACTCCGGCCTCGCTGAGTTGGGCCAACCGCTCGTTGGTGGTCATTTCGGTGACTCCTCTTTCGATATCGCGGTACTGCGGTCTGGTGACTACTTCGTGTTGGCGATGGAGCGCCGCGCCGCGTCGGCCACGGCCTCGGCGGTCACGCCGAACTTCTCGTAGAGCACCTGGTAGGCCGCCGAGGCGCCGTAGTGCTCGATGGAGACGATCTCGCCCGCGTCGCCGACGAACCGGTACCACGGCATCGCGATACCGGCCTCGACCGCCACACGAGCCCGGACCTGCGGCGGCAGCACCGAATCCCGGTACTCCTGGGGCTGGGCGTCGAACCATTCCACGCACGGCATCGACACGACACGCGCGTCGACGCCCTGCTCGGCGAGAGCCTCGCGCGCCGCCACGGCCAGCTGGACCTCCGACCCGGTGCCGATGAGGACGACGTCGGGTACTTCGCCGTCGGCATCGACGAGTACGTAACCGCCGGCGGCGACGCCTTCGGCCGACGTGCCGTCGAGGACGGGCACGTTCTGTCGGGTCAGGGCCAGTCCGGCCGGGTTGTTGCGGCGGGTGAGGACGTGCGCCCAGGCGTGGGCGGTCTCGTTGGCGTCGGCGGGCCGGACCACGTCGAGGTGGGGAATCGCACGCAACGCGGCGAGATGCTCGATCGGCTGATGGGTCGGACCGTCCTCGCCGAGACCGATCGAATCATGGGTCCAGACGTAGATCGGGTCGATCTCCATCAGCGCAGCCAGCCGCACCGCGGGGCGCATGTAGTCGGCGAACTGCAGGAAGGTACCGCCGTAGGCGCGGGTCGGGCCGTGCAGCACGATGCCGGAAAGGATTGCGCCCATCGCATGCTCGCGGATGCCGAAGTGCAGGGTCCGGCCGTACGGGTCGGCGGTCCACGTCGACGTCGATATCGACGCCGGGCCGAAGGACTTTGCCCCGGCGATCGTGGTGTTGTTCGACCCGGCCAAGTCGGCCGAACCGCCCCACAGCTCGGGCAGCACCGGGCCCAGCGCGCCGAGCACCTTGCCCGAGGCGCTACGCGTCGCGACCGAGTCGCCGGCCTCCCAGCTCGGCAACGCGTCGCGCCAGCCGTCGGGCAGCTCGTGGGCCGTCAGCCGGTCGAACAACGCCTTGCGGTCGGGTGACCCCGCCGCCCACGCGTCGAACGCCGATGTCCATTCGGCGCGCGCGGTGGCGGCCCGCTCCCGCAGCCCGCGGGTGTGGGCGATGACGTCGTCGGCGACGGCGAAGTCGGCCTCGGGGTCGAAGCCGAGGATCTCCTTGGTCGCCTTGATCTCATCGGCGCCCAGCGCGGCGCCGTGCGCGGCACCGGTGTTCATCTTCGTCGGAGCCGGATACCCGATGACGGTCCGCAGGCAGATGAGCGACGGCTTGTCGGTCACCGCCTTGGCCTCGGCGATCGCCGCCTCGATGCCCACGACGTTCTCGCCGCCGTCGACGGTCTGGACGTGCCAGCCGTAGGCCCGGTAGCGCTCGGCGACATCCTCCGACAAGGCGATGTCGGTGTCGTCCTCGATCGAGATCTGGTTCTCGTCGTAGAAGACGATCAGGTTGCCCAACTGCTGCGTGCCCGCCAGCGAGCTAGCCTCGCTGGTCACGCCTTCCTCGATGTCGCCGTCGGAGGCGATCACGTAGATGAAGTGGTCGAACGGGCTGGCGCCCGCCGCGGCGTCGGGATCGAACAGGCCGCGCTCGTAGCGCGAGGCCATGCTCATACCCACCGCCGACGCCAGGCCCTGGCCGAGCGGGCCGGTGGTGATCTCCACGCCCTTGGTGTGCCGGTACTCCGGATGGCCGGGCGTCAACGAGTCCCAGGTCCGCAGCGCCTTGAGATCGTCGAGCTCGAGACCGAATCCGGCCAGGTAGAGCTGCACGTACAGGGTGAGGCTGGAATGACCGCACGACAGGATGAACCGGTCGCGGCCGACCCATTCGGGATCGGCCGGATCGTGGCGCAGCACCCGCTGGAACAGGGTGTAGGCCAACGGTGCCAGGCTCATCGCGGTACCCGGATGACCGCTGCCGCACTTCTGCACCGCGTCGGCGGCCAGCAGACGAGCCGTGTCCACCGCCTTGGTGTCCAGGTCGGTCCAGTCATCGGGATGGGCGGGCTGGGTCAGCTTGGCGATCTCGTCGATGTGGACCACGGTGGTGCGTTCTCCTGGAATGGAAGTGATGGGGTAGGAAAGTACGTGTCTGCTCCAGCCTAGTCGGAGGCCTGCGGGTTCATGAGTCGAGCCTCGTGTCTGGCCGTCGACGGGCATGGCCGGGGTCTGGCGGTGTGGACCCCGGGTCTACACTTCGTAGTAGTGCGGGCACGGGGTAGGTCGAAGCCCCGGGTGAGTCGAGCGTTTCGGACAAGCGGAGTGACAGTTGAGCAGTGAGCGTGTGGACACCGAGACGCCGGTGGCCGATCACTCGCCCGACCAGTCGCTTCCGCGGCGGGCGCGCAACGTCGCCGCCGCCTATGTCGCCCTGACCAAGCCGCGGGTGATCGAACTCCTCCTCGTCGCCACCATCCCGGTGATGCTGCAGGCCGACCGCGGCACCGTCGACATCGGTCTGATCGCCGCGACGCTGATCGGCGGCTGGCTGGGCGCGGCGAGCGCCAACACGCTGAACATGGTGGCCGACGCCGACATCGACCAGAAGATGCGCCGCACCCAGCGCCGGCCGTTGGCGCGCCACGCGGTGACGCCGCGAGCCGCGTTGGTCTTCGGCATCGTGCTGGGCGCCGCGTCCTTCGTCGTGCTGTGGCGCTTCACCAACCTGCTGGCGGCCGTGCTGGTGATGATCACCATCGCGTTCTACGTCGGCGTCTACACCCTGATCCTCAAGCGGCGCACCTCGCAGAACGTGGTCTGGGGCGGCGCGGCCGGCTGCATGCCGACGCTCGTCGGCTGGGCCGCGGTCACCGGCTCGCTCAGCTGGGAGCCGTTCGTCCTCTTCCTCGTCATCTTCTTCTGGACACCGCCGCACACGTGGGCGCTGGCAATGCGCTACCGCGAGGATTACGAAGCGGCCGGTGTGCCGATGCTGCCCGTCGTCGCGACCGAAGAGCAGGTGACCAGGCAGATGGTGTTCTACACCATCGCAACCGTGATCACGTCCTTCGTCCTCATCCCCGCGGCGGGCGTGGTGTACGCCGCCGTTGCCGTTCTCGCCGGGGCGTGGTTCGCGCAGCGAGTGTGGAAGCTGTACCGCGAGACGCGTCAGGGCAAGGAAGTCGTCCCGCTGAAGGTCTTCCTGCAGTCCAACGAATACCTGGCGCTGCTGTTCTGCGGATTGGCCATCGACGCGGTCTTCCACCTGCCGACCATCGCGTCCTACTTCTCCTAAGCCCACCCCAAACGCCGAGTGGGCACCTCACCTACGCCGACTGGGCACCTCACCCACGCCGAGTGGGCACCTCACCCACGCCGACTGGGCACTACGCCATCAGCGCGATCGACCCCGTGGTGGCCCGTGATTCCAGATCCCGATGGGCTTGTGCGGTGTCGGCCAGCGGATAGTGCGCGCCGACGCGGATTCGGACCGTTCCGTCGGCGACGGCGGTGACCAGTCGCCCGCTCCGCTCGGCGAATTCGTCGGGATCGGCGATGAAGTGTGCCAGTGTCGGCCGCGTGACCGAGAGCGATCCGGCGGTGTTGAGGCGCTGCAGGTCGAACAGGGGCACGGGGCCGCTGGCCGCACCGAAGAGCACGACGGTGCCGCGCACGGCCGTCGCCGCGATACTCGCGTCGAAGGTATCGGCGCCCACCCCGTCGTAGACGACGGCGACGCCTTTGCCGCCGGTCAGCCCGCGCACCCGATCGGCGAGGTCGTTTCCGTAGCGAAGGACGTGAGCGGCCCCGGCCTCGCGGGAGAGGACTTCCTTCTCATCGGTGGAGACCGTGGAGATCACCGTCAGCCCGGCGGCGACGGCCAGCTGGGTGAGGATCAGCCCCACCCCGCCCGCGCCGGCGTGCACCAGGACGGTGTCGCCCGGCCGCGGGTGTGCCGCGCCACGAAGCAAGTAGTCGGCGGTCAGCCCCTGGAGCAGCATCGTGCCGGCCACCTCGTCGGCGACCTCGGCCGGCACGCGGACCGCGCGCGTCGCATTGACCAGGACCTGCTCGGCATAGGAGCCGGGCGCGTCGCACCATGCGACGCGGTCGCCGACCGACAACCCGGTCACGCCGTCGCCGAGTGCCGCGACCACACCGGAGCCCTCGGTGCCGGGCACGTACGGCGGGTCGCTGGGGTACAGGCCGCGACGCAGGTAGGTGTCGATGAAATTCACCCCGGCGACCTTGTTCTGGACGAGGACCTGTCCGGGCCGCGGAGCGAGGTCGGGCCGCTCCTGCCACGTCAGGACATCGGGCCCGCCGTGGGCGGTGACGACGATCGCGCGCATGTCCCCAGTTCTACACCGGCGGGCGGGCAGTATCATCGACGGCTATGAGCGAGGACACCGCTGAGACGCCGACCGCCGAGACCGCAGCGCCCACGATCC
Organism: Gordonia araii NBRC 100433; assembly: GCF_000241265.1. Lineage (GTDB taxonomy): Bacteria > Actinomycetota > Actinomycetes > Mycobacteriales > Mycobacteriaceae > Gordonia > Gordonia araii. Next base: position 149,466 of record NZ_BAEE01000036.1, read on the forward strand.
CCGGCGGGGTCGTGAACTCGATCCGCCGCTACGTCGAGCGCGAGGGCGGAGCGGCTACCGCCATCCTGCAGCCCATCGGGGACGCGGGAATCCGCATCACCCTCGTCGGGCAGGACGGCGGCATCCTCGGCGACCGTGTCGTGGCCGACGAACCCACCGCGCACGCCGTCGTCGATGCGGTGGAGGGCCTGACCGTGTCGGAGGAATGGACCCGCGAGCTGGTCTCCGAGGCGACGGTGACGCCGTCGCACTGGCGCAAGATGGCCGGCTGGGTCGCGCATCAGCACCGATTCCCCAAGGCTCGCAACTCCTCGATCCTCGACTGATCCCACCCGTGGACCAGCGCTTCTACGACACTACGTAGTATGAGCGACGTGGCTCCCAACCCGATCGTCCGCACGTGGTATCGCGTGGTGGATCTCCTGCCGTTGCCCACCGTGCGCACCCAGCGGCGTATCGCCTTGGCTGCCCTGCTGAGCCAAGCGCTGATCGCGGTCACCGGTTCTATCGTGCGCGTCACCGGTTCCGGCCTGGGCTGCCCGACCTGGCCCAAGTGCCACGACGATTCGCTGCTGCCGATCCCGTCCGACGAGGTGCCGTGGTGGCACCAGGCCATCGAGTTCGGCAACCGGCAGATCGCCGTCTGGATCGTCGTGACGACGGCGGCGGCCATCGTGTTGGCGGTGAGCCGCGCGCGCCGGCGCCGCGAGGTGCTGGTGTACGCGTGGATCCTGCCCGCCTCGACCTTCGCGCAGGGCGTGCTCGGCGGGGTCACCGTGCTGGCCGGTCTCAAGTGGTGGGTCGTCGGGGCTCACCTGCTGGTTTCGACCGCCATGGTGTGGCTGGCTGCGACCCTGTACGTGAAGGTCGGCCAGCCCGACGACGGTGTGCCGGTCGACGCCGCGCCGCGCCGCGCCCGCAGCCTCGTCGCCGCGTCGGCGGTGGCATTGGCCTTCGCGCTGGCGGCAGGCGTCACGGTCACCGGAGCCGGACCGCACGCCGGCGACCGGACCCGGCCGGAGGCGATCGACCGTCTCCACGTCAGCATCCCGCTGCTCACCTCGATTCACACCGCGCTTGTGGTGGTGTTCCTCGGGCTGGTGGTTGCCGCGCTGCTCGTGATCCGGCGCGCTTATCCCACCCCCGAGGTGCTGCGACGCTGTCGCATCGTGCTGATCGTCGTCGCGGCGCAGTCCTTAATCGGCGTCGTGCAGTACTTCACGAACGTCCCGGCGCTTCTCGTCGTCCTCCACGTCGCCGGTGCGTGTTCGGTCATCGCCGAGACGGCAATCCTCTATCAGGCGCTGCGACCGCGCGTCGACGCGGACAAGGCCGAGGAACTCAGTCGAACCTGAAACACTTGACGGCCACGGCAGTCCCGGCGATCGCCCACAGGACCAGTAGCACGAAGGCGGTCGGTGCGAACTGGCCGTCGCCCGCCTTCTGCAGCGCGTCGGCGAGAGCGCCCGAGGGCGTACCGCTGGCCACCGCCCGCAGCGTGTCGGGCACGCGTGAGCCGAGGACGACCATGCTGGCGAACCCGGCGAGGACGAACCAGATCAAGTTGGCCACGGCCAAGACGACTTCCGCTTTGCCGGTGCCGCCCAGCGCGAGCCCGAGCGCGGCGAACATGACGGTGCCCAACACGATGGCCAGCGCGGCGAATCCGATGCCCGCGGCGTTGGGGCGCCAGCCGAAGACGGCCGCGATCGCGCTCAGGAGCACCATCTGCGCCGCGACGACGATGACGACCGCGATCGACTTCCCCGCGATGACCCCCCACCGGGGGATCGCGGTCGCGCCGAGGCGTTTGAGCGCGCCGTAGCGACGGTCGAACCCCACCGCGATGGCCTGCCCGGTGAACGCCGTCGACATGATCGCGACGGTGAGGATGACCGGCAGGAACGTGTGTGCGCGCGCCGCCGCCGTATCGCCCGCGTCGGTCGACAACGGGACCAGGCACAGTCCGATGAGCAGCGTGACCGGGATGAACATGGTCAGCAGCAATTGCTCGCCGTTGCGCAACAGCAGTTTCAGCTCGAGCGCCGACTGTGCCGCGACCATCGACGGGATCGGCGCCGGCCGTGGGTCGGGGGTGAAGGATCCCGGCGGAAAGGTCTCGGTCGCCGGGCGGGCGGGGGAATTCACGCGCGGACCTCCCGTCCGGTCAGATTGAGGAAGACGTCTTGCAGGCTGACGCTGTCGACGCGGAGTTCGGTCAGGAGTACGTCGCGGTCGGCGCACCAAGCGGTGAGCGCCGCGATCGCGCCGGGGGTGGCCGGGCCGCTCAGCGTGTAGTCGCCGGGAGCGACCTCGGCGCCGGTCACCGCGCCCCCGCAGGACCTGCTCATCGCGGCGGCGGCATCGGTGATCGGCAGCCCGGGCTGGGCGCTCAGCCGGATACCGCCGGATTCGCGGGCCGTCAGCTCGTCGGGGGTGCCGGCCGCGACGACCCGCCCGGCGTCGATGATCACGATGTCGTCGGCCAGGCGCTCGGCCTCATCGAGCATGTGGGTCGTCAGCAGCACGCTCACACCGTCGGCGCGCAGCGCGCTGATGAGGTCCCACACGACGATCCGGGCGTGGGCGTCGAGTCCGGCGGTCGGTTCGTCGAGGAAGACCAGTTCGGGGCGCCCGACGACGGCGCAGGCCAGCGACAGTCGCTGCTGCTGGCCGCCGGAGAGCCGCCGGAACGGGGTGGCGCCGACGGAGTCGAGGCCGAGGACGTCGAGCAGCCAATCCGGGTCGATCGGGTCGGCGCAATAGCTCGCGCAGAGCCGCAGCATTTCGGCCGCCCTGGCGCCCGGATAGGCACCGCCGCCTTGGAGCATGACACCGATTCGGGACCGCAGCGCGTCGTTGTCGCGGCGCGGGTCCAGGCCGAGCACGCGCACCTCACCGGCGTCGGGGGCGGTGAACCCCTCGCAGATCTCGGCCGTGGTCGTCTTGCCCGCGCCGTTGGGGCCGAGGAGCGCGAGCACGGTTCCGCGGCGAAGCGTCAGATCGATCCCGTCGACGGCGAGCTGCGAGCCGAAGGACTTGCGGAGACCGGAGATCGCGACGGCGTCGTCGGCGACGGTCTCGGCGGGTGATTCGGTGCTCGGCACGGTTCTCAGCCTATTCGTCGGCATTCCGCCGCCGGATGCCGGGCAGCCACCGCGGCCGGTCGTCGAAGAACAGCGCGGTCAGCACCGCGACCATGAGGAACGCCGCGGAGAGGCCCTGAGCCAGAACGATGCCCGACGTATTCGAGCTGGTGGGCATGACGACCGTCGCGATGAGGGCCGACGACGCGATCGCACCGAGCCGGAACCAGCGGTCCGAGGCCCAGGCGGCCAGGGGGATGACCGCCCAGAGCAGGTACCAGGCCTGCGCGAAGGGGGAGAAGACGACGATCGTCGCCATCGAGATGCCCAGGGCGCCGATGGGATGGATGCGACCGCCGAGCGAGGCGAGCAGCCACCGGACGATGAAGGCGCCGGCGATGAGCTGCGCGAGAGGACGCACGATATCGAGGATCGCCTGGGTGTGGTCGCCCAGGCCGAGGCCGATGCCGATGCGTCCGGCACCGACCGACAGCAGCGTTGGCATCGACATCCACGACCGCACGATGTCGCCGGTGGACAGCGTCCTGGTCCAGCCGAAGCCCAGGCCGGTGCCCACGCAGATGGTGACGATGACCACCACGGCGACGATGCCCATCAGCGCGGCCGAGCGCATCAACGCGAGGAAAGAGTCTCTCGACCGGGACCACCACTGCCGCAGCGGCGCGTGGCGCAGGGCGGGCAGGGTCGCGCCCCACCGTCGCGCCAGGGCGACGCCGAGGAAGCCCAGGGCGATGATCGATGTGGCCTTGATCATCGACGACATCGCGATGACCGCGGTCCCGGAGAGCAGTAACCACCCCGCGGCCGACGGCAACCAGCGCGATCGATCACTGTGCAGTGACCGCGTCGAGTCCACCGCGGCGAGTCCGAGCTCGAGGCCGACGAGCATCATGCCCAGCATCAGCGACTCGTTGTGGATGCCGCCGACCAGATGCAGGATCACCAGCGGGTTCATCGCGCCGAGCCACAGCGCCGCGATCGGGGACACGCCGCAGCGGTGGGCCAGGCGGGGCAGGGCCCAGACGATCATGGCGACACCGGCCAGGGCGAGCATGCGGTGCAGGAAGATCCCGACGGTGATGTTGTCGCCGCTCAGGGCCGTGATGTGTTCGCCGAGCCACAGGAACAGCGGGCCGTAGGGCGCCGGGGTGTCTTTCCAGATGTTGGGCACCGACCCGGCCAGCTCGTACAGCGGATGGTCGGGGGGCAGTCCGTTGAGCGGGCTGACCGTGTACGGGTCTTTGCCGATGTACCCGATCGCGCTCTGGGCCAGGTAGGAGTAGATGTCTTTACTCAGCAGCGGCGGTGCGATGAGAATCGGCGCGAGCCACAGCAGCAGGGTGCGGTCGGCCTGCCGCCGGGTCATGCGCCGTGCCGGGGTTGTGCCGTGGAACACTTCCACGCCCAGCCGTCCGACCGCGTACCGGCCGATCAGCAGCCACGCCACCACCAGCATGAGCGTTCCGCCGATGCTCAGCGTGAGCGCGGTGGAGAACATCCGCGACGGCAGCGAGAGCAACCGCAGCCCGGCCACCGGGTTCTGGCTCACCGGGATTGCGCCGGTCCCCAGCGAGCCGATGAGCAAAAGGATCGATCCGGTGGCCCCGAAGATCTTGATGCGGGTCAGACATTTATTCTCGTCGGCGTTGAGGGGGCCGACCTCGGCCTCGTCGGCGTGCAACCCCGCGACGGCGACACCGTAGTCGCCCGGCCGGTCGGCCTCCGCGGCCGGTGCTGGCTGCGATCGCCCGCGACGGGGCGTCAGCCCGAGGTAGTCGAGCAACGAGGTGGCCACGGAACAAGACTCTAGTCGGCGGTTCGGGCCCAATCGCGGCCGCACGATGGTAAGGCGACCCTTGCTTGTGGGGGCGGAAGAAATTAAGTCACACTTGTGTTGTGAAAAGCATGACCACTCGCCGTCGAACCGTGCGCGCCACCGGCGCGGCGGTCGATGCTGGGCAGGCGCGGGCAACCGGTCCGGCCGACGGTCAGACTAGGCACACGGTGGTGGAGCTCCTCGGCGAGGACGGCCCCCTGACCGCCGGTGACATCGCCGAGCGCCTCGGCATCAGCCCGGCCGGCGTTCGTCGTCATCTCGACGCCCTGCTGGCCGCGGGTGACGTCGAGACGGCCCAGACCGATCACGGATTCGGCGGTGGACAGCGCGGCCGCGGCCGCCCCGCCAAATGGTTCCAGTTGACCGCGACGGGGCGCGGGCAGCTGCGCCACGCCTACGACGACTTGGCCAGTGCCGCGTTGCGCGCCCTGCGGGCGGCCGGGGGCGAGGAGGCGGTCGCCGCCTTCGCCCACGACCGCATCGCCCGGGTGACCGACGGCATCGACCCGGCCGGCGACCTCGACGAGGTACCGGCCACGATTGACGCGATCGCCTCGGCGCTGACCAGCGCCGGGTACGCGGCCAACACCCGGGAAGTCGGTTCGGGCATGCAGATCTGCCAGCACCACTGCCCGGTCGCGCACGTCGCGGCCGAGTTCCCGGAGCTGTGCGAAGCGGAGACGCAGCGGTTCACCGAACTGCTCGGCACCCACGTGCAGCGCCTGGCGACCATCGCCAACGGCGACTGTGCCTGCACGACGCACATCCCGCTGACTGTTCACACGTCCACGACTGCGACGCCAGCCCAGGCCGCAGCACCAGCAATCGGCGCACAGCCCGCGCCGAGGAAGAAGGAAGGCTCCCGATGACGCTTACCGAGCCGACACCACAGGCGCCGGTCGCGACCGCGCCGCAGATGACCCAGGACGAGACGATCGCATCCCTGGGTACCTACGGCTACGGCTGGGCGGACTCCGACGAGGCCGGCGCATCGGCCAAGCGCGGACTGTCCGACGCCGTGGTCGCCGACATCTCGGCGAAGAAGGACGAGCCGGAGTGGATGCTGGAGCAGCGGCTCAAGGCGCTGCGCATCTTCGACCGCAAGCCGATGCCGGCCTGGGGCGCCGAACTCGACGGCATCGACTTCGACAACATCAAGTACTTCGTGCGGTCGACGGAGAAGCAGGCGCAGTCCTGGGAGGACCTGCCCGAGGACATCCGCAACACCTACGACAAGCTGGGCATCCCGGAGGCGGAGAAGCAGCGGTTGGTCGCCGGTGTCGCCGCGCAGTACGAGTCCGAGGTCGTTTACCACCAGATCCGCGAGGACCTGGAGGAGAAGGGCGTCATCTTCCTCGACACCGACTCGGGCCTGCGCGAGCACCCGGAGCTCTTCCAGAAGTACTTCGGCTCGGTGATCCCCGCCGGCGACAACAAGTTCTCCGCGCTCAACACCGCCGTGTGGTCGGGCGGGTCGTTCATCTACGTGCCACCCGGCGTGCACGTCGACATCCCGCTGCAGGCCTACTTCCGCATCAACACCGAGAACATGGGCCAGTTCGAGCGGACGCTGATCATCGTCGACGAGGATGCCTACGTGCACTACGTCGAGGGCTGCACCGCGCCGATCTACAAGTCGGACTCGCTGCACTCGGCCGTGGTCGAGATCATCGTGAAGAAGGGCGGTCGCTGCCGCTACACGACGATTCAGAACTGGTCGAACAACGTCTACAACCTGGTCACCAAGCGCGCTAAGGCCGAAGCCGGCGCGACGATGGAGTGGGTCGACGGCAACATCGGCTCGAAGGTGACGATGAAGTACCCGGCGGTCTGGCTGACCGGTGAGCACGCCAAGGGCGAGGTGCTCTCGGTGGCGTTCGCCGGTGCCGGTCAGCATCAGGACACCGGATCGAAGATGGTCCACCTCGCGCCGAACACGTCGAGCAACATCGTGTCCAAGTCGGTGGCCCGCGGCGGCGGCCGCGCGTCCTACCGCGGCCTGATCAAGATCAACCACGGCGCGCACGGCAGCCGTTCGACGGTGAAGTGCGATGCCCTCCTCGTCGACCAGATCAGCCGCAGCGACACCTACCCGTATGTCGACATCCGCGAGGACGACGTCACGATGGGCCACGAGGCGACCGTCTCCAAGGTCTCCGACGACCAGCTTTTCTACCTGATGAGCCGTGGTCTGACCGAGGACGAGGCGATGGCGATGGTGGTCCGCGGCTTCGTCGAGCCGATCGCCAAGGAACTGCCGATGGAGTACGCGCTCGAGCTGAACCGGCTCATCGAGCTGCAGATGGAAGGAGCCGTCGGCTGATGGCAGAGGCAATCGGTACCGACAGCGCCGTGAAGGCACCCGGATCCAGTGTCGTCACCAACAAGGGCGAACTCTTCACCTCGTTCGACGTCGACGCTTTCGAGGTACCGGGCCAGCGCGAGGAAGCGTGGCGGTTCACCCCGTTCCGCCGGCTTCGGGGGCTGCACAACGGATCGGCTCCGGCGACCGGCACCGCCACCGTCGAGGTCGCCGGTTCGGGTGCGTCGCTGCCCGCGGGCGTGACGGTCGAGACCGTCGCCCGCGGCGACGAGCGACTCGGCGAGGGCGGCGTTCCGTTCGACCGGATCGCGGCGCAGGCGTTCTCCTCGTTCCCCGAGGCCACGATCGTCACCGTCGCCTCCGAGACGGTTCTCGACGAGCCGGTCGCGGTCACCGTCACCGGACCGGGTGTCGACGAGGTGGCCTACGGTCACGTGCAGATCCGGCTGGAGCCGTTCGCCAAGGCGACCATCGTGATCGACCAGCGCGGCAGCGGTACCTACGCGGAGAACATCGAGTTCGTCGTCGGCGACAGCGCGCATCTCACCGTCGTCAACCTGCACGAATGGGCCGACGACACGGTCCACGTCGCTGCGCACCACGCGCTGCTGCAGCGCGACGCGACGCTGCGACATTTCGCGGTCTCGCTGGGCGGCGATCTCGTGCGGCTCTCGCCGATCGTGCGCTACGCCGCCCCGGGCGGCGACGCCGAACTGTGGGGCCTGTACTTCGCCGACGCCGGGCAGCACCTCGAACAGCGCCTGCTGGTCGACCACTCGCAGCCGCACTGCCGGTCGTTCGTCACCTACAAGGGCGCGCTGCAGGGCGACCCGAGTCAAGGGCACGGTCGAGAGGCGCACACCGTGTGGATCGGCGACGTGCTGATCCGCCCGGCCGCCGAGGGCACCGACACCTACGAACTCAACCGCAACCTGGTGCTCACCGACGGCGCGCGCGCCGATTCGGTGCCGAACCTGGAGATCGAAACCGGCGAGATCGTCGGCGCCGGACACGCGAGCGCGACCGGACGCTTCGACGACGAGCAGCTGTTCTACCTGATGGCACGCGGCATTCCGGAGGAGACGGCGCGTCGCCTGGTGGTGCGCGGCTTCTTCGGCGAGATCATCGCGAAGATCCCGGTGCCCGCCCTGCGGGAACGCCTGACCGAGGCCGTCGAGGCCGAACTGGAACTGGCGGCGGGCGGCGCGTAGCCGTCGAGACCGCCGTCATCAACCGACAGCCATCACAGCCCAGACAAGAGAAACCACGAGGAATTGAAGTGACCACCCTGGAAATCCGCGACCTGCACGTGCGGGTCGCCACCACCGACCCCGAAGCCGAGCCGATCGAGATCCTCAAAGGCGTCGACTTGACCGTGAAGTCGGGGGAGACGCACGCGATCATGGGCCCGAACGGTTCGGGCAAGTCCACGCTGTCGTACGCGATCGCCGGGCATCCCAAGTACGAGGTCACCAAGGGCAGCATCACGCTCGACGGCGAGGACGTCCTGGAGATGACCGTCGACGAGCGCGCCCGCGCCGGGATCTTCCTCGCCATGCAGTACCCGGTCGAGGTGCCCGGGGTCTCGATGTCGAACTTCCTGCGGACCGCCGCGACCGCCGTGCGCGGCGAGGCGCCGAAGCTGCGCCACTGGGTCAAGGAGACCAAGGAAGCCATGAAGGCCCTCGACATCGACCCGGCCTTCGCCGAGCGGTCGGTGAACGAGGGTTTCTCCGGCGGTGAGAAGAAGCGTCACGAGATCCTGCAGCTCGATCTGCTCAAGCCGAAGATCGCCGTCCTCGACGAGACCGACTCCGGCCTCGACGTCGACGCGCTGCGCATTGTGTCCGAAGGCGTGAACCGCTACAAGCAGGAGGAGGACGGCGGGGTTCTGCTCATCACCCACTACACGCGCATCCTGCGCTACATCAAGCCGGACTTCGTGCACGTCTTCGTCGACGGCCGCGTCGTCGAGTCGGGCGGTCCGGAACTCGCCGACGAGTTGGAGGCCAACGGCTACGTCCGGTTCGCCGGCGCCGCCGCCAAGTAGCCGGACGGCCGCGAACAGCACAGCACCACTCATCAGCGTGACAGGAGACAGCGTGAGCATCGCTCAGCAGAACACCGCGACGACACCGGGCCCGCTCGATGTCGTCGGTGTCCGCGCGGATTTCCCCATCCTGGCCCGTCGGGTGCGGGACGGGAAGCCGCTGGCCTACCTCGATTCCGGGGCTACGGCCCAGCGTCCGTTGCGGGTGCTCGACGCCGAACGCGAATTCCTGCTGAACCACAACGCGGCCGTGCACCGCGGCGCCCACCAGCTCGCCGAAGAGGCGACCGATGCCTACGAGCACGCCCGTGACGTGATCGCGCGGTTCGTCGGGGTCGGCGCCGACGAGATCGTCTTCACCAAGAACGCCACCGAGGCGCTCAATCTGGTGGCGTATTCGCTTTCCGACGACCGAGCGGCCACCGTGCTCGGGGGGAAGGCGATCGGTCCCGGCGACACGGTCGTGGTGACCGAACTGGAGCATCACGCGAACCTCGTCCCGTGGCAGGAGCTGTGCCGTCGCACCGGCGCGTCGTTGCGGTGGTACGGCGTGACCGACGACGGTCGCATCGACCTCGATTCGCTCACCCTCGACGAGTCGGTCCGCATCGTCTCGTTCACCCACCAGTCGAACGTCACGGGCGCGGTCGCCGATGTTGCGGAGATCGTCCGCCGGGCGCGGGAGGTGGGTGCGCTGGTCGTCCTCGACGCGTGCCAGTCGGTCCCGCACACGGCCGTCGATTTCGCCGCCCTCGACGTCGATTTCGCCGCGTTCTCGGGGCACAAGATGTTCGGTCCGTCCGGCGTCGGCGTGCTCTACGGAAAGGCGCGACTGCTCGACCAGATGCCCCCGTTCCTCACCGGCGGATCGATGATCGAGACGGTGACGATGGAGGTGTCGACCTACGCCCCGCCGCCGCAGCGGTTCGAGGCAGGGGTGCCGATGACGTCACAAGCGGTCGGTCTCGGTGCGGCGGTCGAGTATCTCAACGATCTCGGCATGGACGCCGTCGCCGCGCATGAACACGAGTTGACCGCCGCGGCGCTGGAAGCGCTCGGCGGGATCACGGGGCTCCGCATCATCGGACCGACCAAAGCCGACGCGCGGGGCGGAGCGGTGTCCTTCGTCGTCGACGGCGTGCACGCGCACGACCTGGGCCAGATCCTCGACGACGAGGGCGTGGCCATCCGCGTCGGACACCACTGTGCGTGGCCGCTGCACCGGCGTTTCGGGATCGCGGCGTCGGCGCGCGCATCGTTCGCCGCCTACAACACCCTCGACGAGGTCGACCGGCTGGCGGCAGCGATCGTGAAGGCCCAGCAATTCTTCGGGAGTCGCTGACCGATGCGGATGGAGCAGATGTACCAGGACGTCATCCTGGACCACTACAAGCACCCGCATGGGCGGGGCCTGCGCGAACCGTTCGACGCCGAGGTCCATCACGTCAACCCGACATGCGGTGACGAAGTCACCCTGCGCGTCGAGCTGTCCGCCGATGGCAGCGAGGTCGCCGACGTGTCCTACGACGGACAGGGATGTTCGATCTCGCAGGCCTCGACGTCGGTGCTCTACGACCAGCTCGTCGGGCTGCCCGTCGACGAGGCGCTGGCGATTTTGGACTCCTTCACCGCGATGATGACCTCGCGCGGCACCGACGCCGGCGACGACGAGGTCATCGGCGACGGCATCGCGTTCTCCGGCGTCAGCAAATACCCGGCGCGCGTGAAATGCGCCTTGCTGGGGTGGATGGCCTTCAAGGACGCGCTGAGCCGTGCGGTCGAGGACGCAGGCGAGCACAAGACCCGAGAAGAGGAACTGACATGACCGAAACCGCGCCGCAGAGCGAACCGAGCACGTCGCTGCCTCAGCTCGAGGATGTCGAAGAGGCGATGCGCGACGTCGTCGACCCCGAGCTGGGGATCAACGTCGTGGACCTCGGACTGGTGTACGACATGACCGTCACCGACGAAGCGATCGCCAAGCTGGATATGACGCTGACGTCGGCGGCCTGTCCGTTGCAGGACGTCATCGAGGACCAGGCGCGCGCCGCGCTGGTCTCCAGCGGGCTGTGCACCGATCTGGAGATCAATTGGGTGTGGCTGCCGCCGTGGGGTCCGGAGAAGATCACCGACGACGGCCGCGAACAGCTACGCGCCCTGGGCTTCACCGTCTAACCGGCCAACCAACTCCTTCCCGCCCCTAACGCCGACTGGTGCCCACTCGGCATGGGTGAGGTGCCCACTCGGCGGGGTTGAGGTGCCCACTCGGCGGGGAGAGGCAATCATCTACGCTCATCCGCATGCGTAGAACTCAGATTGCCGCCGTCCTCGGTGCGGGTGCCATCGCGCTCCTGCTGCCCGCCTGCAGTTCGGTGGACAACCCCATCGCCGACGGCGGTGACGCGTCGATCAAGGTCGACGGCAAGGAACTCAACCTGGCCGACAAGACCGTCGGTTGCGTGACCGGCGACGGCCGGGTCAACATCGGCGTCGGCTCCGAGGCGGGCAAGTCGGCCATCGCCGCCGTGGTGACCGAGGGCGACAACCCGCAGGTCATTTCCGTCGGCCTCGGCGCCATCGACGGCGTGACGCTGGGGTTCGTACAGGGCATCCCGGGTGGCGGCAGTGCCACTGTCAAGAAGGTGTTGAAGACCTACACGATCACCGGTGAGGCGACCGGCATCAACATGTCCAACCCGTTGCAGCCGTCGAAGAAGTCCTTCGAATTCAAGGTTCGCTGCCCGTAGGCGCTCAGGCGGGACCGGATGCCGTGGTGGCGACGACCGGTTGGTAGCGCAGTTCCGAGACCGGACGCGCACGTCCGAGCCGGTCGTGGTCGGCGAGGAAACTCACCAGGTCGCTGACCGTTTGCGAACTCGGGCGCGGTGCGTACCCGAGTTCGGCGCGCGCTTTGGTGCAGTCGACGCTCGGTGCCGCCTGGATGGCCGAGATCGACGCGCGGGAAACGAGGTCGGAGCCGAACAGGTGACCGAGCGGTTCCGCAGCGGCGATCACTGCCTTGAGCAGGCCGTTCGGGATTGCGAAGGCCGGCTGCATCCGGCCGGTCAGCTTGGCGGCCGATCTCATCGCGTCCATCAGGCGGACCTGCTCGCCGCCGAGTATGTAGTTCTCGCCGGTACGGCCGTGCTCCGCCGCGAGAGCGAGTCCGGCGGCGACGTCGCGAACGTCGACCAGGTCGAAGCCGCCTTCGATGAACACCGGCACCACGCCTCGCGCGGCGTCGCGCAGCATTCCGTTGATCCGCGACAGCGGGCGCCCGCCGATCCCGTCCGCGGGGCCGTAGACGCCCGTCGGATTCGCTATCACGGCGTCCAAACCGTCGGCCACGACCGCGCGCAGTTCCTGTTCACCAGCCCACTTGGACCGGTCGTACACCGGTATGCCCGGGTCGGCCGCGCGCGACGACGACTCGTCGAGCACTCCGGACGTGGCGTACTGGTCGAAGGAGTGGATCGAGCTGCAGTGCACGAATCGGCCGACCCCGGCGGCCAGCGCCGCGCGCGCGACCGCGCCTACGCCCTCGGTGTTCACGCGCCACGCGACGGGGTCCTCCTGCTTGAGGGTGATCATCGCGACCAGGTGGAAGACCCGGTCGACGCCGGTCAGGGCCTCGGTCAACGACGGGACGTCGAAGATGTCGATCTCGCGCCAGGTGCATCGCTCGACCGGATGCGTCGACTCGGCGGGGACGGCACGGTCGATCGCCAGGACCTCGTGTCCGTCGGCCACCAACCGGTCGATGAGATTGGTTCCCACGAATCCGGCCGCGCCGGTCACCGCTACACGCATGGCTCACTTCCCGTCAGAATTAGAACACGTTCTAGTTACTGTACGCAGCGGCGAGGGGTCTGTCACTTCGATCCGATGACGCCTCACTAGCGTGGTTTCGGTGAGTACCGTCCTGAAACTGCGCGACGTCACGTTTCGCCGCGACGGCATCGAGATCCTGCACGGCATCGAGCTCGAAGTGCGCACCGGTGAACACTGGGCGATGCTCGGCCCCAACGGCGCGGGCAAGAGCACCGTGCTCGGATTCTGCGCCGCCCGCACCCACCCGACGTCGGGCACCGTCGAGGTGCTCGGGCGGCGTCTCGGTCGCGTCGATCTCGCCGAACTGCGGACCCACATCGGCCATGTCGACCCCCGCCACCGCCTGGCCACGCCGCTGACCGCCCGCGAGGTCGTGCTGACGGGTATCACGGGGACCATCGACCTCCCCATGCGCTGGCAGCCGACTGCCGAGCAGATCGCGCGTGCCGACGACCTCCTGATCGAGGTGGGGCTTTCGGCCCACCGTGAGTCGATTTGGCAGTCGATGTCACAAGGCGAGCGCGGACGCACCCTCATCGCCCGGGCGCTCATTCCGCAACCGCGCCTGCTGCTGCTCGACGAGCCGACGACCGGACTCGACGTCGCCGCGCGCGAGCAGTACCTCGCCACGATGGACCGGCTGGCGGCGTCGGACGCCTCGATGACCTCGGTGCTGGTCACCCACCACCTAGAGGAACTGCCCGAAACCACGACGCACGCGGTGCTGATCGCCGACGGTCGCGTCACGGCGTCGGGCGCGGCGCGCGACACCCTGACGACCCAGAAGGTCAGCGATGCCTTCGACCATCCGATCGCGGTCGGCTACGCCGACGGCCGGTTCTCCGCCCGCGCTCGTTAACGGCCGAGCCGGCGCGACGGGTAGAGGCGCTCGGCCAGTTCCTGCTTGGCGGCGACGTTGCGTTCGCGGTCGGCGGGGGAGAACCCACCGGCGTGCGGCCGGTCCGGGACGGTCGCGTCGGTGACCACCGTCCATTTCGACCCGGCGTCGGTCAACGACTGGTGTTTGGTCCCGTAGTAGTCGGGCTTGGTGACGATCGCCGCACCGCTGTCGCCCGCGGCCGCAGCGATCAGGTGGGGGTGAAACCGCGTGGTCAACCAGGTCTGGCCCTGGCCGATGGGCAGACCTTCGCGCCAGGTCGTCAGGAAGGAACGGACGTTGGCGCCCGCGAGCCGGTCGCCCAGCCGTTCGGCGACGGCGTAGTCGTGGCCGGGGATCGCCTCGACGACGGTGACCTTCTCGGCGGGCACCCGCCAGTGCGACAGCGTGGCGGCGGTGAAATCGGCCAGGGCCTCCAGTCCGGACGCCCCGTCGAAAACGAAGTCGTCGACCAGGTCGGACTGCATGCACAGCACGACGCCGTCGTCGGGGAGGACCTCGCCGCCACGGCGCTTGCGCACCTCGTCGACCAGGCGTGCGCTCCAGCCGTGCGTGGGGAGGGACAGCCACACGTCGTCGCCGGTCTGCGTCACCCGGTCGCCGCCGGAGAGGGCGACGCCGTTGAGGGCTGTTTGCGACGCGGCGTCGCGGACGTCGAAAACGGTGAAGGCGCGCGCGGAATTCTGAAGTGCCGCCCACTGCGCATCGGGGAGAAGTGGCAGCAGCCCCTGGCCGGTGGCGAAGACCGGTGCACCGGTCTTCGAACCGACGGCGGCCAGTGCCGCGATGACCCCCGCGTGGTGCGGCCACTGCCGATTGACGTAACCGCCGCCGAGAAGATGCAGCGACGAAGCCTGCAGGATGAGGTCGACGCCTTCGCCCAGGTAGGGGGCGAGTCCGAGCTGGCTCGCGGCCCGGGCCACCCACTCCCACGATCGTTCCGGGTCGACGGCCTCGTCGACATCCTCGCCCGCCGCGATCACCCGCGCGTGCTCGCTCAGCCGCCACAGCGTGTCGGTGAAGACGGCGCGAGGGTTCGCATGCCGAAGGATCAGCGCAGCCTGCCCCGGCGTGTGGCAATCGAGGACGACCGTGGCCCGGGGCCGTACGCGACGCAGATGGGCCAGCCACGTGTAGGCGATCAACTCGTCGCCGTAGTTCGGGTAGCCGGACGGGGCGACGAGGTAGATGATCTCCTCGCGGCGAATCGCGCGGGCGATGCGTGTGGACACGCGCTGTGAACTCATAACGCGACAATGCTACCGACGCCGGGTTTGGTCGTTTGGTGCGCTCGGGGAGCAACTCGACGGTTTGACTGGCGCGCCGAAACCGGCTACCAGCCACTAGGCTGGGCCGGGCAATCCGCGTCGGCCGACGATCGGCGCGGCAAAGAACAACAGCGGAGGAGTGCACGGTGGCTGGTGAATGGCGCCCAGATCCAAGTGGTCAGTTCGAGGTCCGGTGGTGGGACGGACAGCAATGGACCGATCAGGTCGGCAACCAGGGGCAGGTCTTCACCGCGCCGCTCGGCGCGCCGGCACCCGGCCAGCAGCCCGCGCCGCAGCAGCAGCAGCCGGCGCCGCAACCGCAGGCCCCGCAACAGCACGGCGGTCAGCAGGCCCCGTCGCTCGCCGACTCTTTCGCCGGCATCAGCGGCGAACTCGTCGACGGTCGCTTCAGTGAGAACGAGGAGTCGCCGATCGCCAAGCAGAACCGGAAGATGCTCCGGGTGCGCGTCGGTGAGCCCTTCTTCGCCCGGCAGGGCTCGATGGTGGCCTACCAGGGCAACGTCGACTTCGCCTTCGAAGGCGGCGGAGCCTCGCGGTTCATCAAGAAGGCTCTGACCGGCGAGGGACTGCCGCTCATGCGCTGCGCTGGGCAGGGTGACGTGTTCTTGGCCGACCTGGCCAAGGACGTGCACCTGCTCCAATTGGAGAACTCGGCGCTGTCGATCAGCGGCACCAACGTCCTCGCCTTCTCGGCGAGCCTCGACTGGAACATCGAGCGGGTCAAGGGCGGCAGCATGCTGACCGGCGGCCTGTTCAACACCCTGCTGCGCGGTAGTGGCTGGGTGGCGCTGACGACTGACGGCCCACCGGTCGTGCTGAACGCCGCCGAGGCGCCCACCTACGCCGACACCGACGCAATCGTGGCGTGGTCGGCGAACCTGCAGACCCACCTGGTGTCGAGCATGAAGGCCAGCGCGCTGATCGGACGCGGCTCGGGTGAGGCGGTGCAGGTCGCGTTCAGCGGACCGGGCTTCGTGATCGTCCAGCCGTCCGAGGGAATCCAGTTCCCCGTCCAGTAGCGGGCGATCAGCGGCGCGTCTCGCGCAACACGACCGTCGTGGTCGGAGTCGACAGGGTCAGCACGGGCCCGGCCACGCGGTAGTGCGGAGCCTTCTTGGCGAAGTTGGAGGCCCACGCGTCGGCCAGGTTGCGCGGCGGCGGACACGCCATCATCGTCGACGCCAGCCGGGAGAAGTGCAGGCGTCCGCCACGGGCCTTCGCGGTGCCGCCCATCTGATTGCACCCTGCGGTCAGGCTGACTCGGTCTTTGGCGCCGAAACTGATCTTCAGCGGGCCGCCGCCGGGAATCGGCAGCGGCGTGACCGATGTCGAGACGAAAGACCTGCCGGTCAGGCCCGGCACGGCGTCGGCGGTCGCCGGCGACACCAGTAGGGCGGCGCCCGCGGCCGCGGAGACGGCCACCGCGGCGGCGGTGCGTGCGGAAACGGAACGGGGGCTGGTCGTGGTCAACATGTCGACCACGCTACCGCCGGGCTGGCAATAGGTCACCCGTTGCCGGCGGTGCGCTACCGTGGGGACGCTGACGGAATCAACTCAGGAGACGGATTACCCGGTGGGCAAGCTTTCCAATACGATGTGGCGGCTCCTCGGAGCCCAGAGCGGTCGCAACCAGTCGAAGTCGGTCGCGCTGATCAAGCGGGCCGCGGAGCACGAAGACTGGGCCGCGGGGCTCGAAGACGACGAGTTCGCCGCCGCTGCTCGCGAGCTGGAGATCGCCTCCGACCTGGTCGACCGCGCGAAGTTCCTGGCCCTGGTCCGCGAGGCCGCCGACCGATCGCTCTCGTTGCGGCCCTACGACGTGCAGTTGCAGGGCTCGTTGCGGATGCTCGAGGGCGACGTCGTCGAGATGGCGACCGGCGAGGGCAAGACGCTGTCGGGTGCGATCGCGGCCGTCGGCTACGTCCTCATCGGGCACAAGGTGCACGTCATCTCGGTCAACGACTACCTCGCCAACCGCGACGCGGAGTGGATGCGTCCGCTGTTCGACATGTTCGGCATCAGCGTCGGCGCGATCGGCGAATCGTCGACGTCGGACGAGCGGCAGGCCGCATACGAATCCGACGTCACCTACGGTTCGGTGAACGAGATCGGGTTCGACGTGCTGCGCGACCAACTGGTGACGCATGAAGACGAACTGATCTCGCCCAAACCGGATGTCGCCGTCATCGACGAGGCCGACTCGGTGCTCGTCGACGAGGCGCTGGTGCCGCTGATCCTCGCGGGTTCGGCGACGGGTGAGGTCGCCGACGGTGCGATCCACGACGTCGTGTCGCGGATGAAGACCAAGCACTACGAGATCGACACCGAGGGCCGCAACATCAGCCTGACCGACGAGGGTGCCGCCTTCGTCGAGCAGGAGCTGGGCGTCGACCTCTACAGCGAGGCCCACGTCGGGACCACCCTCGTGCACACGAACATCGCGCTGTACGCGTACTACCTGCTGGAGCGCGACGTGCACTACATCGTGCGCGACGGCAAGGTGAAGTTGATCAACGCCTCCCGCGGTCGTGTCGCCCAGCTGCAGCGCTGGCCCGACGGCGTGCAGGCGGCCGTCGAGATGAAGGAGCGGCTCGACCAGACCGATTCGGGCGAGGTGATCGACACGATCACCGTCCAGGCGCTGATCGGCCGCTACCCGAAGGTGTGCGGCATGACCGGCACCGCGCTCGCCGCCGGCGAGCAGTTCCGCCAGTTCTACGACCTCTACGTCTCGCAGATCCCGCCGAACACCGACAACATCCGGATCGACGAGCCCGACCGCGTGTACGACACCAAGGCCAACAAGGTCGAGGCGATCGTCTCCTACGTCCAGGAGATCCACGAGATCGGGCGGCCGATTCTCATCGGTACCCACGACGTCGCCGAGTCCGAGGAATTGGCGTACTTCCTGGAGAAGGCCGGTGTCTCGTGCGTGGTGCTCAACGCCAAGAACGATGCCGAGGAAGCGGCGATCATCGCCGATGCGGGCAAGCTCGACGCAGTGACCGTCTCCACTCAGATGGCCGGCCGCGGCACCGACATCCGGCTGGGCGGCTCGGAGGCGACGACGGAGGAGCACGACGAGGTCGCCGATCTCGGTGGTCTGTGTGTCATCGGCACCGGTCGGTACGACACCGAGCGCCTCGACAACCAGCTGCGCGGTCGCGCCGGCCGGCAGGGGGACCCCGGATCTTCGGTGTTCTTCTCCTCGTTGGAGGATCCGCTGGTCACGCGCAACCTCTCGTTCAAGCGCGATCCGGAGTCATCGGAGCCCGACGGATCGATGGGGTCACGAGGCAGCGAGCTCATCGAGCAGGCGCAGCGCGTCGCCGAGGGCGTCATGCTCGAACTGCACGCGAATACCTGGCGCTACAACACGCTGGTCAACCAGCAGCGCGACATCATCGTCGCCCGCCGGATGGAACTGCTGCGCACCGACGAGGGGCTGACCAGCCTCGCCGAACTCGAACCGGTCCGCTATCAGAGCCTGCTCGACGGCCGGCTCCCGGCTCCGACGAAGAAGGCCGACGCCGAGCCGGCCGACGAGAAAGCCGACGACGAGAAGAAGGCCGACACCGAGGACTCCGGCGAGAAGGCGGACAACGGCGACGCCGCCAACGGCAAGTCGAAGGCGCCGAAATCCAAAGAGACCAAGAAGAGCAAGAGCGTCGATCCCGACGACACCAGCGACTTCGGTCCGATCACCGAGAAGGTCGACAAGGCCGTACTGGAACAGGCCGCGCGCGAGATCATGCTGTACCACCTCGACCGGGCCTGGAGTGATCACCTCGCCTACGTCTCCGACGTGCGGTCCAGCATCCATCTGCGCGCGATCGGTCGCGAATCGCCGCTCGACGAGTTCCACCGCTTGATCCTCGACGAGTTCACCAAGCTCCCGGGCGAGGCGGTCGAGGAGGCCCGCAAGACCTTCCGCACCGCGACCATCACCAATGCCGGTGTCGATCTGGACAGCGCGGGACGGCATCGCTCGACGTCGACCTGGACGTACATGGTCCACGACAACCTGTTCTCCTCGGGCGGCGCCAAGATGCTGCAGGGCATCATCGGCGTCTTCCGCTAGGCGGCCGTCGTGACGGGGGAGCACAGCGAGCGCGACCGGGTCGTCACCGTCCCGAACGCGCTCAGCGTGCTGCGCCTTATCCTGATCCCGGTCTTTCTCTATGTACTCCTCGTGGAGAAGGCCGACGGATGGGCCTTCGCCATCCTGATGGTGTCCGGGTTCTCCGACTGGCTCGACGGCAAGTTGGCCCGGCTGCTCGACCAGTCGTCGTCGATCGGCGCGCTGCTCGACCCGCTGGCCGACCGGATCTACATCATCGCGATCCCGCTGGCCTTCGGCGTCCGCGAAATCATTCCGTGGTGGCTCATCGGGATCATCGTCGCCCGCGATGTTCTCCTGGCGCTGCAGGTGCCCCTGCTGCGGTCCCGCGGCGTCGTCGCGCTGCCCGTGCTCTACATCGGCAAGGCGGCGACCTTCGCGTTGATGAGCGCGTTCCCGTGGATCCTGCTCGGCCAGCTCGACACGGTCGTCGGCCGGATCGCGTTGCCCTTCGGCTGGGCACTGCTGATCTGGGGCGTCGCCCTCTACCTCTGGACCTTCGTCCTGTACTGGTACCAGACGATTCTGTTGCTGCGGAGCGACGTCGGACGAGTACAGCCGAACCCCGATGCGCCGCCCGCATCCGCACCCGATACCGTTATCGCCGACGAAGGGAAGGCAAGTGGCTGATTCGAACATCCCCGAAGAACTCCGCTACACCGCTGAGCACGAATGGGTGGTGAAGGTCGACGAGACGACCGTGCGGGTCGGGATCACCGACTACGCGCAGGACCAGCTCGGTGACGTGGTGTTCGTGCAGCTGCCGGGCGCCGGCGACGCTGTCGCCAGTGGCGATTCGTTCGCCGAGGTCGAGTCGACCAAGAGCGTGTCCGACATCTACAGCCCGCTCGAGGGCGAGGTCGTCGCGGTCAATGACGCGCTGGAGGCGTCGCCCGATCTGGTGAACTCCGACCCCTACGGGGCGGGGTGGCTGGCCGAGCTGCGGGTCGCTTCGGGAACTGCCGACGACTTGCTGGCCGGGCTACTCGACGCCGCGGCCTACCGGGCTCAGACCGCGGGGTAACGATCCCGCGCAGGCGCGGCCCGAGTAGATAACGACTTGGGGTCGGCCGGTCCCACAGGTCCCAACGAAGGCGTGGGATTACCGGAGCACCGGTATGATTGGCGGTGCTTCTCACGGTGGATTCGGGGCACCGGATCGGTGCGGAAATTATCTGCGGAGCAATGTTTTGCGGCGCGCGGCGGCAACCGCCTGCCCGCGCCGCCGATGGGGAAGACGACAGGAGAAGTGGTGAGCGACAACGACAACGGGTTTGAAGCACCGGTCGAGACGACCTCGGTGTTTCGCGAAGAGATCATCAAAGAGTTGGACGCATCAAGTTCCTCGGGTAGCGAACCCGCCGATCTCGGCGTGGAACGACTCGCACCGGGAACGGCGTTGCTGGTGGTCAAACGAGGCCCGAATGCCGGCTCGCGCTTCTTGCTCGACCAGGCCACGACGTCGGCCGGTCGGCATCCCGACAGCGACATCTTCCTCGACGACGTGACGGTCAGCCGCCGCCATGCCGAGTTCCGCCTCGGCGACGGCGAGTTCCAGGTCGTTGACGTGGGCAGCCTCAACGGCACCTACGTCAACCGCGAGCCGGTCGACGTTGCGACGCTGGGCAACGGCGACGAGGTCCAGATCGGGAAGTTCCGCCTCGTGTTCCTGGCCGGTCCGCGAGACGGTTCACCTACCTCGTGACTCCGGCGCCCGCGCCGCAGCAGCGCGGCGAGTCGACGATGTCCATCGGCTCGGTCCTGGCCAGGCTGCGTGACGACTTCCCGGATGTGACGATCTCCAAGATTCGATTCCTCGAATCGGAGGGGCTCGTCACCCCCGAGCGCGCGCCGTCGGGCTATCGGCGGTTCAGCGAGGACGACTACCAGCGGCTGCGGTTCGTCTTGACCGCGCAGCGCGACCGCTACCTTCCGCTCAAGGTGATTCGCGAGCAGTTGGAGGCGATGGATCGCGACGATCAGGCCGGCGTCGCCATGCTGTCCACCGCCCGCGGCACCGTCGCCCCGGCGACTGACTTCGGTGCCCGCAGCGGTCGAATCTCCCGCGAGGACCTGATGGAGCGCACCGGTGCCGACACCGGTTTCATCACCGAGCTGATGCGCAACGGCCTGCTGAGCGCCGGCGCCGGCGGGTTCTTCGACGAAGACGCGGTCCGGCTGGTCGAGGCCGCCGCTGCCTTGGCCAATTACGGACTGCAAACGCGTCACCTCCGGGCTTTCAAGGTCTCCGCGGACCGCGAGGCGGGCCTCGTCGGGCAGATCGCCAGCCCGATCGCCAAGGGCAAGGGCACCGGCGCTCGCGACCGGGCCGACGAACTCGTGCGGGAGATCGCGGCGCTGTCGGTCACCCTGCACACCCAACTGGTGAAGGCCGCGGTTCGCGACATCCTCGACTGAGGCGTATCCGTGTAGATTTGCCGTATGGGCCAGATGGAGGTTGTCGGAATCCGGGTCGAGTCACCCGCGGCGCAACCCGTGCTGCTCCTGCGGGAGGTCGGCGGCGAGCGCTACCTGGCAATCTGGATCGGTCAGAATGAAGCGGCCTCAATCGCTTTGCACCAGAAGGGGATTGAGCCGCCTCGCCCACTGACCCACGATCTGATCGTCGATCTGGTCGAGACGTTCGGGCAAAAGCTCGAGCAGGTTCGCATCGTCGACATGCGCGAGGGCACCTTCTACGCCGAAATGGTCTTCGCCGATTCCGTCGTCGTCTCCGCCCGCCCGTCCGACGCGGTCGCGGTGGCGATGAGGTCGGGCGCGGAGATACATGCCGACGAAGAGGTGCTGGCCGAAGCCGGCTTGATGATCCCCGACGAGGACGAAGTCGAGGGATCCGGTCTTAAAGAAGACGAGGTGGAGCGGTTCAAGGAGTTCTTGGACCAGGTCTCGCCCGACGATTTCAACATGGGCGAAGGAAACGCGGGTGGCGACTAGCCGCCGGTGACGGAAAGGTCACGGTTCGGTCTCTACCTCAACTTTAGGTTTGGACTTCAGCGAGTCGCGTTGCCCCCGGATGCCCGGTTGCCTACCGTTATCGCCATGGCCGGGCACTATCACCGATGACCGGCGTAGTCTGAAGACCAGCAATGGCGAGGAGAACAGCAGTGGGCGACGACAAGACCCCGAACGGTTCGGATCGGGCGGGCGCGCAGGGTTCGTTGGCCGACGTCGCACCCGGCCTGTTCCCCGGCGACGAGGTTCCCGACGAACTCGTCGGCTACCGCGTGCCCAGTGCGTGCCAGATCGCCGGCATCACCTATCGCCAGCTCGACTACTGGGCCAGGACCGGGCTCGTCGTGCCGTCGATCCGGGGTGCCGCCGGATCGGGCAGCCAGCGCCTGTACTCGTTCAAGGACATCCTCGTCCTGAAGATCGTCAAGCGGCTCCTCGACACCGGGATCTCGCTGCAGAACATCCGCGTCGCCGTCGACCACCTCCGCCAGCGCGGCGTCGAAGACCTGGCCCGTGTGACCCTGTTCTCCGACGGCACCACCGTGTACGAATGCACGTCTGCCGAAGAGGTCATCGATCTGCTGCAGGGCGGCCAGGGCGTGTTCGGCATCGCCGTGTCGGGTGCGATGCGCGAGCTGACCGGCACCATCGCCGATTTCCCGGGTGAGCGCGCCGACGGCGCCGAGTCCGAGGCGGCCCCGGAGGACGAACTCGCGGCCCGGCGCCGCGCGCGCAAGACCGGCTAACCACCGGGTAGACTCACCGGTGCGTCGCTACCCGGTGGGAGAGCGTCACCGGATCGGTGACCGCCGAAGGAGCAATACCTCTCCGTCAATCTCTCAGGCACCCGGACCGCTGGGCTGACGGCGTCTCTGGAAAGTGATGGTTCGCCATCCGCCCACGGGGAAAGACCGGCGGTCGTACCGCGGCCGGTTCAAACTCTCAGGCACCATGACAGAGGGAGAGGACACCGGCACGCGCAGAGAGTCGCACATGATGTCCTCCTCTTCCCATACCCAGCCGCTTTTCGCCGATCGCCACATCGGCCCCGACGCCGACGAACTGGCGCGCATCCTCGGCGTCATCGGCGTCGCATCGCTGGACGAGCTGGCCCACCACGCGGTACCGGCCAGCATCGCCGACCCCGTCGACGGTGGTGTCCCCACCGGGCTGGCCGTACTGCCGGAGCCGCTGAGCGAGGAAGAGGCCACCGGGCGTCTGCGGGAACTCGCCGACCGCAACACCGTCCGCCGGTCCATGATCGGGCTCGGGTACTACGGCACCCACACCCCGGGAGTGATCCGCCGCAACATCTTGGAGAATCCGGCCTGGTACACCGCTTACACGCCCTACCAGCCGGAGATCAGCCAGGGGCGGCTGGAGGCGCTGCTCAACTTCCAGACGATGGTCGCCGACCTGACCGGCATGGCGGTGGCCAACGCGTCGATGCTCGACGAAGCCACGGCCGCCGCCGAGGCGATGACCCTCATGCTGCGCGCCACGAAGAACAAGTCGCGCAGGCTCATCGTCGACGCAGACCTGTTCCCGCAGACCAGGGCGGTCATCGAGACCCGGGCCGAGCCGCTCGGCATCGAGGTCGTCACCGCCGAACTCGACCCGGCCATCGAGGGCGCGGGGCTGCCGCCCGGCGACTTCTACGGGGTCATCACGCAGGTGCCGGGTGCGTCGGGACGCCTCGTCGACGCCGGTCCGATCATCGCCGCCGCCCACGAGCGCGACGCGATGGTCGCCGTCGGAGTGGATCTGCTGGCCGCCACCCTCGTCACTCCTCCCGGTGAGCAGGGCGCCGACGCGTGTTTCGGCACGACGCAGCGCTTCGGCGTTCCGATGGGTTTCGGCGGACCGCACGCCGGCTATCTCACCGTCAACACGGCGTTGACCCGGCAGCTGCCCGGCCGTCTGGTCGGCGTGTCCAAGGACGCCGACGACAACATCGGCTACCGCCTGTCGCTGCAGACTCGTGAACAGCACATCCGCCGCGAGAGGGCGACCAGCAACATCTGTACCGCCCAGGTGCTCCTGGCGATCATCGCGGCGATGTACGCCAGCTACCACGGACCCGACGGACTGCGTGCGATCGCCCGTCGCACGCATGCGCGCGCGACCCGGATCGCGGCCGCTCTCGGCGACGCCGTCGTCCACCAGAACTTCTTCGATACTGTGCTGACCCAGGTTCCAGGCAAGGCGGCAGCGGTCGTGGCGGCGGCACGCGAGCGGGATATCGACCTGCGCCTCGTCGACGACGATCGCGTGACCATCGCTTGCGATGAGACCACGACCGACGCCGACGTCGCTGCCGTCGTCGACGCGTTCGCCGCGGCGGGCACCGGGATCGAGGGTCGCGACGAGTGGACCGGCCCCGGCATCGAGACACGTAGCGGCGACTTCCTCACCCACCCGGCGTTCCACCGTCATCGCACCGAGACGGCGATGCTGCGCTACCTGCGAGCGCTGTCGGACAAGGACATCGCGCTCGACCGCAGCATGATCCCGCTCGGTTCCTGCACCATGAAGCTGAACGCGACCACCGAGATGGAGCCGATCACCTGGCCGGAGTTCGCGAACCTGCACCCGTTCGCGGCGGCCGAGGACACCGAGGGCATCCGGGCGCTGATCGGTGAGCTGTCCGAGTGGCTCGCCGCGATCACCGGGTACGACAAGGTCAGCCTTCAGCCGAACGCGGGGTCGCAGGGCGAGTACGCGGGCCTGCTCGCGATTCGCCGCTACCACCTCGATCGCGGCGACGCTCAGCGCGACATCTGCCTGATCCCGGCCAGTGCTCACGGCACCAACGCGGCGTCGGCGGTCATGGCCGGCATGCGCGTCGTCGTGGTCGCCTGCCGTGAGAACGGCGATGTCGACACGGAGGATCTCGCCGCGAAGATCGCCGAGCACGGCGCGAACCTCGCCGCGACGATGATCACCTACCCCTCGACGCACGGCGTTTTCGAAGATGCGATCGGCGAGATCTGCGCGGCCGTGCACGATGCCGGCGGCCAGGTCTACATCGACGGTGCGAACCTCAACGCCCTCGTCGGCGTCGCCCGCCCGGGGCATTTCGGCGGCGACGTCAGCCACCTGAACCTGCACAAGACCTTCTGCATCCCGCACGGCGGCGGTGGTCCGGGCGTCGGGCCGATCGGGGTGCGCGAGCATCTCGCCCCGTATCTGCCCGGTCATCCGCTCGCGCCCGAACTGTCCGATGAGCTGACCGTCTCGGCGGCACCGTACGGCTCGGCGTCGATCCTGCCGATCACCTACGCCTACATCCTGATGATGGGTGCGGCGGGTCTGCGTCGTGCGACACTGAGCGCGATCGCGTCGGCCAACTACATCGCGCGTCGCCTCGGCGATCACTACCCGGTGCTCTACACCGGCGACGGAGGATGGGTCGCCCACGAGTGCATCCTGGATCTGCGCGAGCTGACCAAGCAGACCGGTGTGACCGTCGACGATGTGGCGAAGCGCTTGGCCGACTACGGTTTCCACGCGCCGACGATGAGCTTTCCCGTCGCCGGGACGCTGATGGTCGAACCGACCGAGAGCGAGAACCTGGAGGAGCTCGACGCCTTCTGCGACGCGATGATCGCGATCCGCGCGGAGATCGATCGCGTCGGCGCCGGTGAATGGCCGGTCGAGGACAACCCGTTGCGCGGAGCCCCGCACACGACCGAATGCCTCGTCGGGGAGTGGGACCACCCGTATACGCGCGAGGAAGCGGTATATCCCAACGGCTTGCCGTCGGCGGGCAATCGGACGAAGGTCTGGCCGGCCGTCCGCCGCATAGACGGAGCCTTCGGCGACCGCAACCTCGTCTGCAGCTGCCCGCCGATCGAGTCGTTCGCCGAGTAGCGCGGGGGTCTCGATACTCCCGTCTCGGCTAGCGCCTCGTCGGGCACCGGTGGGTTGAGTGACCGCGACGGAGGAGCGGTCGTATCGAAACCTCGACCACCCAGGTGGGCTCGTCTTCCATGGCCGGTCTCGATACGCATGTCTTGGCTGGCGGCTTGTCGGCCACGCGACCACCCATGGTCGCGATGGTCTCGATACACCCGCCTCGGCTGGCGCCTCGTCGGGCACTCGACCACCGAAATGGACCGGCGTCGCCAGGCTCCGCCGGCACTCGACCACCGAAATGGACCGGCGTCGCAGGCCCCGCTGGCGTCGGTGCCCCGGGGGTGGGGGCTTCTTTGGGTGGTCGAGTGAATTCGAGCCGCTAGGCGAGAATTCGTATCGAGACCCGGCGACCCGTCATGCCAACCACCCTGTGGACAACTACCGGTTCAGTCGCTCGTCGCCCAAACCTGTGGATAGCGCGTTGCCTATTCCCATCCCGTGCCGCAGCCTGTGCGCATGGGGGCATTCATGTACATATTGCGCTGCGCGGACGACAGCTACTACGTCGGGAGCACGGTCGACATCGAACGTCGCGTGATCGAACACAACGAGGGGAAGGGCGCGGCGTACACCCGTCGTCGGCGACCGGTGGAACTCGTCTTCGTCGACGAATGCGAGACGATCGCGGACGCCTTCGCGTTGGAGAAGCGGGTTCAAGGCTGGTCGAGGGCCAAGCGCGAAGCACTCATCGAAGGGCGATTCGACCTGCTGCCGGGGTTGTCGCGGAAGTCGTTCGGCAAGGGGTGAGACGGTACCGGTTGCCGACTTCGTCGTGCGATGGTCTCGATACGCCCGTCTGGGCTGGCGCCTCGACGGGCACTCGACCACCCAAATGGACCGGCGTCGCAGGCTCCGCCGGCACTCGACCACCCAACTAGGCGTGGTCTCGATACGCCCGTCTCGGCTAGCGCCTCGCCGGGCACTCGACCACCCAAATGGACCGGCGTCGCAGGCTTCGCCGGCACTCGACCACCCAAATAGCGACACCAGGCGTTTCGTGACCGAAGTCATGGGTGGTCGAGTGGCCGCGACGCAGGAGCGGCTGTATCGAGACCCCGCTACCGGTAGACCTGCTTGGTGATGGCCGCGCTGGCGGCGGGCTCGGGGAGTGGCATCGCGTCTTCGACCGGTCCGAAGGTCACCGTTGTGTTCCCGGGCGGGAGCTGCGCATCGCCGGAACGGTAGCCGAGTTCGGTCAGCAGCTTGACCTGCTCGGGTTGTTGGGCGAATTCGATGAACTGCGCCGCACCGTAGGACTGCGCGGTGGACACCGCATTGCCGGACAGCCGGAGAACCGGATAGTCGGCGACCGGCGTGGGGCCGGCGGGGGAGAAGGCGCGGATCTTCTCACCGGCGGCACCGGTGCGACCGAGCAGGAAGAGTTGCTGTTCGGTGATCGGTACCGCGTGGATCGCGCGGCGCTGATCGTCGGTGTTCATCGCCGCGATGGTGGCGGCAGCGGTTCCCTCGGGAGCCGGCGGCGCTTCGCGCAGCACGGTCCGAATACCGTCGACGACCGGGCCGGAGTTGGCCTGGGCTTCGGTGAGCGGTCCCGACGCCTTGCTCACCTGTGCGGCGATCGCCTGCGCGGCCAGCACCGTCGCATCCGAGGACGCGCCGAGCGGCATCGCCATGCGCAGCGGTCCCCAGTCCGGCAGCCCGAACTGGGCCATCGCGTTGGGCAGTCTCGCCAGACCGGGCAGTCGGCCCCAATCGAGGTCTCCGGCTTTGTCGGCGAACAGTGTCGGCAACGCCAACACGATCGGCGATTTCACCAGCGATTCCGGGGAGTCCTCGACGATGTCGGGGTTGGCTGCGGTGAGCTGGGCGCCCCAGACCGACGATTGAGGGATCCAGGCGGCCGGGAAGGCGCCCATCGACGCGGCCTCCCAGTTTCCGGTCAGTCCGTCGAGGGTGACCTTGGAGTCTCCGGGGCGCACCTGCACGGTGATGCAATGATCGCGCACGACCGGCTTGGTGTCGTTGAACCGCTTGGCGATATCGCCGAGCGCCTCGGCGATATCGGGGCTGGCGATGATCGCGACGGTCGCCGGACCTTCCACGCAGGTGCCGGCGGCCTGGTCGGCTTGTCGGCCGACCCGGTCGCGGGCCTGGAGCCAACTGACGACCAGACCCGCGACCAGCAGCGCGGTGAGGACGGCCAGCAACAGTGACCGACCCCCGCCGCGCGGCGTGTAGTTACTGCTGTGACGCGCCATCGGCGGCTTTGAACTCTCGCCTACGACGATGCAGGATCGGCTCGGTGTAGCCGCTCGGCTGCGTCGCGCCCTCCAGGATCAGCTCCTTTGCCGCTTGGAATGCGATGTTGCTGTCGAAGTTCGGTGCCATCGGACGGTAGTCCGGGTCATCCGCGTTCTGTCGGTCGACGACGGGGGCCATCCGCTCGAGCGCCGCGACGACGTCGTCGGTGCTGACGATCCCGTGGCGGATCCAGTTCGCGAGCAGCTGGCTGGAGATGCGCAGCGTGGCGCGGTCCTCCATCAGAGCCACGTCGTGGATATCGGGCACCTTCGAGCAGCCGACGCCGTGATCGATCCAGCGGACGACGTAGCCCAGGATCGACTGGCAGTTGTTGTCGAGTTCCTCCCGCTTCTCCTCCTCCGACCAGTCGGTCTTCGGTGCGAGCGGGATCGTGAGGATGTCGTCGACCGAGGCGGGTGCGCGCTTGGCGATCTCGTCCTGCACCTTGAAGACGTCGACCTCGTGGTAGTGCATCGCGTGCAGGGTAGCGGCGGTCGGCGACGGCACCCATGCGGTGGTGGCGCCGGCCTTCGGCTGACCGATCTTCTGCTCGACCATGTCGGCCATCAGATCGGTCATCGCCCACATTCCCTTGCCGATCTGCGCCTTGTGCTGCAGTCCGGCGGCCAATCCGACGTCGACGTTGGAGTCCTCGTAGGCCTTGATCCAGGTCTGCGACTTCATCTCGCCCTTGCGGATCATCGGACCGGCCTCCATGGAGGTGTGGATCTCGTCGCCGGTGCGGTCGAGGAAGCCGGTGTTGATGAACACGACGCGGTCTTCGGCCGCCTTGATGGCTGCCTGGAGGTTGACCGTGGTGCGGCGTTCCTCATCCATGATGCCGACCTTGAGCGTGTTGCGCGGAACACCGATCACGTCTTCGACGCTGGCGAAAAGGTCGCTGGTGAAGGCGACCTCGTCGGGACCGTGCATCTTCGGCTTCACGATGTAGATCGAGCCGGTCCGCGAGTTCTGCAAACCCTCGGCCGAGAGGCCGTGCTTGCCGATCAACGACGTGACCAGTGCGTCGAGGATGCCCTCCGGCACCTCGTTGCCGTCGGCGTCGAGGATCGCCGGATTGGTCATCAGGTGGCCGACGTTGCGGACGAACAGCAGCGAACGGCCGTGCAGTTCCAGGTCGGAGCCGTCCGGCGCGGTGTAGGTGCGGTTCGGGTTGAGCACGCGGGTGAAGGTCTTGCCGCCCTTGGCGACCTCCTCCGCGAGATCACCGCGGTTGAGACCGAGCCAGTTACGGTAGCCGACCACCTTGTCGTCGGCGTCGACGGCCGCGACCGAGTCTTCGAAGTCCATGATCGTGGTGATCGCCGACTCCAGCTCGACGTCGGCGATGCCCGCCTTGTCGGTGGAGCCGACGGGCGAGTTCGGGTCGAAGAGGATATCGACGTGCAGGCCGTGGTGGCGCAGCAGGATCGACGACGGTGCGAGCGCGTCGCCGCGGTAGCCGACGAAGGCATCCGGATCGGCGAACGTGGTGACCTCGGTGTCGTCGCTCAGGACGACGTTCACCTTGTCGCCGTCGATGACGTACTTGGTCGCGTCCGCGTGGCTGCCCTGCTCCAGCGGCACGGCGGTGTCGAGGAATTTCTTGGCGTAGGCGATGACCTTGTCGCCGCGGACCTTGTTGTACGACTTGCCCTTCTCGGCGCCGTCGGTCTCCGGGATCACGTCGGTGCCGTAGAGCGCGTCGTACAGCGAGCCCCAGCGCGCGTTGGCCGCGTTGAGGGCGAATCGGGCGTTGAGGATCGGGACGACCAGCTGCGGGCCGGCCGTCTCGGAGATCTCGGTGTCGACGCCGGCTGTGCCGATCTCGAAGTCCTCCGGCGGGGTCACCAGGTAGCCGATGTCGGTGAGGAACTTCTTGTACGCGTCGAAGTCGACCTTGCCGTCGGTCGCGGGGTTGTCGCGGTGCCACTGGTCGACCTTAGTCTGCAGGTCGTCGCGCACTGCCAGGAGTTCACGGTTGCGGGGGGCGAATTCGGCGATCGTCGCCGCGGCGCCGGCCCAGAACGCGTCTTGGTCTACACCGGTACCGGGCAACGCCTCATTGTTGATGAAGTCGTACAGAACCGGGGAGACCTGGAGTCCGTGGACGGTGACGCGGTCAGACATGTCAGCCTTTCGTATGGGAGATATGAAGCCTATATGCGCAGGTAGTCCGCGCACGGGGCCGAGTACATGCTACTCCCTCGCGCCAGTTCGAATCTGGGTGGCTCGATTAGTCTGCGACGTCGGCCGGAGATGGTCTCGATACACCTCGCTCCTGCGTCGCGAGGCACTCGACCACCGTGGTCGGTTGGTCTCGATACGCCGGCGTCGCAGGCTCCGCCGGCACTCGACCACCGTGGGGGTACGTCTGCGGGTGGGGTACTCGATCACCGTGGTCGGTTGGTCTCGATACGCCGGCGTCGCAGGCTCCGCCGGCACTCGACCACCGTGGGGGTACGTCTGCGGGTGGGGTACTCGATCACCGTGGTCGGTTGGTCTCGATACGCCGGCGTCGCAGGCTCCGCCGGCACTCGACCACCGTGGGGCCATCGACGGTGGTCGAGTGAATTCGAGCGGAGCGAGAATTTGTATCGAGACCTCGCGAGCGGTCATGCCAGATCGACCAACGACTCGATCGCCGACAGGAGCCGTACGCGCAGGGCGGTACCGGCGTCGGCGATCGCCTGCTGCTCGCGAACATATTCGGCACGACCGCCGGCGGTCTCGATGCGGATCGGGGCGTAGCCGAGGTCGGCGAGGTCGTACGGGCTGGCGCGCATGTCGATCTCGCGGGCGCGGTAGGCGAGGGTGAACGCATCGACGACGAGGGCCGAGTCGAGCAGCGGGCTCAGCTTGGCGGCGACGCGGTAGAGGTCCATGGTGGCGTGCAGGCAGCCGGGCTGCTCATACGCGAGCTGGTCGTCGCGGATCAGCTGTGTGACGTTACGCCCGCGTGCGTCGTCGGTGAAGAAGCGGAACGCATCGAAGTGCGTGCAGAGGAGCTGATTCGCCTCGACCACCTCGTCGGTTCCGGCCCGGCCGAGGCGCAGCGGCGCCGAATGCCGGGGTGCGTCGCTGCGGTACACCATTGCCCACTCGTGCAGCCCGAAACAGCCGAACCGCGCCGGCCGTGAGGCGGTGGCGGCAAGCAGCGCACGGGTCGTGCGCAGCGTGCGCTCGCGCCGGTGCAGGTACTCCGCGGTCACTGTCGCGCCGCCGGGCACCGGGCCGTACCCGCGCGCTTGCGCGTATGGATGTGGCCCGTCGGGCGGATCGCCCAGGACGACGCCGTACCCGGGATGCCAGCGTCGCAGTTGCGCGGGCCGATACGGGTAGTAGGTGAACAAGAAGTCGACGACGGGGTGGCGGTGGCCGCGCCGGCGATCGTCGAGATAGCCGCCGACCAACGAGTCGATCCGGGCGCGGTGCCGTTGCGCCTCGACGGTCCACTCGGTGGCCGGGACGAGAGCCGCGACGCCCGACACCGGCTGAGCGGGGCGAGGGGAGTGCGGCCCAACCATGCTCAGACTCGGTGCGTACCGTCTCGGACGGTGCCGAGGAGATCCTCGACCAGGTCGGCGAGCGCGACCAGGCCGATCGTCTCGCCGCGTTCCCCGACGACGGCGGCCAGGTGCGAACTCGTGCGACGCAGGTCGGTCATCGCGTCGTCGAGCATGGCGGTGGAGCTGATGACCGGCAACGGCCGGATCTCCTCCGCGCCGATGATCGTGTCGGGGCCGCGGTCGTCGTCGGCGATGGCACCGAGCACGTCTTTGAGATGCAGGTAGTCGGTGAGCGCACCGTCGGTGCGGCGGATCGGGAAGCGCGAGTAGCCGGTTTCGGCGACCGCCTCTTCGACCGCGCGCAGCGTCGGTCCGCTCTGGCCGGGGGCGGCGTCGACGCACCGGACCTGTGCAAGCGGGATCATCACGTCGGCGACCGTGCGCCCGACGCTGGCGAGTGCACGGGTCAGGCGCTGGTGTTCCTCGTCGTCGAGCAATCCCTCGTCGCGCGAATCGCTGATCATCACGGCGAGTTCGGCCTGCGACACCGTCGAGTCGAGTTCGTCGCGCGGAGTGACGCGCATGGCCCGCAACGCGATGTTGGCGAGGAAGTTGTAGAACGCCAGGATAGGGCGCGTCAGCCGGACGAACGCCAGGTGGACCGGCACGAGCAGCATCGCCGAGCGCTCCGGACCGGCGAGGGCGATGTTCTTCGGCACCATCTCACCCAGGAGGATGTGGAGAACGACCACCAGCGTCAGCGACACGGTGAAGCTGATCGGGTGCAGCAGGCTGCTCGGCACCGACGCCCATTCGAGCGGGCGTTCCAGCAGGTGGGCGATGGCCGGCTCGCCGACGCGGCCGAGCAGGATCGAACAGATCGTGATGCCGAGCTGGGCGCCGGCGAGCATGATCGACAAGCGCTCGGAGGCGCGGATGACCGTGCGGGCCCGCGAGTGGCCGTCTTCGGCCAGCGCCTCGAGGCGGTCGCGCCGCGCCGAGATCAGGGAGAACTCGGCGGCGACGAAGAAGGCGTTCGCCGCCAGCAGGAGAATCGTCAGTCCGACGCCCACCCAGTCGCTCATCGGTGCGTCTCCCTCGATCGGCGTAACCCTTGGTCGTCGGACGCCAGCGGCTGCAGCGACACGGTGTCGATGCGCCGCCCGTCCATGGCGGTGATGCGCGCCAGCCAGCGCCGCTCGACCGCCGGGCGGTCGGTGCCGTTGCCGGATTCGTCCTCGTCGTCACCGCGCCCGCGGGACTCGATCTCGACCTCGTCGCCGGTCGTCGGCACCCGGCCGAGAAGGAACATCACCAGGCCGCCGAGCGTGTCGTAGGCACCGTCGGGCGCGCGCAGACCGGTCGCCGTCTCGACCTCGTCGAGCCGCAGCAACCCCGAGCACTGGAAGCCGTCGCCCTCGGGCAGGACGTCCTCGTTCTCGTCGTCGTGCTCGTCGGTGACCGATCCGACGATCTCCTCGATCACGTCCTCGGTGGTGACGATCCCGGCGGTGCCGCCGTACTCGTCGATGACGACACACACCTCGAGCCCGCCGACGGCGAGCTGTTCGACGACGGCGTCGCCGTCGAGGCTGGCCGGGACCGTGGCCACCGGCCACACGATGGTGTCGAGCCGCGTCGTGCGCAGTTCGTCGTGCGGCACGGAGAAGGCCTGCTTGATGTGCACGACGCCGATCAAGTTGTCCAGGTCGCCCTCGTGGCACACCGGGAAGCGGCTGTGGCCGGTGTCGGCGGCGACCCGCACCAGGTCGTCGACGGTGTCGGCGGGTCCGAGGGTGGTGACCCGCACGCGCGGCGTCATCAGATCCTCCGCGGTCAGTTCGCCGAAGCGCAGCGAACGGTCGACGAGGACGGCGGTGTCGGCGTCGATCGCCCCGTGCCGCGCCGAGTTGCGGACCAGCGAGGCGAGTTCCTGTGGGGACCGGGCCGAGGCCAGTTCCTCGGCGGGTTCGATGCCCAGGCGGCGCACCATCCAGTTGGCGGCACCGTTGAGACCGTTGATCGCCCACCGGAAGACCGCGGAGAAGGCCACCATGGGCGCCGCGGTGAGGCGCGCCGTCGACAGCGGCCGGGAGATGGCCAGGTTCTTCGGGATCAGCTCGCCGAGGACCATCGACAGCGAGGTCGCGAGGATGAGGGCCAGTGCCGCCGACAGCCAGGGGTGCCAGCCGTCGGGGATGCGCAGCGCCTCCAAGGCCGGCTTGATGAACTGTGCCAGGACCGGCTCGGCGAGATAACCCGTGATCAGCGTGGTGATCGTGATGCCGAGCTGGGCGCCCGAGAGTTGGAACGACAGCGTGCGGTGGGCGCGGTCGACCTGGCGGGACCGGCGGTCGCCCCGGGTCGTGACGTCGTCGGTGATGGTCGAGCGCTCCAGTGCGGTGAGCGAGAACTCGGAGGCGACGAAGATGGCGGTGCCGATCGTCAGCGCGATGAAGCCGACCACCGCGGCGGTGGTCGCGGCTATGTCAATCCAGTCCACGGCCGCTCACCACCCGCCCGGGAGCGGGCGCCCTTCGGCGAAGCCCGCTGCCGACTGAATGCCGAGCACGACCTTCTCGTGCAGTTCCGGCAGTGAGCGCGCGCCGGTGTAGGTCGCGGTGGAGCGCACGCCGGAACAGATCTGGTCGATGAGGTCTTCGACGCTCGGGCGCACCGGATCGACGCGGATCCGCGAACTGGAGATGCCCTCCTCGAAGAGCGACTTGCGCGCCTGGTCGTAGGCGTTGTCGTCGCCGGAGCGGGCGGCCACCGCCCGTTTGGAAGCCATGCCGAAACTCTCCTTGTAGGGACCGTGCTCGTCGACGAGGAGTTCGCCCGGAGCCTCGTAGGTGCCCGCGAACCACGACCCGATCATCACGTTCGACGCTCCCGCGGCGACCGCCAGCGCGACATCGCGGGGATGGCGGACGCCGCCGTCGGCCCACACGTGCGCACCGAGTTCGCGGGCCGCGGCGGCACATTCGACGACGGCCGAGAACTGCGGGCGGCCGACGCCGGTGACCATCCGCGTCGTGCACATGGCGCCAGGGCCGACTCCGACCTTCACGATGTTCGCCCCGGCCTCGACCAGGTCGCGGGTGGCACCGGACGACACGACGTTCCCGGCGACCAGCGGAACCTTCAGGCCCGCCGCCGCGACGGCTCGCAGTGCGGCGATCATCTTCTCCTGATGTCCGTGCGCGGTATCGATGACCAGCACGTCGGCACCCGCAGCGGCGAGCTCCTCGGCACGGGCCACGACGTCGCCGTTGATACCGACGGCCGCGGCGACGCGCAGCCGGCCGGCGTCGTCGACGGCGGGGGAGTAGATGCCGGCGCGCAGTGCGCCGATCTTGGTCAGGACCCCGACGAGTCGGCCCGAGTCGTCGACGAGAACCGCCAATTCGGAGTGCCGCTCGGTGAGGGCGTCGAACACCGCGCGCGGCGGGGTCGCGGCGTCGAGGGCGAGGAAGTCGGTGTCGAGCACCGCGCGCACGCGGCTGAATCGGTCGACGCCGGCGAACGTGTCGTCGGTGACCAGGCCGAGCGGCTTCTCCGCATCGTCGACGACGACCGCCGCGCCGTGTGCCCGTTTGGTGAGCAGCGCCTGCGCCTCGGCGACCGAATGCTCCGGCGAGAGGATCACCGGGGTCTCCGCGACGAGATGGCGGGATTTCACATAGGCGATCTGGTCGGTCGCCGCCGGAATGGGCAGGTCTTGCGGCAGTACGACGATGCCGCCGCGACGCGCCACCGTCTCGGCCATGCGCCGCCCGGCGACGGCGGTCATGTTCGCCACGACGATCGGGATGGTCGTGCCGGTGCCGTCGACCGTCGCCATGTCCACGTCGAACCGTGAGGCGACGTCGGAGCGGTTGGGGATGATGAAGACGTCGTCGTAGGTCAGGTCGTAGTCGGGGCGGTGCCCGGCGTGGAATCGCATCGGCGGCTCGGTGTGGGTGCTTTCGTCGTTAGGTGGTGACTTCGGAGCGGTCGCCGCTCCACAGCGTGTGGAAGCTGCCCTCGGCGTCGACACGACGGTAGGTGTGTGCACCGAAGTAGTCGCGCAGGCCCTGGGTGAGGGCGGCGGGCAGCCGTTGCGCGCGCAATGCGTCGTAGTAGGCGAGCGACGACGCGAAGGCCGGTACCGGGATGCCCATCGTGGCCGCGGTCGCGACGACGCGGCGCCACGAGTCGATGCCCGACTCGACGGCGTCGCGGAAGTACGGCGCTAGCAGTAGAGAGGGCAGCTCGGGGTTTTCCGCGTACGCCTCCCGGATCCGGTTGAGGAACTGGGCCCGGATGATGCACCCGCCTCGCCAGATGGTGGCCAGCGCGCCGGGGTCGACGTTCCAGCCGTACTCGCGGCTGCCGGCGGCGATCTGGTCGAAGCCCTGGGCGTAGGCGACGACCTTCGAGGCGTACAGGGCGGCCTTGATGTCGTCGATGAACGCACGGGCGTCGGCGGGTGCGGCGGCGAGCTGTCCGGAGGCGAGTCCCGCGGCGGCGTCACGCTGGGCGCTCGAACTGGAGAGGGCGCGGGCGAAGACGGCCTCGGCGATCCCGGTGACCGGGATCCCCAGGTCGAGCGCCGATTTGACCGTCCAGCGTCCGGTGCCCTTCTGCCCGGCCTCGTCGACGATCACGTCGACCAGCGGCTTGCCGGTCTTCGCGTCGACCTGGCTGAGCACCTCGGCGGTGATCTCGATGAGGTAGCTGGACAACTCGGTGTCGTTCCACGCGGCGAATACGGCACCGATGCCGTTGGCGGGCATGTCCAGCGCGCGGCGCATCAGGTCGTAGGCCTCGCCGATGAGCTGCATATCGGCGTACTCGATGCCGTTGTGCACCATCTTGACGAAATGGCCGCTGCCGTCGGGGCCGATGTGGGTGCAGCAGGGTTCGCCGTCGACCTGCGCGGCGACCTTCTCCAGCATCGGGCCGACAGCCTTGTACGAGTCGGCCGGGCCGCCGGGCATGATCGACGGCCCGAGCAGCGCGCCCTCCTCGCCGCCGGAGATCCCGGCGCCGATGAACAGGAGGCCGCGCTCGGCCAGGCTGGCCTCCCGGCGGATCGTGTCGGTGTAGAGGGCGTTGCCGCCGTCGATGATGATGTCGCCCGGTTCGAAGACCGCCGCGAGTTCCTCGATGACGGCGTCGGTGGCGTCGCCCGCCTGAACCATGATGAGCGCCCGCCGCGGCCGCTCCAGCGCGGCGGCGAATTCCGCGATCGTCTCGGTCCGCACGAAGTCCCCGTCATCGCCGTGCTCGGCCAGCAGTGCGTCGGTCTTGGCGATCGAGCGGTTGTGCACGGCGACGGTGTAGCCGTTGCGGGCGAAGTTGCGGGCGATGTTGGAGCCCATCACGGCGAGGCCGGTGACCCCGATTTGGGCGGAGGAGGAAGGCGCAGTCATGGATGTCAGCTTAACCACCGAGCAGTCGGGACAATTCGACGAGCCAAGGTATGGCGACGGCGAGCGTCGGGACGACGAGGAGTGCGGCCGCGGCGCTGTAGGCCGCGATCGCTACGCGCGTGGAGTTGGGCGCGGCCAGGCGAGTGATGCGCGTGACCGTCGTCGACCCGCCCGCGGCCAGCGCCCCTGCCGGTGCGGCCGAGTCCGACACGGCGACAAGCGCGCGCGCCAGCGTGGTGGGGCTGGTGGTGCGCACGGCCTGGTCGTCGGCGAGGGCTTCGGCGAGCAGTTCGACCGAGCCGAGGGCCGATTCGCTGCGGACGAAGCGCGGGAAAGCCGCCTGCAGCGCGATGAATGCTTCGAGCACCAGGTCGTGACGGGCCCGCAGGTGGGCGCGCTCGTGTGCCAGCACGGCGCGCAGCTCGTCGTCGGTGAGACGTTCGACGGCGCCGTCGGTGACGACGACGCGGCGCTGGCGCCCGGGCAGGCAGTAGGCGAGCGGTTTGTCGACGGCGAGTCGGCGGACGTAGCGCGCGCGCAGCGGATGTCCGTCGCCGACGACCGGGTCATCGATCGTGGCGATCAGATCGACGAGCTGGCGGTGTGCCGCCCGACGGGCACGGGTCCGCACGCCGACGCGGATGGTCGTGACCGCGAGTCGGGCGCCGACGAGCAGGGTGGCTGCCAAGGCGCTGACCGACAGCAGCCAGAGCGGCCAGCCGAGGCGTTCGATCTCGGCGGGCACGCTGGTGGTCGGTGTGCCGTCGGGACCGGGGCGCAGCAGGTTCGCGGCGATCGCGAGCCCCGCACTGAAGGCGGAGAGGATGGCGGCGACGGCGATGGCCTGCCACAGGGTCATCGCGGCGCGGGGAGCGCGCATCGGCCACTGTGCGCGGGACAGCCACTCCGGCACGGGGCCGACGAGGAGCAGGCACAGGATGCCGAACGCGACCGCGGTCACGTCGGTTCGTTCGGTTTCGCGTTGCGGCCGTGCGACTGCGTCGCCGCCAGATCGTCGAGTGCGGCGCGCAGCGCGGCGGCCTCGTCGGCGCCGACCTGGCCGACGAATGACACGAGCGCTGCCTCGCGGGATCCGGGGGCGTCGGCGGAGTCCAGAACGTCGACCATCAGGCTGGCGACGAGGTCCTCACGGTGGTGTGCGGCCTGGTACTTGTGCGCGCGGTCGTCGCGGATCTGCGTGACGAGGCCCTTCTTGGCCAGACGCTGGAGGACCGTCATCACGGTCGTGTAGGCGAGATTGCGCGAGCGGTTGAGCGATTCGTGAACCTGGCGCACCGTTTGCGGGGCGCTCGAATCCCAGAGCGTGTCCATGACCGCCCGTTCCAAGTCTCCCAACGCATTCACTTTTTTCATACTACCGATTCGAGCGCGGCCGGATGGGGTGGGTGTGGACAGTGCGTTCATGGTGGTGGTCACTGCTGCTCCTGGGGTTATCGAACGTCTTCGCGCTGAGGATTTGACAACTAGGTAAGGCTAGCCTACATTACCAATTACGCGGATCGCGCGAGTGTCCTGAGGGCTGCAGAGACCCCCGATCCACGGCACGGCAGGCCCCACGTTGTAGGAGAGCGTGGGGCCTGCCGCTGTATTCAGTGAGGTTTCAGTACGGGATCCAGACGGTCTTTCGACGGGCGCTAACCTGGGGTGATGACCGATAACAACCCAGCTTTGGACACCAGCGAGGCAAGCGGGCTCGACGCTGCGCTCGGCATGAAGATCGTCGAGGCCACGGCCGACGGCGTGGTCGCCGAGATGCCGATCACGCCGAATCATCACCAGCCGTTCGGGATCGTCCACGGCGGTGTCTACTGCGCGATCGCCGAGAGCGTCGCCAGCATCTCCGGGTTCCTCTGGCTGCAGCACACCGAGATCGGTGGTACCGCCGTGGGTGTGAACAACAACACAGATTTTCTGAAATCCGTATCGGAGGGCACCATCGTCGCCCGGTCCACGCCGGTGCACCGCGGTAAGCGCCAGCAGCTGTGGCAGGTCGAGATGTCGCTGCCGGACGGCACGCTCCTGGCGCAAGGTCGCGTACGCCTGCAGAACGTGTAGTTCGCCCTGGAGTGCGGTGGTTTGTGACCGCTATATGGTCACGAACCACCACACTTCTGCGATTGGACGCAACGAGCACAAGGGGAGAGCGCCCCGTCCAGCCCAGCTTCTGCAGCATGGTTGCCACCTTGTCCGCCGTGCTGCACGGCCGGAGGTACACCTGCCCCCAACCCAGCCGCAGCGTGCGGCGGTCAGCGAAGACGGCAGCGTCGAGATCCCGCTCCAGATCCCGGTCCCGTGCTCGTGCATTGTCGTGGCCGTATCTGCCGTCGAGTTCGACGACGAGCCCCCACCGGTCGTATTCGACGTCGCGGAAGCCGTCGCGGCCGACGGTCGTCGGTGCCTGTCGACGTGGTCGCGGCAGACCGTGAGCCCGTTCGACGCGAGTCAGGTACGCGTGCTCCAGCACTGAACACGTGCCGTCGGCGATATCGGCGAGTACGGCTTTGAGCAACGGTCGGCGTCTGCACCAC
>NZ_BAEE01000035.1 GCF_000241265.1 Gordonia araii NBRC 100433
AATACGTCGCGCGCAGCGACCGCGGCCTGGTCCGCTCGAACAACGAGGACTCCGTCTACGCGGGCGCGCGTCTGCTCGCGCTCGCCGACGGTATGGGCGGCCACGCCGCCGGCGAAGTCGCCAGCCAACTCGTCATCCAGGCCATGCAGCCGCTCGACGACGACGAGCCGGGCGGCGACATCCTCGATCTGCTCCATCACGCGATGGATCTCGGCAACGACGCGATCGCCGCCCAGGTCGAGACCGACCCCGAACTCGAGGGCATGGGCACCACCCTGACCGCGCTGCTGTTCTCCGGAACGCGCGTCGGCTTGTGCCACGTCGGCGACTCGCGCGCCTATCTCTTCCGCGACGGCGAACTCTCGCAGATCACTCGCGACGACACCTTCGTCCAGGCCCTCGTCGACGAGGGCCGGATCAGCGCCGATCAGGCCCACACCCACCCGCAGCGCTCGCTGATCATGCGCGCGCTGACCGGATCCGAGGTCGAGCCGACGCTGACGATGCGCGAGGCGCGCGCCGGCGACCGGTACCTGCTCTGCTCCGACGGGCTCTCCGACGTCGTCTCCGAAGAGACCATCGCCGACACCGTCTCCTCGGTGGACGAGCCGGCGGCGTGCGCCGATCGGCTGATCGAACTCGCGCTCCGCGGCGGCGGGCCCGACAACGTGACCGTCATCGTCGCCGACGTCGTCGACACCGAGTTCGGCGAATCGCGCCCCATCGTGGGCGGTGCAGCGGGCGGCGACGGCGAGGCCGTCTACACCCCTGATCCGTCGTCGGCCGCCGGACGAGCCGCCGCGCTGCGCCCCGCGGCCGAGCCGGCCAAGACCCCGGCCGTCGACGAGCCCGAGCCCGCCCCGGTGTCCCACCGCCGGCGGTGGGTCGCCGTCGCGATCGTCGCGCTCCTCCTCGCCGGCATCGGCGTGGCCGGATGGGTCACCAACTCGAAGCTGCAGGCCAACCACTTCCTCAGCGTCGACGACGGGAACATCGTCATCTACCGCGGATCGCCCGACCCGGTCCTCCGCTTCAACCTCAACTCGCCGGCCGAACGCGTGTGCATCGACGACCTGGCCGCCGAGCAGCCGAAAATCACCTTCACCGCCGATCCCGGCGCGACGTGCAATCCGTTGCCCGTCGCGGCCCTCGCGGAGCTCGACCGGAACGCGGTGCGTGAAACCAAGGTGCGCGACCTGTCGCTGACCGACATGCACGAGCGCGTGCGCCACCTGAACCTCCTGCCGATGTGCACGCCGCGACCGGTCGGACCGCCCCCTCCGCCGCAACCCGGTCCGCCGGGCGCGCCGCTGCCACCGCCGCCGCCGCCGACCGTCACCGACGGACCCTGCCGGGGGGCCCGATGAGCGCCCCCTCGATCACCCCGGCCGCCGCGCCCGCAGCCGCCGCGACGAGCGACCGCGCCCGGCGCACCGAACTCGTCCTCATCGGCTTCGCCGTCGCGCTGGTGTCCGTCGCCCTGCTCCTGGTCGAGACAGCCCAGCGCCAGCAGCTGACCCTCGACGTCGTGAAGTACATCGGCGCCTACCTGGGGCTGTACCTCGTCGCACACATGGTGGTCCGGCGGTTCGCGCCCAACGCGGACCCGCTGATCCTGCCGATCGTCGCGATCCTCAACGGGCTGGGCCTGGTCCTGATCCACCGCCTCGACCTCGGCGCGGCGCGCGCGGGCGAATCGATCACCGGCGGCGTCGAGGTCAAGCACAACGCCGACCAGCAGATGCTGTGGACGTTGCTCGGGGTCGTCGCCTTCACGGCGGTACTCATCGTCATCCGCGACCACCGGACCATCGCGCGCTACGCCTACACACTCGGTTTCGGCGGCCTGCTCTTCCTGCTGATCCCGGCCGTGCTGCCCAGCTCGGTGTCGGAGATCAACGGGTCGAAGAACTGGATCGTCACCCCATTCTTCTCCATCCAGCCCGGCGAGTTCGCGAAGATCGCGCTCATCGTGTTCACCGCGGCCGTCCTGGTCGGCAAACGCGATCTCTTCACGACGGCGGGCAAACGCATCGGCCGGTTCGACGTGCCCCGCGCCCGCGACCTGGGACCTCTGCTGGTCGCCTGGGTCATCGCCATGGCCATCTTCGCGCTGCAGAACGACCTCGGCACGCCGCTGCTCATCTTCATGACGATTCTGACGATGCTCTACGTGGCCACCGACAAGATCGGGTGGGTCATCATCGGCCTCGTCCTGTTCGTCGCCGGCGCGGTACTCGCGTACACCGTCTTCAGCCACCTGCAGGTCCGCGTGCGAATCTGGCTCGACCCGTTCTCCTACGCGACGGAGGAGGGGTACCAGATCGTGCAGAGCCTGTTCGGGCTCGCCACCGGCGGCGTCTTCGGTACCGGGCTGGGTTCCGGGCGGCCCAACATCGTCCCCTTCGCCAACACCGACTTCATCGTCGCGACCATCGGCGAAGAACTCGGCCTGGTGGGCTTGGCCGCCGTGCTGTGCCTCTACCTGATCCTGGTCATGCGCGGACTGCGCGCCGGTGCCAGCGTCCGCGACAGCTTCGGCAAACTGCTCGCCACCGGGCTGGCCGCGACACTCGCGATCCAGTTGTTCGTCGTGGTCGGCGGAGTCACCAAGCTGATCCCGCTCACCGGATTGACCACCCCGTTCGTCTCCTACGGCGGGTCGTCGCTGCTGGCCAACTTCATCCTCGTCGCGCTGCTCATCCGCGTCTCCGACGCGGCTCGCGAACCCCAGCAGCGCAAACCGGCCGGGCCAGCGATCACCGCGATGCCCACCAGCGTCATCCCCACGGGGGGTGACCGATGAACAAGCCGATCCAGCGCGTCGGGCTCTTCGTGTGCCTGCTCGTCGTGGTGCTCCTGGCCAATGTCACCTACATCCAGGTGTTCCAGGCCGACAAGCTGCGCGCGGACCCGGGCAACGGGCGCGTGTTGCTCGACGAGTACGCAAGGCAGCGAGGGGCGATCACCGCTGGCAGCGACGTCGTCGCCAGGTCCGTGCCGTCGGACGGCACGCTCCCTTTCCTCCGCGCCTACCCGACCCAATCCGCCGCGGCCTTCGCCCCGGTGACCGGGTACTACTCGTTCCAGTACCGGAGCACCGGTATGGAACTGGCCGAGGATTCGATCCTCAACGGCAGCGACGACCGCCTGTTCGGGCAGCGCTTCATGGACATGTTCGCCGGCCGCGACCCCCGCGGCGGCAACGTGATGACGACGATCAACCCCCACCTGCAGCGCGTCGCCTACAACGCGTTGAGCAACGGCCGCTGCGACGGCCCGTGCCGCGGTGCTGTCGTCGCCATCGAGCCGAGCACCGGGAAGATCCTCGCGCTCGCCAGCACCCCGTCGTACGACCCGAACCTGCTGGCGAGCCACGACCGCGAGGTGCGCGAGCAAGCATGGGCCGAGTGGACGAACCCTCGCAACAAGGCGGATCCGATGCTGAATCGCCCCCTCGATCAGCTCTACCCGCCGGGATCGACGTTCAAGGTCATCACCACCGCGGCGGCCCTGCGCGACGGCCTCGACCCCAATCTGCGGCTCACCGCGGCCCGGTCGATCAACCTCCCCGGGTCCAACGCCTCTCTCACCAACTACGGCAACCGGACGTGCCCCGGCGCGGTCGATGGAACCGTGACGCTGGCCCAAGCGTTCCAGTACTCGTGCAACACAGCT
This sequence comes from Gordonia araii NBRC 100433, assembly GCF_000241265.1. Classification (GTDB taxonomy): domain Bacteria; phylum Actinomycetota; class Actinomycetes; order Mycobacteriales; family Mycobacteriaceae; genus Gordonia; species Gordonia araii. The sequence goes on from NZ_BAEE01000035.1 coordinate 3,679, forward strand.
TTCGTCGACCTCGTGCTCAACAAGATGAAGCTCGCCGAGACGACCCTCGGGGAGACGGCCAAGCGATTCGGGCTCGACGAGGCGACCACCGCGCTGCCGCTTCCGGTGCGCGCGAAATCCACGCTCGGCGATGTCAGCGACCGCGCCGCACTCGGCCAAGCGGCGATCGGACAGTACAACGTCCGCGTGTCCGCACTGCAGAACGCGATCATCGCCGCGACCGTGGCCAACGGCGGGGTGCGCATGCAGCCATACTTGGTCGATAAGCTACAAGCACCTGACCTTCGGACGCTGTACACCACATCGCCGACGACGGTCAACGAGCCGATCACCGCGGCGCAGGCGGCAACCCTGACTTCGTTGATGACCGATTCGGAACGACAATCGGGGGGCCCCGTCACCATCGCGTCGAAGACCGGTACCGCCGAGCACTCGGCCGGTCCGGCCAGCGACGAGGTGCCGTACGCCTGGTACATCGCATTCGGCCCGTCGACGAACGCGAGGATCGCCGTCGCGGTAGTGGTGGAGAACGGACAATTGGGCAGGGACACGACGGGCGCGACGGTAGCCGCGCCGATCGGCAGAGAAGTGATCAACGCAGCACTGGGAGGAGGTACCGGACGATGACGTTGCAACAGGGCACCGTGATCGCGGACCGCTACCGCCTCATGCGGCTGATCGCCACTGGAGGCATGGGGCAGGTCTGGGAAGCGCTCGACACCAGACTCAACCGGCGCGTCGCGGTGAAGGTCCTCAAATCGGAGTACTCGACCGACCCCGAGTTCATCGGCCGGTTCCGCACCGAAGCGCAGACGACGGCCCGCCTGAACAACCCCGGCATCGCCGGCGTCTTCGACTACGGCGAGACGCCCGACCGCAACGGCGGTCAGGCGCTGGCGTACCTGGTGATGGAACTCGTCGACGGCGAGCCGCTCAACGCCGTGATCTCTCGCATGGGCCGCCTTCCGGTGTCGAACACCCTCGACATGCTCGAGCAGACCGGCCGCGCCCTGCAGGCCGCCCACGAGCAGGGTCTGATCCACCGCGACGTGAAGCCGGGCAACATCCTGATCACCCCGGCCGGACAGGTCAAGATCACCGACTTCGGCATCGCGAAGGCCGCCGACGCCGCACCGGTGACGCAGACCGGCATGGTGATGGGCACCGCCCAGTACATCTCGCCCGAGCAGGCCAACGGCGACGAGGCGACCGCCGCGTCGGACGTCTACTCACTCGGCGTGGTCGGCTACGAGGCGCTGACCGGCCGGCGGCCGTTCCTCGGCGACGGCGCGATCACCATCGCGATGAAGCACATCCGGGAGACCCCGCCGCCGCTGCCGAGCAATCTGCCCGCGGAGGTCCGGGAACTCATCGAATCCACCCTCGCCAAGGATCCGACTCAGCGCTACGCCAACGGCGGCGAGTTCGCCGACGCCGTCGCGGCGGTACGCGCCGGTGAATCCGTGCCGCCGCCGACCACGGCGGGCATCGCCGCAGCGGGCGCCGCCGGTGGGCGAGCCGCAGCCAACGCCGCCACACCGGCCCGAAAGGCGGCCAAGCAGGCACCTGCCAAGGCGCCAGCCAGCGGCGGCTGGACCGGTGGGCAGAAAGCGCTCGCCGCGATCGCGGTGATGCTGCTGGTCACCGCGCTGGTCCTGGTCGGCTATCTCTTCACGCAGATGAACCAGACCACCGACGTGACGCCGTCGACCACCACGATTCGCCCGGCGCCGACCACCCCGACGACCACGTCGCGGCCGCCGACGACGACGCGCACGACGACACGTCCGCCGACGACGACCACCACCGAGGACGAGGACACGACGACGCAGGCACCGCCGCCGCAGACGAACCGTCCGCGCCCGCGCCCGCGTCCGGAGGACCTGCCGCCCGACCCGGGCGCGCCGACCGCCAAGTGGCCCCCGTTCCCGATCCCAGGGCTCCCCGGATAGCCGATGACGACGACGCCCCATCACCTGTCCGACCGCTACCAGCTGGGCGAAACGCTCGGCTTCGGTGGTATGTCGGAGGTTCATTTCGCCCGCGACCTGTTGCTGAACCGCGACGTGGCGATCAAGGTGCTGCGCGCCGACCTGGCGCGGGATCCCAGCTTCTACCTGCGTTTCCGCCGTGAGGCGCAGAACGCCGCCAAGCTGAATCACCCGACGATCGTGCAGGTCTTCGACACCGGGGAAGCCGAGACCGAGGACGGTCCGCTGCCGTTCATCGTCATGGAGTACGTCGAGGGCGAGACCCTGCGGGACATCCTGCGGGCTGACGGCCCGCTGTCGCCGCGGCAGGCGCTGACCTGGATGGCCGACGTCGCCGCCGCGATGGACTTCTCCCACCGAGCCTCGATCGTGCACCGCGACATGAAGCCCGCCAATGTGATGATCGACCGCACCGGCGCGGTCAAGGTCATGGACTTCGGCATCGCCCGCGCGATGAACGACACGTCGGCGACGATGACGCAGACGTCGGCGGTCATGGGCACCGCCCAGTACCTGTCCCCGGAACAGGCCCGAGGCCTGAAGGTCGATCCGCGCAGCGACATCTACTCGATGGGCTGCGTGCTGTTCGAGCTCCTGACCGGCGAGCCGCCGTTCACCGGGGATTCTCCGGTGGCCGTCGCCCACCAGCACGTCCACGAGGATCCACCGCTGCCCTCGGACCTGCGCGGTGACATCCCGCCCGAGCTGGACTCGGTGATCCTGAAAGCTATCAGCAAGAACCCGGCCAACCGGTACCAGAGCGCGGCGGAGTTCCGCGCCGACCTAATCCGCGTGTTGTCCGGCCAGCGTCCGGCGGCGCCGATGATCATGTCCGCGGCCGAGCGGACCGATCTCATCGACACCGGCCCGCGCGCGATGGTCCGCCCGACGCCGGGTGGGCGGCACGACACCGACGACGATTCCGGCCGGAACATCTTCCGGCAGCGACGGCTGCGCGCCGGCGCGATCATCGGGGCCGTCATCCTGCTCCTGGGCAGCCTGATCATCTTCCAGCCGTGGTCGGGTCCCGCCGCGCAGGTCAGCGTGCCCTCGGTCGAGCAGGTCCCCGAGCAGCCGGCCCAGGAGTTGCTCGAGCGCAGCGGGTTCCGTGTGAAAACCATGCAGGAGTCCAGCCTCGACGTGCCCGCCGGAATCGCGACGAGGACGACACCGGGCGCCGGCGTGTCCGCCGAGGAGGGCTCGGAGGTCACGCTGTACGTGTCAACGGGTCCGCAGCGTCAGAAGATCCCCGACGTGCGCGGCAAGACCCGCGCCGAAGCGGTCGAGGCACTGTCCATGCTCGGCTTCACCGTCGTCAAGACCGACAAGGTCGACTCACCACCGGACCTGCTGGACAAGGCGGTCAACACCACGCCTCCCGCCGGCACCGACACCGAGGTCAACGCGGTCGTCGTCGTCCACATCGGCGAGGGCCCGAAACAGGTCACCATCCCCGAGCTGGTGGGCGAGACCGAAGACCGCGCACGCACGATCCTCAAGCAACTCGGCGTGAAGATGACCGTGGTGCCGGGCGATTCGGAAATGCCTCGCGGCCAGGTGGTGACGACCTCCCCGCCGGCAGGGTCGACCATCGCCGCCGACGAGACGGTCACGGTCACCATCTCGCGCGGAAACATGTTCATCGTCCCCAACCTGATCGGCAAGACCCCCGGACAAGCGCGAGCGGCGCTCGCGGCCGCCGGCTGGCGGGTGTCGACGCTGACCCAGTCGACGCGCGGCCTGCCGCTGGGGCACCGCAGCGACGGCCGGGTCGTCGCGCAAGATCCGCCGGCGGGGTCGGCGATCCGCAAGGACGACGGCGTCAGCATCGTCGTCGGCCAGGGCCGCCTGATCGGCTAGGTCCAGCACCTTTTCGCCGACTGGGCACCCCACCTCCGCCGACTGGGCACCTCACCTCCGCCGACTGGGCACCTCACCTGCGGCGAGTGGGCACCCCACCCCCGCCGAGTGGGCAGCCACTCACCCATCAAAACCGGCCTGCGATGGTCTCGATACACCCGCTCGGCTAGCGCCTCGCCGGGCACTCGACCACCGAACAGACGCCGACCGTGCCCGGATTACCGCCCAGTGGGCACCTCACCCACGCCGACTGGGCAGCTACTCGCCAATGAAGACCGGCTTGCGATGGTCTCGATACACCCGACTCGGCTGGCGCCTCGCCGGGCACTCGACCACCGAATAGACGCCGACCGTGCCCAGACTTCCGCCGAGTGGGCACCTCACATGTGCCGAGTGGGCACCCGGCAGGCGGACGCGAGCCAGAAGCGGGCGCCTAGTCGAGCGCGGCGGCCAGCTGTTTCTCGAGCTGCCCGACCAACGTCTCGTCGACGTCGATCCCGCAGACAGCCAGCCAGTTCGCCAGCATGCGGTGGCCGCCCTCGGTCAGCACGCTCTCCGGGTGGAACTGGACCCCGTGAATCGGCAGATCCCGGTGCAGCATCGCCATCACTATTCCGCTTTCGGTGCGGCCGGTGACGGTCAGCTCGTCGGGGATGGTTTCCGGCAGCACGGTCAGCGAGTGGTACCGCGTCGCGGTGAACGGGCTGGGCAGTCCGCTCAGAACGCCTTCGCCGTCGTGGATGACGGTCGACGTCTTGCCGTGCAGCAATTCGGGGGCCCGGTCGACGGTGGCGCCGAACACCGCGCCGATCGCCTGGTGCCCCAGGCAGACGCCGAGCACCGGTGTCCGGGTGGTTCGCGCCGCACGGACCACGTCCATCGTCGCGCCCGCGCGTTCCGGCGTACCCGGTCCCGGACTGAGCAGAACGCCGTCGTAGCGGGTGATCGTCTCGGCCAGCGGAACGGCGGAGAGCCGGGGATCGTCGTTGCGCCAGACATCGACCGTCACGCCCAGCTGGCCGAGGTATTGCACCAGGTTGTAGACGAAACTGTCGTAGTTGTCGATCACGAGGATCCGGTTTTCCTGACTCACGTGGACAGGCTACCGCCCTGGCATGGGATAGTTGGAGTATGCCCAAGTCAAAAGTCCGCAAGAAGACTGACTACACGATCAACACCGCGAGCCGTACTCCGGTCAAGGTCAAGGCCGGGCCGTCGGGACTGGTCTACCAGAGCGTCATGTTCGGCCTGATGCTGCTCGGCCTGGTGTGGTTGGTGGTCTATTACCTCGCCGCGACGCCGACGACCTACGGAGGCGAAGGCCAGTTCCTACACTGGATGGCGAACCTCGGCCCGTGGAACTTCCTCATCGGATTCGCCCTGATGGTCGTCGGCCTGCTGATGACCATGAGGTGGCGCTGAACTTATCCACACTGTGGAAATAACATGTGTGTAATTCATCCACACTGTGGGTAACCCCTGTGGATAACTAGGCCGAGGAGGGTCGTTGCAAGCGTCCTGGTCAACACCGGTCGGACTGGGCTACGCCTTGCTGGCCGGCGCATTCGCGCTGGTCGCAGGCGCGCTGGCCGTCGGGCTCGACCCAGTCGGACTGGTTCTGATCCTGTTCGCCGCCGCCGGTCTGCTGTTCTTCGGCATCTCGGCGTTGCGTCTGCGGCCCCGGCTGGCGATCCACGACAACCTGCTCACCGTCCGCACGATCACCGGTCAGCGGTCGTACCCGCCCGAGGACGTCTACCGGATCCGGGTACTCACGCTGCGACACATCGGTCGGCGCAGTACCCAGCTGGAGATCGACCTCGCAACCGAGGAAACGAAGGCGGCCGACTCGTCACGCGACGCAGCGCGCCGCCGGGGACTTCCGCCGGATGACTCCCGCCTCGTCGTCTTCGGACGGTGGGACCTCGGCGCGGACCCGGCCGCGGTGGCGGAAACCCTGGCACAAGCCGGGTTCGCCGTCGAATACGACGGCGTGGAGTGAGCGACGCTGCGCGATCAGTGGCAGCGCTCAGTAGCAGTAGCGCCACTCCCAGCGGCGCGTCTGCTTGTTGTAGAAGCGGGCACGCTTCTTAGGCTGGCGGGACCGGTCTTCGGATCCCCACGTGCAGTTGTCACTGACGACTCGGCTGCCGCGCCGGAGCGGTATGAAGAACATCTCGCGCAAACTCCTCGTCGATCGGCGCTTTTCTGGCTCTTACCAGCAAAGGTAAGCGATCACCCGCCGCGTGCGCTGTCCTCTCCCTGCCAGATTGCTGTGAATAGTCGGGGCAAAGAAAGAACCCGGCTGCTCGCGCGGCCGGGTTCTCGGGAGCCTGTCGCTCAGGGAAGGATCAGTACCAGCCCCAGTAGTAGCGACGGTAGCGCGGGTCCCAGTAACGACGACGGCGACGGTGGCGGCGACGACGGTCCCACCGGTCGTGGCGGTCATAGTCACGGCCGCGTCCGTGGCCGTGGTCACCGCGACGGTGACGATCTGCAAAGCGCATGATGTGCTTCCTCTCATGAAAGGGCCGGCTTCAGCCGACTGAACGAAATATAGCCGTCACGGAGGTCGAATGGCTGGTTAACACCTGCAAGGTTCCTGTGAACCCCGGGCCGTTTCAGCCACGCAGATGCGGGGCCAGCACACCCAGGATGATCGCCAGCGCGAGAAGGGCGAACATGCCCAGCCACGCGGCCGCGTTCGCCCGGCGACGCAGTTCGATGGTCGGCGTCTGTCTCCCCATGACCAGCTCGGGCAGGTACAACGCCGCGACCGTCGCCAGAGTGCCAAACAGCAGCCCGCCCAGGTGACCGACCAGCGAGATGCCAGGGACCGAGATGGAGATGAAGATGTTGACCGCGATGATCGCGATCACTTGGCCGGCGGGCGCCTTGAACTTGAGGACGATGACGAGCATCGCCCCCATCAGCCCGTAGATGGCTCCGGAGGCACCCGCGGTCGCCGTGTTCGTCCCGGACAGCAGGGTGACCGCGGCGCTCCCGCCGAAAAGTGCAACCAGGTAGACCAACAGGAATCGCGCCGTGCCCAGGATCGGTTCGATAATCGTGCCGAGCAGAACCAGCGAGATCATGTTCACCGCGATGTGCATGATCGACAGATGCAGGAACCCCGACGTCAGAAGTCGCCAATACTCGTGATTGGCGATGTCGGTCGGCGTCAACGTCGAGTTGTTGAACACCGGCGAATCGACGTAGCCGTAGAAGTTCCCGGTGCCCGCCTGGTAGAAGCAGATCGCGAAGACCGCGACGTTCACGGCTACCAGGGCATAGGTCGCAATCGGCCGGGCCCGCGTGACTGCGGTGCCCGGCCGTGGCGTGGAGACGGTGATGGCTAGTCCTTCAGCTCGATCGAGTTGATGACGACGTCGTCGACGGGGCGGTCGCCCGGACCGGTCGCCGTCGTGGCGATCGCGTCGACGACCTTGCGCGACTCTTCGTCGGCAACCTCGCCGAAGATCGTGTGACGCCGGTTCAGGTGCTGCTGGGGTCCGACGGTGATGAAGAACTGCGAACCGTTGGTGCCGGGGCCGGCGTTGGCCATCGCCAGCAGGTACGGCTTGTCGAAGGACAGCTCCGGGTGGAACTCGTCGGCGAACTTGTAGCCGGGACCGCCGCGACCGGTGCCGGTCGGGTCGCCGCCCTGGATCATGAACCCGTCGATGACGCGGTGGAACACCGAGCCGTCGTAGAAGGGTCCGGAGTCGCCGCCGCTGGCGTTCGCCGTGCTGTACTCCTGGGAGCCGTCGGCCAATCCGGTGAAGTTCGCCACGGTCTTGGGGGCGTGGTTCGGGAACAGGGTCACGGCGATGTCGCCGCGATTGGTGTGGATGATCGCTGTATTCGTCACTCCTTCATCCAACCATCTCGTGCCGCCGGCGTGCGGCGGCGCACCCGAATCGACGACGGTCCAGTTGGCTGTAGCTGCGAGGTTTGGCAGGGTGTACGGCATGTCTTCCAAGTCAGTGATAGCTGCCGTCGTGGCAGCGATAGCGGTCGCCGTGGTCGTCGTCGCACGCCGTCGCCTCTCCGGTCCAGGCGCGACGCCCGTTGCGCCCGAGCCTCCTCGCGTCACCGACTTCACGCGCTGACACGCACCACCGGGTAGTTTTGCCACATGAGTTCACACGAGCGCAGCGATGATTCAACGGGCGACAGCCCGTTGAACAGACGGCCTGCGCCGACTCCCCCCGCCAATCCGCCGTCGGGGCCGCCTCCGGGCGGTCCGTCGGCGCCGCGCGGAAATAAGACACCTCGTACCCCCGCACCGGGATCCTCAGCTCCGGGCGGCTCGCGCCCCGCGGGCACTCGGGGACGAGCCTGGACCCCGGCACCACCACCGCCCGCTCGACGACGACCTGCCACCGGCGGACCGGGAGGTCCCCCGCGACGGCCCGGACCCGGCGCGCCAGCGGCACCCGGGCGTGGTCCCAGCGCCGCCAAGGCGCCCACCCCGCCGAAGTCACCTACTGGGACGCCTCCCCCGCCCGCGGCTCCGGCGCCCGGCAAGCCGCCGCCGGTTCCGTCGGCGACGAACCCGGATAGGCCGACGACGGTGATCCCTCCGATCGCCCCGCCGGCTCCCGCGCGCCCAGCGCCACCCGTTGCGCCGAAACCTCAGCCGGCACTGGGGCCGGGCCGATCATCCGGACCCGCCAAGCCGACCGGCCAGGCGCCCAAGCCGACCGGTCCGGCCACTCGCCCTCCGGAACCCCCGGTGTCGGGACCGCCCGCACCGGGCGGCGCCGCGAAGCCGCCGGCTCCCACTCGACCGCCTGCTCCGGCCAAACCGGTGAGTAGCACCGGCGCGAAGCCACACGCGGTGCCGGCTCCGACGACCACCACTGAAGTGAACAAGAACGCGATTCCAGCACTCATTTGCTCGTTCCTCGGCATCACCGCCCCGATCGGCGTCTTCCTGGGACGCAAGGCGCGCGCGGAGATCGCCCAGACCGGGGAAACCGGCGACGCCTACGCCGTCGCGGCGCTGGTGATCGGCTGGGCCTACATCACCGCGATCGTGTTGGGGTTGTGCACCTACCTGATCTTCGTGATCGGCGGCAGCTAAATCCTCAGCGTCGCGGCACCGGATACCGGTAGCGGTGCAGGTAGCCCTCGAGGCTGGTATTCGACGATCCGGTCGTCGGGGTGCCGGCATTAATCGGCGCCAGCGGCAGCAGCGCCTCGCCGGACACGACCGTGACCGCGGCGTTGTTGGGTGAGACCGGGTACTCCCAGCGTCCCCGGTTCGAATCGGTGATCCGGATGGCGATCCGGTGACCGGCGCGCACCAGCCAGTCGGTCGCGTAGAGCCGGAGCCGGGTGGATCCCGGGGCGAGCATTCCCACGTTCTGGGTGATCAACGTTGCGCGCCCGGCCGGATCGACGTCGTAGACGTCGACCGCGACGGGAGTCTTCTGGACCAGCGGGTCCGAACTGTTGTTGCGCACGCGGGTGTTCACTGTGACCCAGGGCGCACCGCTGATCCGGGCCGCGGTCGCCTCGGGCGGCAGCATCGTCCATACGCCGTTAGCGCTGTCGTCTTCGGTGTCCTGCGCGAGCTGCGCGCCGGCGGGGACGGCATCGACCTGGGTGGCCAGCCAGCGACCGCGTACCCGCACTTTCGTCGCGACCTGCTTGCCGTCGTGCCGGTAGGTACCCGTTCTCAGCTCGACCTTGCGCACTGCCGAACGCAACGGCCACGACGGCTGCGTCCGCCAGGCCCCGGTGTTGTCCTGGACGTAGAACCCAGTCGGCGCCGCTCCCTCGTTCTTGAGATGGCGGTCGAAGAACTGGGCGACCTGGACGAGGAAGTCGCGGCGTCCGGTCGACGACCGGTCCGTCGCAGCACCCATCATCGTCGTGCGGTCGGTGTCGTTGCCGCGCACGTGGTCCCACATGCCGAGCCACCCGTTGACCGGGCCGCTGTGATAGCGCAACGCCTCGGCGAGACCGTCGGCCGCCGTGTTCTGATCGATGAAGCCCTGCGAGAGGAAGATCGGCACCGTCGACCCGCTCAGCGGTTCGAGGATCCGGCGATGCTTCCAGTAGCGGTCGTCGGGCGACGCGTTCTGCTGCGCCGCGAGCGCAGCCAGATTGCACGTCGGGTTGACGATGTTGGCAGCCGAGCGCGCCGCGTACTCGCGGAACTGCAAATCGTTGAAGTTGGTTGGCGGGGGGTTCACCGAGGTATAGATCAACGACAGCGGGGTCCTGCTCCGCGTCGTGCGCGGCACGCCGTTGCCGTACAGGTAGCGGTACCAGTCGTAGACGGGCTCCTGCGCGACGACGCCGGCTAGCCCAGGAATGCGCATGCCGGCGGCAATGAGTCCGGTGACGCCGTCGTAAGACTTCCCGTACATCGCGACACGGCCCGACGACCACTTCCGGGTCGCCGCCCACCGGACCGCGGTGCGGATGTCGGAGCGGTCGACGGGTCCGCTGTTGTCCGGGCATCCGGTGCTGCCGCCGAACCCTCGCAGGTCGACGAAGACCACGGCGTATCCGCGCTTCAGTAACCTGGCGCCCTCGATAAGGTCGTTGTAGCGGTCGGCGGGCTGCCGTCCGCCCGATCTCGGCGAGTAGTGCTGGAAATACGGTCCCATCGCCAGGACGACGGGAACGCGTCCCGACCGACGAGCCGGGAGCAGCACATCGGCATAGAGCCGCGCGCCGCCGGTGGTGGGTATGTGGGCGCCGTACCAGCGACCGTCACGTACCTTCCCGAGAAGTCCGGTGACCGGTTCGGCGTGCGCCGCCGGCGCCGTCAGACTCGGGGCGATCATCGCGAAAGCACCGACCAAAGCACCGGCCCACAGCAGCGCCGTCCGGCGCCGTGACCGATGTTGGGCAGGCATGGGTGCCACAGTAACGGACGTGCGATGGACCGACCCCTCCCCATCTCCGTGTCGGGGCGAAGGTCAGCGCGACGGCGCCGCGAGCACTTCCAGATAGTGCGGGCTGTACATCAAGCCGATCACGTTGCCGAACGGATCGGCGACGGTCGCCGTGACCGGTGCCCGCCACGGCCACGTCGCCTGAGGATTGGGCGGTCGCGTTCCATCACCGAGCACCGGCTTGGGTCCGGATACTGGCCGGGGCATCCGATGACGTACCCGGCCTGGTCACCGCTCGGGGCGAGAACTGGGTGCTGCTCGAAGAGGTCGAGTCGCTAATGACCACCCAGTACGTCTGCCAGGTCGCCGGCGACAGAGTCACGCTCGCCTTCTTCATCGAGTACCACCGTCGTGCGGCCCGGTTCGTGTGGCCGCCGATCTCGCTGCTCCACCGTCGAGTCGCCGTCGTCACGATGCGGCGAGTCGTCGCCGACGTCGCCGCACGAGCTCACGAGCCGGCGGAGCGTACCGATGCCGCCGGGTGAGATCGGCGAACAGAACCCGCCCAGAAGGTCGCTTCGATTGAGCAGCGGCGAGGTCGAGTACGTCGACACCGGCGGGACCGGTGATGCGGTCGTGCTCCTCCACGGCGCACTGATGGACGAGGCGTTGTGGCTACCAGTCGTCGAGCGGCTCGCGCCGCGCTGGCGCTGCATCGTCCCCGTGCTCCCGCTGCGTTCCCACGGCAGCCTCGCACTGAACCGCGCCCTCATGGCGGCGGGCCTCGTCGACCGGCTTCAGGTAACGATCTTCCCGGTCATCAGCGGCCGGACCGGGGACGCGCCGATCTTCGCCGGCGCCGACGACTTCGACCTGGAGCTGATCGAGCAGCACACACTCGACGGCCGCATCCAAGAACTCGTCTACCGGCCCGCGCTGCACGGCTGACCAGACGAGAGTGTCGTACCCCGGTTGTACCGTTTGTCGTATGCCACAGCCCCTCACTCGCATTGATTCTGTCGTGTTCCCCGCGCGCGACCTGGACGCGTCGATCGCCTTCTGGTCGGCGGCGTTGGGGCGCGAGCCGGACTTCCGCTCCGATGATTTCGCCAGCTTCTCCACGGAGACCGTCTCGATCGGCCTGACCAAGCTGCCGTGGGTGGATGAACCGGTTGTCTTCTGGGACGCCGACGACGTCGACAACGCTCATCGGCAGCTGTCCGAACTCGGCTCGTCCACCCTCGTCGAGGTCGCCGACGGTTCCCTCGCCCCACTCGGCGAGGGGCAACCGGTCGACGGCGTGGACCCGAACACCGGCGTGGTCGACGTTCCGGGCGCGAAGCTCGCCGTCCTACGCGCACCCGACAACACGTTGATCGCACTGAACCAGGCGGTCGAAGGCGGGTGGTGAAGGCGGCACGCCTGAGCCGTCGCGTCCTCAATCGCGCCACACTGCACCGGCAGTGGTTGCTGGAACGACAGGATCGGCCCGCGCTCGACGCGATCGAGCACCTCGTCGGCATGCAGGCGCAGGTGCCGTTGGCGCCCTACGTCGGGCTGTGGTCGCGGCTGGTCGGATTCGAGACCGGCGATCTCGCGTCGCTGATCGAGAACCGGCAGGCCGTCCGCGGCGGAGCGATGCGCGCGACGATCCATCTGATGTCCAGTCGGGACTTCCTGGGGATCCGTCCATTGGTTCAGCCGTGCCTGGACCGCGAGGTCTTCCAGAACGCGACGTATGGGCGCGAACGCCTGGAGGGCCTCGACGTCGACGAGGTGCTGGCCGTCGGCGAGGCACTGATGGCTCAAGCACCACGCACTGCGGCCGAGCTTCGGGAGAAGCTGGCTCCGCGATGGCCCGATCGAGACCCTGCCGCGCTCGCCCACGCGGTGCGCTGTCTGCTGCCCGCGATCCAGGTTCCTCCGCGAGGGATCTGGGGCAAGAGCGGAAACCCCACGATGTCGACCGCCTCGCTATGGCTGGGCCGCCAGGTGAGGGCGATGCCGATCGACGACGTCGTGCTCCGGTATTTCGCGGCGTACGGCCCCGCCCAGGTGCGGGACGTCCAAGCATGGTGCGGTCTCACCAAGCTCGGCGAGGTCGTCGACCGGCTTCGCCCGCAGCTGCGGGCGTATGTCGACGATGCCAGTGGCCGGGAACTCTTCGACCTTGCTGAGACGGACCTCCCCGCCGAGGAGACGCTCGCACCAACCCGGTTTCTGCCCGAGTTCGACAACCTGCTGCTCTCGCACGCCGACCGGTCGCGGTTCATCGAAGACACCCCGCGCGGACGCCTGTTGATCAAGGAGCGCATGAGTCGGGGCGCGGTGCTCTACGACGGTCGAGTCGCCGCACTCTGGAAGCTTCATCGCACCGGCGGCAAGTTTCTGGAGGTCGAGCCCGTCGTCCGGCTCTCCGGTGCAGCGCGCGAAGATATCGAGCGCGAAGGATATGAGCTGCTGAGCTTCGCCGTACCCGACGAGGATCTGCCGGTGAGATTCATCGGATCGTGACACTCGCCTTCACGGCCGCTCGTGCTAGTTTCTGATCATGCGGCCGTCCGCCCCCGTGGAGACCGCCGATCCCGCGCCGATCGCGTGGATCGCGCTCGTACCCATTCTCGTTCTGAGCGCGGTCGTCGCCGCGTTCAGCGCGAGCAGGTATCACCTGTTCGGCGACGAGCTGTACTTCATCGCCGCCGGCCACCACCTGTCCGTGAGTTACGCCGACCAGGGTCCGGTTCTGCCGCTGCTGGCGCTCCTCGGCGACGCGATGCCTGGCGATTCACTGATTCTGTTCCGGCTGCCGTCGCTGGTCATCACCCTGATCGGGATCCTGTTGTCGGCGTTGATCGCCCGGGAGATGGGCGGCGGTCGTTTCGCGCAGGCATTGGCGGCGGGCGCGTACGCCACGTCCACCTTCCTGCTGCTGCAGTCCTCGCTGCTCGCCACCAACGCGATCGATACCCCGCTGTGGGTGGCGATCACCTGGCTGCTGGTGCGCTGGGTTCGCACTCGGCAAGACTGGCTGTTGTTCGCGGCGGGCGTGGTGACCGCGATAGACATGCAGGTCAAGTGGTTGATCCCGGTGTTCTGGGTGTGTGTAATCGTCGCCTCGCTGGTCTGGGGCCCACGAGACCTCCTGCGTCGGCCCGCGCTGTGGGCCGGCGGCGCGTTCACCGTGGTCACCATGATTCCCGCCCTGCTCTGGCAGGCGCAGCGCGGCTGGCCGTACCTCCAGCTCACCGATCAGGTCGCCGAAGAAAGTCAGTACGCGGGCGGACGCGTCGCCTTCATCCCGATCATGCTGCTCACCGCCGGCGTGCTCGGCTGCGTTCTCCTGCTCTACGGCCTCTACGCCCTCTTGCGGTCGCACCGGCTCCGGCCGTACCGGTTCCTGGCACCCGCGTTCATCCTGCTGGTGATCGTCTTCATCATCACCGCGGGTCGGCCGTACTACCCCGGCGGCATGCTGCCGGTGATCATCGCCGCCGGAGCCGTCGCCTTCGAGACGCTTCCCAGGCCGAGGCTGTGGCTGGCGGTGACCGTGCCCCTGTCGATCCTCGCGGTCGGTTCCATCGTCGTGAGCCTGCCCTTCACGCCCGAATCCGAGATCGCGGAGCCGAAATCGGTGATGGAAGCGGGCATGCTGATCTCCGTCTACGGCCAATTCGGCTGGCCGGAGCTCACCAGTGCCGTCGAGCAATCGATCGCGGAATTACCCGACGGCGAACGGCCGCAGGCGATCGTCACGAGTTCGTACTGGCAGGCGGCCGCGCTCGCCTACTACGGCACGGGCCTGCCACCGGTGTATAGCCCGAGCCGTGGGTACGGATTCTTCGGTGAGCCTGCGGACTCGGCCACGACGGTGCTCCGCGTCGTCAGCTCTGACGCCGCGCTTCAGGACCACATGTGCGATCGGTCGCGCACGGTCCGGCGGTTCGATCACCGGATCGGCTTTCCCACCGTGTCGACCGAGGTGGACATTCGCCTCTGCCATCCCCGGGCTCCGTGGTCGACGCTGTGGCCGGAGCTGCGCCGCATGTGAGATCAGGGTGTCGATCCGGTGCTGTGACAATTCACGTCGGAAGTCGGACCGGCATCAGTATGTGACGGTCCGTGTTCGTGCGCGGCTCGGGCCGAAAGGTGGCCGCTCGGGTGGGGCCGTTCAATCCGATGGTCGTCGTCGCCGAGTCAGACGCGCCGAGCGCGTCGATCAGGAACTTGGCGTTGAAGGCAACGGTGGTCGGTTCTCCGCTCACCGAGCACGGCAACATCTGCCGCGCCCGGCCGTCGGTCGGTCCGCCGGCCGTCAGTTCGACGGAAGAATCCGAGACCGCGAGGAGTATCTGCGCGTGCCCGGTTGCCATCAGCGCCACCCGCTTCACGGCTGTCGTCAGCTCGCTGGTGCTAACGGACGCCGACGTCGAGTAGTCCTCGATCAAGTGCCGGTCGTAGGGCGCGAACTGCTGGTCCATGAGGCGGAGGGTGCGATGCGACGCTTCGCTGCGGAGCCCCAGCACGCCGTCACCCGAGCTGGCGGCGACGTTGATCTCGGCACACTGCAACGTCCGTACCGCTTCGCTGAGCGCCTTCGCTGGGACGACGACACTATGGACCTGCTGTTCGCCGGCGATGCGTGCGCCCGGTGACCACCCGACGTCCCTGATGCCGATTCGGAATCGGTCGGTAGCGACCAGGCGAAGGTGTGACGGATGGAATTCGACCTTGACTCCGGTGAGCATCGGCAGAGTGTCGTCCTTGCCGGCGGCGCTAGTCACCGCCTGGACCGCATCGTCGAGTTCTCGGCCTGCGACGGTTCCGATCACGTCGGGGACGGGCGGCAGGGCAGGGTAGTCGTCGATGGGCAGGAGAGGCAGGGTGAAGGCGATCTCCTCGCATCCGACGTGAAGGTCCGTGGCGTCGGTGAATACCTCGACCGGATGCGTCGGTGGGAGTAGTCGCGCCACTTCCGCGAGGAGTCGGCCGGAGACCAGGGCGGAGCCCGCCTCGACGACCGCGGTTGCGGTGCCCGACGCTCGCGCCGCCACCTCGAAGTCGTACACCGAAGCGGTGACCCGATCGGTGTCCGCGGCACTGATCTCGACCGCCGCCAAGAGAGGAAGCGGCGGTCGCCGAGGAATCGCCGGCGCAACATTCACCAGGAGCTCCTCGAAAGTTCGCTGCTCGATGCGGAACTTCACGACTCGCCCTCCTCGCCGGTGCGGACCTCGAGGCGGTGGACCAGCGCGCTAGCACGAGCGTGTGCCGCCTGCTTGGACCGAAACCCGAGTACCTGGGCGATCACGCTCCAGGAGTGACCGTTGTCGCTCGCGGCACGCATAAGCGCCAGCTCCAGTCGATCCAGGTCACTTCGCGCGGCTTGGAGGGTTATCGCCGCCGCGGACAGCACGTCCAGGGGAAGGTCGCCTTCTGCCGCGGCGGTCTCGACCGCGGTTTGTACCAGCGAGGCTCGGTCACCGATCGAGTCGGAATCGCTCCGTCGTCGGCCCCATGATTGGAGAAGTTCGTCGTCGCCGGTGTCCACAGGCTAAGCGTAGACGCTCGTCAAAAAAACTTTGACGCTTGGTCTTGTGGTGCCCGCCGAGCCGACGGTGGCACGGCTCACGCCAGGTGGATCGATGGGTCGCCAGCGATGGCAATCGCTGTGGTCTCGAACACGATGGGTGCGTCCCTCGCTTTCACAGAACCACGCGAACAAGCACTCGAACGAAACGATTCGTCATCGGCTACACTTACGTGTGTACGTTTCGTATCAACGGAGGTGGCGGTAATGTCGACGGTGAGACCGGGCGCCGCCGAGGAGGCCGGCCTGTCGCGCAGTGGGCTGTATCGCGCTGCGCGTGAGGGACGATTGGAGCGGATCGCTCGCGGGATCTACCTGCCTGCGGATGCACCGGCGGCAGACTGGGACTGGATCGAGGCCGCGACCCGTCGCCCGGATGCGACGATCTGCTTGGCGTCCGCGCTCGCGCATCATGAGTTGACTGATGCTATCCCCGTCGCGTTGGATGTCGCCATCCCGCGCGGGGCGCGTACGCCGGCGAGCACTGGCGCGATCGCGTGGCATCAGTTCGACCGGCCAACGTTCGAGATCGGCCGCGAGGAGATCCCGATTCCGGGCACAGACCAGGCGATCGGGATCTACTCGCCCGAGCGATCGATCGCCGATGCGTTTCGGCTGCGCGGCGAGGTCGGGTACGAGTTGGCGCGGGAGTCGTTGAAGGAGTGGCTGCGCCGTGGTGGGAAACCGGCCCGGCTGATCGAGATCGCCTCTCGGCTTCCTCGGGCGAAGTCTCCCCTCCTCCAGACATTGGAAGCGCTGGCATAAGCGTTGACGATGAGGTGTTCCGCCGCATCCAGTTTGCGGCGCGCTCGGCAGCGGCGAAGGCCGGGACGGGTGCGCCGACGCAGGAGTATCTGATCCGGCACACGCTGGAGTCGTTCCTGGACCGGCTCACTCGCACCGCCCATGCCGAGGACTTCGTCCTCAAGGGCGGGATCCTGCTGGCCGCCTACGGCGTACGGCGCCCAACGAAGGACGCGGACGCGAACGCCATCGGAGCAGACGTCACCGCTGACCACCTGATTGCCGTCGTTCACGACATCGCCGCCGTCGAGACCGATGACGGGGTGGTGTTCGATCTCGGCTCGATCAGCGTGCAGGAGATCCGCGAACACGCCGACTACCCCGGTTCCGCGTGCGGGTCGGTGCGTCGATCGGGCCGTGGAAGGGCACCGCTGCGTGGGACGTCTCCACTGGAGATCCGATCGTGCCCGCCCCGCGGCAGGTGCGCATCGACCGCGTCTTGGGCGACCCGATCGTGCTGCTCGGCTACGCGCCCGAGACCACGATCGCCGAGAAGGGCGTCACCATCCTGGAGCGGGGAATCACCAGCACGAGGTGGCGTGACTACGTCGACATCGTCCAACTCGCCCGGCAAGGCATTGACACCGATGAACTGCTCCACTCAGCGAGGGCCGTCGCCCGCTACCGGGGTGTCACCCTCGAACCCATCGCACCGCACATGGTCGGCTACGGGAAGATCGGCCAGGCCAAGTGGGCCGCCTGGCGCCGCAAAGAACGACTGGAAACGGTCTGCGAAGCAGACCTCGACCAGCAGATGGCGCTGGTGGCCTCCTACCTGGATCCCGTGTTCAACCGCGGTGTCGCCCCACCACCTCGCTCATAGCGCGTATGGG
>NZ_BAEE01000034.1 GCF_000241265.1 Gordonia araii NBRC 100433
GGAGGGCAGCGGGTTCGTCTTCGCGCCCGAGCGGGTGATGACCAACGCCCACGTCGTCGCCGGCACGGCCCGGCTCACCGTGCAGGCCGGAGCCCAATCGCTGCCGGCTCGGGTGGTGTTGTTCGACCCGCGCGCGGATGTCGCGGTGCTCGACGTGCCGGGGCTGACCGCGCCGTCGTTGCGGTTCACCGACAAGCCGTTGACGACCGACGCCGATGCGATCGCGCTCGGCTACCCGGCCGACGGACCGTTCCGCGCGACACCGATGCGCGTGCGCGGGCGGGTCAATCTGACCTCGCCGAATATCTATGGCACCGCGTCGAGCCGCCGCGAGGCCTACACGCTGCGGGGCGATATCCGCCAGGGCAACTCCGGCGGGCCGCTGATCACCCCGGAGGGCGAAGTCGCCGGGATGATCTTCGGCGCCAGCGACAAGGTCGCCGACGAGACCGGTTTCGCACTCACCGCGGGCGAGTTGCGCGAGCAGGTGGCCCGCGGCGGTGAGGCCGAGGCACCGGTCGCGACGGGCGCCTGCGTGATCAGCTGATCGGCGACCCGCGCACGACGCTCAGTCCAGCCAGTCGACGAGGAGCTTGTTGGTGCGCTCCGGCTGCTCTTCGTGCACGAAATGGCCCGCGCCGGGGACGTGCCAGTAGTCGAAGCGCGGTGCCCAGCGCTGACTCGCGGCGATCGTCGGTTCGGTGATGTAGCCGTCGTCGCGACCGCGCAGCGCGAGGACCGGGACACCCACCGGCCGGTCCATGAGTTCCATGAACCGGGCGCCGTCGGGGCGGAACTGCGAGCGGTAGGCCCACCGCTGATACTCCAGCGAGCAGTGCGCGACGCCGGGGATCTGCACCGCCTCGCGGTTGCGTGCCACCACGTCGTCGAACTCGCGGGACTCCTGCCAGCGCCGGCCTGCGCGTTTGCGGAAGTAGTCGCCGATGAAGGCGCCGTTGTCGCGGGTCAGCTGGCGTTCGCCGAACCGGGGCAACTGCTTGTAGAGGAACCCGCCGAGGAAGGCGTCGCGCTGCTGCCGGTCGCGCAGTACTGCCCTGCGCAGTGCTCGCGGGTGCGGCGAGGCGATCACGGCGATCCGCGTCACGACCGCGGGGTGCAGGGTCGCGGTGCCCCAGCAGACCAGGCCGCCGTCGGCATGGCCGACCAGCGTCGCGCTGGTGTGGCCGAGCGATCGGATCAGCCCGTGCGTGTCGCCGGCCAGCGTCCAGCCGTCGTAGCCGCGCGGAGGTTTGTCGGAGTCGCCGTATCCGCGCAGATCGACCGCGACGGCTCGATAGCCGGCCTCGGTGAGCGCACCGAGCTGGTGGCGCCAGCTCCACCAGAATTCGCCGAACCCGTGGAGCAACAGGACGAGCGGCCGGTCGGCCGGTACCCGGTCAGCCGACTCGACCGCGTGGAACCGCAGGCCGTTCGCGCGGACGTCGAAGTGGTGCCACGGCCCTTCGAGCCGGACGACGGAAGGGTCGGGTGCTGCCACGTGTCGTTAGAGGTCAGAGCCCGCGCACGGGCGGCAGCTGCGGATGCCGTGCACCACCGTCGTCGAGCGCGGGCTGTCCGGGAATCACGTCGCGCAACGCGGACACCGAGTCGATGGTCTTGCTCGGCGCCCGCATGCGGCGGAACACCAGGTAGCCGATGACCGCGGCGGCCAGCGTGATGATCAGCAGCAGCAGGAAGACGATGCCGAACGCCGCCCACCCCGGCAGCCAGATCATGAGCAGCGCGCCGAGGAAGATGAAGAAGAACAGGCTGGTGTACAGGAGCATCACGCCGGCGGCGATCAACAGGCCGGTGCCCGCCCCGGCCTTCTTCGCCTCGCGGGTGAGTTCGGCCTTCGCCAGTGCGATCTCGCCGCGGAACAGCGTCGACGCCTGCGCGGTCGCGTCCTTGACGAGGTTGCCGATGGTCGGGTCGCCACTCGGGCCGGCGTTGGGGTCCGACAGCGGAATGGCCGGTGCCGGTGCGGTCGGCCCAGGCCGCGACGACGCATGCGGACGCTGCTTTCGACGGATCACGTAGTCCCCTCCGATGATTGTTTCCCCGGCTATGTTGCCATGCCGGGCTCGATCGGGGGACTGCCTACCGTCGTCGGCTGCGGATGTTCTCGAACACCGAGGGGTCGACGAGCGTCGAGGTATCGCCGAGTTCGCGCCCCTCGGCCACGTCCTTGAGCAGTCGCCGCATGATCTTTCCCGACCGTGTCTTCGGCAGCTCGGGCACGACGTTGACCTCGCGCGGCTTGGCGATCGGGGAGATCTCGACGGCGACGTGGTTGCGCAGATCGGTCTCGAACGAGTCGGCGACAGCGGTGATCTCCTCGCGCAGGATCACGAACGCGACGATCCCCTGCCCGGTCGTCTCGTCGGACGCGCCGATCACGGCGGCCTCGGCGACATCGGGATGGCTCACGAGCGCCGATTCGACCTCCGACGTCGAGATGCGGTGACCGGAGACGTTCATGACGTCGTCGACGCGGCCGAGCACCCACAGGTCGCCGTCCTCGTCGTAGCGCGCGCCGTCGCCGGCGAAGTACCAGCCCTGCGCGGCGAACCGCGACCAGTAGGTCTCCCGGTAGCGATCGTCGTCGCCCCAGATCCCGAGCAGCATCGACGGCCACGGTTGGTCGATGACCAGGTATCCCTGTTCGCCGCGCGGTACGTCGTTGCCCTCGTCGTCGACGATGCGGACGCTGATCCCCGGCATCGGCCGCATCGCCGCGCCCGGCTTGGTGGCGGTCACGCCGGGCAGCGGGGAGATCATGCACGACCCGGTCTCGGTCTGCCACCAGGTGTCGACGATCGGGCAGCGGTCACCGCCGATGGCGTTGCGGTACCAGCGCCACGCCTCGGGGTTGATCGGCTCCCCGACGCTGCCGAGTAGGCGCAGCGACGACAGGTCATGTGCGTCGGGAATCGAGCGGCCCCACTTCATGAACGTCCGGATAAGCGTCGGCGCCATGTAGTAGATGGTCACGCCGTACTTCTCGATCACCTGGAAATGCCGATGCTCGTTGGGCGTGTTGGGCGTGCCCTCGTAGAGGATCTCCGTCGCACCGTTGGAGAGCGGGCCGTAGACGATGTAGGTGTGACCGGTGACCCAGCCGATGTCGGCGCCGCACCAGAAGACGTCGCGGCCCTCCTTGTGGTCGAACACGTTGTGGAAGGTCGAACTGGTCTGGGTGAGGTATCCGCCGGAGCCGTGGACGATGCCCTTCGGCTTGCCGGTGGTGCCGGAGGTGTAGAGCAGAAAGAGCGGGTGGTTGGAGTCGAAGAACTCCGGCTGATGCTCCGGTGACGCGTCATCGACGATGTCGTCCCACCACACGTCGCGGCCCGAGGTCCAGGGGAGATTCGGGTCGTGGTTGGTGCGCCGGACCACGACGACGTGCTCGACCGATTTCGCGGCGTCGTCGCCACTGCCGAGCGCCTCGTCGACGTTGGTCTTGAGCGGTGCCGGTTCGCCGCGACGGTACTGCCCGTCGGTGGTGACGACGAGCTTGGCCTCGGCATCGTCGATGCGCGAGCGCAGCGCGGCGGAGGAGAACCCGGCGAACACGACCGAGTGGGTGGCGCCCAGACGGGCGCAGGCGAGCATCGTGACGATCGCCTCGGGAACCATCGGCATGTAGATCGCGACCCGGTCGCCGGCGCGGATGCCGAGGTTGGTGAACGCGTTCGCCGCCTTGCACACCTCGTCCTTCAGCTGCGCGTAGGTGATGTCGCGCGAATCGCCCGGCTCGCCGACCCAGTGCAGCGCGACCCGGTCGCCCTTGCCCGCATCGACGTGGCGGTCGACGCAGTTGACCGCCACGTTGAGCTTTCCGCCGGGGAACCACTTCGCGAACGGTGCGTTCGACCAGTCCAGAACGTCGGTGAACTCCGTCTCCCAGTCGAGGCGGCGGGCCTGCTCGGCCCACCAGGCCAGGCGATCGGCCTCCGCGCGGTCGTAGATCTCGGCCGACGCATTGGCCTGGTCGACGAATTCCGGTGGGGGCGCGTACACGGCAGCGGTATCAGACATAGTTGTGAGCGTAGTCACGGCGCGCGCCGACGCGCAGCGGTGCAGCCAAGATCCGTCGGCCCGTGCAACACCGATGCAACGCAGTCGTCCGGGTGAGGCAGATCGTCTACTCGGCGAAATGTGCCAACGACAGCGAGGGCCGCTGGTTGCGCAGCACCGGCCAATTCGACGTGGCGCGCAGGAGCGGATTGCCCCACGGGCCGCGGCCCTTCGGCAGCATCACGTCGTCGACCCTGGTGATCTGCGGAATCCGCTGGGGAATCGTCGCCGCCTCGTCGACGGTCAGGGCGAACGGCATCTCGGGTGCGCGATAACGATCGGTCAGGTTCAGTCCCGAGAGCGTCTTCTTCGAGAACCATCCGGGGATCGAGTCGAACAGGAGCGAGCCGCCGCGGAATCGGGTCGCCAGGTCGCCCAACAGCGACCACACCGCATCCGGGGTGAAGTACATGAACAGACCCTCCGCGATGATCAGTACCGGCTGGTCGCCGGGAACCTCGTCGAACCAGGATCGGTCCAGCGCCGAGAACGGGCACTCGACGACCTGGTCCTCCGCGGGCAGGAGTTGCCGGCGCACGTCGATGACCGGTTCGAGATCGACGCTGACCCATCGCACCGACGGATCGCCGACGCGCCAGAAGCCGGTCTGCAGTCCCTCGCCGAGGTTCACCACCGTCGCACCCGGGTGGCGCGCGAGGTGATCGCGGACCGCGGCGTCGGCGGCGAGTGCGCGCAGCGGATGAGACTGGCTCGGCTTGCCGAATTTGTCGTAGTCGTAGTCGATGGTGTCGTAGCACTTGACGGCCAGCGGGTCGTCGATAAGCGCGTCGGGTCGCTTGGCCTCCACGGCCCTGTTGCGCAGCGTCCACAGCGTCGTCGCGGAGACTCCCTGCAGGGTGTTCCCGTCAATCGAACCGGCCACGGCGTCCTCCTAGATCGATGCTTTAGTAAGGTCAGCCTAACCCGGTTCGCTTGCCCGGGGTAAGCCGTAGTCTGTGGTCCGTGACCGAATTCCCGGGAGCCGACCATCCCCTCGCCCCGCTCGTCGAGCTGCCCGGTGTGGCCGAAGCGGCCGACCGGGCGCGCGACGCCCTCGCGGCGGTTCATCGCCACCCGGCGAATCTGCGCGGCTGGGCGTCGACGGCGATGGAGGCCTCGTGGCGCGGCGGTCGCTCGTCGGCCGCGATCGACGGCGGCAGCGTCGAACTGCGCCGCGACGGGGATTACGACGATCCGCTGCTGGCCGGTGCCATGAGGGTCGCGCAGGCGCTGGACGGCGACTCGCTCGAACAGTTGGTCGGCGTCTATCGGCGGGCGCCCGCGCAGGCGCTGGCGCGGTTGCACGTGCTCGCCGCGGCCGACATCGTCGATGACCCCGATGCGCTCGGACGTCCGCGCGAGGGTGCCGACGTGAGTGCCCGGCTCGATTTGCTCGGTCAGGTCGTCACCGCGCCGGCCACGGTGCCCGCGCCGGTGGTCGCCGCCGTGGTCCACGGCGAGTTGCTGGCGCTGGCCCCGTTCTCCGCGGCGAACGGCATCGTGGCCCGCGGCGCGTCCCGATTGGCTTGCGTGGCAACGGGTTTGGATCCGCACAATCTCGGCGTGCCGGAGGTCGGGTGGTTGAAGCGCTCAGCGGAGTACCACCGCGCGGCGTCGAGGTTCGGGGAAGGAACCGCCGAGGCGCTGGGGGAGTGGATCGTGCTCTGCTGTGCGGCATTCGAGACGGGAGCCGCCGAGGCTGCTTCGATCGCCGATGCGGCGCGTCCCCGATCGTCGTCGTAAACCCAACGCCGTATGGCGAGATCCGACACGGATTGTTGTTGGACGGTGGTGCGCAATGTTGGGGACGCGCTGGACGGCCCCCGGACAACGCGCTGCGGGCGGCGACCCGATAGTCACCGCCCGCATAGCACGGACCCAAGTTACCAAGCGTGCTTGGTGGGTTGTGTTCTCACCTCGGCGAATGGGCTTGTCGACTTCGAGAGCCGGCAATTCGCAGGTGCACAACGCTTCTGCCTCTGTAGCGGCGTGCTCCGCGTGGGTGCTTGCCGCCCGTGCTGGGAATTCCGGTCGGGAGTTCGATCCTTCTCTTCCGGGTCGGACCTGGCCTTCCGGTCTTCCGTACCTCTGTTGTACACCGTGATCTACATCACATCAAGCGTTTGATCGCTACAGATTTTCCCGACGGAATCTGTGTCCGTCTCCAGTGGGATTCGAGGGGTGCTGCGGCTTAGATTGGTGGCTTCGTTTGGTCGCTTCGTCTGTTCCCGAGTCGGCGGCGGAACCGACCGGGGGGATCAGTTGAAGGGCAGGCGTTTGCGCAGCCAGCCGTAGTAGAACACCGCTCCGATCGCCGCGACGCCGGCACCGGTCGCGGCGGACACGGCCAGCGTCCGGGGAGACGGGGTCAGGCGGTCGGTCAGCCCGACCGGACGGTCGAAGGACAGGATCGGCCACCCGTTGCCGGTGGCGATCTTACGCAGCGCGCGGTCCGGGTTCACCGCCGTCGGATGGCCCACCGCGTCGAGCATCGGCAAGTCGGTGATCGAGTCCGAGTACGCGTAGCACTCGGCGAGGTCGTAGCCGTTCTCCTTGGCGAGTTCGCGCATGGCCTCCGCCTTCGCCTCGCCGTAGCAGTAGAACTCCAGCTCGCCCGAGTAGCGGCCGTCGACGATCGCCATCCTGCTCGCGCGCACCGCGTCGACGCCGAGCATCTCGCCGATCGGCTCGACCATCTCCATGCCGGAGGCCGAGATGAGGACGACGTCGTGGCCGCGCGCCTGGTGGTTGGCGATGAGTTCGGTCGCCTCGGCGAACACCAGCGGCTCGACGATGTCGTGCAGCGTCTCGTTGACGATCGTGTTGATCTGGTCGACCGGCCACCCCCGGCACATGTCTGTGACGTGGGCGCGCAGCCGCTCGACCTGATCCTCGTCGGCTCCGGTCAGCGTGAACAGCAGTTGGGCGTACGCGGACTTGATCACCGAGCGCCGGTTGATGAGTCCTCCGGAGTAGAAGGGCCTGGTGAACGCGAGTGCGCTCGACCTGGCGATCACCGTCTTGTCCAGGTCGAAGAAGGCGGCAATGCTGCGATGCTTACCGCGGGGTCGTCCCGCGGTTCTGCCAGCGGAGGTCACGCCCCGAGAGTACGTCGTGGGTGACGCCGCCGATAGCTCACTCGCGATAAACACACTGCTCAGCGCCGCGAATACTTGCTGTTGCAAACGTTGCTGGCGCGCGCGTATAGTGTGTGGCAACCCGGCAATAGCCGGGATTTTCAGCCCGACCCCCCGGGGCTGAAAAGTGACGACCCCGGCCTTCTCCCCCCATTGGCCGGGGTTGTCCTCTGTTTACGGGACGGTGTCGGACCGCGGTCCGCTTGAATGCCCGCCACATCGCATGGTGTTTCTCTCCCTCACGATTACTTAGACGCATCGGCGCGGCGATCGGTTCCATCGAGTTTCTCGGCGCTCGCACGACGGCGCGCTGCGCCACTTTCTGACAGCGCTCGTTGCTCGATTCCGGCCCGTGTGCCGCCGGACCTCAGTAGGTTGCTGGAAACGCAGGCGATAGGAGGGGTCATGGTAGGACAGGTCAGACGTCGCAGAGGGCCGTTGCTCGCGGCGCTCCTCGCCGCGGCGACCGCGCTGGTGGTCACCATGGCCGCGGCACCGACGGCGAGTGCCGCGCCGCAGTACCGGGAGGACTTCAACTTCTTCGCCGGCATTCCGTACGAGCTCACCGACCACGGCGGCTCGTTGCCCGGGACCAACAAGCCCAACTGCAAGCCGACCGCCGCCCGACCGCGACCTGTCATTTTGGTCCATGGCACCGGTGGCGGGCAGCAGACGAATTGGGGTGCCTACGGCGCGTTCCTCGCCAACCGCGGCTTCTGCGTCTACGCGCTGACGTATGGCGCGCTGCCTCTGCCGTGGCCCTTCACCGCCGTCGGCGGCATGCTGCCGCAGCAGGGCTCGGCCCGCGAGCTGGCGTCGTTCGTCGACCGGGTCTTGGCGCGCACCGGCGCGCAAACCGTCGATCTGGTCGGACACTCGCAGGGCACGCTGATGCCGACCTACTACCTGAAGCACCTCGGTGGAGCGGCGAAGGTGACGAACTACGTGTCGCTGGCGCCGGTGTGGCAGGGCACGATGGGTTCGCTCATGGTTCCGGTGTCGAAGTTCCTGGGCAGCCTGGGCGTGCAGGACCGGTGGGTGCCGGTGTGTCAGGCGTGCGGTCAGATGCTTCCCGGCGCGGAGTATCTGGAAAAGATCTGGGCCGGCGGCTCGCCGTATGTGAAAGGTGTCAACTACACCAATATCGCGACCAGGTTCGACGAACTCGTGGTGCCCTACACCAGCGGGTTGGTACCGGCTCGTCGGCCGGGGGAGAAGGTGCGCAACATCGTCGTGCAGGACTCCTGCGCGCAGGATTACAGCGATCACATGGCGATCGCCGGTTCGCGGCGGGTGGCCCACATGGTGCTGAACGCGCTCGACCCGCAACGCCGGGTCAAGGTGCCGTGCACGTTCGTTCCCCCATTCACCGGGTAACCGCTAGCCGTCGGCGACCTGCGCCGACATGACCGTGCGGATCGACTCGAAGATCCCGTCTGCGGTCACGCGCGGGTCGATGACGTTGCGCACCGCGATGCCGAACGCCATGTTCAGGATCATCTCGGCGACGTTCTCGGCGGCGAAAGGGCCGGTCGACGGGACGGGGAGCCGCTCGGCGATCAGCGGAGCGAGGCCGTTGACGGCCTCGCGGTTGCGATCTCCCTCGGTGGCGACCAGCTCGTCGTCGCCGCGGATGGAGAGTGCGAACTCCAGCTCCAGGCGCGGCCATCCGGAGTCGAGCAGGCGGTTGCACCACGTGTGCAGCCGATCGATGACGTCGGCGTCGGCGGGCGCCGCCAGGATGTCGGCCAGCTCGTCCTGACACTCCTGCTGTAGGTCGGCCAGCACCTCGAGGGTCAGCTGCGCCTTGCTGGTGAAGTTCGAGTAGAAGGCTCCGGTGGTGAAGCCGGCCTCCTCGGCGATGGACGCGATGGATGCGGCCGTGTACCCCTCGTCGAGAAGCATCTGCCGACCGATCTCCTTGATCCTCCGACGTGTCTGGGCCTGAGCGACCACCCGTGAATTGCTTGCCACGAGAGGACACGATACCGCCCTCGGTCTTGTCGTCGAAGCATGTGAATAGTACGGTTATCTCAAATAATCCTATTATCTAGGAGTCTGCGTGACTGAGATACGACTGCAAGAACGTGTTGCCCTGCAGGTCGTGGGGCCGCCGATGGAGTACCGCGCCGAGCGGATTCGCGATGCGGTGAACGGCAAGGTCGTCGTCATCACAGGTGCATCGTTCGGACAGGGCGAGGCGACCGCACGTCTGCTCGCCGCCCATGGCGCTACGGTGGTGATCGCGGCGCGTACCCGCGAGCGCCTCGATGAGATCGCCGCCGAGATCGTCGCCGCCGGCGGACGGGCGCACCCGTACGTCGTCGATATGGGAGACACGGCCGCGGTGGACCGGTTCGCCGCGGCACTCCTCGACGACTTCGATCGGATCGACATCCTGATCCACAACGCCGGAAAGTCGCTGCGCCGGTCCGTTTTCCGCAGTGCTCAGCGGCCACAGGACATGGATGCGATGGTCGGAGTCAACTTTCTGGGACCGATGCGGCTGACGCTCGCGCTGCTGCCGAGGCTGCGCGAGCAGGGCGGAGCGCACATCGTCAACGTCGCCACCGCCGGACTGCTCATGCCCAATGCTCCGCGGTGGGGCTTCTACATCGCCTGCAAAGACGGTTTCGACAAATGGATCCGGTCGGTCGCGATGGAGTCGCGCAAGTATGGGATCACCGTCACCAGTCTGTACGCCGGTCACATCAAGAGCCGGATGGTGGCCACCGGGTGGGTGGCCGCGATGCCCGGGCACACCCCGGCGCAGGCCGCGCGCACCGTGGCCTACGCGATCACCCATCGCCCCCGTGCGATGCGGCCGCGCGGGCTGGGGCTCCTGAATGTGGCGAGCACGGTCTTCGAAGCTCCGCTGGAAGCCGCGCTGGCCCTCGTCGATCGACGTTCGGGCGAGACCTCGGCCTCCTATGCCGCGTTCGCCGCGGCCATGGCCAAGGACGAGATCGCTGATGGCGCGGATAAGACGGTGCGAGTGTGAGGGACGCAGCGGTGTCGTCGGTTCGGGGCGACGGCAGACAGTGGCTCGGGGCGGCGGCCGCGATCGTGGGCTCGGGGATGCTGGCGCCGCCGGGACCGCGAACGGCGGCAAGACTGCTGCGCGCCGTCTACCGGTTCGGGGCGACTCCCGCGACCTTGCTCGGCGTATCGGCTGCCCGCTACCCGGATCGGGCCGTCGTCGTCGACGAGTTCGGTGCGCTCAGCTACCGGCAGGCGTTGGACGCCTCATCGGCCGTCGCCGCCGATATTCGCGGCGCGGGTTGCGGTCCGGGGGGTGCGGTCGGAATCCTGTGCCGCAACCACCGCGGCTTTCTCGTCGCACTGGCGGCCGCCGCCCAAACCGGCGCCGACGTCGTGTTCATCAATACCGAGATGCCGGCCCACCAGCTGGCGGCGTTGCTGACCCGCCATCGCCTGGACGTGCTGATTCACGACGCCGAATTCAGTGCGGCCATCGCCGACGCGGGATGGTCCGGCCACCAGATTCTCGCCGATCCTGACGCCGCCGGACGGTCGTTGTGGTCGATAGCGCAGGATCCGCCGGAGCCGATCGCCCCTTGCCGTCGCTCGGGGCAGATGGTGTTGCTGACGTCGGGCACCACCGGACTGGCGAAGGGCGTGCCACGCCGGATCGGCCCGTGGGCAATAGTCCAGCTCGCCGCCACCGGTGTCGCGCACGCGGACTTGAAACCCGGCGACGTCGCCTACGTCGGGCCACCGTTCTTCCATGGTTTCGGTCTCCTCGCGGCGATCGGCGTCGTGGCCGTCGGCGGCACCGTCGTGTGCCGCCGACGCTTCGACCCCGAAGCGGTACTCGACGATCTGCGCGCGAATCGGGTCACCGTGCTGGTGGCCGTTCCGGTGATGCTGCAGCGCCTCGTCGCGGTACCGGACCTCCGACGCAAGGCGGCCGGCATCGAGTTGCGGCTGGCGATCACCGGCGCCGCCCCCATCACGACGTCGACCGTCCGGCGGTTCCAGCGCGCCTTCGGCGAGATCCTGGTCAACGCGTACGGGTCTACCGAGGCCGGCGTCGTATCCATTGCCTCCCCGGCCGACCTCGCGCGGGAACCGGGGGCCGCGGGACGACCGGGACTCGGCGTGTCCGTCCGGATTGTCGACGCCGACGGCCAGGCCGTTCCCGTCGGCAGTACGGGCCGCATCGTCGTGCGAGGACCACTCGACTACGACGGCTATACGCCTGACCCCGTGGTGCGGCTCCAAGCCAAGGCCGTGGTCGACGGCCATGTCGACACCGGCGACCTCGGTCACGTCGATGCTGCCGGGCTGCTCTTCGTCGACGGGCGATCCGACGACATGGTGGTCTCCGGTGGGGAGAACGTCTTCCCGCGCGAGGTCGAGGACGTGCTCACCGCGATGCCCGACGTCACCGACGCCGTGGTGGTGGGTGTGGACGACGACGAGTTCGGACAGGTTCTCCATGCGTACCTCGTCGTCGCCGACGAGTTCACCGACGACCAGTTGAGAAACGCGCTCCGCGAGCGGCTTGAGCGATACAAGGTGCCGAAGGCGTTCATCCGCGTCGAGGCCATACCTCGCAACGCCGCGGGAAAGGTGCTGCGGGCAGAGCTCGGCGACCAGGCGCGGGGAATCGCGCGAACAAGACGGGCGGGGGATTGATCATGGTGGCTGAACGGACGACCCGACCGGGGCGGCTGGTCGATCATCGGCCCGCGCGTGCGTTGTTGCTCCCCGGCGTGCGGCTGCGGGCGCGCGCCTGGCACATCCGGTACACGACGACATCGGCCACCGGGGATCCGATCGAGGCCACCGGCACCGTGCTGATTCCGACTCGCCGCCCGGCGACGGCCCTGATCGGCTACGCGGTCGGCAGTCAGGGGCTCGCCTCACGGGCCGCGGCGCTGTCGGCGCAGCTGAGCTACGGTCTGGAATACGAGGCCGGGTCGCTGGCGGTGGCGTTGCGCCACGGGTGGGCACTGGCGCTTCCGGACTATCCTGGTCTCGGCGACGGCGGCGGAACCACACATCCGTACGTCGTCGGCCGTGCCCTCGGGCCGGCGGTGCTCGATTGCATCCGCGCAGCACGCGAATTGCCCGACGTCGGTCTCGACGAGCTGCCGGTGGCGATCACCGGGTACTCGGAAGGAGGATGCGCGGCGGGGTGGGCGCTTGAGTTGCAGCCCCGCTACGCCCCGGAGCTGCCGCTCGTCGCCGGTGCGGCGGGCGGCGTGCCCGCGGATCTGTCGGCGCTCTACGAGTTCCACGAACGAAGCGCCTTCTCCTTCCTTCTGATGTACACGCTGCTCGGGCTGGGCAGCGCCTACCCCGACCTCGAAGTGGACCGCTTCCTCACCCGGCGCGGCCGACTGCTCGCCCGGTTCTTCCGCCGTACCCATCTGCTCGTGGCGATCCTTGCGGGCTTCTTCCTCACCTCGTGGCGCGACATCCGCAAGTTCGCCGACCCGTCGCCGTTCGAGGACCCGGAGGTGCGTCGCCGTATCGACGAGAACCGGCTGGGGAGTGCGGCACCGGGGGTCCCGGTCCTGGTCGGTGCTGCGACGTGGGATCAGGCGATCGCGTATCCACAGCTCGCCCGGCTCGCCAGGGATTGGGAGGCCGCGGGAGGCGACGTCGAGTTCGTGTCGTTCCGCCACCAAGAGCACATCCTGGGCGGGATCTCCTTCTTCCGGGTGGCCTACCGGCATCTGGCGCGGCATCTGGACGCCGCGCCCGCCGATCCACTCGCGGACGCCGGGTAGCCGTCTCGCCGCTTGCCTAGCGCCAAAATCATCCGCCACACGCGGTGACGTGGTCATAGTGACCACGGCGGCGCGCTACGACGACGAATTTGTTCGGCGTTCCGTAATCCACAGTTCCGCGGTGTCCACAGGTTCGTGCGAATGAGGTGTGCGTAGGCGTCTCGACGTCGCGGCACCGGGCAAGACTGAGCGCATGAGCGAGCTGCTGATGCTGGTCGGAGCCGAGCTGGCCGATGACGTCGGCCGTTGTGCGGTGGCTGCCGGGTACTCGGTCGTCGCCGGCGATGTCGGCGACGACGGTGGCGAGTGGCTCAAGGCTGATGCGGTGGTGGTCGACGCGGATTCCGTCGACCGGCTGGCGGGGTCGTCCGTTGTACGGCGTCGTGGTGTGTTCCTGGTGTGTCTGCACGGCGCACCGCCGGGCGTGTGGCAGGACGCCCTGGTCATCGGCGCGAGCGGGGGGTTTGAGCTCCCCGCCGAGGAGGAGGGCCTGGTCGCCGCGCTGACCGACCTTCAGTCGCCGCAGAGCTACGACGGCAGGGTGCTCGCGATTCTGGGCGGGCACGGCGGTGCGGGTTCGACGACGCTATCGGCCGCGACCGGGTTGGCGGCAGCACAGTCGGGCGCCGGGCGGGTGCTGCTGATCGGCCCCGACGAGGTCGGTGCCGGTATCGACTTGATGCTCGGGATCGAGGGCGCGACCGGTCCACGAGCGCGCGACCTGAACGTGGTCGGCGGACGGCTCAGTCATACCGCGCTGCACGAGGCCCTCCCGCACGCTCACCGGTCGCTGGCCGTGCTGGCGGCGGGTGCCGGATCGGAGCGGCCGTTGCGTGCCGAATCTGTGCTGGCGGCGGTCGACGCCGGGCGTTCGGGCGGCGACCTTGTGATCGTCGACGTGCCTCGTACTCAACCGGGACTGCAGCGGGAGCTGTTGCGTCGCGCAGATCTGATCGTGCTGCTGAGTCAGGGCATCCTTGCGGCCATCGCCGCGACGCGCGCCACCCGGGAGAATCTCGCTGTCCCGCGCGGCCAGGTGGAGCTGGTGTTGCGCGGCCCCGCCCCCGGCGGCATTCCGCCAGTCGAGATGGCCGCCGCCGTCGGCGTCCCGCTGCTCGACTGCTACCGCAGCGATCCGTCGCTGGCCGCTCGAATGGAAACCCGCCCGCTGAGCCCGGGATCCCGCAGCCCGCTGGGCCGTATCGCGCGGCGAATCTGCGAGCGTCTCGACGAGGTGGCGTCGTGAGCATGCCGGCCGTGGACCCCGCACTGGTCGATCGGGTACGCGAGCGGTTGGCTGCCGAAGCGGGCGGCGGAACTCCGGCGCCGACGATCGAATCGATGGCGGCGGCGATCCGCGCCGAGTCGGGCGGGGTGCTGGGAGACACCGACCTCCTGACCACCCTGCGCTATCTGCAGACCGAGTTCGTCGGTGCCGGGCCGCTCGAGGAATTGCTCGCCGATCCAGAGGTGACCGACATTCTCGTCGTCGGCCCGGAGTCGGTCTGGGTGGACCGCGGTGGCGGCCTGCAGGCGGTACCCATCTCCTTCCCCGACGACGCCGCGGTGCGACGACTCGCCGCGCGGCTCGCGTCGGGCGCCGGCCGTCGGCTCGACGACGCCCAGCCGTGGGTCGACGGCCAGCTCAGCGACATCGGACGCCACGGCGCAGCGGTGCGCCTGCACGCGGTCATTCCACCGATCGCCGTCGACGGCACGTGCCTCTCGTTGCGCGTCCTACGGCCCGCCGGTCAGGACTTCGCCTCTCTCGTGGCCCGCGGGGCGCTCCCGACGCAGGTGCGCGACCTCGTCGTCGACATCGTCACGAAGCGGTTGGCATTCCTGATCGCCGGTGGCACCGGGACGGGCAAGACGACATTGCTCAACAGCCTGCTCGGCATCGTCGACCGCCAGGAACGGATCGTCTGCGTCGAGGACGCGCCCGAACTGGCTCCCCAGCATCCGCACGTCGTCCGATTGGTCGCCCGCGCCGCGAACGCCGAGGGGGCCGGCGAGGTGCCGTTGCGGACGCTGGTACGGCAAGCGCTGCGGATGCGTCCGGACCGGATCGTCGTCGGGGAGGTGCGCGGAGCCGAGGTCGTCGACCTTCTCGCCGCGCTCAACACGGGACACGATGGAGGTGCCGGCACCGTGCACGCCAACTCGGCTGCTGAAGTGCCGGCGCGTCTGGAGGCGCTCGCCGCGCTGGGCGGTCTGGGTCGGGCAGCACTTCACAGTCAACTCGCCGCAGCTGTCCAAATCGTCTTCGTCCTCGGCCGCGACCGGCGGGGTAATCGGGGCGTGACTCAGATCGGGTTGGTCGGCAGAGACGACTCCGGGCTGGTGTCGATCACGCCGGTATGGCTGCGGGACAAGGGCTTTCAGCCGACACTGCCACGGCTGCACGAGCTACTCGCGGAGCGGTCATGACAGCGTTGACGTTGATCCTGGGCGCGGCCGCCGTGTTGATCGCGCCACGTCCACAGGCTCATTTCCGGTTTTGGGCGGTGTTCGGAGCTGGTCCCGCTCCCGCGGTCTCCCGAGATCCGCGGCACTGGTCGGTGCTGATGGCCGCCGCCACTGTCGCGTTCTCGGCGCTGACCGGATCGGTCACCGTGGTGATCGCCTGCGGCATTGCCGCCGCCACCGGGGTGTGGCTCGCGCGGCGAGCGCTCGGCAGGCAGTCGGATCGTCGGCGAGACGGGTCGACCGTGCAGGCCCTCACCGTCGTCGGTGCCGAGTTGTCGGTCGGCGCTCCTACCGCGGCCGCGTGTGCGGTCGCCGCGTCGGAGGTCCTCGCCGACGACCCGAACTCGCGGGTGGGCCGAGACCTGTCGGCGTTGGCCGCTCGCATTCAGCTCGGCGGCGAAGTCGTGCCATCGGCGGCCGGAGCCGTGCGCGGGATCGCGCAACTCTGGTCGGTGGCAGCACGACATGGATTGCCGTTGACCGAACTGCTTGCCGCGAAGCGGGCCGATCTCGTGGCGCGGCAGCGCTTCGAGCGGCACACGCAGGCGGGACTCGCGGGTCCGCGTGCCACGTCGCGCGTCCTGGCGTTGCTGCCGCTGTGCGGCGTCGTGCTTGGCCAAGCGATCGGAGCCGACCCGGTCGGCGTGCTCCTCGCAGGCGGCATTGGTTCGGTTCTGCTGGTGGTAGGCGTCGGGCTGGCCGTGGTGGGTGTCGTGTGGTCCGAGACGATCGTCGACCGGGTGCTCAAGTGAGTGCGACACTGATCCTCCTGGCTGGTGCCCTTCTCGCCGCACCGCCGCCGGTCTGGCCGCTGTGGCGTCTGCGGACCGAGCAGCCGGCGAGCCCGATCGTTCTCATCGAGACGGACGGGCCGATGGCCGACGCGGCCGCCTATGACCTGCTCGCGGTGTGCCTGCGTGCCGGACTGTCGACCGCAGGTGCGACGGCGGTCGTCAGCGAGTCATGCCCCGAGCGTTTGGCGGCACCGTTGCGGCGCGTGGCGGAACTGTTGGCGCTGGGCACCGAAGCGTCTGTCGCCTGGAGCCGCGGGATCGGTGACGAGCCGCGGTTGGCCGACTTGGCCGCGCTCGTGCGGCGCAGTTCGACATCGGGGGCCGCATTCGCCGACGGGCTCGACGGTCTGGCGGCGCAACGGCGCGATGAGGCGCAGGCGACGGCGTTGGCCGCGGCCGAACGGGCGGGGGTGCAGATCAGTGGTCCGCTCGGCCTGTGCTTCCTGCCGGCGTTCGTCTGCCTGGGCATCGCGCCGGTGGTGATCGGCTTGGCGTCGTCGGTGCTCGGCGGTGTGTGAGGACTTCGGCTCGAAGGGCGAGCCGCGGGAGGGGGATGTCATGACACGGATGAGTCGGTTCTTTCGGGGACTGATGGTCGACGATTCGGGGATGAGCACGGTGGAGTACGCGATCGGCACGATTGCGGCCGCCGGTTTTGGGGCGTTGCTCTACACGGTGATCACCGGTGACAACATCGTCAGCGCGTTGACGAACATCATCGCCAAGGCGCTGTCGACCTCGGTGGGGTGAGGTGCCCGGCAAGCCGGGCCGGCTTCGGCGGATGCTGCGCGACGACAGCGGAATGGCCACGGTCGAGGCCGCGTATGCGATCGCCGCGATCAGCGTCGTGCTGATCGCGTGCCTGGGCGGCCTCGGTGCCATCACGTCGGCGCTCCGGTGCACCGACGCGGCGCGTGAGGTCGCCCGGCTCACCGCTGCCGGCGACGCTCGTGCGCGTGAGGTGGGAGCCGCGGCTGGACCGTCCGGCGCGCGGATCACGGTGACACGCAAGGGCGAGCAAGTCGTCGTCCTCGTCGAAGCCGATGCGCCGCTCCTGCCGCTGCTCACCGTGAGCGGCCGGGCTGTGGCGCTGATGGAACCCGAGGGGGAGGACGCTGATGAGCCGCGGCCGTCGACCGACGGCGGCTGATTCTTGTCCGCTCGGCGGAGGCGATCGAGCGTCAGGTGGGCAGCGGTCGAGACTGTGCCGCCTGGTCGGCGACGAGGACGGATCGGCGACCGTGGTCGGGGTCGCGGTCGTGGCGTGTCTGGTCGCGGTGACGATAGCGCTGGCCCATGTCGGGACCGCGGTGTTGGCGCGGCATAGAGCCGCTTCGGCCGCCGACCTGTCCGCGCTGGCGGCGGCCTCCGTGTTGCTGGGCGGCTCCGCCGACCCCTGCGCCACGGCGACCCGGATCGTGCGGGCGCAGGGCTACTCGCAGATGCGCATCGACTCCTGCGTCATCGATGGCGAGGACGTCGTGGTCGAGGTCGCGCTGCCGGTCGGGTTGGGGCGCTTCGGAGTGCGGACCGCCCGTGCTCGCGCGCGGGCGGGTCCCGTCGGCTCGTGAGGGCGATCGGTCAGGCAACGCTGACCCGACCAGACCTGGCATGTCAGTGGATTGCCGACTCTCGCGCGAATATGCGCAATAGTAAATTATATGCAATGATCAAACACAACCGCCATTTGTTGAAGCAAAGTTGGGATGTGCTTGAGAGTGGGAACGACGCGCGGCCAATGCTCACCCGCGCGGTCCCTCCGAGCAGGATCTCGACAGGAAGAATTCGATGAGCAACCCGAACACCGACACCGACGTGATCGACCTGGTGCGTACCGACGACGACCAAGTCACCGAGCGGCCACCGGTCTGGGCGACAGAGCCGACGGTATCGACTGAACCGGCGACTAGTGCCGGTGTCCCGGTCGGCACCTTGATGTTCTGGCTGGCCGGGTGTGTGCTGTTGGTGGTCGCGGCCTTGTGCTTGCCGCGTCTGTCTGAGTGGGCCGGCCGCTATGGCAGCATCCCGGTGTTCCTCGGGTTCTTCCTGGTCATGTCACTGGCCGGGCGCTGGTTCTGGGCCGGCACCGACGCGATCGTCTCCGCCATCCGAGGCAAAGCATGACCACTACCGCGCCCGAGGCGACCGTCGTGACCAGCAACCAAGCCAAGAATCCGCGACGCTGGCGGTGGCTGGCGGGACTGGTCGCTGTTCTGTTGATTGCCGGAGCCGGACTGGGTGTCGTCTTCGCGGTGGTGTCCGGTGGTTCGGGTACCGCGCACGCCGACGCCCTGTGCGATCAGATGCGTCTAGAACACGGCCCGCATTGGCCATGCATCAATGTCCCCACTTACACCCCGCAGCCGACGCAGAACACGCCGCCACCCACCGGTACTTCGCCGGGCGCACCGGGTAGCGGACCGAACGCCGGCGGTTCTCCCGGTCCCGGACCGGGTACGGGGAATGGGACTCCGATCATTCCGGTGCCCGGCTACCGGGCACCTGGGTTGCCTGGCCAACGGCCGCCGCAGCAGAACGGGCAGCGGCCCGCACCACCGAACACTGGCCAACCTGCACCGCCGCGGTTACCTCGGCCCGCTCCGCAGCCACCGACCCCACCGCGGGTGCAGCAGCCTGCGCCCCCGACACCGGCCACGGTGCCCGGTCCGGCATTGTCACCGGCAGCGCCCTTGACCGAGTCGGGTTCGATCCT